>JBBSBP010000356.1:0-1503 GCA_038251165.1 Bacteroidales bacterium | reverse complement strand
GGCTGGTAACACTCAAATCAGTTATCCAGGCTCAGGATTTCGATGATCCGGCTCCGGCAATTTTTATCATGAAACCTGATGAAGATTGATCATGGCAGCGAATAAAACAGCAGAAAACTTCCTCCGATCGGGGGAAGTTTCTTTAAACGAAAGCTGGATCAATGGGCATTACAGCTGTGGCAGAATAGATACTTCACTGGGTACAGTTGAAGTTTTCGATGAAGACTTTTTTGCTCAGGATGAACATGCCTGGGAAATCATTTGTGAAATCCACCAGTTGTGGCTGAATTCTGATTTAACCCAGAAACAGGCTTTTCAACAATGGATCTTCCAAAACTTTTAATCATTTACCAATAAAATTTAAAACTATGCTTGAATTAGATTTACAAACAACAGACCGGTTACTTAATGCAATGCTTTGGACACTTGGTCCGTACCTGGATGAAGAAGGAGCCATTCTTGAACGTCCGTGGCTGTTCGAACTGGCTGAAAGTTACAACGAGATTGTCAGCGCACTTCCTCCATTGTGGAAGCTGGAGCACCATCAGCACATCAATTATTATTAAAATATGAAAGGGGTTTTGCAACCCCTTTTTTTGGTCGCAAAACAAAATGCAAATTTCAAATTCTCTAATCCATTTCATTTACAAAGTGGGTTCTACTCTCCTCCAATTTTGCCCCGAAGTTATTGATCGCATCCCGGAAAAGTCAAGGGGTTTTTATGCGGTTTATCCAAACTACCCTTGACAAGAATCCGCGCTGCTCAATGGTACTGGCTCAAAATTAACAGGCGAGCCAGATGCCATAAAAAATCCGCCGGGCAGCGGTAAATCAAATGAAATTTTTCGAACATGTTAAAACGCTGGATGAACTACGAAAGGAATACCGGCGCCTTGCTTTTATCTATCACCCGGACAAAGGTGGTGACACTCATTTGATGCAGGTACTCAATGATCAGTATGAACGACTTTCAGAAAAGCTGATCAAAGGAAATCCTGAATTCACTGAAGGCCGGAAAGAATACGAAATGCAGGTTTCCGAAGAAATCCGGGATATGCTCGACCGTATCCTGTTTCTCAAGGGAATTGACATTGAAATGATCGGCTCCTGGATCTGGATCACCGGAAACACGTTTGCAGTGCGAACAACCTTAAAATCGCAGGGATTCATGTTCAGCCATCAGAAATCTGCCTGGTACTGGCACAAAGGCGAATACCACAAGAAAAATGGCAAGTTAAAATCGCTGGAAGAAATCCGTGACTTCTGGGGATCCGAAAAAGTTGAATCCAGATATGCCAATCAAAATAATTTCATCCAATAAATTCAAAAATCATGACTTACAAAAACGATCCACGAATGATTACTGCCAAGTTTAATTCAACATGTTCCAAATGTTCTTGCAGTATTAAAAAAGGTACAAACATTTATTACTGGCCATCAGACCGGAAAGCGTATTGCCTGAAATGCGGTGAAACTCCTTACCGACAATTCCGTTCATCGGCT
>JBBSBP010000355.1:0-1504 GCA_038251165.1 Bacteroidales bacterium | reverse complement strand
GAAAGAGTTTGAAGTCCAGTTTAATGATGTACATCCGGGGTTTCAGAACCGCTTGCTTGAGAAATTCCCGGACCTATCCCCTACCGAACGCAGGCTTTGTACTTTCCTGCGACTGGATATGAATACCCGCGAAATAGCATCGCTAACCGGCCAGACTTTTAAAAGCCTGGAAGTAGCCCGCACGCGGATACGAAAAAAGATGGATCTTTCACACGAGGATAATCTTACCAATTTCATAGCTCTACTATAAGACAGCCCCATCTTTTTTAATCAGTATCCAACCTCCATTTTTTAGTATTCCAATTAATTTTTTATCCATTAACCATTTCCCGTTAACAATTAAATAGACGTTGCCGAAAAGATATTACTTAATTGTTTATCAATACATTCCATTGATATCTGGTTGGATAAATGAAAGGATTATTAATCGAAATCAATAAAATGCGTACACTAAATGTTTCGGTGCGCTGCACCTTAGCGGGGACACCTTGAAGATTTTCTATAAATATTTCGGTGCGCTGCACCTTTTATACAGCCACAGAGTGGCGAAATAGTTATAGCCATTAGCAAACCGCATAAAACAAAAGGTGCAGCGCACCGAAATATAAAATTGTAAAAGAATGGCTGATTTTAAAGCAGCCCCTAACTATTTTCCATTAACTATTTCCCCATTAACTATCCCCCCTCAACCACTGAGTGTTTTTGTAGGGTACCCTGAAAGTTATTGTAGGGTGTTAATTATAAGGTATTTACATTTTCGATATTACATTTGTGCTGATTTTAGTTCAGGTTAATAAAACAAAAATCAGTTATGAAAAACACAGGTTTGATCCTCACTTTTTTACTTTCGCTTTTGGGTTGTGCGTCAGGAAACAAAGATAATTCCGACAATTCGGCATTAAAAAATAGTGAGGCACAAACTAAACCTGCAATGGTTTTCCATATTCAAACTGAACCAAATGAACATGCCTTTTCGCTTCTGGTTCCGGCAAACTGGAAAATTACCGGAGGCATAACCCGAGTGGATCCAAACACAAGCGGAGGCCCGGCCAACTCTATTGAAGCAAAATTGTATATGAAAGTAAGCAGCCCTGACGAAAAATCCGGAATCTGCTGGCTACCGGATACCCGGTTTTACGATATGCAACGTTGCCCTACCCGCGACCTGATCGGCGGTATGTTTCCAACCGGAAGCAATTACAACGGAATGCTGGTGATGCCATTTTTAAGTCCGGAGCAATTTGCTGTTCAGGTCGCTGTGCCTTTTGCGCATCCACATGCACGCAATGTACAAATCACCGAAACCAAACCCCTGGCTGATCTGGCTGCAAAATACCGGCAACTATCGGCACAGATGATTCCCGGATACGCCTTTAATTATTCCGCCGCAATTGTTTCACTCCAATATTCCGAAAACGGTATTTCGTTTGACGAAAAAATGGTTTGTATAATTGAAGATTATGGCGAATTGGGCGCGGGTATGTGGGGAAACAAGGAAACCTGG
>JBBSBP010000354.1:0-1515 GCA_038251165.1 Bacteroidales bacterium | reverse complement strand
TCCCCCGAGTTCTCGGGGTCCGGTATTCCAGTTCCTCCTTGTGTATTTCGACCCATCCCCACAAAAACGGGCATACAATCTTTAAAAACTATCGTATGAGAACTTACACATCAAAATCAGCCCGTCAAGATCAGGACAACACTTCCGTTTACGAAGCCTTCGTAGAGTATCTGAATTCACTGTATTTCGAAGGAGCAGCCGAATCTTTGGATCAGAAACTGGTCAACTTCGAATACGCATCATACCTGAGTTGTTACAGGAATTAACCGGAACAACTCCAAAATTCAAAGAGTCGAAAAGCCTCTTTCTCTTGTTCATTCATAACTCATCATTCATCACTCATAGTGGGTTTACTCTCACTCAATTTTGCCCCGAATTTATTTCCGCATCCCGGAAAAGTCAAGGGATTCGATTTTCAGAAACAAGCAATTCCTAACCATCGCTTCGCGCTCGGTCACCTTTTAACTTCAGTCTTCGGTCTCCGTTAAAACCTGACATTCGCCCATTGACATGAATCCGGTCTGCTCAATGGGCAGTTGGCTCAAAATTAACTGGCGAGCCACATGCCGAAAAAAATCCGAAGGGCATCGGTCAAATCAAATGAAATTTTTCGAACACGTTAAAACGCTGGATGAACTGCGGAAGGAATACCGGCGCCTGGCTTTCATGTACCACCCCGACAAAGGTGGCGACACCCATCTGATGCAGATGCTGAACGACCATTACGAGCGGCTTTCCAAAAAGCTGATCAACGGGAATGCAGAATTCTCAGAAGGCCGGAAGGAATATGAGCAGCAAGTTTCCGAAGAAATCAAGGAAATGCTCGACAGGATCATTTTTCTGCAAGGTGTCGAAATCGAAATTATCGGCTCCTGGATATGGATTACCGGAAACACGTTTCCAATCCGCACAACACTCAAAAGCCTTGGCTTCATGTTCAGCCATCCGAAGACCGCCTGGTACTGGCACAAAGGCGAATACCGCAAACGGAACGGAAAGGTTCAGTCGATGGACGACATGAGGGCATTCTGGGGCTCTCAGAAAATTGAAACCGAAACAACAACCAGCAAAAACTTAAACTAAAGGAGGATAATGAAATGAATTTAGAAATAGACATCACCACAGCAGACCGGATTCTTAATGCCATGATGTTTTGCATTGGTCCTTATCTCGACGACCATAGCATCCGGGAACATCCCTGGATTGAAGAACTGGCCGAGTCATATAACGAACTGGTTGTCCTGCTTCCACGAACATGGAAATTAGAACACCATCAAATCATCAGTTTTTAACATTTAACTTTTAAACTCAAATCACTATCAAAAGCTATTCAAACGATCCACGGAAAATCACTGCAAAGTTTAATTCATGCTGTTCAAAATGCAGCTGTAGCATTAAAAAAGGCACAAGCATCTATTATTGGCCATCTGACCAAAAGGTTTATTGCCTGAGCTGTGGTGAAGTTCCGTACCGTGAATTCCGTTCTTCAGCTGCAGATGAAGAAGTTTATGCCGG
>JBBSBP010000353.1:0-1534 GCA_038251165.1 Bacteroidales bacterium | reverse complement strand
CCGCGGCAATGTGCATCAGCCCGGTATCATTTGAGATAACCAGCCTGGATTTTTCGATCAGCGATGCTGATTGATTAATCCGAAGTTTCCCGGTATAATCAACGACCTCACCCATGTTCCATCCCAAAATAATTCGGGCTGATGGCCGTTCACTTTTCCCCCCCAGAAGAATAAAAGGAAGCTGAGATTCTGAAATTAATTTCCGGAATTTTTCGACCGGCATCCTTTTGGTTGAATAGGTACCCGCTAAAACCAATGCCAGGTATCCATTCCTGAAATTTTCGGGCAATTCTGTCAACGAAACTTCATCCTCCTCTGGAATAAAATAATCCAGTCCTTTTCCGTCATTAACGATATTAAAACGCCGGACTGTTTCAAGATTGCGGTCCACAATATGACCTTCAGGCATCCTGTTGATCTTAAAGCGTGTAAATATAAATTTGCGAAAGTTTAATTTATTAAAGGAAACCGATTTTGATTTTAAACTGAGCTTAACCCGTAAACTTCTTAAATTGTTATGCAGATCGATAACATAATCGAAGTTTTCGGCATTTAACTCCCTGATCGTTTCCGGGAGGGAGTCACCGAATAAATGAATTTTATCGATGTACGGATTGGCCTGCAGCAAATCGGCATTCCGCCTTTTGGTCAGGTAATGTATTTCCACCTCCGGAAATTGATTTTTCAGGCAGCGCACTACCGGTGATGTCAGAACAATATCACCAATAGAGCTGAAACGTATGATAAGAAATTTTGTCTTCAAAATAAAAAACACTGAAGTGAAAAAATTTTCAGTGTTTAAATATAATCAGTTTATCGTTTATCTCAGCTAAACGGACTCTGCAAGTACAATTATTTTGTTGTCTTTATTTTCGACTACTCCACCCTCCACATTGAAATAAAGCACCTCTCCCGATTTCTCAATCACTTTAATCGTTCCTTTTTCAAGGGTTGAAATAATTGGAGCATGGTGGTTCAGAATTTCGAATGAACCTTTTGTTCCGGGTAATTGAACCAGGCTTACCTGGCCGGAATAAATGTTTTTATCGGGTGTAATGATTTCGAGCAACATGGATTAACGAATTTAGAGTTATTTCACTTTTGATTTTTCACTATGCACCTGCAAGAATTTTCTCACCCTTTTCAATAGCCTGTTCAATGGTACCCACCAGGTTGAATGCTGCTTCAGGATACTGGTCCACTTCGCCATCCATAATCATGTTGAATCCTTTAATGGTATCTTCGATCGAAACAAGCTGACCTTTCAGACCGGTAAACTGTTCGGCTACAAAGAAAGGCTGTGAAAGAAAACGCTGAACCCTCCGGGCACGGTGAACGATCAGTTTATCTTCTTCTGAAAGCTCGTCCATTCCCAGGATGGCAATGATGTCCTGTAATTCCTTGTAACGCTGTAATATCTGGATTACCCGCTGAGTGCAATCATAATGTTCGCTGCCTACCACATCGCGGGTCAGAATCCTTGACGTTGAATCCAATGGATCAACAGCCGGGTAAATACCCAATTCAGAAATTT
>JBBSBP010000352.1:0-1547 GCA_038251165.1 Bacteroidales bacterium | reverse complement strand
TTTCTACCAAAGTAGGGCGAATCAAAGAAAAACTCAAACAACGATTTTCATTAACCAACGAATAGTATGAACGAACAAGAATTAAAAAGCATTTGGCAATCGTACGATAAGAAGATTGATAATATCTTAGAAATCAACAAGCAACAGTTGAATGCTATCCAAACTGAAAAGGCGGAATCAAAAATTCAATCTTTTATAAAAAGTCACGTTGCAGTAATGGGAACCGGAATTGTATGGGTGATGTTTTTGGGTTTCCTGCTGTATCATGCGCACGTCAATATCTTTTTTACGGTGTCGCTTAGCGCAATTATTCTCTTCAACGTATTTGCTGTGCTTCTTTACCTCCGGCATATTATTACTTTAAGCCAGGTAAATATTGCTGAAAGCATCACGGCTGCACAAACAAAACTTTCGCAAGTGCGAATTTCCTACACTCACGCGGGTAGGGTGTTGCTTTTGCAAGCTCCCTTTTATTGCACGTGGTGGTACACAGAAGACTTGGTTCGGAATGGCGGCCCATTATTTTGGATAGTTAACCTCGCGGTGCTGGCATTCTTTATAGTGCTGTCCATTTACTTATTTACTAAGTTATCCCACCAGAATAAATCAAATAATTGGGTAAAGCGGGTAGATAAGTCGTTAGGTGCCGAAAAGTTGGAACAGGCTTCTGCTTTTCTTAAGGAAATTGACGAGTTCAAAAGGGAAAATTAAGCTGAAAACAATCGCTTTAAGTAATTTATTGAAGAAAAACATATATTTATTGTTTATCAATGTATATTTATCATATTTGCATCATCAATTTAAATTTTAACAATGATGCCAAAACAAAACAACTTCGTATTTAAAGCCCTGCACGTTGTCGCATGGGTAATTTTTGTCGGCTTGTGCATAGAAGCTGGCGGACTGATTGTGAATTTTATTTTCAGTGTGTTCAAACCAGAATTTGTAAGTAATCTGTATCAAAAACTAGATTTAAGCGACATGTATCAGCATGACAAATGGGCTTTTTTTGGTATGTATAGTTTTGTAATCTTCATCTCAGTTTTAAAGGCATTACTTTTCTATATTCTTATCCTGCTGCTTTACAAAATAGATTTGTCAAAACCATTTAACAACTTTGTTACTAATAAAATTTTACAAATCAGCTATTATACTTTTTCGATTGGAATTTTAAGTCACATAGCAAGGCAAACAGCTAAAAATTTATCTCATCACGGTTATGAAATAGATAAACTAAATCAGTTTTGGGCGGGCAGTCACGCTTTTATTTTGATGGCGGCTGTTATCTATGTCATAGCGCAAATTTTTAAACGGGGAATCGAGATTCAATCTGAAAACGACCTAACTGTTTAGGCCATGCCGATTGTTGTAAACTTAGATGTGATGATGGCCAAACGAAAAATGTCATTGAATGAACTTTCAAACAAGGTGGATTTAACCTTAGCCAACCTTTCGATACTAAAAACCGGGAAAGCAAAAGCGATCAGGTTCAGTACGCTGGAATCTATTTGCAATGCCCTCGACTGTCAGCCAGCGGATTTACTAGA
>JBBSBP010000351.1:0-1559 GCA_038251165.1 Bacteroidales bacterium | reverse complement strand
GGCAGGGCATCTGTCCTGCCTGTTTTTTAAATACTGCATTACTTAATTAACTAATACAAAATAAATTATGAAAACACTTTTACGCAAAATCAATTTCAGCTTACTCTTTTTCTTTGTTTTTTCAGTCGTTCCAACGTTTGCTACCGACTATTTTGTTGATGCTGTAAACGGGAGTAACTCAAACACAGGTTTATCTTCAACTCTGGCAAAACAAACCATCCAGGCAGCCGCCAACTTAACCAACCCTGGCGACAACGTTTTTATTATGAACGGCAATTATTTTTCAACATCGTATAATAATATGACTATCCTGGACATAACACGTTCAGGAACAGAAGGTAACTACATTACCTATAAGGCATACCCGGGTCATGCGCCAAAATTAACCCATTCTACAACCCTTAGTTATCAATGTTGGAATGCTATACATCTGGATGGCTCGTATGTTGTGCTGGATGGTCTGGAAATAGTGGGAAATAACGCCAGTTTGACATACGAAGAGGGGTATCAGTTGTGGCAAGATTACGAAAATAAAAATGCAGACTGGCTGAATATTTCCAGATATAATGCGAATGGTATTTCCATAGGTATAAATAAGGAAGTACATCATGTGGTGGTGAGAAATTGCAAGGTGCATGATGCAGCCAGTGGAATTGGCGGCGGAAAGATGGACTATGTAACCATTGAAAATAACACTGTGTACAATAATTGCTGGTATAGCATTTACGCAACCAGCGGGATTAGTATCCTGGGTCCCAAGCCTATTGATGCCGTAACTTCAACCAAAATAATTATTCGGAACAATGTGGTGTATGGCAATAAAACCCTAATTCCATGGGAAAGAACAAATGCCTTGAGCGATGGAAATGGTATCATTCTGGATGTGAACAATGGTACTTCGGGCGTATCTTTATATACCGGACGAACCCTGATAGAAAACAATGTGGTCTATAACAATGGCGGTGGCGGCGTGCATGCTTATAAGGCAAACCATGTTGACATTATAAACAATACGACCTACAATAATGGTACTGTAGTAGGATACCCCGAAATTGATGCCAACCAATGTTCGGATGTAAAAATTTATAACAATATTATGTATGGCAGAGGTACAGGTACAAACTGCAACGGAAATAATGCGGGTGCCGTTTACGATTATAATATCTATTTCAACGGAACCAGCTATAAAAACGGACCACACGACAAAACTGCCGACCCGAAATTTGTAAATAAGGCGTTGGATGGCACTGCTAACTTTCAACTACAAGCCACCAGCCCAGCCATTAACAATGGAAGTAATGCCGCCGGACAATTCACCCCCACCGATATTCTAGGGGTTGCGCGTCCAATCGGTTTTTCATCCGATATGGGAGCTTACGAATATCCCACTGTTATCCCACGCACTGAAATGAACATCAAACAAGGAACAACTGATATTTTTGACAATACCGGAAGTTTCGATTTTGGAGACGTATCATCAACATCGCCCAAAATTGTAACATTTACAATCCAAAACATTGGCGATTTAGCCTTGAATTTAACAGGAACACCCAAAGTGG
>JBBSBP010000350.1:0-1566 GCA_038251165.1 Bacteroidales bacterium | reverse complement strand
GACGACCCTTCGCGTTCGCACCGGTGCAATCCTATTAACCCCTCATTTATGACCGATATATCGGATGCTTATGAAAGCGCTTATACCATCATGCTCAACCTGAACAAAACATGGGTGCAGAAACAGGGTGACTTTTTTGTTGAATCTCCGATTATCCTGTTTGCGGCCATCATCTGGTACTTGCGTATCTACAAGGATGGACAGTATTGCACTTTTCCGCACGCTATTGAATTTTTGAATAAGCGTTATGAAGAAATTTTCCCGATTCTGACTTCGTATCCTGAACTTGAAAACTACCTGTCTCCTTTTATGGATGCCTGGTTGGGTGGGGCACAGGATCAGTTACAGGGGCAGATAGCCAGTGCCAAAATCCCGTTATCGCGGATGATAAGCCCGCAGTTGTATTGGGTCATGAGCGGTGATGAATTCACCCTTGACATTAATAACCCCGATGACCCGAAAGTGTTGGTGGTAGGTAATAATCCCGACCGCCAGAATATCTACGGGGCTGCTCTAGGCCTGTATAATTCCCGTATTGTAAAGCTGATCAATAAAAAGGGACAGTTAAAGAGTAGCATCATCATCGACGAGTTACCGACCATTTATTTTAAAGGATTGGATAATCTGATCGCCACCGCCCGAAGCAACAAAGTCGCAGTTTTGCTGGGCTTTCAGGATTTCTCGCAACTTAAACGTGACTATGGTGATAAAGAGGCTGCCGTGGTAATGAATACCGTTGGAAATATTTTCAGTGGGCAAGTAGTGGGGGAGACGGCTAAAACACTATCGGAACGTTTCGGAAAAGTGTTGCAAAAACGCCAGTCGATGACCATCAACCAACGGGAAAAATCAACGTCCATAAGCACGCAAATGGATTCATTGATCCCACCAAGCAAAATATCGAACCTGACACAAGGCATGTTCGTGGGTGCAGTGGCTGACAACTTCGATGAACGCATCGAGCAGAAGATATTCCATGCCGAAATAGTGGTCGATAATGCAAAGGTAGAAGCTGAAACCAAATCCTACAAAAAGATTCCGGTAATTACCAACTTTATTGATGCGGCAGGTAATGACCGTATGAAGGAAATGATCCAGGAGAATTATACCCGGATAAAAGCCGAAACCAGGCAAATTGTCGGAGACGAACTGGAACGTATAAAGAGTGATCCTGCATTAGTACACCTATTACAGCAACAGGGGTAAATCTTAATTTTCCAAACCGGTCGATTTCGACGATTTTTCCTTTAATTTCTCCGCTTCTGCTTAATTTCTTTGTTATCGTCTCTATCCATCTTGTTTTCAAGCGAGCGTTTCAGCTCGTCGAGAAACAGGGTCTGGCTGTTGGCACGGGTACGCATTACTCCGTAGGTAGAGAAGAAATTGCCCGGCTTCATACCAAACAGGTTGAAAAGGAAATTTACTAAAGCAGTAATGGATACCTCTCCATTATTGATGGCCCGGCGTTCGTGCAGAGCCATTGTTATTTCTACAAGGTCGATTACATCTGCTGTCCATTGCGGTGTAAAGTCAGATTTCATTTTTTCGGGTTTATCGGGCTTGTAT
>JBBSBP010000349.1:0-1574 GCA_038251165.1 Bacteroidales bacterium | reverse complement strand
TTTACTGATAATTATGAAATATCTCTTTGCAACTTTGATTTTCATCCATGGAGCCATCCATCTGATGGGATTTTTAAAGGCATTTAACCTGGCTCAGCTGGAGCAGCTGAATGCTGGTATCTCTAAAATATCCGGAATTGTCTGGTTACTGGTATTCGTCCTTTTTCTGGTTACAGGCATCGCTTTTCTTGCCAAGGCGGAATGGTGGTTCTGGCTGGGAATACTTGCAACGGCAATTTCAACAGTTCTTATAATTATGGTGTGGAAAGATGCCAGGTTTGGGGCCATTGCCAACATTATTATAGTAGTTGTAGCTGTTTTGTCCTTTGGGAGCACCCGTTTCGAAAACCAATTTAAGAAGGATGTTAACGACAATATTCACCGAACCAATACCTTGCCAACAGAAATGTTCACAGCAACAGATCTTCAGCCGTTGCCGGAACCGGTACAACGCTATCTGAAATACTCGGGAGTTGTAAATAAGCCTAAAGTGAGAAATGTTTGTATTGTCTTCGAGGGCAAAATGCGCGAAAAGGGCAAAGATTGGTTTCCATTCACAACTTTACAGTATAACTTTTTCGATGATCCTGCGCGTCTCTTTTTTATGAAAGCAAAGATGTTTGGTGTAACCGTTCCGGGTTATCACAGGTACATCAAGGCAACTGCTACTATGGACATCCGCTTGTTCGGATTGTTTACAGTGGTAAACATGGCTGGTGAAAGTATGAATAAAACAGAAACGGTAACATTGTTCAATGATATGTGCCTGATGGCCCCGGCTACATTGATAGATAGACGGATTGAATGGAAAGCAATTGACAGCGCTTCAGCTGAAGCTGTTTTTACCAACCGGGGAATTTCAATCAAGGCAGTTTTATATTTTAATCCGTTGGGGCAGCTTATTGATTTTACATCCGACGACCGTACTGCTGTTTCCGATATGAAGCAATACCGGTTCTCAACCCCTGTTTCGGAATATAGAACCATAAACGGATCAAATATTATGACCTATGGAGAAACAATATGGCATTATCCGGATGGCAAATTTGTTTACGGGATATTTAAGCTCAAGGAAATTAAGTACAATGTGAATTCATTAGAATCAGATTAAAATTCAAAGCAAGATTCATCTGAAAAACAGGTGACTTAAACTATCCGTGTACATTAAAAACAGCTTTTTCTCAGGGAATCTGTAGCACTAACAATATAAGCATAACTGCTGATCATTTTAATATTTCGATAGATACATGCTTCTGCTTGTTATAACTCCCTTAACTAAATACCTTCTGACTATTGATACTTTTCTAATTTTTATCTGTTTGGTAAAGATTTCTCTCCAATGCTGAAAAAAGGACATTCACTATGTTTATTTGAAGCACAAACAAATTCCATCTCATCATTCAACTGTAAATTTACCAGGCTCAGCCTTAAATACAACACCTTCAGCAAGTTTTGTTTTTACAGCCGGGATACGGTCTATACTTTTGCATCATAAATTTTATAAACCATTAAAAATTAAAACAATGAAAACAAAAGTATTATTATTTCTTGCAATTTTCGGCCTGATTTCAATC
>JBBSBP010000348.1:0-1637 GCA_038251165.1 Bacteroidales bacterium | reverse complement strand
TTGCTGGTTACCCAGTTTCCACAACAACAGTTTAATGCTACCGAAGATCGGCGAACTGACCGACCCAGCCTGGGCGTAACCTGTTTTGACTGCCATGCGAACGGTCATACCAACGGGGCTAACCATCTTGTCGGAGACATTCGACCGCAGGAATTCAGGCACCGGATTGAAACTCCGTCCTTGCGGGGTGTAAATATTCAGCGACTTTTCGGTTGGCAACGAGGACTTAAAACAGTAGAGGACTTTACCGAATTCGAACAACGTGCAGCCTACTTCGATGGCGATCATGTAATGGCAGCCAAAAAGGGAGTTAACATTCTTGATCGTGGTTCGCAAGTTCATTTTATGGCCGAATTCATGGCTATTTTAGATTTTCCGCCGGCTAACAAGCTGACTATTTACGGAGAACTTGATCCATCAAAGGCTACCCCGGGCGAACTACGCGGTGAAGTGCTGTTCAACGGCAAGGCCCGGTGCGTTTCGTGCCATCCAGCTCCATACTATACTGACAACAGTATGCATAATCTTAAGGCGGAACGTTTTTATAAACAGGAAATGGTCAATGGCATGATGATGGCACATGACGGCCCAATCAAAACTTTTCCGTTAAGAGGGATTAAAGACTCCCCGCCCTATATGCACGACGGGCGTTGTTTTACGCTTGAGGATATAGTGGAGTATTTCAATCTTATTCAACAACTTCAATTGAAAGCTGATGAAAAGAAAGACCTGGTTGCGTTTGTGCGCGTATTATAAAAAATATGTTTAAAAATGAGTGCATTGCGGACCCAAACAAGTCGGAAGTTATAAGCCGGGAGTACTGATTTTTCATCTCCCGTCTTATGACTTCTTTTTCGAGGTTTCAAATTAATTTCTTAAAAACAATTTCCGGAGATTCTACTTCCGGATAAAAATACGGAGGATAAATCATGAATAAACTCAATTTAGCAGCAGTAATAATCAGCTTCGGGCTTCTTGTTTTTCATTGTCCTACAATGGCACAAACACCGAAGGCACAAAAAAATCAATTAAAAAATGATACCATTAAAATTCAATCTACCATGAAAACAACCAACAAATTCGAATTTCAGGCGCTGCCATATTCTTATGATGCGCTTGAACCTTTCATTGATAAGCTTACGCTGGAAATCCATTATGGCAAACACCATAAAGCCTATTACGACAATTTCGTAACTGCAATTAAGGGCACAGAAATGGAATCAATGGATATTATGGATATTTTCAGGAATATGAGCAAGTTTCCTGTGGCAGTCAGAAATAACGGTGGTGGTTATTTTAACCATACCTTTTATTGGAAAGGCATGAAAGCTTCTGGAGGTGGCATGCCAACCGGAAAACTAGCAGATGCAATTACAAAATCGTTTACCTCCTTCGATGAGTTTAAAAAGCAATTTTCGGATGCCGGAAAAAACAGGTTTGGCAGTGGATGGGCATGGCTGAGTTTGGATGATAAAGGCAACCTCTTTATCAGTTCAACACCAAATCAGGATAATCCATTGATGGATCTGGCTGAAAAAAAGGGAATACCTCTGCTTGTAATGGATGTTTGGGAACATGCTTATTATTTAAAATATCAGAACAAAAGGCCAGATTATATTGAAGCATTCTGGAACGTT
>JBBSBP010000347.1:0-1737 GCA_038251165.1 Bacteroidales bacterium | reverse complement strand
TACTGCTGAGCTAAAAGGCGGAAAGTTATATATCGGAATAAAAGATACCGGGATTGGTATTTCGCAGGAGCATCTTTCTTTTATTTTTGATGAATTCAGGCAGGCCGACGGCAAATCTTCGCGTAAATTTGGAGGTACCGGACTTGGGTTAGCTATTGCTAAAAAGTACACTCAATTGCTTCATGGAAGCATTGAAGTCAAAAGTCAGGAAGGTGCAGGATCCATCTTTGTCGTTACATTGCCTGAAAAACCTGATGGCCATGAACTGATTGATTCTGAAACTGACGTGACCGGATTCAACCTTTCTTTATCCTTCTCTGCGTCAACTCAATCAGGAAAAGGTAAAACTTTGTTGTTGGTCGAAGACAGTGAACCGCAGATTATTCAGCTGACCGACATTCTGAAGAATGAAGGATATGTCATTCATGTAGCCCGAAATGGTGTGGAAGCATTGGAAGCAATAAAAATTTCCTTGCCTGATGCGATGATCCTGGACCTCATGATACCAGAACTGGATGGCTTTGAAGTGCTTAAAGTAATTCGACGTCAGAAGGAGGCCAGCCGGATTCCGGTACTTATTCTTTCGGCAAAGCACATCACCAGACAGGAATTGAGTTTTCTAAATGAAAATCATATTTATCAGCTTATTCAAAAAGGAGACGTCAACCGAAATGAGCTGTTGATTCATGTCAGCAACATGGTTCAACCACAAGGGAAGGCAATTTCCGCAGATCAGGCTGGAAAATCTTCCGAACGGCAAATCCAGGGTCAGGCAACCATTCTGTTGATTGAAGATAACCCTGACAATACGACAACGGTGAAAGCTCTTCTGGGTGAAAAATATAAACTTATATATGCTGCTGATGGATTGACTGGCCTTGAAAAAGCGAGGGCTCATCGTCCGAATCTGATTCTTTTAGATCTGTCGCTGTCAGAAATGGATAGTTATACCGTTCTGAATGAAATTAAAAAGGATGAACATCTCCGGCATATACCTACCGTAGCACTTACATCCCGGGCGATGAAAGGTGACCGTGAAGATATGCTCAGGCATGGATTTGATGATTATATCACGAAACCTATCGACAGTGCAGTATTGGAAACAACTATTCTTGGATGGTTGAATGGCAGTAAATAGCTAATAAATTTAAAATTGATGGAAAAGGTGAAAATTATAGCAATCGACGATAATGAAGATAATCTGATTGTTTTGAAAGCATTACTGATGGAGGCTTTTCCAAAGGCTGAATTTATTCGTGCCCTGTCAGGCCAGGCAGGTATTGAGCTGTGTCTTTCCGAAAAACCCGATGTCATATTACTCGACATTGTGATGCCCGCAATGGATGGTTACGAAGTTTGCCGGATACTTAAAACAAACGACTCAACGAAATTTATTCCGATTGTAATGATCACTGCAGCCCGGACAGACAAGGAAAACCGTATAAAAGCGCTGGAACTGGGGGCCGATGCCTTTTTAACCAAACCCCTGGATGAATCGGAATTGACTGCACAAATTCGGGCTATGATCCGCATCAAAGAGGCTGAGGACTGGAAATTGGATGAGAATGAACGGCTCAGACGGCTGGTAGATGAACGAACTGATGCCTTGCGAAAAGAGTTGAATGAACGAAAACAGGCTGAAGTTGCCCTGAAAGAAAGTGAAGACAGGTACCGAAGTTTTATTTCGCAGGTTTCGGAAGGAGTTTACAGGTTCGAAAGTGATGTGCCAATGGATTT
>JBBSBP010000346.1:0-1758 GCA_038251165.1 Bacteroidales bacterium | reverse complement strand
CAATGATTTCCTTAATTTTATTTCTAACTGCAATTGCACTTTGAACATCCTGTCCGTTAGAGCCAACAGCAATGGTGAAATGATCGCGCTTATAAATGGCTGGAGAAACGAAATCGCACAAACCGGGATTATCCACCACATTGGTGAGTATTCCAAGGATTTCGGCATCCGATTTTATCCTGCAATTCAACTCGCTGATGTTGGTGCAGGCATATACCAGAAAAGCACCTTCCAGATCAGACTTTTCATAAGGTTTTTCTTCGAAAGAATATCCCTTTGACTTGATGCTTTCACTCACTTCAATGGCAATTACAGAAATATTTCGGGTGAATTGCTCCAGAAAACTGATTTTGTGACCGGCAATCCGACCACCGCCTATCACCAGTATTTTTTTACCGGTGATTTTAACCGAAATGGGCAAAAAAATCATATTCTCCTTTACTTTATATCTCATAATCAGAAACTATATTTTTAATACGTCCGGCTTCAATCCGGTTCCACAACCTTTCATGCAGGTAATACAAGGTTATCTTGGTAAATACTTCGAAGAAGCTGATAGATATTGCGAACTTAAATTTACTGGTAACCAGATATGAAATGATGAAAGTATCTATTGTACCAGTTACCCGCCAGCAAATGGCTTTAATGATGCTCCTGTATCTTTTTTCTTTCATGAGTTAATAATTTGTTTTTTAATTGATATGGAATGGGCCCCGATGAATCGGGGCTCATTTCATACATCAACCTTTTTCGATTGTCACTATCCAATAGTTTTCCAATTTCTTTTGGCCTAGAACTTTGTGTCCTTCACTTTTAATTGAACCGGGCACATTTTCAATTGGTTCACCATCGTCGAGCAGTATTTCGAGAATATCAGCCGATTTGAGGGTTGCAAGCGCTATTTTGGTTTTCACAAAATTCATGGGACATGCCACTCCCCTGAAATCTTTTTTTAATGTGATTACCTGCTTTGGGATCTCAGTATCAGTTGATATTCCCGCATTTTCAAAACTTTTGAATTGCAGGGAATCATCCATTCCTTCGTACAGGTTTACAACTGCCTGGGAAAGGTCAAGAATAGTGTCTTTCTTTTCCAAAAGATTGTAGTGCTGATCGTCACGGGCAATTTCCACAATCTCGCGGTACACATTGCTAATCAGCTTGGCATCAATAAATTTGCTGATAAAATCACTGAAAACTTCCGTTGTATTTTTAGGCTCTGCACCCTTCGTAATTAAAAGCATTCGCGACGATGCAAAAACCAATGTATAAAGCAACCAGTTAATCGCTTCAGGATTAGTTTCTTTGTCGAGCTTTTCCTTTGTGCTATTAATGGTATTCAGGTCAACATCTATCATATCGAAAAGACCGGCAGAACATTCACCAACGCCTTTCGCAGCAAGTGAAAATATCTGGTCGGCGCCCCAATCGAAATAATAGTTTTTATCATCGTGGAAATCCGGAATGTCCTTGTATTTCTTCGTCAACTCTGCAATATCGGTTTTGCCTTCAATACTTACATACTCGCTGAATGATTTGTATTTATGTTGTTTTTTTAGATAAAGTTTAAACACATCGGTTGTGAATTTTGGCAAGTCGAATGCACTGACTTCGCCCACAGGTTCAGCTAATTTTGGATCAGATCCGATGGATGCACCGGCAACCACATGATAAGCGGGAAACATGCGGTTGTTGCGGCCAACTTTTCCAAAGAAGCCAAGATCAGCAGCAATTTGCTGTCCACATGAATTGGGGCAT
>JBBSBP010000345.1:0-1783 GCA_038251165.1 Bacteroidales bacterium | reverse complement strand
TTCAATGGAACAGTGGTTGATGTTAGGATTATTTTCCAAACTGCTTTAAAAGCTTCAGCCAACTCATTGATCATAAGTCACAACCACCCATCAGGGAACCTAACGCCCAGTGAAGCAGACAAAGACATCAATAAAAAGATTAAGGAGGCCGGTAAGTTTCTGGATATTCCGGTGCTGGATCATCTGATTCTCACTCCGGAAACTTACCTTTCATTTGCCGATGAAGGTTTGATGTAAAAAAATGGGCTTCGGCCCATTTTTTTTGTTCGCTTTTTCTGTCCTTTCCGCATCACTCACCTGCGTTTATCTTCGGCTCGACAAATACAGTTCCGAATGCAACTTGGAACTTTGAACATGAAACTTGAAACTAACAGAATGAAAATCGAAACCATACGCCGAAACCTGGCACTCAAAGAATATGAAATCAAGGAAACACCCGATGGCAAACAGGTAACCTTTTCCGTCCGGTTTGTCAAGAAAGATGGAGAACTGGTGTTCATCCCACGCGCCGTAGCCGCTGGTCTGAGAATGAACATGAAAGAAAACCGGATGCGGGGAGTATTGCCTGTCGATGAAAATGGAAATGCATCCGGGCACATCACACCGGTTCACATCGACGGCCTGGTAGAATGGAACAGCAAAAAAGTACGCATGTAAGGGCTGCCCTATGTGGCCGCTCCTAATAACTCAACAATATGGCAGACATAATTTTCAACCGCGAAGGTGCACCATTAATGGTTTCAGGCAAAAGCTATATGGCCGCTACAACCGGAGCGCCACCCGATAAGCTGAAAAAATTACAATCTCCCAAACAGCCGGAAATTGATCTGGATAAAACAACGGTAAACGGTCAGGTATTTGTCAGCTGGGGCTCGTCAAACACCTGGCCAACCGATGCCGATGCCATTATTTCGAAAGTTGGGGTTTTAAACACAGGCCTTCGGTTTACCCGGAATTTCACCCTTGGTCAGGGTATTTTTCCCTGTCAGGTCGATGGCTATAATAACGATGGCTCCGAAATACTTTCCGCGCCTACCGATAAAACATTAGCCGTTTTTGCAAACAGCCGCATGGTCCGCCGGTTGATGGAGAAGAATCTTCGCGATTACCTCAAGCTGGGTGTCGGATATGTCCAGTTCCTGATGAATGACCAGGGAGATCAGATTGTTGGTATCAATCCGGTGAATGCCAAATATTGCCGTCTTTCAGTAGCATCTCCACTGGGAGTGGTTGAAAAATGCTGTATCTCCGGTAAATGGCCCGATACACCCTCCGAAGGTCAATATACCATGATTGATGTACTCGACGATTACGATCCGCTTGCTGATCTCCAACGTCGCCGCATTGCAGGAAAAACAAAAGGCCAGTCCTTCATCATGGTTGTTCGCGACAGCTGGAGTAATAACGAATATTATCCCTCTCCTTTATGGTATGCAGCATACCTGGCCGGATGGGTTGAAATCGCAACCATGGTCCCGGCATTCCTGAAAAAAGCATATACCAACCAAATCACCTGGAAATGGCACATCCAGATTCCTTACAGTTTCTGGGACCGACAGTTTCCGAAGAACGATTATGCCGATACCGCCAGGCGACAGGCAGCCATTCAGGATTATATGGACAGCATTGAGGATAATTTGTGTGGTACCAACAATGCCGACAAGCCAATCTTTACGTTCTTCGAAATAAATCCAATGAACGGGAAAGCCGAAGAACAATGGATCATTCAGCCGCTCGACAATAAACTGGACAACAAGGAGAACCTGATAACATCAGCAGCAGC
>JBBSBP010000344.1:0-1806 GCA_038251165.1 Bacteroidales bacterium | reverse complement strand
TTATCTTTTTTGCACGCTGAAACGAAAAGCAGCAGCGCCAACAGGCTATAACTAATGGGCTGGGTATTTCGACTAATCGTCAATAACCTTAGACGAGGATGCGATGGGAAAATTGGTGTTTTCATGTTTTTTGATGATTTAATACAAATTGTCATTGATAAATATACAAATAAAATATTATAAGATTATTATATCTTATATTAAAAAATGATTTAAATGTTATCATCCAGTATCAACTATTTATAATTGAAGGTTAAAACCGAAAAGAAGACTACAAAAAATCGTTTAACATTTTTAAAATATATATTATTTCTTGATGACAATTTTACGATATTTTCAGGCCGAAGGTGGACCCTGGAAATTCATACGTTAGCAGAACGGATGGCGCCAGGTTCTTTTGGTCAAGCTTTTCTATGAAGAAAAGTTTGGGGCAAGCTCTTTTGGTTCTTTTCTCGTTTGCCCTGACGAGAAAAGAACTGCGCAATAAGCTTTGGGTGCGTAGCCGGGGCCCAAAGTTTCGGATCCTGGGTATCCGGGAGATGGCGCAAGGTTCTTTTTGGTCGCTTTTTCTTGCCAAGAAAAAGCGTAGAGAAGAATATGAAACCGGCAAAAATGTTTGTCGTTTTATTGAATTCGTAATCAAATAAAAATCAACACCATACAACACAAATTTATGCAATAAATTTAGTGTTGTGTGGAATTACCCGAACTCGCCCTACCCAGCAGAGCAGAAAAAAGGGCAGAAAATCAGGAAATATGACATTCACCACAGCGCGCCACAATACACACCACAACGCATAATACACCATTCACCACAGCGCACCGCAGAAGCAAGTCCTGACTTCATCAACTTATAGGATGAATGAGCAGCGAATGAGTCCTATGTGTTGATACCAAATCAATAATGGAAAACTTATCTGAAGGATAGGTTTGGAATGTTTTTACTCGTTGCGAAGCAATAATAAAATCATCAGTTCTTCAGGCGAATGAGGAACGAAATAAGTCCTGAAGTGCTGAATCCAAATAAAGGAAGCAACTTATGCGCCAGCCGGCGTATGTGTTGCGACTGGTGTTTGACATGAAAGCATGAACAAAGGAGCCATGATTCCGGATGGATTGACCGGAGTGGTAACGAAGGGAAAGCAGTCCGGGGATTGGCTTCTCGGGTGAATAGATTGAATGTTTTTTTTAATTTAAATGGAGCGTAAATTAAAGCCTTGGACTTACGAAAGTTGAATTACCTGTTCGATACAAAACATCTCCATATTTGGTCCAGATTCTTTTATCTACCGCATCACTAAAATGTGTTGCTTCTTCCGGCAGCACTGAATCTTTGCGTTCTGAGGATTTATCTTTTTCAAATTTCCCGGCTTTCTCAATTACCTTCGTATTGTTCATCGAAATGATGGTGTACTTACAGTTTTTACCATTGATGATCACCTTTGGATACCGGGTATCGTTCCCTTTAAAAATGTTTGACCAGAGCAAATATTTATCGTGTTGTGGCGGCTCCATCCCCCGGTGTACGCGGGCCGTTACTTTCCATCCTTTTGATTCCAGCCGTTCAATGGCTTGCTCATTATATGGCTTTGAGTTTTTAACATTGGGCTGGCGATGATCGCCGTACCTGTCCCTGAAATAATGCAGCTCCCGATTTGGATGTTGTTTGTAGTACTCACAAAACAGATCCACCAGATCATTCACCGGAACGTTCTTTGCATCCTGCGGCTTGATGTAAAATTCGTTAATAATACAGTCAACCGGCTCAACCAATTTGGTAACAAAATTATAGTTCCGTTCCTGACC
>JBBSBP010000343.1:0-1809 GCA_038251165.1 Bacteroidales bacterium | reverse complement strand
GCTGGGGTTCAAATTCAGACATTCGCCCATTGACTAGAATCCGGTCTGCTCAATGGGTAACTGGCTCAAAATTAACGGCGAGCCAGGAGCCAAAATAAGTCTGTAAGGCAGCAGCAAACACAATGAAATTTTTCGAACATATTAAAACGCTGGATGAACTGCGCAAGGAATACCGGCGATTGGCTTTCATTTACCATCCCGACAAAGGTGGCGACACAGTGCTGATGCAGATGCTGAACGATCAGTATGAACGGCTTTCACGGAAGCTGATCAATGGAACTGCCGATTTCTCCCAGTCAAGGAAAGAATACGAACAGCAGGTTTCCGAAGAAATAAGGGAAATGCTGGATAAAATCATTTTTCTACAAGGGGTGGAAATCGAAATGATTGGCGCATGGATTTGGATTACCGAAAACACGTTTCCAATCCGGACAACATTGAAAGGGCTGGGATTCATGTTCAGCCATCCAAAAACGGCCTGGTACTGGCACAAAGGCGAATACCGCAAGAAAAACGGAAAGATCCCAACGATGGAAGCCATGCGCGAATTCTGGGGCTCTCAGAAGATTGAAACGGAAACAAAAACAGCTAATAACTTACACTAAAGGAGGAATCAAAATGGAAAATCTTGAACTGAATATTACTGAAACAGACCGACTGCTGAATGCAATTCTGTTTTGTCTGGGCCCTTCAATGGACGATAACAGCATCAGGGAAAAACCATGGCTCAACGAACTGGCAGAATCTTACAACGAAATAGTTGTAAAACTTCCGGTTGGCTGGAGGTTGGATCACCATCAATACATACATTTTTAACTTAAACGGCGTGCCAGACAAAGTCCTGAGTTTATCGAAGGATGCCAATAAAAGACCCAAGGGCATGGGCAATAATTTATGGATATTTCGTTAAATGAAAGCTGGATCAACGGCCATTATATCTGCGGAAATATCGATACTTCAATGGGAACAGTTGAAGTTTTCGATGAAGATTTTTTTGCACAGGATGAACATGCCTGGGAAATTATTACTGAAATCCATCGAATTTGGCTGAATTCTGAAACAACACAGCAGCAGGCTTTTCAACAGTGGATAGCTCAAAACTTTTAATTAAAAAGAGAGGCAATGGCCTCTTTTTTTGTTCATTAACTCCTCTGTATTTTTATATTCTTTTCTCTTTAACCCCGACAGAAAAATTCTTGTTACACTCAAATTAACGGGCAAAGGTATTGATCGCCAGTCGGAAAAGTAAAGGGTTTGTGTTTTTCTGACCTGCTTTTCTGAAACAACGCTTCGCGCTCGGTCATTTTTAACTTGGAACTTGGAACGTGAAACTTGGAACTTGTTAAAACCAGACATTCGCCCATTGACAAGTATCCGACTGGCTCAATGGTGATTACCCGTAATTTAATTTTAACCGGCGAGCCAGACAAAGTCCGTCCACTGACGGATGCCAATAAAAACCCGCAGGGCAGCGGTAAAATGTTATGGGGAAATCAAATATTGCAGAAAAAGTACATGTTGCTGAGTTGGAATTAGTAGAAACCAATCCTGTGGCGACAACTATGACAGTTGTGAAAGAGGAAAAAGTTGAAGAAGCAGCTCGTAAGCTGACCCTCGAAGAAAGGATCCAAAGAGTGGAGGATTTGTCAATGCTGATCGACCGTTGGAAAACACTGAACGATTCGCGCCGCAAGTTGCAGACCTTCCAGATCGGAGCCGATTCATTGAGCTCTGTGATCAGCCTGAGAGATGCAAACGGGAACGAGTTTAAAACCTCCAACTCAGCAGTGATCAGCTCGGTGATTGACG
>JBBSBP010000342.1:0-1890 GCA_038251165.1 Bacteroidales bacterium | reverse complement strand
TTTGACGACAAATCGCTTCAGTCAAATATGAACATCTTACAAACCTTGTCAGGGGCATCGGCAGGAATTAACGTTCAACAATCTGGTGCAGCAGGGGGAGAACCTGATTTTTCAATTAGGGGGAAAACCTCTTTATCTGCCTCCGACAAACCTTTAATCGTCCTTGATGGGATTATCTACAACGGTGCCATTGCCGACATTAATGTTAGCGACGTTAAATCAGTTGATATATTAAAGGATGCCAGTGCTGCAGCCGTTTACGGTTCGAGATCGGCAAACGGAGTAATTTTAATTACAACTAAACAGGGGAATAGCGAAAAACCTCAGGTAAACTTTAATATGTATTACGGTTTCCAAGACATTACCAACACACCAATGAAGGTAATGAATGCAGATCAGTATGCAATAAGGCTTACTGACTATTACTACCAACAAAAGTTATACACCTGGTACAAAACGAATCCTACAAGCGATGCTGGAAAACCAGTAAGGCCAGACATAACCGATAGAAATGTTGTTTCTACAACACTTCGTACACAAGAAGAAAAGGACAACTATCTTGCGGGGAACGAAATTGACTGGGTTGACGAAGTTCTTCAACAGGCACCGATACAAAACTATAACCTCAGCTATTCGGGAAAATCAAAAAGTACGAACTACTATGTTTCCGGATCATACGCCAATGAAGAAGGAGTATTGAAAAATGATAAATTTTCGAGATTTACCTTGCGGTCAAATATTGAAAGCGAAATTAATGAATGGCTCACATTAGGGATAAATACTGCATATTCTTACCGCGACTATTCCGGGTTGTCGGCACGTCTCGATGATACAACAATTCTCGCGGATGCAAGAAATGCAAGCCCGCTTGCAAATAATAAAATAGGCCAAGCTGATTACGACATGTACTTAACCGGCGAAGCTTATATGCCATACCCCCTGGTTAATCTTTATGCCGATAACAGCGACATCAGGAACAACCTGTTTATTGTAGGTAGCGCACAAATAAAACTCCCATGGGTAGAGGGATTAAGTTTAGATATTAATTACTCAAATACCCTTAATACCAGGAATAATTTTTCCTTTTTTCCATCTACTCACCCAGATGGGGCAGGGAACAGTGGTAGAGGTCGTAAAGACCATATTGAAAACAGAAGCTGGATTCAAAATAACATCCTAAACTACTTGCGTAGTTTTGGCGACCATAATGTAAATGCTACATTCCTTTACAGTCGTGAACATTCGCAGCAAAACACTTCGCGTTTGGAGGCACAAGGATTCGAGAACCAGGGACTAGGCTACAACGGACTTGGATTAGGAACCATATCCACCGTATCAACCACTGAAAATGGCGGTACCTGGGCAGAAGACGGGATATCCTACATGGGAAGGGTTAACTACTCCTTTAAAAACCGTTACTACCTTACAGGTACTGTAAGGCGAGATGGGTACTCCGGCTTTGGTGCAAACAATAAATTTGCAAATTTCCCATCAGTGTCTGTTGGATGGGTACTTTCTGACGAGTCTTTTATGAGTGGTATCAGTTTCCCATACATGAAAATACGCGCATCATATGGTATAAACGGAAACCAGGGGCTGGGGCGCTATAAAAGCTTCTCAACAATGTCCACACTTTCATACATTTATGGCGCTGAAACAAGTATTGGTGTTTATCCAAGCGGAAGTCTCGGTAACGATGACTTAAAATGGGAAAAAACAGCATCACTGAATTTTGGTGTCGATTTTGCATTTCTGGATCAAAGGATATCAGGATCTTTGGATTTATACAATGCAAATACTACCGATGTTCTTGTAAAGAGGGCTTTACCTCCTACAGCAGGATATGAAAACGTTTTCACAAACATTGGAGGAATCAACAATAAAGGCGTT
>JBBSBP010000341.1:0-1896 GCA_038251165.1 Bacteroidales bacterium | reverse complement strand
TGGCCACACAGGTGCTACGAGGCTGCCAATTTTAAGATTATAAGATGCAACTTTATCAGCCAGTTTTTTAATACCATCATCCGAACTATCTGCCTCAACATGTGGGTCAAAAAGCCCGATGTCAATGCCATCGAATTTCACACCACCCACCTCAGCGGCAGCCGTCATCTCCAACATGGTATCAAAAGAAATGATGGGCTCTGAATCTTGTCCCTTGCCTACAATACCGGGCCATGTTGCATTGTGTAATTTTGGATAATTATTTTCGCTCATAAATAATAAAAATTATTGGATGTGATTAATGTAAAGATTTCGTCCTCTTCTGCAATTTGTCACCAAAGAACTTTTTTTGATCATTTAATTTATTTAGAGAGTTATTATTTTTTCCTTTTCTTTTGCCTTGACGCAAAAGAAACAAAAAATCAAGGACAACCCAATCGCTCAGCATGTTTGTCCGGCTATCGCCACCGAAGCTCCCTGCTGAATAGCAATGTTTCTAAGTTTGATAAGATACATTTGCATTTTTTTGTTACAAAATCATATCCGGATTTTCAGGGCCGAAATGTTTCAACATTACAATTGGATCCGTTGCAGATTTATTTACAATCTTAACGCCCTCTATAGCTGCTTTTTCGCTCACAAAATATTCATCATGGGTCAACTGTCCATAACGGATAAGCGCTGGCGTTTCAATATCCCACACGCCCATTGTGCCATGCCCCTGCATCATGATCATTCCATACGCTGCGCTGTCTTTGATCGTTACGCTTGCACCCGGCTGTACCGTTAATTCTTTGGCGCTAAATGCAGTTGATTTATAACACACCCATTTTTCAACATAGCCTTCTGCTTCCATTTCATCCAGTGATTTTACAGGCTTGGGGTTCATAAAGCGGGTTTCTAAAATATTCGGATTTACATTCAACTCCCAATCTATCACATCCATCAAAGCATCGAAATCTCCTACCTTATTCTCAGGCGTGCCATTCCATAATAATACCTCCGGAATGATCGCTTCGTTTACTAAAGATTGGTACATAGCAAACACATCAGATGCTTTCTGCGGCTCGTAAGTACACATACTTCCAGGTGCATGCAACATGCCCGGTGGCACATCCCAACCGGTACCGGGCTCGAGGCGAAAAGCCTGCGAGTAATTTGTTATCTTGTTATCGCCTTTTGTAAAGTTCACCAGGCATTCACGAATTTGCTCTTTCGTTGTTCCTGGTGCAATTCCAAAAAAGGTGTATGGAAAGTCTCCGCCATGATTATTTACCTGCGGTGGAAAATAATAGGCTTCAGGTTTACCTTTCTGTCCTATCAATGCAGCCTTTTCATCGTTATGATGGATGTGATGAGGGAGTGGACCCATGTTATCAAAAAACTTGGAATACATCGGCCAGCTTTCATATTCATCCCATAATCTTTTTCCGATCAAGTCACCTTTTAATTCATCAACGGCGTCTTTTAATAAAAGCAATTTTTTTGTATCACCGTCATTAAATACAATAAAACTTAAGCCCTCATGCTCTCCCGTTAGAGGCCCATTCTTTGCCGGAGTAGTGGAAGAAAACCATCGTTCATCAATCCCGCCGCGCTCTCCGCCCAGAACATAGTAGTCATCCGGATGCAATTTGATTCTTCTTCCCGGAACACAAAATGACCGGGGAACCCAGTTGGGTGCCAAACGCAAAATTCCCTTTCCCTGGTCCATAGCTTTTTGGGCTAAACTTATTTTTTCTGCTGTTTCCATTTCATTGATTTTATAGTTAATCCTAAAATTTATTTTTTCAAAAATTCATTTATTTTTTCTTCATCTTCCATTACTTCCATCTCAAGATCATAAGCACGCATTTCTCCCGGTTTTAGAAAAATTAACTCTTGATCCTGTCTCGC
>JBBSBP010000340.1:0-1918 GCA_038251165.1 Bacteroidales bacterium | reverse complement strand
CATTTTTTCCCAATGTTGGAAATGGCAATTGCACATGAGGACTAATTGTATCGATTGAAAAAGCCCAATCAGAAATTGGAAAATCACGATCGCATACTGTTTTTGATGATGTTGACTGATGTGATTTTAAATTACCTGACAAAGTTGATGATTGAGAATATCTTATATTCCAACTTGCTGTACCATCATTTGTTACGCTGAAATAATATGTTTTACCTGATACTACTCTGACAGGTATGAGTAGGTCAATCCGGTTGTCACCATCAATTATATTAATTATTCAACTTTCGCAAGCTCTAATTAACCCGCTTGCAGTAGGTTCTTGAAATTTAAGTATTTTGTAAGTGTTTCATTTTCAGAAAATAATTTCTGCATTAACATTTCAGTGTCTATGTCGAGAATTTCGGACAATTTTGCTATAACTTCTATGATAATCAACCATATCTGTTCGGCAATTGTAATTTCGAGCGAATCTTTTTGAGCTGCTCGAAACAGTTCACCAAGGGTTTCGTAATTATTGAATCTCTTAACAACCGAAAGTAGGTTGTATTGCATCATACAAAGCGTTGTTGCTGCAATCTGAGCATCAAAGTCTTGAGCTTGACATTTTCCTAAACCAAGGTTTTGTTTGCATTCTTTGAAAAATACCTCTACCGACCAGCGGGTTGAGTAGATTTTGTAGGCTTGCTCAAAAGTCAGTTCCGTATTGGTTGTCATCATACCATTCCAATTGCCTCTTTTAGAGGACTTGCAGAAAAACAGCTTTACTTGTATACCTTTGAAATCAACGATTGTTTCAGCATAATAATACCCAAGTAGTTTTGAACGCTTGGTCATTCTTTTGCGACGGAGCAAATCAACTATTTCTTTTGAAGTTAGGCTTTTTCCAAATGCATTGTAGCGTGTTTTACCCATTTTTATCATACCTATAAAATGGCATTTTATACGACGCGAAACAATGAATTTGACTAATTCAAAACAGGTAAACCAGCTGTCGACCAGCACGTAGTCGAAGCGTATACCCTTTGCAATGGCTAGGCGAATCATGTTAATCATGGAATCAATCTTGGTCAAAAAGTAGTCGTCTATACGCTCTGTGCCTTTACTTGATTTAGCTCGTTTTTTGCAGTAACGCTTCTTGGCTTGTACTGGAGTTAATCCATAAGGCTTATTTTTGTTTTTGCCTTTTTCGCCATGCAGACTAAAATCTAAAGAAAAAAAGCTCTTACCATCATGGTAACCCATGAAAAGACCTTTAAACCCGAGATTGACTGTGTGGGTTACGTGCGAATAGATTTTACCAATTAGTTCTATTTGCCGACCTGTTTTTGGTAAATCTGTATCGTCAATAATCAAGCAATGTGGATTTGAAGTATTCAATTCGCTGTTATTCTGAACCTTACGAATCAACTGCATATTAAGGCTGTAAGCCAAATTGCGCCAATCAATTGAACTATCGCTCATCAAACGATAAAAAACATCTTTACCGCACGAGAGAAAGCGATATAGAGCAGAATCTGAGTAATGCCAACAGGTTTTGATCTCGAAGAACGGAAACAGCAGCAATAACACAAGTTTACTGTGATTACTAAACTTTAAATTATTGGCTTGGGAAAAACCTAGTCTTTTGTCCGAAAATGTCAAAGAGCGTGTGAAACTAAAAATTGTTTCCATTGCTTTTTCACTTGAAGTAAAAAAGCTATTTATCTCTGAAAGTATTATTGTATCTTTGTGTCGCAGCATATTATTTGGGTTTTGTTTAGCGACACAAAGTTACTGATTTTCAGTGACTTTACCAAATTAATATGCTGTTATTTTCTTATAAATCAGCAAGTTATTTTACTTGCGAAAGTTGAATGTATAATTTCAAATACAACAATCAGCGAGAATCATATAAGTGAATTTGATTTGCAGTTAT
>JBBSBP010000339.1:0-1922 GCA_038251165.1 Bacteroidales bacterium | reverse complement strand
GAACCGGCTATCAGCTACCTTATCAGGTGGAGAATCGCAGCGGATCAATCTCGCAACTTCGCTTGGAAGCAGCCTGGTAGGATCGATGTACATACTTGACGAACCAAGCATTGGCCTGCATTCAAGGGATACAGCACGGTTGATAAGGGTACTGCGGAAATTACAAAAACTGGGCAATACGGTACTGGTGGTAGAACATGATGAAGAAATTATCCGTGCTGCTGACGAAATCATCGACATTGGTCCACTGGCAGGCCGGTTGGGCGGTGAGGTTGTTTTTCAGGGTACACACGAACAATTGGAATCATCGTCTGAAAGTATGACTGCCAAATATCTGACCGGAAGAGAAAAAATTTCTGTACCTCCAACACGGCGAAAATGGAGTAACTTTATTGAAATTACCGGTGCACGCGAAAATAACCTTCAGCATGTTGATGTTAAGTTTCCACTTAACACCATTTGTGTGGTAACTGGAGTCAGCGGATCCGGAAAATCATCGCTGGTTACAAAGGTTTTGTATCCTGCCATTGCTAAAATGTTTGGCGGATTTAGTGAAAAAACCGGTCAGCACGATATGATCCGGGGCGATTTTAATCTGATTTCTTCCGTAGAATTTGTAGATCAGAATCCGATCGGAAAATCATCACGCTCGAATCCGGCGACTTATCTGAAGGTATATGACGAAATCCGGAAATTATATTCCGAACTTCAAAGCTCAAAATTCAACGGATTCAAACCATCCCATTTTTCGTTTAATATTGAAGGCGGTCGATGCGAAGAATGCCAGGGAGAAGGCCAAATAACTGTTGAAATGCAGTTTATGGCTGATATTCACCTGCTTTGCGAAAGCTGTAACGGGAAACGGTTCAGAGACGAAATACTCGAAATTACATTCGAAGAAAAAAACATTTACGACATACTTGATTTAACTGTAAATGAAGCCATTGATTTTTTCGGAAGTCAAAAATTAACCTCATCTAAAAAAATCGCAAAATTATTAAAGCCACTCCAGGATGTCGGTCTGGGCTATGTAAAACTTGGACAATCATCGAGTACCTTATCGGGTGGTGAAAGTCAGCGGATAAAACTCGCATCATTTCTGGCCAAGGAAAAAAGCAGTCCATCCCTGTTTATTTTCGACGAACCAACTACCGGGCTTCATTTTCACGATATCCGCAAATTGCTCGACTCATTCAATGCCCTGATTGCAAGGGGCCACAGCATCATCATTATTGAACACAACCTGGATGTGATTAAATGTGCCGATTGGATTATTGATCTGGGTCCGGAAGGTGGAAAAGACGGCGGGAAAGTGATTTTTGAAGGTAAACCTGAAGATTTGATTCATATTCCGGAGTCATACACCGGAGCTGCACTCAAAGGGAAGATGTGAAAACCCGGCAATTGAACCAGCATAAAAAACAACAGGTACCAAAAGCAGAATTCATCTTTTGATACCTGTTGTGAAGAGTTTAAAGAAAATTTATTTTTTCTTTTTCGACGCTTCTTTGGCTTGTTTGCGGTATGCATCAAGTTTAACAGCTTGTTCAGGAGTTAAAACTGCTTTTAATTTTTTGTCAGTTTCTGCAGTTAACCTGGTTTTCTCAGCCCTTAATGCTGCCTTATCACCACCTGCCTTCATTTTTGCAGTAAGTTCTTTTTGTTTTACCTGGGATTCTTTTACAATCGGATTAACCTTACTCACCTGCTCTTTTGACAAATTCAAAGCTGTTGTAAGAGCTTCAATCCCATCATTCCCTTTTTTACCGGTACTTTCAGCCGTTTGAGCAAAACCTGAACCTAACGCAAAAAAAGCTACAAGAACCAGCATCAATATTTTTTTCATAATAATAAAATTTAAATGTTCTATTTGTAGACTTGTTTTATAATGGATAGTTTAATCGATTGATTAAACTATTTTT
>JBBSBP010000338.1:0-1927 GCA_038251165.1 Bacteroidales bacterium | reverse complement strand
GATGGGATTGATAAGATTAAAGGTTTACGATTTCTCCCCTTCCCCATTTCTCCTGTTCTCCTTGTCTTTATAAAGGTTACAGAGTTTCAGTGTTACAGAGTTACAGGGATTGATGAGATTGAAGGTTTCTCCATTTCACCTGCTCTCCTTGTCTTTATAAAGATTACAGTGTTTCAGTCCCGATCCCTATCGGGATACAGGGTTCCGATTTATTAAAATATTGTCAAAATAGTAAATATGAGTATCATGATAAAAATTCCTCAGTTAGCAGTGAAATAGTCTGAATCAGTTTGAACCGCTTTCAGACTTTTTTTAAAACATTAAAAATATACAAATTACATTGCATAAAACTATTATAAATAAAAAGACCGGCAACTTAATGTTACCGGCCCGGTAGTTATGATAGATGAAGATATCCTGAAAGTGTGTAAATCAGTATTATCCAAAAACAATCATGTGCAAAGACGCTTTCAGGATATCCCCAGGAAAATTTTGATTAGGGTAAAAGCACTTTGTCAATAACATGAACCACTCCGTTTGAGCCTTGAATATCAGCCAGGGAAACATTTGTATTTCCATTCAGTATCACACCTTTACCCACGTTAACAGTGATACTCTTGCCTTGCAACGTAGTTATGTTACCGTTTGTTAAACCGGATGAAACATTATTTCCAGATACCACATGATAAAGAAGAATCGGTGTGAGTTGTTCAGCTGTGAGGTCAGCAATGCCGCTAACTTTCAGTTCTGTGAACAATTTCTGGAAAGCCTCATTGGTTGGGGCAAAAACAGTCAAAGGACCAGCTCCGCTTAATGCATCAACAAGACCAGCCTTTACAACTGCCGATACAAGTATACTGAAATTACTGTTATTGATAGCTATACCTGCAACTGTCGGAGGTAAAAGCACATTATCAATTACATGAATTACACCGTTTGTCCCTACTACATCGGCCAGTACAACATTTGCCGAATTATTAATTTTAACACCCGAAGCCGTATTCAGGTAGATATCCATTGGCTTGGTTTGGTATGCACTCAGTGTCTTGGCATAGCCTGTAGCCACCTGGCTTGCGTATACGGTACTGCCCAAAACATGATAAAGAAGTATCGGTTTCAAATCTGAAGGCAATGATGCCAGTTTGGCAAATGCGTCATTTGTTGGAGCAAACACAGTTAAGGTAGCATTCGGATCGCTGAGAGCGGGTACCAGGCCTGCACCTGAAAGCGCCGAAACAAGGGTAGAGAAATTGCTGTTAGCAACTGCAAGGTCAGCAACAGTGGGTGGTAATAAAACTTGGTTAATAACATGAATTACACCATTCGAAGCCATAATGTCGGCTTTGGTAACCATAGCAGAATTATTAAGTTTCACCCCTCCTGTAACATCAACCTTTAGGGAAACAAATCTGTTACCTATGGCTGGACTTAAAGTTGAAACATATCCACTGCTCAACCCGGTAGAAATCGCTTTGCTTCCAAGTACATGATAGAGTAAAATCGGTTTAAGTGCTTCTGCCGAAAGCTGATCAATTCCGGAAACGCCTAACTTCGTAAATAAAGCAGTGAATGCGGCATTTGTTGGTGCAAAAACGGTAAAGGTACCTGACTGATCAAGTGTTGAAGCCAGATCGGCTTTGGTAAGCGCCTGCACCAGGATGGAAAATTGCGGATCAGCTAAAGCTGTCTTTGTAATACTCTGGGGAGTAGTGTTCATGTTGCTGTCGTTGCTGTCATCCTTTTTACATGAATTCAACGAGATGAATCCTATGGTGATCAGGGCCACCATGGTTAAAATGGTCTTGAAATTGAATTTTGTTTTCATAATTTTTATGTTTAATGATTTGTAATATAACTTAAACACGAATAAATCAATATTGTTTAATCTTTTTTCACTTTTATTAAACATTTTTTATTAAAATTTATC
>JBBSBP010000337.1:0-1947 GCA_038251165.1 Bacteroidales bacterium | reverse complement strand
CGAACAGGTATCCTGATCCAACACCAATTCCTAATGCAACAACGCGTTCAAATGCACGGCCGGTGGCATCCTGGAAAATAGCATAGCTTGAATTGAGACCACGTCCCTGTAAAAACATCCGCCTGAGGCTGGTTCCTGAACCTTTTGGGGCAACCAATATAACATCCACATCGGCAGGAGGGACGATCCCTGTTCGTTCTTTGTAAGTAATGCCAAACCCATGTGAAAAATACAAAGCCTTCCCGGCCGACAGATTTTTCTTTACGGTAGGCCATAATTCGATCTGGCCGGCATCGGACAACAGGAATTGAATGATTGTACCGCGCTGGCATGCTTCTTCAAGTTCAAACAGCGTTTTGCCGGGCTCCCATCCGTCTTTCACTGCTTTGTCCCACGATTTGGAACCTTTACGCTGACCAATGATTACATTGAACCCGTTATCGCGCAGGTTTAGTGACTGCCCGGGACCCTGAACACCGTAACCAAGAATGGCTATGGTTTCATTTTTCAGGGTTTCTACTGCTTTTGCAAGGGGAAACTCTTCGCGGGTTACTACATTTTCTTCAGTTGATCCAAATTTAATTTTTGCCATTGTTTTTGATTTGTTTGTTATAATTTATTTTGTTTTATTTTGAGCTGTTTTTTTAAATCGTTGACCTTAATTTTCCACGCGACTCAACTTTCAGCAGGAGTTCATCTCTTTCTTTAAGGAATTCCGTTAGCTTTTCGATTCGGGATCGCGTTATTGCGATCCTTCCGGAACGGATAAACTGCAACACTCCATATTTGTTGAGTTCTGTGAACAGATCCTGGGTTTCTTCCTTATGCCCGGTTTTTTCAATAACGGTATATTCCGGCGTGATTTCCAGTATCCGTGCGTTGTGTATCCGGATCAGCTTTTCAATCTCATCGCTTTCCATCAGGGATTTTGTAAGCACTTTATACAAAGCAATTTCCTGGTGTATCAGTTCTTCATTGGTATGATAAAATGCCTTGAGCACATCCACCAATTTGTCAATTTGCTTTACAATATTTTTAATCTTCTCTTCTTCTTCGTTTACAACTATGGTAATTTTATGGATTCCGGGCAAGGCTGATTCGGATCCCGTCAGGCTTTCGATATTTACTTGCCGGCGGGTGAGGATGATGGTTATGCGATTGGTTAAACCGATATGGTTTTCGCTGTAAGTTGTAATTATAAATTCTTTTTTCATATCAATAGCCCTGTGAATATTCAACCCTTACACTTTTGTGTTTTTGTCTTTGGATTCTATTTTTGCCAGCAGCGCGTCCCTTTCTTTCAGGAAAACCGAAAGTTTTTCGATAGGTGAGCGGGTTATGGCTATCCTTCCGGAGCGAATAAACTGTAAAACGCCAAACTGGTTTAGCTTGTTGAATAAATCCTGAGTTTCTTCCTTGTGACCGGTTTTTTCAATTACAGTATATTCAGGGGTAATTTCGAGGATCCTGGCATTATGGCTGCGGATCAGTCTCTCAATCTGGTCGCTTTCCATAATGGGTGCCGTTGGTACTTTATACAATGCAATTTCCTGGAAAATCATTTCCTCATTGGTATGATAAAAAGCTTTGAGTACTTCAACCTGTTTGTCGATCTGTTTTACGATGTTGCTCACCTTATCTAAGGTATCGTTTACCACGATGGTAAATTTTGAAATCCCTTTGATGGCGGATTCAGATACGGTAAGACTCTCAATGTTTACTTTGCGACGGGTAAATATGATGGTAATGCGGTTAAGCAAACCGATATGGTTTTCGCTGTAAGCTGAAATAATATATTCCTGTTTCATTTTTTCGGAAGTTAAACTGTTAAACATCTATTTTGCAGTATCCGGCGGACTCAGAAGGATCTCAGAAACTGAAGCGCCCTGCGGCACCATCGGGAAGACATTATCTTCCTTTTCGATGTTTACCTCAAGCAAATAAGGT
>JBBSBP010000336.1:0-1980 GCA_038251165.1 Bacteroidales bacterium | reverse complement strand
CGTCTAATAAGTATCTTAGTTGCAAAGATAATATTCAAAAACTAATTGAGCAAAGATTTTTGTGAGAAAAAGGAAATTCAGGAATGGAATTTGTCGGACTGATGTAACTCGCAGGGTGTCGTCCTACAATGACCGCTAACGGTTTGCAGCTACAAGAAGTTGGCGATTTCGAAGCACTAAACTGTCTGCCACCACAAAACTTGATACGAAGCACAAAGCTTCATTTAACCACTGAACCGCCAATTTTTTGTAGCTGCTGTTGGCAGTAGTTTTAAGTCCCGTTATAAAAAGATATGCCACCATTTGTTTTCAATGTTTAAGCCATCAATGTTTTTTTCATCACTTCTAATTACGGTAAAAAATCTTTATTTTCATAGACATTTGTACCATCAGAGTATATTTCAGAATTAACTATAAACTTATCGCCCTCGTTTTTGCCAATACCGCCTTTCCAAGCATCAAACATACCCTGGAAGAAAAATACTCTTGGGTGCATATGATTGGTTTGATATATATTCTTCCATGCAGTAAAAGAATCGCAAGCAATGAATAGTAAACTAAAAAAGTTGTTATCGTGTTCCCAAATACTCCAATTTGCTTTAAATCTGTCGGCATTATTGTATAACCATTCATCGTCAATAGCAAAATTATGTTCCTTGAAATACTCAATATCTAGATCAATATTGACACGTTTTTTATAATTATCATTCTTTAGTTGTGCTTTTACGCTTTCAAATTCAGTATCATAGCCCAAATTATATTTTGTATCTAAACAAAAGACATAAGAATGAATGTGTTTTTCAAAGAATTGTATTGGCTGAATATCATTGCCGCAACCACTATAATATAAACTGTTTTTCAAAATGGACTGAAAATCGGTATTTCGCATTTCCTCCTTAATTTTCAGTTTCATCTCCTCTTTCAACTTTAAATTCGGTTCATTACGATATAAATATGCAATGTGTTTGAGCCAATCGGGTATTATTTGAGGTGGAAAAAACGGGTTGGTTTCTTTTCCTTCCAATGGAAACCTTTTCAACTTCAGCGATAATAATTTTCGCATAATTTCATAAGTATTTTGAAAGGCAGAAATACTTATTGTTTCGTTAGCCGTATGAGCATTGGCATAACCAACACAAATATTTGCACCGCAAACATCTCTGCAAAGTTCCATAATATCAGTGTAACCGCTTTTATCATCATCAATAAAACCTGTGTTGCTTTCTATAAAATCACGAAATTCTTTGGTCACAGCCAACAAATAAGAAGTATAGTGCTCTTTGCGAACTCCATAAGCAAGACGTCTATCAAATTCAAACATGAACGAAGAAAGGTTCACGATTTGTGCAATATCACGATGTTCCTTCATCAAATATTTTGAGCCTACACAATTTCCAGATGCATCATTGTGAGTAGATTCTTCATAATCGCAAATCAAAAGATGATGACCCAAATCTCTAAGTAGCCAAAGCATAGCACAACCTGCACGGTCGTCCGCACCAATACCATAATCTGAACTGCCACTGCGAAAAATATCTCCATCTTCAATGATTTTATGTTTTCCGCTAACATCAAAAACAGTATCAGCGTGAGCCACTAAGGTTGCTGCATCGGGACGATTCCCTTTTATAAACAAAAACCTCTCGCCCGGATTCTTGCCTTGATAAAGTTCAGCATTAGGTAGAGCAAGGAACTTTTTAAAAATGCTGTCTGCTGAGTCAAGCGGCTGATTTAAAAAATCAAATAATATATCTTTTGTGTTCACTTATGGTCCTTTTTTTAATTTATAGTTGCGGAACTTTACTTGATTTTTAGTAAACTGTCCTCCAAAATTACTGCCAACGTTTTGGCGCTTGGCGAAGGTGGCGATTTTCACCACAAATGTTCATGCGGAGAACCAAACTTTGATTAACCACAAAGGTGTCTGCGGAGCACTGAACCGCCACTTTTGCCAAACGCCTGTTACCAGTAGTGTTTCTG
>JBBSBP010000335.1:0-2000 GCA_038251165.1 Bacteroidales bacterium | reverse complement strand
TTAGGTGTATTATCCGGATGAAGAACAGGAGAACTCCCGGCTTTGTCGTTTACATAACAATCCATTGGATTTGGAATCAGGATGTTATTGTCTTCGAAGGCTATATAGCTTCCATCCTGTGTCTGCTGAATTCGTTTATTACCCGATTCATCGGAGTACAGAATTTGAATCTTATCATTCAATATACTTACAACAGCAAGTGAGTTAGGGTTGCCGTTTATCATTCCCCGGTAAAAATTATTTTCAGGACTTGGTTGAAATCTGAGACCATCGCTTGTTTGGATTGAGGCAGTCGCACTATATATGTCAACTCTGTATAAATCAAGATCAATATTGAATGGATCAGGTAATTTTAGGCGAAGAATGTTTGGTCGTGCAGTGTTTATTTGTTGTAATGCGCCAGAACGAAGCGTTGTGGAGTAGGCATGTTCTACGTACTGACGCGTATTTTGTTTAGCTTCTGTGGCCTGATTGAACAGTGAAATGGTCACCGGATTTTTTCCATGAAACAGCGCGATGGTCTCCAGGGAAACGGGTTTTTGCCCATTCAGCACAGAGCCTACAAAAATCAACAGCGAGATTATGAATGAATACCTCCTCATACGTGAATAACTTAATTCAAAAAGTCAAAACAATTAGGGGAAAGCAATGATCGATCCAGAAAAGGAGTGATGCTTTTGAAAGCGGAGGACCAAAATACAAAAACCCTCCATCGGTTAGATAATTATTTGGAAATAAGGTTTTTGGGGGCTACCTGGGATTGTTGTAATGGGTACCTGTCACTTTTCGAGGTGTTTATTTATTCATATATTATTTAATGTGTCATTAAGGTTTCCCTACCTCCTCTATGAGCCCCGGACATTGGCATTTATCACTGGTCGCTTGTTTTGATGCGCAGGTATAGAATCTTGAGCCAGGATATAGATGGTTTGGAATATTATTTTAAAATTTAACTCAAATAAAATATTCCAAACATGAAAAATGCAATTAGCTGGTTTGAGATACCCTCGACCGATATCGATCGGGCACAGAAGTTTTATGAAACCATTTTTGGCCTAAAATTGATTCCTTTGGATGTCGCACAAATTCGTATGCGCATGTTTCCTATCGATGATCCGATGACGGGAATTGGAGGCGCTATTGTGAATGCCCCGGGATTTTATGTCCCTTCACAAACTGATGGACCTCTGGTATATCTCAATGGAAATCCGGACGTACAACATGTGCTTGATAAAGTAGAAGAGGCCGGTGGGAAAATTGCAGTTCCGAAGACGCTTATCTCTCCCGATTATGGCCATATGGCTGTTTTTATAGATACGGAAGGAAATCGGGTGGCTTTACACTCTGTTCCTCAATGAGAGAAGTGTGCGGTATACTTTGACTTTCTATAGAATATCTAATTCTTCTTTTTTCTCTTCGCATTTTTTATACTGTCCAGCTTCGCCGGGTTATCACTGCCATGTTCGATCCGTATAGGTCCTGTAGAATCTCTTCCAACGTGCTTGACCATTGAAGAATCATTATATGCTGTAAGCGAATCTCTCGTCATGTTCATTTGCGCATTTGAAAGGCTGTCCCTTGTATTAGCATTTGATTCAACTCCATTCACGCCTGACTTCGGACAATGACTGATTGAAAGGATAAGACCAACGAGCAAGGGATTAATCAACAATAACGATTTTCTCATTTTTTAATAATTGATTGTTTGAATTGATGGAAATAAAATAAGTACCTGGCTGGAGATTTGATGTATTGAAAGTAAATTGATTTTTACCTGAAATTCCAGACCCATTATAGAGGGATTTCATAAGTTTTCCCTGATCATCATATATGGAAATATTAATTGTCGTGTTAGCTGCGAGTTCAAATTCTGTTTTGAATTCCTGATATGCCGGATTTGGAAATATCCTGAAGTTATTGTTTTTGTCTATCGTTTCAATACCTGTCATACTTCCTGAACCGGTAATTTCCGCAATCCATGTTGACCAGTCATTTGAGGT
>JBBSBP010000334.1:0-2064 GCA_038251165.1 Bacteroidales bacterium | reverse complement strand
GTTTTTCGTTGTCAGAGTGACCGATATCCTTATGCAACCGGGCAAGGTTTTCGTAATAAGAAACGAGTTGAGTAATTTTGGACATAATAAAAAGGCTTCAACGGCCTACCCCAAACCCCTTCCCTAGGAAGGGGCTTAAAGAACGGCTGCTATTGTTAATACTTTTGAAATTACAATTGCTTTTATTCAAAGCACTTTTTTAAGTCCTCCCTTGCGGGGAGGATTTAGGAGGGGCTCCTTTTTAAGTCCTCCCCCTTCGGGGAGGATTTAGGTGGGGCCTTTCCTTGTATTTGCGGGTCATATAAGCAAAGATGGTATTGACCGGCTTTGCTGCCCAGACTTCATCGTGAAGGATATCATCACCTACAAAATTCTGAAAAACCTTTATCCATTGGTTGGGATCTCGTTGGTGACTGCTGCCTTCGACTGCTTCGTGCTCAGGCAGCTGCTCTGCACTCACTGAACTTGTCGAAGTAAGCATTTCTGTTTGCTTTTGAAATATCAGCGGATAAGCCAGAGCCAGCCATTCATGTATCAACTGGTAATTCAGAACAATAGCCTCACGGGTATTTTGATCAATCTTATCAATATGTGAATGTCGGCTTTGAATTACCTTTTCATCAAAGGATTCGTCTTTTTTCAGGTACAGAGAAGCGATAAATTTATTCAAATCGGTCTGATCATTGGAATGTTGATAATTGGCAAAATAGGTGTCCGCAAAAATGAACTGTCCGAAAGTGATCCCTTTTAGCTTTCCTTCCGGAGCAAATAGAATAAGCCCAGGCTTCGACCGGTTCGACAAGCTCACCGACCAGAATTTGAACAATGGCAGCTTTTTAATGATGAATTAGTGATGAGCTTTCTTTTCACCAACAAACTCAAAGATTTCCATGAGTTTATACCTTTCAAAATCTGATAGTTTATTCAGGATCCGTTTTTTAAGTCCGGACATTGTTTTCAGAAAATTAATGTCTGAAATGGCAGATTTGTAAAGACAGGCAATGGCGATGAGTTGCTTTTGAGTTACCTCTCCCCAGTTTTGAGAAATGTTGCTTTTCATATTTTGAGTGAAAGGAACCCAACTGACAGGACGATATTTTACTTCTATTTTCAACATGCCCAGAATGATTTTTTGTCGGTATTATTTCGGCGCAGCACATTACCGGATTGACCGCTATAGGCTGGCCAATCTGTCGCGTTTGCAATGAGATAACTTTTCAGACGTTCCAGATAATTCTGGCCAATGCCTCTATTTCGCTTAGCGAGAAAATTAATCCGGTCACTTTCAGCAGGTTGTTTGTTGACTGTTAGGTTATTTTCGGATGAAGTACTTTCGAAGTACAAACCCTTCTCCGTGAGATCCGCTCCACTTTCTTCCATTAATACCGCTGTCGCCAGATAGGCCATAGCTTTTTGAATATAGGGTAGGAGAGCGGTTACTTTTGCTGAAGGTGTTTTCTTCTTCATTTCTGCTTTAATTTCATTAAATATTGCTTCTCCCAATACCTGTTTGATGTCGAGATCTTCTACCAGCTGCATAGGGGATTTCAGTCGAAGGAAAGTCAGGCGGCTGTGATTAATGAAAATGATTGCGTTGAAAGTGCTGGTATCTGGAATGAAGGATGATTTCAGGATGGTCCAGGCATCTGATTCTGCAAAAGATTTAAAATTAATGGTTTCACTGGTTGACTTCTTGATTTCCATTTCAAGGTAAAAAAGGATTTCATCCAATCCGTTGAACCCGGTTGTTTTGAAGTACTCTTTTAATTCGATCTCCTGGTACTTGAACAGGCTTTTTACCTTTTCGTTTTCTGTGCGTTTGAATCCACCGTCAGAGATGGTGGCATTCAGAACCTGAAAGCCAGACCAGTAGGTCAAATGGATCAATGATCGTTGAACCAGTGACAAAAGCTCTGCCATTTGGCTGTTTGTTTCTGTCGGTGGATTGTCATAAAAATCCTGCAATTCTGAGAATAATCCGGAGCCCAGCAAAGGGCGGATGAATGCCGATTCGGCATTCTGAATATGCGGTTTCAGCCTGTTAAAGTCGGTTCCAGCGCCAAC
>JBBSBP010000333.1:0-2085 GCA_038251165.1 Bacteroidales bacterium | reverse complement strand
ATACTTACCGAATTAAAGTCGTAGGCCGAGATAAAATTATCGGCAATATCGCGAATGTAGGTAAACCCGTCATTTTCCTGCTGGTACTTTAGGTTGGTTATGAATGAACCAACCGTATAACTTGAACGGTATGCATGGGTAAAATTCAGCGAGCGGATATATTTGTTTAATCCCGGAATTTTCGAAACCATACCTTCATAACGAATGCTCCAATTGGGCCTCATGTATTTGAGGGCGGGGAACATTCCGAGGGAAACTTTTCCGGGATCCTTATTTTGATAGGCAGCCAGAAATGCCGGGACAAGTACTTCCACAGAGTTCGGTCCATAACCATCCGGATAATTAGGGTAGTCTGGGTTTGGCGCTGTGGGATCATACCCAAAACCATTGTCTGCAGGGCGCTGAGATGCCAGTCTATGGGCAATTATTGTGCGGTTTGCTTTTAATTGCTCAAACGCATCCGATTTATAATTATCACCCTTCCCAAAAGATGAAAATGCAGTTCCCCACGTAATTGTTGACATACTGAAATTACCAGATTCGGTATAACTGTTTGCATTGAAATTTCCTGTTGAATAATCATAATTATAGAACTCGGTGGTATTCACAGCATAAGCACGGTCGGAAGTAACGTCAATCCTTAAATCGGGAAGCGGTTCGATGGTAGTCCTTAAACTTATTCGCTCGCTTTTTGTAAACAGGTAAGGTGTATTTAATGTTGAGTCATTTGTTATCCATCCGTTTGATGAAGCTTTCTTTGCAAAATCACGATCCTGCCACCCCATGAGGAAAGGAAATCCTGGTGCATAACTTGAAGGTGCATTGTAACCAAAACTGGGGTCGGGTGTGTAGTTTCCACCACCAAAAAATACCGGTTCGGGCAAGTAACCGGGCAAAACAGTGCCACCGTTTTTGTTATATGTAACCGAGAAATTCTGGACACCAATTAAAACACGGGTTGTAATGTCGAGTATATCTTTGAACAGGGTTTGATCGCCCGGTTTCCCCGAAACCGTCAGCATAGCTTGAGTAGCCGATTCCATCGGTGTAATTTCAATCACATTTGCATCAATATAATTTACTTTAACAGGAATCACATTACCCTCGACCCCTGTAACAATAACCTTTATTTTCTTTGTATTGAGTTTATGCGTAATTTTTTGTGCCGTATTTGCTTCAAGTTTTATATTGTTGGTATAAGTTTGTTCTTTGGTTTTTGTTGGAGCTGCTTCTTTTTGCTGATTTTGTCTGTTACCTCCCTGTTGCTGGTTTAAACTTCCGCGTGCTCGTCCGGTCCTTTTGAATTTATTGTTAACTTCTTTAAAATAAGGCACTTTATTATATAAACTTGAAAATGTCATGTTTCCGTTTATCTGCCAGTTTTGAGAGTTTTGAATCCTGTTCCCCAGGTTAATCGTGTCGGCAGTAATTGGTCCGGCGAGCCAGTTGTATGTTCCCTGGTAACGAATTGTTGAAGATATAAAATTCAAAAATTTAATCTGGTTAAGCGGTACATTATACGATATGTTTACATTGTGGTCATATATTGTTGGCCGACCCAAATCGTAAAGGCTATTAAGAATAGAATCTTTTTTCCATTGATAATCTGCATCATTTTTATTAATTCTTCCCTCCGGTTCGTCAATCCGGTTGATTCCCCTTGATGAAAAATCGAGCTTTAATGCCCTTGTTAAATCATAGCGTAAATCAAAAAAGCGGTTCCAAAGAAAATCTTTTTCATAGGTGGGTGGAAGTATAAAATTGGGGTTGGTTATATTCCGTGTTTTTGTTTCGTGGTAACGCCTGTATAAGTCGGTCCTGAATGAAATTTGCGTGGGCAGCGGATAAAAGTTAAAAGCACCAATCAATTTTAAAGGTCCTTTCTGCAATACCTTTACTTTGCTAAAGGGCTGTATCAGTTGCGGACGACTGCTAAAGTTGTATGAAAACATTGCGCGATGCTGCTTATCGCCGTTTACCTCTGTATTAATATCCCTTCTCGAAGTTTCGTTATATGAATAAGTAACTGCAAAATTTTGAGGGTCGTACAAATGTGTTTTCTCCTTGTTGGTTTGGGGTTCAATT
>JBBSBP010000332.1:0-2092 GCA_038251165.1 Bacteroidales bacterium | reverse complement strand
TGAAGTCGTCCCATTAATTTTTTGTCAGCCGAAGAGTAATGTGAAAGCGAATTGAAGTTGTTTAGTCGTCCACGTTAATCGAAGACTGATTCACCGCCTTGCCCATAACGTTTGTGTTTATGCAGTTGCGGGACTTTGAAATACTAAACTGTCTCACGTGACCAAACGCTGAAGGAAGATAAAAAATTAAACCTTACACAGCACCCCGCAATTGCATAAACATTTTGTTGTGTGTAGTTGCTGCCATTGGGAACTTTAAGCACGGATGCAAAGGTTTTGGTTTAGTGTCGGCCAGTGCGGCCTTTGCATTGGTGCGATTACGAAGGAGTTCCTTTTTCTTTACTGTCAGGCGTTGCTTTCTTTTTTTCCAGGTTTTTCGCTTTCTTATTGAACAAGTCCGCAGCGCTAAACATTGGCAACTGATACTTACCAAATGGACCTTGTGAGGTCAATAGAAGTATTATATTTCTAATTTGTGTTATTCCGTAGCTTACTGCTGGAAACTGGATATTTATAACATGTTCTTGACCTTGAAAATCTGCTCCAATGCTTGGGTCAAATATCCCAAGACCTTCCACGAATAATGAATAACCTGGCAAGGGTTCGTTACTTTGATTAATTGATATTTTACAAAGCATCATCGTTTTGTCGCTGTTCTTTTGAAAAGTAAAGTCAACATCAATCGGATACTTGTCCGTAAATTCCTTTGGGTTAACTATTTGTTTTTTTGAAGGAACAAAATTGTATGTAAAATTGAGTATAACGAAGTCGTCAAACTGAAACAAAGATTTCTTTGGTACCATCTAGTAAATTATTTCTTTCTCGATTTTAGTGCTTAATGGGCTGAAGTCACTGCTTTCATAGTCACTCTTTATCTTGTATGCCCACAAATTTGTTTCTTGAAATGACTTACTCATTTCTATTATTGTTTTAGCGTCAAATTTCAATTCTCCTTTTTTTCTTTTGACGCCAACTGTGAACTTAATATTTAGAGCTTCTTGAATTTTTGCGAGTGTCAAAAAGTTAATGCTTTTGGTTCCCTTAAATACTTGGGTTATAAAGCTCGCGGATGTACCAATCTTCCCTGCAAGGTCTTTCCGGCTTACGTCTGTTGATTCCATCACGCTCAATATCCCGTTGATGAAGTGAGCCATTATCAACTTGGCATCGACATCGTATTTGTCAGTCTTTGAGATTGATGACAAAATTTCGTCTAATCTTTTCTTATTTTTATTAGCAGTCATAGTCGTATGTGTGAACTCGTTTTATTGCTGATTTTTCCTTTGGGCCATTACTTTCTGTCTTTTTTGAACGAAGCACTTCACCCATTATATAGGCTACTTTGTTTTGGTCGCTGATCTTTTTACAGTAAATTCTACCGTTGGTTCCATGTAAGTCAAAACGCATTGCATAAATGTCTCGAATGTTATTATCCTCAATTTCTCGTTTAAAACAATCATTTTGTAAGCCATCAAGTATTACCCCTTTTATATACTCAAATCTTTTTATGTTTTTTTTAGGTGACTCAATGTAATCAAGAATGGAATCTGCATTCTCCGAATCTATATAAATACAGAATTTTCCATCATCGGACTGTACAACAAGGTCAGCTTCTCGCTTCAACGTAAAATTAAGCTATAGGTTAATTAAATAAAAACCGTTTATGGAATCTTTTTTGTACTTCAAATCTGCTTAAACTTGTTAAAAATAAGGATTTTGAACGTATACCCAAATTTACCACAAATTTTATCGTTAAAGTCGGTGCGCATTGTCGGTGGTACCGAAAGTTTTTGTAACCTCTCTTTTGTATGTCAGTCGTTAAATTGTCGTCTGAGTCGCGGGTGGGAGAGGAAGGCTCTTTGGCAAACTTTGGTCCTGCTGTCGGCATGTGCGGTTTGACAATGTGCCTGACTGCGCAATGTCACCTCTACTTTGTCGGGCGGCAATTACACACAACGGTTTGTGTTTATTGCGTGCTGGGATTTTGAAACTGCATCCTGTTCCCGACACCAAAACAAAATTAAGAAAACAACTCTTCATTTCAACACTTCACCCCAGCATGTAATAAACACGGTGTTATGCACAGTGCCGC
>JBBSBP010000331.1:0-2100 GCA_038251165.1 Bacteroidales bacterium | reverse complement strand
GGGCTTTTAGGCAAAACAGCGATTTCTAAACAATTGTATGAGAATCCCGATAGTTCGCCTTTGAAAATTGATTTGGATTTTTTTGGGAAGAAAAGAAGCAAAAAGAGTCCAACAGCCGGACCTTTTGAAAATCCCGAAGTTGGAAAACAACTTAAATTGAAAATTTGGTAATCTTATAAAATGATGAAGTACTTCTTAGTTGCTATTCTTGGAGCAGCATTGCTCACAAAACTGCAAGCGCAAAACCCGATTTGTCCTCCCGGATTGAATATTGCCGACCCAAGCGCCCGCGTTTGGAAAGATGGTAAACTCTATGTTTACGGCTCACGCGACGAAAGCCTGAAATATTACTGTTCATACGATCATTGGGTTTTGTCGACTTCCGATCTGATTCACTGGAAATATACACCAAACGCTTTTGCTTCCAAAGGTCCATACGATCAGGTGCCTTACAACGATAATCTTTTGTTTGCGCCTGATTGCATGTATAAAAATGGCACATATTATCTCTATTACTGCCAGCCCGGTGGAAAGGAAGGGGTGGCAACTAGTACTTCGCCGACGGGTCCGTTTGCCAATGCGAAAGAATTATATCTTAAAAATAAGAATCAAATTGATCCGGCAGTTTTCATGGACGATGATGGACAGGCTTACTATACCTGGGGGCAGTTTCAGGCAAAGATTGCCAGGCTGAAACCCAACATGACCGAAATCGATACCAACTCCATCGTTGAAAATGTAATCACCGAAAAAGAGCATTTTTTTCACGAAGGAAATTACATGGTCAAACGAAACGGGATTTATTACATGATTTATGCTGATATGACCCGCAAGGGAATGCCTACCTGTATCGGCTATTCAACCGCGAAATCGCCCATGGGACCGTACAAGTACGGAGGTGTGATTGTGGATAACGATGGTTGTGATCCGGAAAACTGGAATAACCATGGATCGATTGTCGAATTCAAAGGCCAATGGTATGTGTTTTACCACCGGACAACCAATGGTGTTGTTAATTCGCGCAAGACCTGTATCGAGCCCATATTTTTTAATGAAGATGGAAGCATTAATGAGGTTGAAATGACTTCGCAGGGAGCTGGAAAACCGCTTGATGCCTTCTCACAGATTGAAGCAGAGCGTGCCTGTCTGTTGTTCGGCCATGTTCGTATCGAATCGTTTAGTCTGGATGCATCAAACCCTTTAAATCCTGCCAATAACGATCAGCTGGGACAGATTACAAATAAAGATCGGGCCACCTATAAATACATCAATTTCGGTGATGGTGCAAGTTCTATAGATGTTCGCGTTGCTCCGGGAGCAAAACCCGGAAAGATTTCATTCAAAATCGATAATTCGTGGGGTACGCCACTTGGAACAATCGATATTCCTGGCGATGGTGATGGTAAAAAATGGATTAATGTATCAGGAAAGATTAAAGAAATAAAAGGGATTCATTCTCTAATAATGGTCTTTAGTACTTCAGATGATGAAAACGATTCATTTGTTGTTGACAAGTTCATTTTTGGTAAGTAGGTTATATCGATTTTAGAATGGTATATATATTCTGAAATATCGGTGATTTGGGACGATTTGAAAAGTATCTGAACTAAAATTGAATGATAGTATTCTTTAAAAAACTGATTTTTGTTATTTTGAGAAACAACAGTGATAATTTAATAATATACAAATGATCAAATTTTCAAATCTGGCTGGGTTCCTTCTGATAGGGTTGGTTTTAAATGTGGGGATGATATCTGTCCAGCAACTTCCAAAAGGTTATGGAGAAGCGCAAAACGCTGTCCGTTCAGCCAGTCAGGTTCGGAAATATCTGACACCAACCCGAATTGTGTGGACTTCGGATCAGTCTGGAGAACAGATTAAAAATCCGGATGTTTTACTGAAGCCAGGAATTGGTCAGGCGGTACTGAATAAGGATAAAGGCTTTTTGCTGAAAAGCACTGCAACTGAGTTTCCGATGATAATCCTCGATTTTGGCAAAGAGATTCAGGGAGGTTTGGAAATTGTCACTTCCATCAATAATGATAAAAAAATGGGACATGTCCGCATTCGATTTGGCGAATCAGTTAGTGAAACCATGAG
>JBBSBP010000330.1:0-2189 GCA_038251165.1 Bacteroidales bacterium | reverse complement strand
ATGGCTCATATTTATGGCCACACCTGGCCGGTTCGCTGGGGCGAAACAGGTGAGGAGAAAATGGTAAAAGTATATTCCAACTGCGATGAAGCTGAACTCTTTGTAAACGGGAAGAGTTACGGTGTAAAGAAAAGAAACAGCCAGGATTTCCCCGCTGCTGGCTTACGCTGGAACGTAGTTTATTCCAATGGACAAAATATCCTCAAAGTAATTGCCCGCAAAGGGAAAGTTACTGTTACTGATGAAATCAGCCAGGCCTACCAGACCGACAAATGGGGTGCTCCCGCAAAAATGATTCTCACCAAAACAATACAGGACGGCGACGTTGCAACCATTGAAGTTAAGCTGTTTGACGCAAAAAATGTATTATGTCTGGATGCCCGCAACATAGTTGAATTCGGATTAACGGGTGATGGAAAACTGATTGATAACCAGGGAACTTCGTCCGGGTCGCGGAAAGTTGAAGTGTATAACGGCAGGGCTATAATCCGGGTAAATCTTAACGGCGGGGAAAGTGTTGCCAGCGTAAAAAGCGTAGGATTGCCTGCAGCTTTCATTAAGCTGGTAAAATAATTTATGGATGAAATGACTGTCTAAATTTTATCTCAGACTTGTTGTACCCCCTCTTTCTCCACCTGAAAGCAGGGGGAGAACGTGCTGAAAAAAATTTAGTGTAAAGAAAAAGTTTGAATCAAGCACTTTATTACCCCCTCCCTTGTTTCAGGGAGGGCTGGGGAGGGTACCTTTAATAAAATTTAAACAGTCTCGAAGTCCATTTTAAATAAGGATAACAATAATAAACTGATCGGATAGCTGAATTTACTATGAAAAACGCATTTATCGTTCTACTATTCTTTCTAAGTTGTTTAGCCGCGACTGCAGCGAAAATCCAGGTAACTACTGCTTCCGAAATCAACGCCCGAAGCTGGAGCGCAGGCGATACCCTTGTGATGAAAAACGGCACCTGGACCAATCAGTCCATTTTGCTGAAAGCAAGCGGAACAGCCACGCACCCTGTCGTTCTGGAGGCGGAAACTCCGGGGGAAGTGATCCTTAACGGAAGTTCCAAAATAGGATTCTCCGGGCAATACATCGTTGTTTCTGGACTTTATTTTTTAAACGGGAATTTAAGTGGAAGCGCGGTTGTTGAATTTCGTACAACAACTTCTGATTATGCCGAAAACTGCCGCTTAACCAATACCGCCATAGTCAATTATAATCCTGCCGACAAAACGGTAGATTCAAAATGGGTTTCAATTTATGGTAAAAATAATACTGTCGATCATTGCTCATTCGAAAACAAGACTAATATGGGAACACTGCTTGTGGTGTGGCTGCAAAGCGGGGTGACTGTAAATCATATAATTAAAGATAATTATTTTGGTTTCCGGAATTCCAACCTTGATTCAAACGGATCCGAACTGAACGGGCAGGAAATCATCAGGATTGGCACCAGCGATGTATCAATGACCACGGCTGCAGTTACAGTAAGCGGAAATATCTTCGAAAAATGCAATGGAGAGATGGAGACTATTTCCAATAAATCATGCGGAAATTTATACACGAATAATTTATTCATCGAATGTAAAGGTACACTCACCCTTCGGCATGGGAATAATTGTACCGTGGCAGGCAATTACTTTTTTGGTAACGGTGTGTCATCAACCGGCGGAGTCCGCATTATTGGCGAAAACCACAAAGTGTACAACAACTATTTTGAAAATCTGGGTGGTACCGATTTCCGATCCGCACTCAGTTTGGTTCCCGGGGTGGAAAATTCATTGCTAAATCAGTATTTTCAGGTTAAAAATGCCCTTGTGGCATTTAACACAATGGTAAATTGCAAACAATCGTTTTACATTTGCGGCAAAGCCTCCGGCAGTGTGATGCCGCCTATAGGGTCGGTAGTTGCTCACAATCATGTGTTTAACGAGTCTTCGTCTAAAAAAAACGTTACTGTTATACCTAATACTCAAACACCTGTAGATGTGATCTGGAAAAACAATATCATGAACCAGGGTTCGTACGCCGGCTTTACTTATTCAGCCTCAGAGATTATTACCGGGAAAGATGCCAAAATGGTTCGTGCCGGAACAACAACCAATATGTACGAACCGGCTTCAACATCTGCGCTACTCAATTATACCACAAACGAATATGCTGAAGTGAGCCTGGATATAAGAGGGCGT
>JBBSBP010000329.1:0-2228 GCA_038251165.1 Bacteroidales bacterium | reverse complement strand
GAGCATGATGATAATAGTACCTGGCTGGTTCAGGATGCGTGGCCAGACTTCCAATATGTGTTTTATGTCAGGAAAAAGCAGTTTAAGGATTATGCCCTGCTAGTCATTACGGCAACAACCAACAAGGATAGCAGCAATCCTCTTGAAACAGCAAAAAAACGTGCTGGAGATGCTTTGGATGATAACTACGACAGGCAGCTTGCTGAACATGAAAAATGGTGGACTGATTTTTGGGCAAAATCATCTGTAACCATTCCCGACACTGCTATTCAGCGTCAATATAATCTTGATCAATATTTTTATGGAGCAGCATCCCGGGATGGCGCCCCTCCAATTCCCCTTCAGGGCGTTTGGACTGCTGATGCCGGAACACTTCCACCCTGGCATGGCGACTATCATCATGACTTAAACACTCAATTAACCTATTGGGCTGACCTCGAATCGTTTTGACCAGGGAATGAGTTTTCTGAATTTCATGTGGTCTCTGAAGCCTGTCCACGAAGAATTTGCGCGAAAATTCTATGGGACTACCGGGCTTGTTGTTCCCGGGGTTATGGCCCTTGACGGTAGACCAATGGGCGCATGGTACCAGTATACACTTTCCCCGACAATGGGTGCATGGGTGGCACAGTCTTTTTACTGGCACTGGCGTTACACCATGGACACTCAGTTTTTGAAGGAAAGAGCCTATCCATATTGTACCGAAATAGCAGAAGCGCTCGTAGGTTTGATGAAACCGGATGAGAACGGGAAATTGAAATTACCCCTCTCTTCCTCACCCGAAATCCATAATAATTCGCAACAATCCTGGCTTAAGCCAAACAGCAATTTTGACCTTTCGCTGATCCGTTGGATATTTGGAGCTAACATTGAAATGGCGAAAGATTTGGGCTTGGAGAAAGATGAGGCACATTGGAGTACATTACTGGCTCAGATGGACGATCTGGCTCTGGACGCTAAAGATGGAACCCTGCTGGTAGCCCCTGGCGAACCTTTAACAGAATCGCACAGACATTTTTCACACCTGATGGCCATTCATCCGTTGGGGATAATTGATATCGAAGGGACCGACAGAGAACATAAAATCATTGATGCTTCACTTCAACAGATTGATTCATTGGGATCTAAATTCTGGTGCGGGTATAGCTTTTCATGGATGGCATGTATGAGGGCTCGCGTGGGGCAGGCCGACAAGGCATTGGAATATCTAAATAACTATATGGATTGTACCTCGCGGAATGGTTTTCATCAGAATGGCCTCCAGACAAGGAAAGACCTGCCAGCATATAAAATGCGGGCATTCACACTCGAAGGGAATTTTGCCGCCGCACAGGCCGTGCACGAGATGTTGCTTCAAAGCTGGGGAGGCCACCTCCGCATTTTTCCTGCTATGCCTGAAAAATGGAAGAATGCCTCTTTCGATCATTGGCGCGCCGAAGGGGGATTTATTGTTGATGCCGAAAGAAAGGCCGGAAAAACAATTCATGTGTCAGTTACAGCAACTGTTGACCAATTGCTACGACTAAAAAATCCGTTTGGACAAAATGAATTTGAATCGAATATTGCGATGGAAAGAAATGGTAATGATGAGTTGCTGTGCCAACTTAATAAAGGCCAGACATTAAAGCTCAGCCTGAAAGAAAAGTAATTCAACCTCTTTTCATTCGGAATTCAGCAGGCGTATCTGAAGTAAATTTTTTAAAGATCCTACAGAAATAGGATGTTGTTTTGAATCCGGTTAGTGCAATGATTTCGTTTAAAGAATAATCGGTAGTTAAAAGCAAAAATTGTGACCTTTCGATACGTTTTCGGATAATGTAATCGCAGGGAGCCATTCCGGTTATCGACTTGAATATTTTTGAAAAATGATCTTTCGAAAAACAAGCCAGATCAGCCAGCTCAATCACGCTGATTTCATTTTTCAGATTATTTTGAATGTATAAAAGAACCGGCTGAATGTTGTATTTCATCAATGCTGAAACTGAAGTATTTTGCTCCTGCCCCAGGAAACGCGAAAAGAGCTGTTTGAGAATTCCAATCGTTTCAAAATACTGGCTGGCCGAATGATAATTGACCTTTTTTGTAAGCCACAATTTGGTCTGATACACATTTGGATGATGATGAGGTAGTTGTAGATTGGGATCGATTTGTAACAAGCGATTGAAAAGGCTTCGGTCGGGTTCATTTGCGATGATCTTATTTACGATCGGATATAAATAATATGGACT
>JBBSBP010000328.1:0-2305 GCA_038251165.1 Bacteroidales bacterium | reverse complement strand
TGAATTGTTCTTCGTAGCAAAAAAAAGCACAAATATGCCGCAAAATAGTAGTGTCAGATAGGCTATAATGATGATGTTACTTATTTTCATGGTTGTCATTGTTTTTGATTTCGGTAAATAGTTCGTTTAAGTCGGTACTGTTGAGTTTTAGCAGTTTTATTTTCAGGAGGAATTCGGGCAATTCATGACTAAAGAAGTTTGCTTTTTCGCTGTCATGAATCAGTTGAGGCGCATTATCCGAAATGAAAAACCCGATACCACGTTTGTTATCAAAAATTCCCGCTTCCTGTAAGTTGGTGTAGGTTCGCATCACTGTGTTTCGGTTCACTTCAAACTCGGCAGCCAAATCGCGTACCGATGGAATCCGGTCGCCCGGATTAAGTTGCCCTTCCAGTATCTGATGACAGAGGTTGTCGGCAATCTGAAGAAATATTCCTTTCGATGATTTAAAGTCCATATTATACCTCCTTTTCTTTTAGTTTGAAGTAGGCTAATGGCAGCAAGAATAACCAGGAGAAACAACCCAGTATATAGGCCGCAAGCTGTACATTGTAAATGTTTTCCGTTATTTTATAAGTCTTTAATTCTATTTCGAATCCATGAGTTTCGGCTGGGTAAAAGATGTGCGAAAAAAACACGAATGACAGGACAACCAGACCAACGATAATTGAAGTAACAATGGCCGTTTTGACCAATGCGAACCGCTTAAAATAGACCGATCCGGCAAACAGCAGGCTTGCAACCGAAATAATTGAAATAATGATCACAAATTTATCACGCAAAAGTTTAATTGGCGCAAGAAGATCGCTGAAATGAAAATCAGCAATGCTCACAGAAGGATCAAAACCAATATTTGGATTTAGAATTAAAGACGCTTTGGCCAAATGAGTTGCTATCCAGAATATCCCAAGTGCAATTGGGATGAAAATCACGATCCTGATTAAAAACTGAACTGCAAATTTTTCGAAGGTAGAACCCGGGGTTAGTAAGTAATGGCCTGTTTTTATCAGATTGTTTAATGCGGGGAATGCTGTTCCGACGACAACTCCTACTCCCATTAAATAAAATATTATAAAAGCAGTATATTGATTCATGGTAACATGTTTCGTTGTTGTCATCGAAAAATACATAAGTGCATAGATTGCAATACCAAGTCCTGCAATTGTAAATAAGTATGTTTTCAGGTTGATTAGCAAATCGTTTCGTAATAATCGGGCGAAACGTCCCGGGTTAAAATATTTATTCTGTTTCATGTCTTATTAGTTTAATTGTGATTTGTTTACAATGGCATTAAATAGCAGTTCAATATCGATCTCAGTTTCCTTGTCATCGTTGTTTGCTGGGCAGATAATACGGTAACCGCCAGGGCATTTCTCGTGGTAGGTCGGGTCATCAATTCCCGATAAACTGGCAACAGTTTTAAACTGCCATTTCTGGCTAATGTCCATTACTTCCTGATTAAATACAATTTCGCCTTCATCGAGCATTACAATTTTGTCGATAATGGTATCAATGTCTTTTACCTGATGGGTTGAAATCAAAACCAATTGTTCTTCAGTAACCGAACTGACCAGAATTTTCCGGAACAGGCTTTTAGATGGAATGTCCAATCCGTTGGTAGGTTCGTCCAGAATCAGCAGGCGGCAATTGGTTGCCAGTGCAAATGCTATCAGAAACTTTTTACGTTGCCCGTGCGACAGGCGATTGACGTTCTTTTTGCGGTCGAGCTCAAACTCCTCAAGGATTTTGTCCATCTTTTCATGCCCGAAATTTGGATAGAGTGGGGCCGTTGCTTTTACATATCGATCGATGGTAACCGGAGGAAACGAAAATTCTTCGGGAACCATAAACACATCGGATAAAAAATCGGGCAGCCGGTCGAATGGTTTGAAATTGTTAATTGATATTTTACCGGCCTGAGGTTTCAGTAAGCCAGCCATCAGTTTTAGGAGTGTCGATTTTCCGGCGCCGTTCTTTCCCAGTAATCCGGTAATGCTTCCATTTTGCTGTTCGAACGAGAGATCGGAAAACAGGGCTTGTTGTTTTTTGTAGTGAAACGTTAATTGTTTAATTGTTATCATGGCATAGTTATTTAGTGTCCTAGTAATGTATGACACAAAGAAAAATGAATTATAATTAATAAACAATAGTTTGGGAAAATAAATTTTGAAATGAAGGATATTACTCCTGATGAACTTGAGTCACTGGGGTGAACTGAAAAACAATCGATACAATTGAGCCCGGGAAATTTGTGCCTTCCACCATTCTGTCCATCAAACTGGCGCGGTTTTTTGAAATACCGGTT
>JBBSBP010000327.1:0-2330 GCA_038251165.1 Bacteroidales bacterium | reverse complement strand
TCAAAACAAATCACGGCGAGCAAGCTTTTGTATTGTATGAAAAAACAAATCTGATTATCCATCAAGCCATCACATTCTTTTATAATTACAAAGTTGGATCAGTTGATTTACGAAAGAAATCACTGGAATTTCTGACGCTTACTATTTCAGAAAAACAAAACTTTCTGGACAAAATCGTATCTAAATGCGAATGCCGCGAAACTACTGCCCGTGCTTGGGCACGTGGGGCAAGAAAGCCAAATCCCCTGGCACAGAAAGTTATTGCCGAGATACTTGGCATATCCCGGGATAAGCTATTCCAGACACAGATTAAAGCCTGATTATCATGAAACAGACCACATTGGTTCAATCTTTTAAGTGAAAATAAATGGATAAAAAAATCATTCTCGAAGGCTTCACATTGCAGGAATTTCTTGATGAAGTCACCGTTTCTGTGCGCAAAGCCATTAATCCAACACAGTGACGCTCAATTCTGGGTTGCCTTAAAACCAATTTGTGAAGCACTTGGAATATCCTGGAAAAACCAACACGAAAAGCTTCAAAATAGCGATGACATTTTCAATGAACTATCCAGAGATCGGGGGATAGTTGCTGCTGATGGAAAAGTCAGAAGAATGATTTGTTTGCCCGAAAAATATATTTATGGCTGGATATTCAGTATTCCGATTTCAGGATCAATGTCGGATGAAACAAAACAAAATCTTAGTACCTATAAAAAGGAATGTTGTGATGTTTTATATGAACATTTCCATGGATCGATTATTGGCCGCAAAGAACTATTGAGCGAAAAAGCAAAAGCCGAACTTGAAATTGATCGTTGTCTTAACTTGCTTGACCCAGAAATTGCTTACCAGATGGATCAGTCAAAACGAAAAATAAAACAGCTCAATTCTCAATTACGTGAACTCGACTTGAGTGTTATCAACGAAGAAAAAACACTGTTCGACTCAATTGCAAAATCATAACAACTTTTTAAATCAACCTACAAAATGGAAACAACAGCTTTGCAAATGTTCACGGCCACCGTGAAGAATGATGATGAACATATTTTCATCAAACCATTGTGCGATTTCTTCAAAATTGACACCGAGAAACAGGTGGTTAAAATCAAAAACGACCCGATTTTGGCGTTTTGTTACGCTAAAAAGAGTAACAAAACCCTGTTTGGTGACAACTACCTGCATTTCTGCCTGGATAAAAAAGGTTTTATCCGCTGGATCCAGCTACTGAACCCGAACATTATTGATCAAAACCTCCGATATGCATTCCTGGTGTATCAGGAACTGATTTTTGAATTCTTATACGGTGCAGCCGAGGAACAAAAAATGATCGGTATGCTGAATGCAAAACTCCAGGATTTAAAAATGGATTACAGCATGATCGGCAATGAAATCAGAACGACCCAACAAAAACTATTTCGGGCCTTGAATAAACGCTATCAGTATAGCATTCCATTTGAACAGCGCAAAAGGAATTTTGAGCTTAGCTAGCTTGCAATATCTGGCAGTACTGGCCGCTGCCCCACAATGTAAAACGGCTTGCGTACTTGATCACAATCCACTTTTTTAATTCAAACCAAGCCCTGGTGCATACAGCACCGGGGCAAACCGACTACCAAGGAAAGGCAGGCCATTGGTCTGGCCGGGTCCGATTCCCGGCATGGCCACCAGTACGGTGGTTGAAGCGATCCGGAGTAGAGTCCCTGGCGGTGCTCCGGTATTCAACAAAATGATCAACTAAAAAAACCTCAAAAACACAAACAATAAAATGAAACTTATCAAAACTGATTTTAACGAGCAATCGCTTGTTGTATTGCTACGTACCAAATACCTGATCAGGGAAGCCATTGGCGGCATGCTAAGTGCCCGGCATGGGAGCGTTGAAATGCGTGACGAGGCATTGGCCCTTCTGCGCTTTCTCGAAACTCCAGACACTGAAGACTGCCCTACCTTATTTCAGAAATCACGTTCCCTTTGCAAATGCATGGTGTGTTCCGGTTCAGGACAGGAAAAACACATACCGGAAGATCTCGACCAGGATGTTTTCTACACCCCTTGCCTTACATGCCTTGGTGAAGGCCAGCTATATTTGGAGGTCACCCGCAAAGGGTATGTTCCAACAGAAGTTACCCGACGGAAATTTGCGAAGTAATATCAACCAATTCCATGCTTTCGCACTTTTAAACTGTAACTTTCGTAACTCTGTAACCAATGGCATTTATCGAACAACAAGAAATATTGGACACCACCGCCGGTGGCCTTGATATTATTTATTCCTATTTTCCCCAGGCTCGCGATGCCCAATCAAAAGCAGACAAACGTTTTAAAATC
>JBBSBP010000326.1:0-2340 GCA_038251165.1 Bacteroidales bacterium | reverse complement strand
CACCGCTGCTGCTGCGGCTGTGTTGTAGCATTCCCTTCACGATATCGGCTGCGCGCTTACCATGATGATTTATTTTTTCAAGGTTATTCGAAATATCCGTTAGTAATTCATCTTCCAGTTTTTCATCGCGCTTGTCTTGCGTCTTACGTCTTTCGTCTTGAATCTCTTTGATTAACTCGTTGCTTACCTCCGAAAAATTATTCACAAAGTTCAATGGGTTTTGAATTTCGTGTGCAATGCCGGCAGTTAATTCTCCGAGACTGGCCATTTTTTCGGATTGAATAAGTTGGGTTTGGGTAGATTTTAAATCAAGCAAAGTTTTCTCTAATACTCCATTTGCTTTTTGCTTCTGGCGATTGTTTCGATATAGAACCAAGGCAACCAACAAAAATACTCCAAGACCGCCAAGCAGCGCATAAGTCCTGATTTTGTTTTTTGTTTGTATGCTTTCTTTTTCCAGTTCCTGCAAACGGAGTTGGTTATCAAAACCGATATTCTGAAATTGTTTTATTTTTTCTGAGCTGAGTAAACTATCCTTTGCAGCATTAGCCAGCTGCAGGTATAACAGCACACTATCCGTTTTGCCAAAGATTTTATAAATATCAACAAACGTATTATATGCTTTAACATAATTAGAATTACTTCCTGTTTTTTTAATTATATCTAAGCCCGATCGGGCATAAAAAACTGCGGAATCATATTTACCTGTAGCCTTATAATACTTTGCAAGTGACAGATAAATATCTCCAAATGCTACTACATTATTCATTGCCTGGGCAGAAGCTAAGCCTTTAAAATAATTCTGTTTTGCACTATCATACATTTTTTTACTCAGGTATATATCGCCAATAGAATTGAGCGTGCCTGACTGATATTTTCTGAAACCGGATTTTTCTACAAATACCAACGACTCTTTAAAAAAAATCAAAGCGGAATCTATTTCTTTGTTTCTTAAACGGATCCCTCCGAACCTACTGTATACCAGCGAAAGTATTGTATAATCGTTTATAGAATTAGCAATTTTTAAGCCGTGCATGATAGTACTCAATTCCTTCTCAAAATTTTCTGTTACCGCAAATACCGTAGTCATATCTTGTAAAATTGTAGCATGCATGCTTAACCTGGCCAATCTCGGAGAGGTACTGTTTGTGAATTTTGAAATACGCCAGATGTTTTGTTCAGTGTTTTCATCTTCTACCAAAGCCAATGCCTCGTTATACGCTTTAACCGACTGAACATATTTTCCCTGATTACTGGAAATAAGGGCATACAAATCCAGCCCATCTGCTTCCCATATTTTTAAATTTAGTTTTTTAGCAAGTGGAATATCTTTCTGTATAAAATACATGGCACTGTCTACGCTAATATCAAGAAAGTAAATGGCAAGCTCTCTATAAGCAGCCATCCTAAGTGTATCATTAATATTCTGAGTAAGAGATATCTTTAAACTATCAGCTTCCTTTTTAGTTGGTTCCAGATATAGCGGATTTACCTGTGCTTTTGAACAGACAGGCAGCAATAAAATCAGCGCTATTTTTAGTAATAATTTCATCTTATCAATTTAAGTAATGGGTAATTTCATTGTGAATTCAGACCCCTCTCCATCTTTACTGTTTACAGTTATCTCCCCACCATGAGCTTTTACAATATCATAACTGAGCGACAGTCCCAATCCTGTTCCTTGCCCTGTTGGTTTTGTTGTAAAGAAGGGTTGAAATATTTTATCTAATACTTTTTGAGGAATGCCGTTGCCGTTGTCGGTTACTCTTATCTCCACCGTGTCGCTGATCCTTTTAGTGCTGACCGAAACTGTTGGTTCGTATGCTGAGCTTGCAGAAGCATTCTTTTTTTCGGTCACAGCATAGAAAGCATTCGTAATCAAATTCAAAATCACCCGGCCAATATCCTGAGGGATAACATGGATGTTGCCGATACTCGTATCAAAATCAGTTTCAAATTTGGCGTTGAACGATTTATCCTTTGCCCGCAAGCCATGAAACGCCAAGCGTAAATATTCATCAGCCAGCGCATTGATGTTGGTTGGTTCTTTAACACCACTGCTGCTGCGGCTATGTTGAAGCATGCCTTTCACAATGCCATCGGCACGTTTGCCGTGATGCAGAATTTTTTCCAGGTTCTGTGAAATATCAGTTAGTAATTCATCTTCCAGTTTTTCATCGCGCTTGTCTTGCGTCTTACGTCTTTCGTCTTGAATCTCTTTGATTAACTCGTTGCTCACCTCCGAAAAATTATTTACAAAGTTTAGTGGATTTTGAATTTCATGTGCAATGCCGGCCGTAAGCTCTCCCAACGATGCCATCTTCTCGGATTGTATCAACT
>JBBSBP010000325.1:0-2367 GCA_038251165.1 Bacteroidales bacterium | reverse complement strand
GGTATTGTTTAGTTTCCTGGGTGCTGCTGTTTCATCATCTTCCCGGCTGCTTTGAAAAACCATTGGATAAGCAAGCGCTAGCCATTCTTTGATGAGTATGTAATTGATGGATATGGCTTCAAGTTTCTCGGGTTTGATTTTCAGTTTACTGGTAACAATCTTTTTTTCATCAAAAGATTGGTTTTGCGGCAGGTAGAGTGCAGCAACAAACTTTAGTAAACTGGTCTGGTTTTTATCGTTCTGGTAATCGGTAAAATAACTTTCAATAAAAATAAACCGGGCAAATGTCATTCCGGCGAGCTTTGGATTTGGTGAAACTCGTTTACCTGAACTTGTTTTGATGGATGGAATGATAAAACGGTCATGGGGTTTAATTTGCATAAATGGTTCAAAAAGGAGCATGAGCTGGTAACGGTGATAATCTTCGAGTTGATTTATCCTGAATTTCCGGAACCCTGTCATGGATTTCAGGAAAGCTGTTTCGGAAATCGTTTGATTTATCAAACGGGTAATTGCAATCAGCTGTTCCGGTTTGAGTTCTGCGTAGCTGGATGGAAATGCGCCCGGTTGTTTGCGGGTGTATTTCAGAAATTGGAATGGCTGGAATTCGAGCATAATATTTACCATATAAATAAACCTTTAATGAATTAAGCGAAGAATGTTTTTTTCCCGTAGTTGTCCCTTTTATAAGCGGAACCCTTTTGGCCTGAGTATTCTTCCCAATTTTCGAGAAGGTGAGATTTGAGCATTTCAAGGTAGTTATTACCGATAAGCCGGTTGCGGTTTACAAGTACTCCGATGCGTTCTTCGGCGGCAGGGGCTTTTACTGTTTTTGCACGTTGCTGATCCTCGTTTTTTGCAAAGTACAAACCTTTATCACCGAGGGTTGCACCGGTTTCTTCCATGAGCATGGCGCTGGCCAGATAAATGAGTGGTTTGCGGATATAAGGGATGAGTTTTAAAACCTTAGCATCAATTATATCCTTTGCCATTTCGGTTTTAACTGTTGCGTAGATTGTTTCGCCAAGCACAGGTCGGATGGCAGTATCTTCGATATAGGCAATGGACGGTTTTAATGCAAGTAAAATCAGGTGGCTTCTGTGGATATTGAAAGGAATTTCTTCGACAACCTTAATATTGGGCAGGAAGGAAGTAATCAGGGAATTGAAATTTTCAGATGACTTAAATTCCTCAAAAGAAGCAATGTTTAATTCGAGGAAAGTGAGGATATCGTCAAGGGAATTGTATCCTGTTTCTGCAAAGAATGCTTTGATTGCATCTTCCTGGTATTTGTACAAACCTTTTGTGCGTTCGGTTTCGATGCGTTGAAAACCTGCATCTGTTACTGAGACATTCAGGAAATCGAAGCCAATATGATACGCCAGGTGGATTGTTGCAAACTGAACTTTAGCGAGCATTTTCCTGCGTAATTTTTCAGCATCCGAAGGCCCTTGAGGTTCGTCTGAAGCATACAGCGTTGCAAGGGCGTTATACATATCCAAACCTAAGAGGGGTTTAATGAACGTGTTTTCGGCATTTTGGATATGAGGTTTTAGCCGGTTAAAGTCATTGCCCACACCAATCGGCAGGATGGCCTTAATTTCGTTTACTGTTTGAAATAGCATTAGCTTAAAGTTTTTTTTGTACCGGCACCGGTATCAAGTGTTGTTAAAATTGTATTTCTGAATCTCCACTCCATGTTTTCAGGGGCGCCATTAAACCTCACAAATGTTTCGAGCGGATCGAGCAGGTTTTGGCGGTCGAGCCAGGCATTTGCAATGTTCACAAGAAATGCTTCCCTGATATTGCTGCCGCCCTGGTTTCCGGCATAAGCTCCACCGGGCATTCCTGCGCCCAATACATTTGGGTTAACCATCAGGGAGAAGAGGATTTCTGAGTTGGCAGCCGCGCTTGAGATTAAATCCTGCTCGCTGCTTAATTTGTTTTGTAGTGGTGTGATGATCCACTGTTCTTCGGTCCTTCCGTTGGGACCAACTTCGAACATGGTGAAAACGGGTTTGTTGGCGTTGGCCGTACCGCAAAGGTTTTCCTCGATTTCATCCATGAATTTATTGATGGCCTGGGAGCGCAGGTTGACATCCGGATATTCAGATTCAGGGAATTTTCTGTCCCAGAAAGCATAAGGGATCTGGACGTGCCATTTCCATGTGATTTGATTGGTGTATGCCTGTTTCAAAAAGGAGGGAATTGCTTTGGCAATATCAATCCATCCGGCTGTATATGCAGAATACCATACCGGGGAACTGTAATATTCATTGTTTCTCCAACTGTCGCGAATGATCTGGACAAAGCTTTTTCCTTTTATTTTATTGCCGTATTTTCGGCGTTTGAGGTCGGCTTCCGGAT
>JBBSBP010000324.1:0-2377 GCA_038251165.1 Bacteroidales bacterium | reverse complement strand
GGCGAGCCAGACAAAGTCCGTCCACCGACGGATGCCAAAATAAGTCTCCCGGGCAGGAGCAAAATCAAATGAAATTTTTCGAACATGTTAAAACGCTGGATGAACTACGAAAGGAATACCGGCGCCTTGCTTTTATCTATCATCCGGATAAGGGTGGCGATACCGCAATTATGCAGATTATCAATAATCAGTACGAGCGGCTATCGAAAAAACTGATAAACAGCAATACTGATTTCTCGGAATCCAGAAAAGAATACGAGCAGCAGGTTTCAGAAGAAATCAGGCAAAAGCTCGACCGGATTATTTTCCTACAGGGAATCGAAATCGAAATGATTGGTTCCTGGATCTGGATTACAGGCAACACATTTCCGGTACGAGAAACGCTTAAAGGTGAAGGTTTCCGGTTCTCGCATGTGAAGACTGCCTGGTACTGGCATAAAGGCGAATACCGAAAGAAAAGCGGCAAAATTCAATCGATGGATGAAATGCGTGACTTCTGGGGCTCACAGAAGATTGAATCAGAATACGCAACATCAAACCAAATTCATTAAAACTAACAGGCGTACCAGATGCCTATACAAGACCGGAAGGCACCGGCAATAAACAATGACTTACAAAAACGATCCAAGAATGATTACTGCAAAGTTTAATTCAAGCTGTGCAAAATGCAGCTGCAGCATTAAAAAGGGAACCAACATTTATTACTGGCCATCCGACCGAAAAGCATATTGCCTGAAATGCGGCGAAGCTCCTTACCGCGAATTCAGATCATCAGCTGCCGATGAAGAAGTTTATACCGGAACAGGTAATCCGTATTACGGATAATTGAAAAGAGGCTTTGCCTCTTTTTTGGTCGTTTTCTAATTTCTGCCGATTTTATTTTCACCCTTCGGAAATCTGATTATATTTCAATCACATAAAATGTTTAAAATACAATCATGTGCCGAAAATATGTTTTAGCAAGCAAACTTGAAAAACTTGAAAGCCGTTTCAATGTCAGGATAAATCAGCAAACTCTGCCAATTTCAGAATCATTTGCTGTTGCCTGTACAGATTCTTCCTACGTGATTACCAGCGAAAATCCGCACGAAATTCAGGTTTATCAATTCGGAATGACACCATACTGGGCAAAAAAACCGATGAACCTGATCAATGCCCGGGCTGAAGGAGATAAAAACATGGACGATGATCCAAATTACAACGGCCCAAATTCCATCTTCCTGAAATCCGCCTTTAAAAAACCCATCCAGTCGCAGCGCTGCCTGATCATTGCCGATGCCTATTACACTTGGTCGTCCGACAAAAAACCATACCTGGTCTATCTTCAGGGAAAAGAACGCCCATTCGCTTTTGCAGGAGTTTTCGACCGGTGGAAGAATCCAGATTCAGGAGAACTGTTAACTGCTTTTGCCATCCTTACCACAACAGCCAACGACATGCTTCTGGAAATCGGTGTCAAACGTATGCCGGTTATTCTAAGCAGATCCAACGAAGCAAAGTGGATACGGTCTGAACAGCCGCTTTCGTATTACCTCAAAAGGCTTTTCCCTTTTCCTACCGATATGATGAATGCTTACCCGGTTTCCGAGCAGGTTAATTCTCCTGAAGTCAACACCAGATCAATGCTCAATCCAATCGGTGAAAAGCTGCAGTCTGAAGAAAAACCAACAGTCATTCAACGATCTTCACACTATCACAAAGTAAAACCGCAACGCGATACACCCTGGTTCGAAAACAGAAATAAATCCTGAAAACAAATCATTTAACCAGATCATCAGGCTTTTTGGGAGCGACAGAGAAAGTAGTTACACTCAAATTATCGGGTGAAGGTATTTACGCCTGCCGGAAAAGTCAAGGGGTTTTTACCTTGCCTTGCCCAGCTACCCTTGACAAGAATCCGCCCGGCTCAATGGTGATTACCCGTAATTTAATTTTAACCGGCAGTGCCAGAAGCCAAAATAAGACCCAAAGGCATGGGCAAAATATCATGGGTAAATCAAATGTTGCCGAAAAAGTAAATGTTGCTGAAGTTGTTGAATCAGTTGTGGTAGAAACGCCTACCATGAAAGTTGTTAAGGAAGAAAAAGTGGAAGAAGCAGCCCGAAAGCTGACTCTCGAAGAACGCATCCAACGGGTGGAAGACCTCTCGATGCTGATCGACCGCTGGAAGACACTGAACGATTCGCGCCGCAAGTTGCAGACCTTTCAGATCGGTGCCGATTCGCTTAGTTCAGTGATCAGCCTGCGCGATGCCAACGGTAACGAGTTTAAAACCTCCAACTCAGCCGTCATCAGCTCGGTGATCGACGAAATGAAACGAACACTCGATGCCAAGATCCACGACGTTGAAGGACTGATAAATCTTTAACCAAAGGGG
>JBBSBP010000323.1:0-2384 GCA_038251165.1 Bacteroidales bacterium | reverse complement strand
CTCATCTTTTCAACAGGACGCTGCAATCCTTGCGGCCAGATTGGACGATCGGTCCAGGCATGTACTTCTTTTACTTCTCCAATTTCGCCGTTCCAAATCCATTCACAAACCTGACGGACACCATCGCCTGAATTTCCCTGATTGCCCATTTGTGTAGCAACTTTGTGTTTGGCTGCCAATTTGGTAAGCAATCTCGACTCATAAACGGAGTGTGTCAGCGGTTTCTGGCAATACACGTGTTTTCCCATGGTCAAGGCATTGGCCGCAACAATGGCGTGCGAATGGTCGGCAGTCGCCACCATTACACCATCAATCGATTTATCCAGCTCGTCAAACATCTTTCGCCAATCCCAAAAACGTTTGGCTTTCGGGAATTCATTGAAACATTTTTCTGCATATTTCCAATCCACATCGCAAAGACCAATAATATTTTCGGTATTCATCCCCACTAAATTTGGATGACCCTTGCCACCAACACCAATTCCTACAATATTAAGTTTATCACTCGGAGCTTTGTAACCCATTCCGCTTACTGTGAAACTGGGAACAATTGTGACTCCTGCTGTTACAGCAGTTGCATTTTTTAAAAACTCACGTCTGGAATTACTATTTTTATTCATAACAATCTAATTTAATTGGTTAGAGCTCTTTTAATTTTATGTTCCTGTAAAACACCTTGGTACCATGGTTTTGAAGAGAAATGTGGCCTTCATCGTATTTTCCGTAGTCAGGGAAACTGGCCCATTTACCACTGTCTCGAAGTTTTTTCCATTCATCCGAATATTTATCGTATTCAACAACCATTTCTCCATTTAGGATTTGTGTCACATGGTTTCCGTTCACCACCAGAAAGGCCTGGTTCCATTCACCAACAGGTTTGCAAGGCAGGGTTTTAGGTGGATACATGGCGTAATTGGCTCCACAGATTTGCCAATCTTCCAGTTTGTCGGGCCAGTTATCCTGATCTATAACCTGAAATTCAGGTCCTGTTTCATAAGGAAATTTGTATTTGGGATCTTCTGCAATCTGGAAAATAATTCCACTGTTGGCACCTGTGGTTAGTTTGAATTCGACACTCAAGGCAAAATCCTTATACGTTTTGTCTGTGATAATATCCTGACTTTCAGCCCTGCCTTCGGTAGTCATGGTAAGTGATTGGTCTTCGATAGTCCAGCAATCTGGTATTCCCTGCATGTTATACCCATGCCATCCGGTTGTATGTAAACCGTCGAAGAGTATATTCCAGCCTTGATCTTTCTCCGATTCGGCAAGCGTATTCGGGTTTGCTGAACGATCGATTTCCGCATATAGGCTGATCGGATCTTTTTGTGTTGTTTGACTGCATGATGCTAATATCATCATGACCACTCCGAGGATAATTTTACCTGCTTGAATTTTCATTTTTGTCAGTTTTAGATTTAACATTTTCATTAATCAGGTGAAGTATAGGCAATTCAATTTATTAAGTTGAATATCCGCCATCAAAATTCGTTGATATTTAGGATTAATACTGATACTATTTTATTGAGTATTACAAAATTTTTACTGTAATTTACGGTAAAATTGTATTACATGAAACTGATTGTAGAACGGTTAAACAAGGATGCAAAATCCTCATTTGTGCTCCAAAAAGATGTGTATTCGCATTATCCAACGCCCTGGCATTACCATCCGGAGTACGAATTGGTGCTCGTTTTAAAAAGTTCAGGAGAAAAAATTATAGGAGATCATATGAGTAGTTTTTCGGATGGTGACCTGGCTTTTCTTGGACCGAATCTTCCACATGTTTATCACAATAATCAGGTTTACTACGAGGAAGATTCAACTCTAACTGCTGAGGCAATTGTTATTCATTTTAATATTGATTTCCTTGGAAACAACTTTTTCAATCTCCCTGAAATGGATTCCATTGCGGCATTTCTTAAAGAATCTATTATGGGTTTCTCCATTCTAGGTCGCACAAGAATAATGGTTGCTCAAAAAATGAATGACATGCTGGAAATGTCAGGCCCGGAAAGGATAATCACACTTTTGTCTTTACTAAACCAGCTTGCCATTACAGATGAAAAGTCAAAACTGGCCAGTCCTGGTTTTACACAAAACTTTAAAGCTTCCGGATCTGAGCAGATTACAGAAGTATGCGACTTCATTATGAAAAACTTCGCTTCTGATTTAACCCTCAATCAGGTTGCCGAAATTGCGAATATGTCGCCCAATGCATTTTGCAAATTTTTTAAACAGCGAACCAGAAAAACTTTTATCAATTTTTTAAATGAGGTTCGTGTTGGCTATTCCTGCAAACTTTTGAGCGCTGAACAATACAACATTTCGGAAATTTGTTATATGAGTGGGTTTCATAATTTGTCAAATTTTAACCGGCAGTT
>JBBSBP010000322.1:0-2438 GCA_038251165.1 Bacteroidales bacterium | reverse complement strand
AGCGGTAAACTGCCGTTTGAAAAAGCCACATTGGCAAAACGTGCTGTTTTGATGGGTAATCTATCAGCATAAGCCATGATTAATTCTTCCATTAGCTTTTTGCTGGCTCCCATGATGTTGACTGGGTTGGCAGCCTTATCGGTTGAAACACAAAAGAAATGTTCAGGAGGATAAACCAAAAGCAAATCAAGCAATTTGCGGGCACGTAATACATTGTTCTCAATCATGGCTTCAATCGAGAAAATATCTTTCTCGCTGCGTACATGTTTGTGGGCAGCAAAATTGGCGACAATTTCGAAAGGGCCATGCTGCTGAAATATTTTTTCAAATACACGATCTCCGAAGTTGACCGGATAAGTAATAAAATCTTCAGGGATATTGTATTCTGTTGAACTCCTTAAATCACGCACCAACTCGGTTAAGCCGTTTTCGTTAATATCGACGACTACCAATTTGGCTATCCTGAATTTTAAAATGGCTTTGATGTAAGAAGAGCCAATAGTGCCTGCACCGCCGATAACCAAAACTTTCTTCCCGTTAATCCGGGTATTAAGTTCTGATTGGTATTTTTCGAAATCGGGCTTTAAAAGGCTATCTTCACGTTTGGTAACAAACGTTTTGATGAAATTATCGAGGTTGAAATTTGTTTGCATATCAGTCAAGTAAAAATTAAAAAAGCAAAAATAAAATGTTAATGTTTTTAATTGGAATTCTTCACGGTTATATAGTTTCTGCTGATGCGGAAACGAATGAAATATAAAGAAATGGAATTTAATACTAAAATTTAGTTGCTGCCAGTTGCTCGATTTTTAACATAGTTGATAAACCAGTTGGGCACAATTCCTGTATTACAATGCAATTCCACATCCTCCCCATTGGTTATTTCTGCAACATAAAGGCTTTCTTTCCCGGAGTTATCAAATAAATATGCCCTATCCGACAATTTTATGGCATCATAAAGTAAATTCAAGGATTTTGTATATCGGTTACGAATTGCCTCTTCAGGAACTGGATGACCCTGTTGTGAAACCCTTATTTTAACTCTGTTTACGTTAATTTCGACGGACTCGGTTGCTATGTAATACAAGTAAATCCTGTATCCAACTGATTTAGCCATTTTTAGTAAATCTAATTTGGATGGGTGGCTTAACACCGATTCGAAAGTGAAGGTATGGTTGTTTTCAATATGCTTTATTCTCAAAAAACCGGCAATATCGGCGGCGACATATGAATTTACAAATCGCTCAGGTATTTGGATGTTATTGTCGTTTACTGTAATGTGATTTATAAAACTGAGATCATTGATTTTTTGTTTTGAAAACCCTTCGTCTTTGATATAGGTTTGAAGTAATGAAGTATTGGTGTTTATGTTCTGATCATTTAGTGGATATTTACCATCCCTGATCAACGTTTTTTCAATGTCATCGGCATTCACGATATAACCCAAATTCACTTCTTTTGGGATTCGCTCAAGAATAGTTGTTTTTCCTGAACCATTTGGACCGGCAAATAGTCGCAGCCTTTTGGTTTGCATTCTATTTTAATTTGAACTTATTAGTTAAATTCCGTTTCTCACGTTTCAATCTTATTAGCGTTACTTTCTTGCCATTAGGTTGTCTCTCTATCAAGGCATTTCCTTCTGTATAAACTACTGTTATGTTTGATTTAATCGCTTTTGCAAAACCATCAGAAGTGGCTTTTCTTGCAATATGATTAAGTTCCTCTGGCCTGATTTCACGTATTTGTTTTAAGTTGTCCATATTGTCGAGTATTAAGAAATCAAAATTACAAAAGGAATTTGGATATCCCAACTTTTTAAATTTGATGTTATTGTTTTATCCATTCGTCATATTCTCCGTCATTGCGACCGCGAGGATTCGGGAGAAGCAATCTCTCGGCACACCGTCATTGCGAATAGCTTGTCCCTGCCTGTACCGATGTTTATCGGTAATGAAGATCGGGAGAGCGTAGCGGAATGTGGCAATCTCAGCCTCGAAACGTTTCCAGTGTCTTCCGCATTCCCTCTTCTGCACTTACCGGCATCTTTTCAATCCCCAAAGCCTTCTTCAACTTGTTGTTCGAAACTATGTATGATTCGGTGAGTTTCTTTAGTCGTTCACTGTTTAGAGGTAAATGCAATTTATCTCCAATTCGTGCCGCCCAACGGATGATGCTCGAATTCATCTTCCAGATGCCGGCTTTCTTCCCTTGCGAAGCCGCGATTAATTCAATCAGTTGATTAGTAGAAAGTGCTTTATCATCTGCTATCTGGTAAGTTCCGGGTTCAATATCTTTTTCTATCAATTGTTGAATTACAAATTGAAGATTCTCTATTGATGTAAACGATCGTTTGTTTTCAAAACTTCCCAGTGGCCAGGGTATTCCTTTTTGCACCAACTGATAAAGCAGGTTCAATTTTCCCTTGTTGCCCGGACCGT
>JBBSBP010000321.1:0-2464 GCA_038251165.1 Bacteroidales bacterium | reverse complement strand
TCATCTTTTAGCCAGGCTGAACGATCAAATTCAGGATAAGGAAATTATTGCAGAATTTGCGAAAAGTAATATAGTAGTCCATTCCTACAGCAAATGTTTTGCTGATTTGCCTGAAGAGCAAGGTTTGATATTCGGATATTCATCCGTCAGAGGCCCGTTCATCAAACAAAAGTTATTGCAAATGTCAGACATATTTCAACATTTACACATATAAACGATGGTTTCATTCTACATTTATGGCATGAACAGGATTAATCGTAAAGGTTAAAAATCTTTTGTGAAATTCCCTTTTCCCGGCTGAGAATAAATACCAAAAAATCGAAACCTATATTTGCATCGGAATTATAGCAATGATTTATTACTGAAAATATTCCAGCTAATGAAAATGCAGGAATATAAATTAAAAAATAGTATTACCTTTGCCAAAGTTTTAATAAGATTCTCTCCGGATTTTTTTATACGTAAATCAGATTTTCTGCGAGCCGGTTTTATAACCAGGCAAGATTAACACCGATTTCAAAAGCCTTACTTTAATTACTTTTATATTACACAGGCCTGCAATTCATTTAAGCAAAGCATTCACAATATGGAATACAACACCACCCGCGGCTCCATGAAGATTTCCGAATACGGCCGGAACATTCAGAACATAATCCTTTATATCGCTTCACTTCCCGACCGTGAACAGCGAAACCGACTGACGACCACTCTCGTCAATATCCTTGCCATCATGAACCCGGACATGCGCGACCAGGTGGATATTAAACATAAACTGTATGATCATGTTCACCTGATGTCGGATTTTACACTCGATATCGATTCTCCTTATCCTGTTCCGCCTCGTCCCGAAGAAGCTCCGGCTCCAACGAAAGTTCCCTATACACAAGAGACTATTAAACTAAGGCCTTACGGCAAATACATGCAACGCATGATCGAAAAGGCGGTTACCTACGAAGAGGGTGAAGAAAAAGACGAATTGGTTAAGACCATTGCCAATAACCTGAAAAAGATGTACCTTAACTGGAACCGCGATTCAGTGAATGATGAACTGATACACGAACACCTCAGCCTGCTGTCGGGCACCAAACTTAAACTGCGTGAAGACGACCGCCTGCACTCCACTACCGATATCCTGAAAGCAAATAAACAGCAGGCACTGGATAAACAGAAGCAACCTTTCAAACGCCGTAAATTCACAGGCAAGAAAAACGATAATAACGGGCGTAAAAAGAATTTCGGAAAGTAGAGATGTCCAAAGTCCGGGTCAGAAATCGGATAAACTTCTTGGTCCGGAATCTGTTTCATAGTTTTTTATTTATTCTGCATACATCAAAATCCTTCTGGTTTTGACAATCTTTTTTTGAATATACGTTTCGAGGGCTATTTTTTATAATTTCGGCACTGCTAATACACTGAAACTATGAGTTCGTTCGAAATACAGGGTGGCTTTCAACTGAAAGGCAATATAACACCGCAAGGTGCTAAAAATGAAGCGTTGCAGATTCTCTGTGCCGTATTACTCACTCCTGAACCGGTCACTATTCATAACATCCCTGATATTCTGGATGTGAACAAGCTCATCGATCTGCTTGCTGCAATGGGTGTTGGTGTTACAAAAAACGGCACCGGTAGTTATACTTTCAAGGCCGAAACCATTGATCTGGATTACCAGGATACCGAAGAATTCCGTCGCCAGGCTTCGAGTTTGCGTGGATCTGTTATGATACTCGGACCATTGCTTGCCCGGTTTGGCAAAGGCAGCATCCCTAAACCGGGAGGTGATAAAATCGGTCGCCGCCGTCTCGATACGCATTTTATCGGTTTACAAAAACTAGGCGCAACCTTCGACTTCGATTCAACCAAAGGATTTACCCGTGTAACTGCCGAAAAACTTACGGGGGCCTATATGCTACTTGATGAAGCTTCCGTAACAGGAACCGCCAATATTCTGATGGCAGCCGTACTGGCCGAAGGCAAAACCACCATTTTCAACGCAGCATGCGAACCGTACCTTGTTCAATTGAGCGAAATGCTTGTAAGGATGGGTGCCAAAATCGAAGGCATAGGTTCCAACCTGCTTAAGATTGAAGGTGTTGAGAAATTGAGCGGCACATCGCATACCCTGATGCCGGATATGATTGAAGTAGGAAGCTTTATTGGCCTGGCCGCCATGACCCGCAGCGATATAACCATTTGCAATGTGAACTATCCCGCACTTGGCATAATCCCTGATGTGTTCCGGAAATTGGGCATCATTATCGAACAACAGGGCGACAATATTCATATCCCTGCCCAGGATCATTACGAAGTGGAATCATTTATGGATGGGGGAATTATGACCATATCGGATGCTCCCTGGCCCGGTTTTACACCCGACCTTATCAGCGTCATCCTGGTAACTGCCATACAGGCAAAAGGAAGTGTACTGGTTCACCAGAAAATGTTCGAAAGCCGGCTTTTCTTC
>JBBSBP010000320.1:0-2507 GCA_038251165.1 Bacteroidales bacterium | reverse complement strand
AGGGAGACTTTAAAAACATTAGTAAACGATTTTAGTATTAACCGGGCTTATCCTCCTTCTCCTCCTTTGGAGAGGTTAGGGGAGGCTCATCAAAAACAAGTTTCAAATGAAAAGAATTTTTATCATTCTTGCCTTTATGGCAGGCGCATTTGCTGTCTGTGCCCAAGATCAAACGAATGGCAGTAGTGTGAAAACAATGCCCAGTACCGGTGATTATTTCCAGGGACTGACCCGTCCGCTGACCTTTGACAAAATAATTGCGCCTTATGCGCTTGAAGTAACCTTCAGCAAAACGGTACACATCATCTTCCCGGCTGCTATACGTTATGTGGATTTAGGTAGCGCCGATCTGATGGCAGCCAAAGCGGACGGTACAGAGAACGTTTTGAGGGTAAAAGCTGCAACAAAAGATTTTTCCGGGGAAAGTAATTTATCGGTGATCACAGACGACGGCAGTTATTATTCGTTCAATGTGAAATATGCCGATGAACCAGTCAAGCTTTCGGTGGAGATGGCCGATTTTATTCATAGCCAGGAAACAGAAAACAGCCGGGGAAATACAACAGATATTTACCTGGATGAATTGGGCGGTGAATCGCCTTTACTTGTTAACCGGATCATGCAGTCGATTTATAAAAATGATCGCAGGGAGATTAAACATATCAGCTGCAAACAGTTTGGGATGCAGTACACCTTAAAAGGTATTTATTCGCACAATAACCTGATGTATTTTCGTAAGTTCAAACTGATTTCAGATGGTTAATTAACAAAGGTACAATATTAAAACAAAAAACATAAAAAAAACCTGAAAAAGTTATTTACATACGATGTTTGATAAATTATTGAATAGGTATATCGGCAGCAATGATACTGTTTGTAACATTGCAGTATGGGTTTACAATCGGTGCTTACTATAACAATTCAATATCTGCTGGGCTTGTCAAAGCGAAAGCTTGTAAGCGCAATAGAGATTTTGAGGAAGCGGCATTTTGAACTTGAATCAGAGAACAAATTTCTAAAACAAGAACTCGAACGTTATAAAGCCGAAGAAGAAAAGCGAAAAATAAAAGTGGTGAACCTAAAATCGAACCAACCTACGTCCAAACAACCTGAATGGGAATTAAAAGGAGTTGGCAATGATGGCCATGGGAAAAAGAAAGGCCGGGGCAAGCAAAGCAGGTTAGGGGCTGGGAACAAGGCAAAAAGCAGTTTGATTACGCGACAAGAAACCGCGAAAGTTGAAATATGCGATAACTGTGGAGCGGATTTGAGCAATGAACCTGTTCTTGAAAGTAAAAATATCCGCATCATTCAGGACATCCCCCCAGTACAAATCCAACCAGAAGTGATAGAAGTGGTGCAGGAAAAGAAATTTTGCCATAGCTGTAAAAAAGTAATTACCGCACACTCTGAACTTGCCCTACCCAAGTCTGACATAGGTATAAACACTACCATAATGCTAAGTTATATGTGGGTTAGCTTATGCCTTCCATTCACCAGAATATCCTCATATCTGACAGCATTTTATGGACAAACTATTACCACAGCCGGGTTATCTGCACATGTAATAAGGGTAGCCAAAATCATGGCCCCTGTTTATGAGGAAATATTAGATACTATAAAATCGGCAGGCATCCTTCACGCGGACGAAACGGGCTGGCGGGTAAATGGAAAAAATTGGTGGTTGTGGGTATTTGGGACTTTAGATACCGCGTACTATACCATAGACAGTTCAAGGGGCAAAGACGTGGTAAGGAGAGTTATGGGCGAAATATTTACCGGGGTTTTAGTGGTTGATGGATGGAGGGCCTATATGTCATTGTTTTGTGAACAGCAAACCTGCATGGCCCACGTTTTAAGAAAGATCCGCAAACTGTATAAGGCCTTTCCCGATTTAGTATGTGTTTACCAATATTACCTGAAATTGAGAAAAATACTAAAAGACGGGGAGCAACTTCAATTGCAGCGGACAGAACTTGGAGAAGATACATTTAACAGGCGCAGAAATAAGCTTCATCAAAGACTCGATGCATTACAAAGCTGGGGAAATCCAAACGCTGTTTTGCAGAATATTATTGAGATAGTTAACCGACAGAGGTCAAGAATATTAACATTCGTAGATCATCAGGGAGTTCCATGTCATAACAATTATGCTGAATATTTAATCCGCATTGGTGTGTTGAAAAGAAAAGTATCATTTGGAAGCAAATCAGCCAAAGGAGCCAATGCCTATGCTGTTTTATTATCAATTTACACTACATGTAAATTACGCAATATTCCTTTCGCGGGCTTTATGCATCAAAGTTTAACGCACTATATCCGCTTTGGTAAGCCTATGTTGTTTAAAGAGTATTTGGAGAAAACGCAGGCCTTGGCAACAGCAGCCTAAATATTCGCTGAAATCAGTTTGAACTTACAAAATTTGTATTCAGCAACCATGAGTATCAATCTATTATTATAAAAAATACCAAATATCGGAATCAAATCATTGAAAATCTGAAATCAGT
>JBBSBP010000319.1:0-2547 GCA_038251165.1 Bacteroidales bacterium | reverse complement strand
GCAGAAATTTTATCCATTTCGGCAAGTCCTTCACTAATCGTTCTTCCTTCAGCTAAACCAGCTGAAACAGTGGCAGCAACAAACCTGTTATAACGATATAACTGCGGGGGTGCAGTCGATTCCTGAAGGTTTACAAAATTATCAAGCTGAACCATTTCACCAGAATTATTTCTTACATAAAGCGATTTTAAATCCAATGGTTTATTTCGATCCTGACGTGCCAGTTCACCCAAAATCTGATATTGTTTCCCATTCATAATAAAATACCCGAATCGTTGCCCGCTTAGAGCTAGTTGAAGGGTTTGCCCTATATTTTGAGTAGATACTCCCAGCAGGTTTGCCTTGTCGCGATTAATTACGATTTGTAACTCTGGTTTAGTGAACTTAAGGTCCACGTCAGCCATTTCAAAGATCGGATTGTCGTGTACTTCAGCCATAAATGCCGGTAAAATTTCACGCAGTTTATCAATGCTGGGGGCCTGCAGTACATACTGGATTGGAAGCCCTGCTCGTCTGCCACCAAATGTCGATTGCTGGATAACACTTGACCTTGCTTTTGTCATCTTCCGAAGTTCTCCGGTAAGCTGGGCGGCAATTTCCTTCTGCGAACGTGTCCTTTCTGATGGAGGTACCAAAACAAGACGGACATGTGAGTGACCACCAAATATCATTGTAGTTAATTTATCCCGTTCAGGAACGGTTCTTTCAACCAGTGCAGCCACTTCTTCGGTGTATGCAGCATTATATTCATAAGTAGAACCCTCCGGAGTGGACATATTGATGCTTAATTGCGAACGATCTTCCAATGGCGCCATTTCTGCGGGGATATTTTTCCAAAGAATATATATAAGAACAAATGAAATGGCCAAAATAAATAGTGAGATGTATTTTCGATTAAGAAACGAGTTAAGCGAATTTTGATATGCCCTGTTTAGTTTGACAAAGAATTTTTCTGTCCAGTTAAAGGCTTTGCTCCTTTTATGCCTTGTTTTCAGAATTTTTGTCGAAAGCATGGGTGTCAGCGTCAATGCGACAAAAGAAGAAATGGCAACAGCAGCTGCAATTACGATACTAAATTCACGGAAAAGCCTTCCTGTCATTCCTTCCAAAAATACGATGGGAAAGAAAACCGCAATTAATGTTATTGTTGTTGCAATAATGGCAAAAAATATTTCGTTGGCTCCTTTTATACCTGCTTCGCGAGGACTCATCCCCTGCTCAATTTTTACATAAATATTTTCCATCATAACAATGGCATCATCAACTACCAATCCAATGGAAAGTACAATGGCTAAAAGTGTTAAAACGTTAATTGTATAACCAGCCAAATACATAACAAAAAACGAACCTATCAACGAAACGGGAATTACAAGAATTGGCAGTATAGTGGTCCTCCAGTCGCGCAGAAAAATAAAAATAATTATAACTACAAGAAAAAATGCCAGGTAAATGGTATTTTTTACTTCCTTGATTGAAGTGCGAATGTATTCAGTGTTGTCGAAACCAACTTCAATTCCCACATCATCTGGTAGATCTTTTTTAATGTAATCAAGTCGCTCATAAACAGCATCAACAATTTCAATATGGTTAGCTCCCGGTTGAGGAACAATAGCCGTTCCTACCATGGGAATCCCGTTCATTTTCATAATTCCACGGAGATCTTCTGGTCCAAGTTCTGCACGGCCAATATCGCGCACCCGGATCGATTGATCACCCACCTGTTTTAAAATCAGGTTATTAAACTCTGCCGGAGTTGTCATTAATCCCAGGGTGCGAATGGTTAATTCAGTTGTATTGCCTTCGATGCTGCCAGCCGGAAGTTCAATATTTTCGCGCATAATGGCATTGCGAACATCCAGCGGGGTCATTTGATAACCTGCTAATTTTGAAGGTTCCAGCCATATACGCATCGCATACCGTTTTTCGCCCCAAATCAGAATTGAACTGACCCCCGAAATGGTTTGCAACTGCTCTTTAAATGTAAGTTCAGCAATTTCTGAAAGCTCGAGCAACGAACGTTTTGGACTTTTAACTGCAATAAACATAATAGGGCTGGCATCGGCATCAGCCTTAGAAACAGTTGGAGGATCGCAGTCGCGTGGTAAATATCGCTGAGCCTGCGATACTTTGTCGCGTACATCATTTGCAGCCGTTTCAAGATCAACTGTCAATTCAAATTCAACAGAAATTCTGCTTCGTCCCTGACTACTGGTACTTGTTAATGTTCTAATTCCGGGAATACCATTAATGGATTGTTCAAGAGGTTCAGTTATCTGGGTTTCAACAACATCTGAATTAGCTCCCGGATAAGAAGTGCTGACTGAAATGAGAGGTGGATCTACACTTGGAAATTCTCGTACACCAAGGTAGGTCATCCCGATTGCCCCAAATAAAAGAATAACAAGAGAAAATACTGTTGCCAGTACCGGGCGTTCTATGCTGGTTGATGATAAACTCATTGTATTATTTTATAATTTGCTGGTTTGTAACCAAAGTATCGAGTTGAACCGGAAGACCTTCTCTGAGTTGTAAAGTAGCTGTCGTCAG
>JBBSBP010000318.1:0-2553 GCA_038251165.1 Bacteroidales bacterium | reverse complement strand
ATAAATTCAGTGAAGAAATTGATTGGGTAAACCGAATAGATTATTCTCCGGATAATTCACCGTATTGTTGTTTCCCCATCCAAAATTCCGATTTTTTCAAAGATAAGGGCGTTGTGGTTACCCGGGAAGCAACTATTCCGGATCCTGACAGACCTGGGAAAACAAAAAAGATATCCTACGATATCGAGGTCATGCAATACTGTTATATCAAATCAGTAAAAGGTCAGGTAAACAGCAAGGAACCTATTGGCATAGTCAAATTATTACCCTCGTCAATTAATCTGCACAGGCTGCCATTCGTCGGAAATACCTATGAAACGGGTGAAGTTTCGGTTGTAACTCCTTTCTTTTATTTGGGTTATGTGGTTAAAAATATCCTGAAAGACTCCGATTTTCATATCGTCAATAATTTTCTGGATACGGACAGAAATCTTCGGAAAATATGCATTTACAACAACTTTGATATCACCAGACTCTCTTACCTGTATGGTGAGCAAAGTATTCAAACCAGTTCCTATTTTGATTTCACAATCGATGGATTTGTTCGTGTGGATGATGGTCCTCCCATTTCAGTTGGATACATCATTTCAAATTATACTCGGGCTTATGATGGTATTACGATAACGCCTAAAAATCATTTACCAAAAATGACAGCCGGCGATTTTCTGTTGTCGGTACAGAACCTTTTAAACGTAGTTTTCTTTTTCAAGCCAAACGGAACCGTTGATATCCTAAGCCGTGAAACGATATTGACAGCAACTGAGGTTCTGGATTTGAACGATTATTTTTTAGGAACCTGGGAGATCGGGGAAAAGAAAAATGTGGCGCTTAAATACATGCGGAAACACGACGATAACGACCTTGTTTTTAGCGAAGGTTATACCGATCTGGCTGATCGTCGGGCGGATATTAAGGAGACGGTTGCCAATTATACTCAGCTACTGTTGCTGGCAAACCCAAAAGAAGGTGATATTCGATTTGTGACAGATTCAAGATCATTTTATGAATACAAATGGATCACCAGTTCGAAGGTTGATGAAACGACTTACGATACGTCATTTACTGATGTCTTTGGATGGGAACGCGTATCGGTAGGCCTTCAGGATGGATGGTTTGAATATGGCCGCGAAGAAGTGGAAGAAATCAAATCAAACTGGTCAGCCTGTATGGGAATCAACAATTCCCTTGGGTTCCCCAATACCGCCATCGTTCAGCAACCGGGAAACATGAATGCCTGGAAAAGCAAACAGCAGCCATTTTCACCCCGCTTTTTAATACAGCTGGTGGAAACATTTGGTGGAAACGAAACCGCAACTTTTTCATTTGAATACGAAAAGGAAAACTCCGGATTATTTGCCAACCGCTGGAAATACTGGAACCCGTTTTGGGCCAACCGGCTACCGGTTGCCGGATCGTTCGATCTTCCGGTGAACATGCTGCGGCACCTGATTTACAACATTTGTGAAAAGTACCGCACACGCGAAGGAGAATTTATTATTGAAGAAATGAGCTGCGAGATTTATGTTGACCGTATCGGCCAGACAGAAATTAGAGGGTATAAGGTCGAATAACCAACAGCCCAACAGCCCCCTCTAAATCTCCCCCGAGGGGGAGACTTGAAGAGCGAAATGAACAACTTAGTATATGAATATGATCGTTAGAACAAACATAACCGCGCCGGTTTTAAAGTCCTTCCGTCAGCCGACGGAGGAGGGTTTGGGTGGGGCTTTTTTTAAGCCCTCCCTTAGGGGAGGGTTTGGGTGGGGCTGGAATGGAGGTTTACAATGAAAAGTCCCAGCCAATTAAAGGCGATGAAGCCACGCGATCGTGTGTGGTCAGAAATGGTGGACAGCCTGTGGCGTGAGCTTTATGGCCTTTACAATGAAAAATACGAACCTAAACCCGAACTGGATGAATTTGATCAGGAAACAGATTCCTGGAAACGAAATTCATTCGCTGACAAAATCAAATTCGGGCAGGCAATCGGTCAGGATAATTTGATTACCGGGAATAAGTCCATAGCGCTTGGACAGGGAGCTGAAACAAATTCATTTCTGGAAATTATCCTGGGCGCTTATGCAACCATCGCTGAAGGTCAGAACCCGTTGGAATGGATTCCAACCGACAGGCTTTTGACCCTGGGAAATGGGCCGGATGAAGATCACCGTTCGGTTGTTTTTGAAATTTTCAAGTCCGGGTTTATTCGCTTACAGAATGCCATCAAACTGGGGGAATTTGATAACGGGGGATTAGATCCTCAGTCGGGTTCCATGCAATTTAAACTGAATAAGTTTCAGGGGTATCTGAATGATGCCTGGCATGATTTCTTAACTGATGCTCCCAAAGACAATCATACTTATGCCCGAAACAATGGTAACTGGATTTCGATTGATTCGGATAAATATTACCGGCACACCCAATCAAATCCTTCCAGAGTTTGGGAAGTGAATCACAATCTGAATAAATACCCTTCGGTAACAATAATTGACTCCGAAGGCAATGAATATGAATCGGATGTAAGACACCTTGATGAGAATAACTTGATTATAAACT
>JBBSBP010000317.1:0-2554 GCA_038251165.1 Bacteroidales bacterium | reverse complement strand
GGAAGATTTTGCTCTCTTCCAACCCTGGTAAAAGCTGACCATAACATCAAAATCGGAATTACTGAAGCAGACTTGTTCGATTATCCGTGTTTATTTATGGAAGCTACCGGCACAACGGCTTTTAAAAGTAAATATCCGCATGTTATCCTGAAGTCTGAACCCAAAGGTGATCGGGCCATTCAAAATATGGAGGAAGCTGATTTCATTGCAAAAACTTCCGGAACACGCACGTTTCCATGGCGCGTTTTCATGATCAGTACTGAAGATGCACGTCTGGTTGAAAATCAAATGGTATTTCTCCTTTCCAGAGAGAATAAGATCCCGGAAACCAGCTGGATTAAACCAGGAATGGTTGCCTGGGACTGGTGGAATGAAAACAACATTTACGGTGTCGACTTTAAAGCAGGACTGGATACCAAAACCTACAAATATTACATTGATTTTGCTGCCAAAAACAATATTCCGTATATTATTCTGGATGAAGGATGGACCCAGTCGACAACCAATATTAAAGAATCAAATTCGGATCTGGACATCAACGAATTAATTGCCTACGGAAAGTCAAAAAATGTTGACATTATTCTTTGGTGTTTGTGGAATGCTTTGGATGCTGATATGGAAGCTATTCTGGATATTTATGCCAAATGGGGAGCCAAAGGGATCAAGGTAGATTTTATGGCCCGTTCAGAACAATACATGGTGAACTTTTACGAACGCACCGCCAAAGCCTGTGCCGACCGTAAACTTTTAGTCGATTTTCACGGAGCGTTTAAACCTTCAGGAATGGCCAGGGCTTATCCGAATATAATCAATCATGAAGGTGTAAAAGGAATGGAAAATTGCAAATGGAGCAAGGATATCACTCCTGAACACGATGTGACTTTATGCTTTACCCGAATGCTTGCAGGTCCGCTTGATTTTACTCCCGGCTCCATGACCAACAAAAACGAAGAAGATTATGCAATCAGTTTTTCGAATCCGATGAGTCTTGGAACACGCTGCCATCAAATTGCGATGTACGTCTGCTATGATGCCCCCTTACAAATGATGTGCGATAGTCCGACCAATTATTACAAGGAACAGGAAAGTACGTCTTTCATCAGTAAAATGCCAACCGTTTGGGACGATACAAAAGTATTGGATGCAAAAGTTGGCGATTATATTCTGATTGCACGTCAGAAGGATAACAACTGGTACCTGGGAGCGATGACCGACTGGACTGCCCGTTCGCTGAATGTTGATTTTTCGTTTCTGGGTGAAGGAACCTATGAAATAGAAATTATGCAGGACGGGATAAATGCAGAAAAAAGCTGTAACGATTATAAACGAATTGTCAGGCAGGTAACCAAAGCCGATAAGCTGAAAATTGACCTGGCAAAAGGAGGTGGCTGGGCTGCAATATGTAAAAAAATCTGATAAAATACCAGTTGCCGTAAGGGTTTCCCGAAAGCAGGCTGTCTTTAACGAATACTATTGAATTCTATTCTATACCAAATAAATTTAATAAGCGATTTAGTTCATTTTCAATTCCTAAACCACCTGAAACACTAAATCAAGGAAGGTCGTCTGAATAAAATCGGGCGGCCTTTTTAATTTTAATAATTTTGAATTACTGATCAAAGTAGTGTGCGACCTGAATGAAGCCTGCAAAAAATACCATCGCGACCATCCTGGAATCCCTGTTTCCAACCTGTTATTTCCTGATGGGATTTCGCCCATCATTTATGCGCCCCTTGAAACGGAACCAACCCCTCCGCCTTTATAATTTTAATGAATATCCGAAACTATACCTACAAGTTATCCTTTGCCGTCTGCTTCAGCAGACGGACAGAATGATCATCGAAGCCAATGGCTTTAGCCACAGTCACTTTGGGCTAAAGCCCGGAATGTTGGTCATTCTTTTAACCGTTGACTGAAGTCAACGGCAAAGGATATCATTTCAATTTTCATCAATTTAGGCACATTAAAGGATATTCAAAATAATTTTTGTAAATGCAAAAAAACCGTTTAAATGGCTTCAACAAATTTGTTGAAGCCAAAAAGATGGATAAAATGGGAATACAAAAAAAGTTCCATCCTTTCAATACCTGATGGACCTACGGCTCTGAATAATTATTGGTCCATTGGATTAATTGCCGGAAACAATTTTGAGATAATAAGAATCGTAAAAACCCATCAATAGTTTTGATTTGTAAACATAACCGGTTACTTTTAACAGATCAAAAAATCAAGCAGTTATATAATAGCCTAGCGGAACGAGGATAATCTAAGTTTCGAAAAAGTACTATAAACATTTTGCTATTTAATACGTTTAACGCACATTACAAAAGTGACAATGCCATCGTACGAGATAAACAATAGATTTCAAAATCCAAGTTGGACTTTTATTCATATTGAGAATCCTCACTGCCCCCCCTCACTGCCCCTCGTTTGAGCGATAGCGGTAACGAGGGGTTGTTGGTTTGGCGTCTTAGACGCATCATTTTAAACCCGACCATTCCGGATATATACTAAAGTTTGCAGCCGTTGGTGCTGATTTGCCCCGTGTGCCCGG
>JBBSBP010000316.1:0-2575 GCA_038251165.1 Bacteroidales bacterium | reverse complement strand
GGGTAAAAAAGAGTATCAAAATAAATCAGAACAATAGAAAACCCTGCTTTTGGCGGGGTCTTTCATTTTGAGCCAACCCACTCGTATTCATTGAAAACAAAGGCAACTGCTTCTTCATATTCATCAAAATTTTTCACTTTTTTCAGGGTTTTAAATACCTGGTGCGGATCATTAAACGATTCAGCGAGGAAATGCCAGTATTCTTTTAAAACTCCGATAGCCGACAGGTTATCATTCATCTGCTTGCGGTATCCCGAATACAGGTCCTCAATAAACCGCCTGATATGTGACTGCTGATCAGCCGGAAGCATTAATCCCTTGATTCGGGCGGGCAAAAAAGGATCCGAAAGTAAACCGCGGCCAATCATCCAGGCGGAAATTGAACTGAATTGAGTATTGAGCTTATTAAAATCCTCAACTGTAAAAATATCGCCATTATAAACCACAGGAACTGTGAGTAGTGAAATCGCTTCCCGGAATGTTTCAATATCCGGTTTGCCGGTATAAAGTTGTTTGCCTATGCGGGCATGTATGCTTACCTCCGAAATATTATAGCGGTTAAAGACAGGAATAAGCTTGTAAATTTCTTCAGCTGACTCGTACCCAAGCCTGCATTTTACCGAGAACCGGATATCTGTTTCGCTAACCACTTTTGAAAGGATTTCATCAACCATTTCGGGATAGGGAAGCATGCCCGAACCTCGTTTCTTTTTTGCTACCATGGGATAGGGACAACCCAGGTTCCAGTTAAGTTCCTGAAAACCCATCTTGTGGCAAAAACCGGCAAAGCGGATCATTTCGCCGGCATCCTTGCTGAGTATTTGTGGTACTACCTCTACCCCGTTTTCGTAAGCATTGCCTAACTCAGCTAATTTCCGGGGAGGAAGTTTCGAATCGCCGGAAATACCGGTAAAAAAAGGCGTATAGAGTTTATCCACTCCCAGGAAATGTTTTGTATAAATCTTCCGGAAGGTAATCCCTGTAATTCCCTGGAAAGGAGCAAGATATATACGTATAGGTTGGTTCAAGGATTTGGAGATTAAGATTTAGGGGTTAGGGATGCCCGCAGTCAGATTTTTCTATACAATTGTTCAAAAGTTCAATTGTTTTGAGCCTGGTAAAATTCAGTAAACAGCCTGAAGCTTTTAACAGGATGGTGGCATCAGAAACAGCCATTTATATAATTGTAATAGTTCACTAAGAAATTGAGGGTAAAGGTTATTTTTGTTTTGAGTCGAGATATTCCTGCAGCTTATGCTGATTTTTTGCTTCAATCAGCTTCTTAATTTCACCCTTGGGCTTATAATTATTACCCGGATCTTCGCAATAGTTAGCGAGATATAAATAGGAATTATACTTCAGTGAGTCCCGATCGACTCCCTTACCCTGTTGGAGCGCATATTTAGCAAGGCATGCAGAATAAATACCCATTATCTCCCTGTCATTATTAACGATTTTCATAACGGTTGCATCCATTATAAACGAAAAGTCCGATGTCCCACCCATCCATTTCATGATAAAAGAAATCGAGTTTTTACGGTTCAGATTGTCTTTATCGATTGGCGTGGAATATACATAATCGGCAGCCAGCATCACCTGTGGTTCCGCGTTCCGGTATTCGTTTGCTGTTGTGAGCATGATGTTATCATACTGCGATGAATTTTGTGAAAAAATACTGGTACTCAGTAAAACAAAAAGAACAAGAAATAATATTTTCATTATTTTGAGATTAGAGATTGACACGGAATCTGACGTTTCAGGCATTTTCTACTTTGCCAGAGTCTTTTTAATGATTATGCAAATATAGATTTTTAAAAGGAAAAAGCTTAATGATTGAACCGGTTTTAGTTGAAAGATGCAGACTGCGATATGCTTGCCGGGCGACAAAACGCACTCCGTTTAAACTAAGGAACAATTATTTTGATCTTACCCCGAAAAAAAACGTTCCGAAGTAATACTACTCCGGAACGTATTAAGTTTAAAATTAACCTTTTACTTTTTTTCGATACTCCAGCCTGTTTTCAGGCCGACAATAAACCATGCAAGTGCAACGGTACCCAGCGCAAAAATGGTATCACCGATAACCCTAAGCCACCTGAATGTGGATAAGGTATCGCCCTGCATAAAATCGGCTGAACGCGCATACCACAACCCATATTTTACACTCACCCAGGTTTGAGCTAAACCTACCGGAAGCAAGCTGATCAGGATCATAAGTGCCAAACCTATATTAATGGCCCAGAAAGCAAAACGGATGTATTTCTCTTTCCAGATTGCACCTGCATCCATGGTACGAAGCACAAAGAGCATCAGACCTATGCCAAGCATTCCGTAAACACCAAACAGTGCAGCGTGTCCGTGAAGAGCCGTTGTATTTAATCCCTGCATGTAGTAAAGTGCAATCGGGGGATTGATCAGGAATCCGAATATACCGGCACCAACCAGGTTCCAGAAAGAAACAGCAAGGAAACTATAAATAGGCCATTTGTAATTCTGCAGCCAGTTGTTGGTTCGCGAGAGTTTAAGTGTGCCATATGCTTCAAATCCAATCAATACCAGCGGTGCAACTTCCAGT
>JBBSBP010000315.1:0-2605 GCA_038251165.1 Bacteroidales bacterium | reverse complement strand
GCAAAGTTGTAAGGATTTTCATCTGCATCATCATTTGCAATACTTATTGTGCCTGTATACACACCGACTGTAACAGGAGACAATTTTACCTGAAAAGTAGCCGAACCATTGGCAGCAACCGTAGCAGGTGCATCCGTTTCAACAGAAAAGCCGGTGCCGGTAACCGCTACCTTTGCAGTTCCTGTTAAATTCAATACTAAATCACCCAGGTTTTCGATTGTGAATGTTACGATTTTAGGAGTCGTTGAAGCAGCATCGCCAAAATCAACACTTCCGGTATTGTCTGAAATATTAGTTGTTCCTTGTTTAAGGTTTATTTCAGGACGTGTAATCACGGCGGGAAATTCATAAGCGCCCATATCGCTTGAAAAGCCTACCGGACGGGCAATCCCTAAAATATCCACAGGTGAAAATTGTCCGGCGGTAACACTTCCATTGTTAATAGCCGGGCTGGTGTTTAGTAGTTGAAAGTTGGCGGTGGCATCCAATGCCCTGTTTACAAATTTCGGATCTGCCGTTTTATCGTTTGGTCCGTTCTTATAACTGGTGCCGTTGAAATATACGTTGTAATCATAAATGGTGTTGGCATCGTTTCCATTCGCATTTCCCCCGGTACGGGCATACATGATATTATTATAAATTTTTACATCCGAACATTGGTTCGCATCTATTTCAGGATAGCCGACTACGGTACCATTGTTGTAAGCGGTGTTGTTGATGATGTCCACATGAGCACATCTGTACGCATGTACACCGCCGCCGCCATTGTTATAACTCACGTTGTTTTCTACCAGGTAACGACCTACATATGGGAAGGTAGTGGTACCATTTCCCAGGTTTACATCCAGTATAATTCCATTGCCATCGCTCAAGGCATTGATCCGTTCCCAGGGAATGAGCGTTTTATTATTATGGGTGATATTATTACGAATGAAAATTTTGTAACTGGTTACTGCGTCTATGCTTTTGGGATCCAGGATGCTGATACCGCTGCCTGCATACATCGAATACCAGCAAGTGTTATACACCAGGTTATTTTCAATGGTAACGTAATCGCACCTAAAACCACCTATCCCGCCGCCTGTATCGTGTATTTTATTGTTACGTACAATAATATGGTGCGCATCTGCCACGTTGCCGATGGAAATGGAACCGCAGTTAAACATAGAAATTTTGGGCCAGTCCCTTATACCATTTTCATAATCCTGCCAGGTTTGGTAGGCATCGGCATAATTTAAGCTTTGATTAGTGCCTTCAATTTCAAGGCCCTCAACAATTATATAGGCGGCATCAATAGCAATTGCACGCCAAATTTGAAACGTTAGCCCGGTTAAAAGCTGAAGCTTGGGCGTGTGACCCGGAAAGCCCTTGTACGTAATGTAATTGCCTACGGTACCGCTTCGGGAAATAGTTAGGATGCTTTGGTTAAAATTAGAAATAGGGTTATACGTACCATTCATTATAAACACCGTATCGCCCGGATTGGTTAAGTTGGACGCCGCCTGGATGGTTGCCTTTGGTAGGTTCAAGGTGCCCGGGTTAGCATTATTACCAATTAGAGATGATACGTAATAATCGGTGGAAAATGCCTGGGGTAAGAAAAGAATAAAAAGGAAAAGGCTGAGTAGTGTAGAGATTTTTTTCATGTTGTAATCGTTTTTATAGCTGCTGATTTGTTAATAAAATTTAAGCATTATTGCAGAAAGCCGTTGCGCTTTTTAACTGTTGGATTGGCAAGATTATGTTCACTATCATTCAATTTTAATTGTACTGTAAACTTTAAAAGGTATGTCGGCAAAACGGGTAATTGATTAAAATACGCCGTTCTCGTCATCAGGGCAATTAAGTGGTTGCTACGTATCATTTTGAATGGGTAATGCCACCGTTTATTGCTCAAAAGCTCCCCGATCACGACCGCTGTTTGTGCGTTTTTTCCCGTCAATATCGGTTGGCTGGGCCACCTCATTACTGCCTGCGTTTATTGCAGCGCTGCCCTTTACTAATTTGAAATTTCCTTTTAGTACATCCAGTTGAATATTGATAAATTTAGGATCGGCAACAATATCATGCTCGCCCTTGAAAACATTTTGCTCGGCTGGATAAATGTTGTAATCCCACCGGATATTCTTGTTGCGATTGTTGGAGGTTACTTTTCCACCCGGCCGTGGAACGATCACGTTGTTTAAAATAACGATGTCCTCACTTGCGTTCGGGAAAAGTTCCTGATAGCCAACAATAGTGCCGTTGCAATAGGTAGTATTGTTGATAATATCAACATATTTTGTACGAAAAACGTGTATTCCTGAGCCACCATTGTAGGCACTTAGGTTATTGGCAATCAACGCCCTTCCTTTCCATTCCGGACGTTTTGGTTTTGCAGGAGCAGCAGAAGCTTTTGCTATAGTATCAGACTTAGCGGCGGCTGCTGAATTTTGAGTTGCAGCCTTTTTTGCTACGACGTCGTCATTTGGGTTTGTAGCACCTTGTCGGTTCAGGTCAGTAACATCAAGCAGAATACCATTTCCATCGCTCAATTTTTGAATTCTTTCCCACGGCACCATGGTTTTGTTATTCCAAACATAATTACGCTGAATTACAATGTGGT
>JBBSBP010000314.1:0-2636 GCA_038251165.1 Bacteroidales bacterium | reverse complement strand
GTTCATCACCGCTTGGTTAATAATTTTCCGTGCCAGCTTTGTTGCCGAAATATCTTCCATCCGTTTAATTTGACTGATGGCAAATTCTTCAATTTTATCAATTCCCCAACCCATTGAATACTGGTTGCTTCCAAGTCCCGACTGTGTTATTCCGTCCGACATAAAAATTAAACGATCTTCTTTTTGTGCAGTAAATTCCCTACATCTCAATAATTTTCCGAGGTTTTCTTCACCTCTGATTTTTAATTCATATTCCATGGGGAGAAATGATTTTCCGTTCCTGATGATTAGTACCCGTGGGTTGTCATAATTGGTAATACGCACTAGGCGGTCGGGGTCCATTTCAATAATTGTAAATGTGGCGTAGTTCTCTTTTCCATCGCTGCTTTTGGGCAAAGCATTCATTATAATACGGGCCGCAACATCAGGTTTTGTGTGCATTTTAGTGTATTTTACGGCCATTGTGGCTGTTAGTGTGCCCAAAACACTGGCTTTTATTCCATGTCCAATTCCATCGCTGAGAACTAGTATGTTCCGTCCTTCACCACGACTCATGTCTGACTGAAAAACATCACCACAGGCGATTTCTCCTTTTGGCCGTTTTTGCTGAAAATCGATTTCTACATGAAAATCAATATTATTCGTCGTCGTCATACCGGTATGATTCAATAATTGAGTTTAACAATTCTTCAATTTCAGCGGCATTTTCGCCCAACAAAAAAGCGATTTTTTGCACCATTTCAATATTTTGCTTATTGATACGTTGAGCGCGGCTGATGATTTCGTCGCGCACTAACTTGGGTGCCGACATATCGCGGATCACAGCGCCCACTACTTTGTTTTTATAAAGAGTAACTACCGAAACATGGATCAGTTTATTTTGAATTTTCAAGTCCCTTTCAAGTGTTTCTTCTCCCGATACCATTACGCTGGTCAACATTTTGAATATTACGTCTGGCACCAACACTTGAACAGAAGCTTCTTTTAATCCGGGGATAGTTTTGTATAGATCTTCGGTTTCTTCGCCCATCAGACTGGCAAAACTTTCATTCGAATCAACAACTTTGAAGTTATTGTCGATAATTACAACCCCAGCACTGATTTTATGCAGCATATACGACGAAACTTCCATCGATTCCTGTGCCTTTTCAAGATGTTTCTGTGTTTTTTTCAACTCGGTAATGTCATTTATCGATCCCACAATCCCCACCACTTCATTATCGTTGTTGCGGATTACTGCTTTGTTCAATATTACATTAAGGATGCTACCGTCCAAACGTTTCATTTGAGTTTCATAAATCTGTTCGCCAGGGTTTCTCAATAATTCCTGATCGCGCTGGAAGTAGGTTTCAGCAGTTTCCTTTGATTGAAGATCAAAAACTGATTTTCCGATAATATTGGCTTTGTCACGGCCAGTGAACTTTTCGTGGGCTTTGTTACACATTTGGTATATTCCTTTTGTGTCGCGGTAAAATATGGGAATTGGGAGCGCATCAATAATTTTCTGATGAAATTCTGGATCATCTGTATTCCCTGTTAAAGCTGAATTTTTATCGTAAATCATAATAAAGTATTTATGGTAAACCAAGGGTGAAAATTAAGGAAATATCTGCTGTGATTCAACTTATTTTATATGTTTAATAATTAGTAAATAAGTGGTTTAATAATACTTTTTCAAAAGGTAATGCAACTATCTTTACCCAGTGAAATTAAATTTCATAAAATCAACAATCAATACATAATCGTGAAAATAAGTGAGTTGATACAATTGACGGAAGGCAGGCTGGTAGCCGGAGATCCCGAAAACAAAATAAATATTGAAAGGGCATTTGGATCTGATTTAATGAGCGATGTATTAACGCTCGACCATCATCAAATTGTCCTGATTACAGGATTAGCTAATGTGCAGTTAATCCGTACGGTTGAAATGGCCGATGTTCCGGTTGTGCTTCTCTGTCGAAATAAAAAGGCAACTCCCGAAATGCTTGAATTGGCAAATGAGATTGGAATTATATTTATTGAAACACCTTTTTCAATTTTCAGGGCCAGTGGTGTTCTTTATCAAAATGGTTTAAAACCTTTGTACTGATGACAGAAATTCTTGAATTCAATATTAAAGGAGGGGATTTCAATCAAGCTGGAAAAGCATCGAGCAAAATAAAAATGAAATTGAAACAACTTGGTGTTGAAACTGCTACTATCAAACGGATTGTTGTGGCAACCTATGAAGCCGAATTAAATGTTGTTGCCCATGCCAATAGCGGAAAACTTACTACCATTTTTGAATCGGATCACATTCAGGTAAATATAACCGATTCAGGGCCTGGAATCGAAAATATAGATTTGGCGATGGAAGCAGGGTTTTCCACGGCAACGAAAAAAGTGCGTGAAATGGGGTTTGGCGCTGGTATGGGATTGCCAAATATCAGGAAAAACACGGATGAACTTGAAATTGAAAGTAAAGTAGGAGAGGGGACAAAGCTTAAATTTATTATTTATTATTGATTAAGGGTAAATTTTTTAAAAACGGAGGTCAATATGAAAGTTGCTGAATTGGTCGAAAAATTTGGACTAACAGTTTTTGCTGGTAAAGCTGGTTTGCAAAATGAAATCTCAGGTGGCTACTCATCCGATTT
>JBBSBP010000313.1:0-2672 GCA_038251165.1 Bacteroidales bacterium | reverse complement strand
GACTAAATATTTCAACTTTATAAAACTTCGCCGCGGACGGGTCATATTACCCGTCCATGGCGAAATTGATTTCAGCCGGGATGATATCCCAGTGGAAATCTGCAAAGAAATTTTCGAGAAAGGTTTTCCTTATCTGGAATTAACGGAAACCGGAAAACAAAAACTTTATCCAAATGTATCTGATACGATGGAAGAAATTGTTCCAATTCCTTCCATCGTAGTTATGAGTAATCAGAAGGAAGAATTATCTCATAAAAAGAATAAGCTTAAGAATAAGAGTGTTCCAAATTAAAAGGAGTTGAAATGTTTCTCATCTTGTTTTTATTAATAGAAAAGGGAATAATCCTAAAGGGTTGTTCCTTTTTTAATTTTTGAGGCGAAACAGATAATGGTTGGATAGGTCTGATTTTATCAGACCTATATACAAGTTGAACTAAAAACCAACTATTATGCAAACAAAATAGTTTAGACCTGTACATTTGAATCACCTGACCATCGACAATTTATTTTCGCTCAGCAAATCGACCATTGAGTCCCTTACCTGATGGCACCAAATTACAGTGCGAAAATTTGATAATTCATTTATGCATAAATGTGATTTTTATTTCATAAATTTAGGCAAACCCACTTTGATTAAGAACTAATCATTCAAATATGGTACAACTCAGGAAACTATTTCACAATGGAAATGATCAGATTGGGATTTACTTTGGATTTGACGAAAATTTGAAGAACAAAGCCAGAAGTATTGGCGTCCGCTGGAGCCAGACGCATAAATGCTGGTACTTGTTGTGTAACAAAGAGAATTACAAACTGATAAAGCTTAATTTTGATTCAATTGAAATCATCAAAGATAAAAACAACGAGCGGCAAACTGAACCTGCTTTAATAAAGCAAGAAATTGTTCACATAGCTGAGAAAATCAGCGAAATTCAGCCCACCATAAAGGCGGAACATAAGGGCGAAATCCCTGAAATGGCCAGCAAAATTGTTTTTACAGGAAGCACGGGTAAATACTGGATTTTAAAAGTTCCATACCAGAAAGGCATCACGCCCAAATTGATGGACATCAAAGGTGTTTACTGGAACAAACAACAAAAGGCTTTTTTTGTATTAAGGCACATCAATGTAAAACTCAAGGTAGAAGCCTTGCTGGGCATTGGTGAAATTTTTCCTCCTGAATATTTTAATCTTGAAACGGTTGTATCGAACCCGAATACTTTTATTGAACTGAATGAATACCTGACGGATAAAAAGTGGATGGTACTGCTTTGCCCACCAGTTCCGTATTTGATTGAACAGGTAAAACGCTGGGAAGGAAGTCGGTATAGTAAAGCCAACAATGCTTACCTGCTTACTGCCACACCTGATATGTTCGGTAACCTGCAAAAACTGGCCGGTGAATTGAACATCACGATTCACAATAAACTACCTGATAAATATTTGAGCAAATACAAGGCAATGAATAAAAAGGAATCGCAGTTGAAAAATATAAGGGAAAACATGCTTCAACAAGTTCCTGTGAATGTCCGGACATATACCCTGGCTATGCTTGATTACCTGATGGCGCAAAATTACAGTGCGAATACGATTAAGAATTACACGGCATCGTTCAACTTGTTTTTGCGGATCCACCAGTATCAAAATCCGGATACATTAACTGAAATGCAGATCGTGAAACACCTTGCAGAAATGACGGAGAAAGGTTTTTCGCCATCGAGCCTGGATATGCTGATCAATGCGTTGAAATATTATTTCAGGACGGTATTGAAGCGTGATACGTTTGAAATTAGGATACCAAGGCCTCGAAAAGAACACCATTTGCCTACTGTACTTACAATGGAAGAGTGTTCAAGGATATTTAGTTTTGTTGAAAATCCGAAGCACAAGTTATTGTTGCTGATAGGCTATGGGGCTGGATTGCGTCGAAGCGAGATTGTAACCCTGAAATGGGGCGATATTTTGTTTGACGAGCACAAAATTCATGTAAAACAAAGCAAAGGGAATAAAGACCGGATTGTGATGCTGCCTTACTCGGTGGTGGAATACTTAGCCGATTACCGAAAACTTTACCCGAGTGATGATTGGGTTTTTCCGGGGCAATACAAGGGCGAAGCATTGAGTGGACGCACAGTACAGCAAGTAATGTCGAATGCGGTTGCAAAGGCCAGGCTCGAAAAGAAAGCAACGGTACATACGCTCAGACATTCGTTTGCAACCCATTTGCTTGAAGGTGGGACAGATATACGCTACATACAGCAATTACTTGGGCATAGCAGCATAAAAACCACCATGATTTATACGCACATTACGCCCAAAGCTGTTAAGAATATTGTCAGCCCGTTGGACAAATTACCGATAGGAAATTTTGAAATAAAAAAAAGATTGAAATAAGTGGACAATAGTATTGTTTTGCAAACATAACCGCTTACTTTTAAAACTTTGAAAATGAATTTAAAAATGATAGGCAATAGCGGGTTGGAGACAATTGGAATACAAAAAAAGTACTGTAAACTTTCCGCTATTTACTAGTTGTACGTAATGCTAAAGCATAGCACGAGCAGACTACAAGATATTTAACGATAAATCTTACTGACATGATAGTTAATTTGAAATGCGGAATATGCAAACATGTTTATGATTTCGAGGTTGGTGAACCAAGCATAAAAAGT
>JBBSBP010000312.1:0-2723 GCA_038251165.1 Bacteroidales bacterium | reverse complement strand
CATGTCATATTCGGAGTAATCGGAATGCCACATTGAAAATCCATCGTGATGTTTGGAAGTGATGATCACGTATTTCATTCCAAAATCTTCTATCAGCCCCGCCCATTGATCGGCATTAAATTTTATAGGATTAAATTGTTTGTAAAAATTGTCGTATTCCGTTGCAGGAGTTTCTTTTCCCCGCGACCAGCTTATTTCTTTACCTGCCTGCACGTTTGGCCCCCAATGGATACTTAATCCGAAACGCAAATTTTGGAAATTTTCTAATGATTCTTTGTTGGCATAGATGCCAGGATTCAATTCGCCTCCACCTGTTTTTTGGGAAAAACTATTTTGAGCAACACACCAAATAAGGAAAAGGAGAGTTATTTTAAGTGTTTTCATAAAGCGTTTTTTAATGGTTATTATTTTCTTGTTTTGTAAAAGTCTTCAAATTGTGTTATCGCAGTTATTGCTTGTATTGCATAAATGGCATAACTATCAGGATTTGTAGGAGCATAAGCTTTTTTCTCCCTGTTCCACCATTCGAACCTCGAAAAACTTATCTTATCTTTTTTACTTTAAGGTTCTTTTGCCCTAATTTGAGAACCGACCAATAAAGTCAAAATCAGTAATGTGTGTTTAATAAAGTTCGTATTCATATTATTGTCAAATTATTAATAGCATAACTATTATTTCTGGATCAAAATCTTGATTGTTTTGCTTAAACCGCTATTGCCGGTTACTCTCAATAAATACAACCCGCCTTTTAATGAATTAACGTTACATTCAACCGAGTTTGTACCCTCATTGTTAGCAGTATGGTTTTTTGCACTAAGCAAACGTCCCTGTAAATCATAAATGCCAATAGCAACATTTGCTCCCGATTTTGATGAATAGCTTACTGTTAACAGGTCTTTAGCAGGATTAGGATAAGCATGTATTTCATCATTAACAGCTTCAATTTGATTTACACCAGTTGGAGTAACATCTTCAACTATCGATATATTGTCTAAATACACAGGAGTACTTGTGGTTGATCCCAGCTGAAAACGACAATCAATATAACCTGTATATGAGCTTGTAAAAGCATAAGGTCCAAAGTTGGTAGGTGTGGTGGTTAATGGGATACTATTTTTAGTGAATACATTTCCCCAAGGCGAGGCACCCATTTGGAATACCATATTGATATTTCGAACAACATCAACAGCACCCCGAAACGAAACTAAATAGTTTCTTCCTTTTACCACAAAAACTCTGTAACCAAACAGAATATTATCTGTTGCCGAAGTAGTACCGATGTTAGTAACGGTAACTTTAGCTACATTCGTTTCAAAACCTGTCATTGTAGTAATTTCTACAGTAGCTGCTCCTGATCTTTGAAAATACGTAGTCCAACCGTTTGTATTTGTATCGAAAGTTGAGTTCGTTATCAAATTTGTGCCTGCCGCAGGCTGCACCGGAGTTACAGTAAGTAATTGTGTCACATTAATTGCAGGATTGGTAGTAGCATCGCCTGCTTGCGAGGCAGTTATAGTGGCTTCGCCTGCCCCTACAATGTGAATTTGACCCGCTACGATTGTTGCCACAGATGTTTTAGAACTGGCATAAGCAATGGTTAAACCAGAAGTGGTGGTTGCGCCGGGATTGAAGTCGGCATTACCAAGTTCTTTAACCGGAAGTACACCAAAAGTAATGGTTTGCAAGGCTTTAGTGCCATCGTAGCCATAGCCCGTGATAGCGAAGTTGTAAGGATTTTCGTCGGCATCGTCGTTTGCAATACTTATTGTACCTGAATATACACCCACTGTTGCAGTGGTTAATTTAACCTGAAAAGTAGCCGATCCATTGTACGAAACAGTAGTGGGAGCATCCGTTTCAACTGAAACCCCTGTGCCTGTAACCGCCACTTTGGGCGTTCCAGTTAAATTCAAGGCTAAATCGCCAAGGTTTTGGATGGTAAATGTTACAATTTTGGGAGCCGTTGAAGCAACATCCCCAAAATCGAAACTTCCGGTATTGTCTAAAATATCAGTTGTTCCTTGTTTGAGGTTCATTTCAGAGCGTGGGATAACAGTGGGATATTCATAGGCACCCATATCGCTAGAGAAGCCTACCGGACGCGCAATACCTAAAATATCTTTGGCTGCGAATTGTCCGGCGGTGGCACTTCCATTGTTAATGGCCGGGCTGGTGTTTTGTATTTGAAAGTTGGCAGTACCATCCAATGCCTTATTTACAAATTTTGGATCGGCAGTTTTGTCGTGCGGTCCATTCTTATAACTAGGGCCATTGAAATAGATGTTGTAGTCATAAATTGCGTCTGCATCATTCCCGTTGCAATTTCCTCCCGAACGCGCATACATAATGTTGTTATAAATTTTTACATCCGAACATTGGTTTGCATCAATTTCAGGATAACCCACCACCGTACCATTGTTATAGGCGGTGTTGTTGATGATGTCCACATGGGCACATTTGTAAGCATGTACGCCACCACCGCCATTATTATAGCTCACATTATTTTCTATTAGGTAACGCCCAACGTATGGGAATGTAGTAGTGCCATTACCCACATTTACATCCAGTATAATTCCGTTGCCATCGCTCAGCGCATTAATGCGTTCCCAAGGGATAAGTGTTTTGTTATTGTGGACGATATTATTGCGGATAAATATTTTATAACTGGTTACTGCGTCAATGCTTTTGGGATCAAGTATGCTGATACCGCTACCGGCATACAT
>JBBSBP010000311.1:0-2729 GCA_038251165.1 Bacteroidales bacterium | reverse complement strand
TAAAGACTACGCTTAGTATGATGGTGAATATAAATAGTATGATGGCAAACCCAACAAACATACCCCTACATCCATCGCCCTCAGGCGACTGTGGACTGTCGACTGTATCGTTCCAATAGTGTTCAAACATATCGGCTTCGCCCTCGTTGTTGCTTAAATAAAAGCGATTGCCAATTGAGCACACGCTGCCTACCTCTTGCAATGTGGGTAGGGTATAGTGTAAAGACGGGTCTATAAATGCGACTTTAAATATTTTCATACTTCATGGATTTACATATCTCGGTGCAATTGCAATAGTGTTGGCCGCAAAGGCCCATGCCTGTGTCGTGGTCGGGCAGCGGTTGTATTTCTACACTGCGGCCTAGTAGCTCAATGCGTTTTTTACTGGCAATAATTTGCGGGTCGTTGGCATTACCAAAGAGGGTAACGGTTTCCGTTTTGCCCATTGGCTCAGCGTTAGTTTGCGGATGTAGAAATCGATAAGGCTTATTCATATTTGGGGTATGTAAGTTTTTTGTGCGTGTTACTTATTGCACGAGTAATCGTGCGCTCATATTTACGCGGGTTGCTTCTTAGGTTTTGCCGATAATTTTTTTATGGATTTATTGAAACGGTTAGCGAGATTACTCTTCTCGGTTTGGCGTATTGCGGCCAACTCGGCCAGTGCCACTACTATTTCATTCTCTGATTTAAGGCTGCTACCAGCTGTGCGCATCTTCTTCCACTCACGGTATATGGTATCCATGCTACAGTTAACTTTCACGGCTATTTTCTCAGCTTCCTGTATTGCCAATCTTCCAATTGCCAAAGCAATTTCACTACGGGTTTTTTCCGTTATTTGCATATATTATTATTCATTAGAAATTATATGCAATTATTGCGATAATAATTACGACATGCAAGACAAATAGTTATAATAATTACAGTGAAGGCGATTGGTGAGATTATAGGATTGAAAATCAGGGATTTAAAAATCTCGCAGGTCTACTTTAAGTTGGCTATGCGATACGATGTATCGCGTATGCGCTAGTTATCGAAAACCGAAGTGCAGTGCTCCGATTCAAAATGGTAAATCATCAATCTGTTCAAGTTGTTGTGGTTTGACTTTTAAATAATCGGCAAAGACTTTTAACGGGTTTGACTTTTTAAGCATCTTTTTCAATTTGTATTTAGTTTTGGTTTGACAATAATTTACATTATCAGTGATTGACTTATAAAACTGTTCCCTATTATAATTCCAAAGCAGATAATAGAATGACCACGTTGCGTTTAAATCAATTGCTTCATGCTTTATCAAACCTTGAATGTCATTTACTATTTTGCCATTAAATAACTCATATTTGAAAGTTGGGTAATAGTCCTCGTATTTATCAAACACTTTAATTTTACCTCCAAACAGTTCTCCAAGAGGTTCGTGAAATATCGCACCGTTCAATAAGTAGCGTTTTAATACTACTTTCTTAGTTTGATAAACACCATCACCAAGACAACTCCAACAAGTTTCAGGCAGCTTCCAATGACATTTAAAAATACCTTTGCCACCGCAAGAATGACAAGGTTTTTTTATTGTTTGTAAATCATAATCAACTTCATGTCCATACTTTTTTAGTATTTCGTTTTTAAGATTGTAAAACAATTTTTTATAGTGCCATGAGGTAGCACTATTGCAAACTCTTAAAGCGTATAAATGTGCTTCTGGAATGTCTGCATTTTCTTTGAAAGGAATTAATATTTGTTTCATGTTTAAAATTTATCATTAATAAAGCGGCATCCGATAACAACACCTACCAAAAAGTCGGGGGTTTGTGCTTCGTCAGAAGCTTTTGTGGTTAAATTATCTTTCATCTTTCTAATTAAATTTTGTGGTTAAAATCCCTTCCTTCTGGTAGCTGCAAAACGTTACCTGCAACCCTATGAAAAGTCCGTTGCATAGTAAAATTTTGTGCAATACCCATCAGTTTCTTTTTTCAATATTCCTTTCTTTGAAAGCTTTGACAAATGATAATTTATTTTTTGAGTGGGTATTTTAAACTCAATTCTCAACCACCACGTAATGACATATCTTCTATCAAATTTCTTGCAGCCACTTTCAAAAATATCAAACCATTTCTGCTCATCAGAAGAAAGGGCAGCAGGTAACATATTATTGCCGACAATTGCGGGCTTAGTGGTTAAGGGAAGTTTTGTGCTATTCATATAATTTTATTTTAAAGTGAAACATTTGTGCTTTTAAATCCGCAACTGCGGCAATAATCGTAACGTTATAAGCCATTTTAGCGACCTCCATACATTACAGAATCTCCTTCTATCCACACACTATCTGTTTTTCTTCTTTGCTTTACTGAGTTGGAAAACACTTCATTTTCTTTCTCTGAAACACGTAATTTATCTTCAAGGATTTTACATTTTGAGCATTCTTCTTTATGCCCAACGTGTTGATATGATGAAAGTTCATTTTCCATTTCTAAGTGCATAGAAAAATCATTTACTATATTTTCAATTTGCTCTTTTGATGCAGTCAATCCCACTTCTTCAAGTATTTCTGATAGACATTCGATTCTAATTTCTTGCTTTAACATCTTATTTTTAGTTTGTGAAGAAAAAAGGCTTATAACATCACCTACCCAAAAAGAGGGGTTTTGGTGGTTAATTGAACCTTAATGCTTCGATTAATTTTCATTTTTATATTCAAATTTTGTGCTTCGGAATCCCCTCCTTCGGGTAGCTGC
>JBBSBP010000310.1:0-2733 GCA_038251165.1 Bacteroidales bacterium | reverse complement strand
TTTGGTTCTGTCGGTATCACATATATTGTTCTCTACAATTACTTTAATCAAATCGGGGATTATGATAAGTAACATGGACTCAATTACAGTATTTTTTGTAGCTGAAGCCAGTTTGATATGAAAGAGCATGTCTTCCTGCACCACTGACAACCCATTTTTTGCCTTTGCATCATATTCTGCCAGGGCATCTTTCATGAAATGGATGTCTTCATCGGAGCGCCGCTCCGCTGCAAGTGCTGCGGCATTAATCTCCAAATAATACCGGGCCTCAATCATAGAAGCGAAATCGCCTTTATTAAATTTGATGATGTCGGTGAAAATACTGTCAATTATTTTTAGGCTAAAACCAGCTACAAAAGTTCCACTTTGAGGAGAAGTTTTTAGAAGACCATAAAACTCCAGTTTCATAATTGCCTCCCTGATATAGCCACGCCCTACTCCAAAACGCTCTGCCAAAATTCGCTCAGCTGGTAAACGGTCACCCGGCTTAAGCTGGCCTGATGATATTAAATTCCTGAGTTGCTTTATGATTTTATCGACCGGATTTTCGATCCTGATGGTTTCAATATTCTCAAATGCCTTTAATATCTCCATAATTTTTCGAGTAATTTTTTAAACAGTCCATCACAGAATAAACGTAGTAAAATTAATGATTTTGAGGAGAATTATTTCAATTATTTGGGTGCATAAATATTTTCGCTAAAATTTGTCATAGCCTAAACCACAAACTATGACAGTCAGAATTTTTAGAGATAGTCTCCAAACGTTATGAGGCGATAGATGCAGCTAACAAGTTATATAACTTTTCATTATTGTCCGGTTAAAATTAGCATAAAAATTCCTACAAGCCAGTAACGGTGATGGTTTGCGTTGAAAAAACATTGGTTTGAAAAGTGGGGGTAGCGCATGGGGTTAATTTTAGGTAGCAAAAGCATAAGGTGCATTGTGTGTTTTCCGCCAGGCTTTGTAGGTGTCTTTTATAAATTCCAGCAAGTCTATATAACTCATCAAATGCAAACGGATAATAGTTATCATGTTGGCAAATGATTTTTTGGTGTTGGCTTTTTTTCTAATTACCACCATCAATAATTGAGCTATCAATACGCAGTACACTTGTGTTTTGATTGCGTTTTCACTATCGCCCCAAAAATATCGTAACGGAAAATTTTGTTTAATTTGTTTAAACAACAACTCTATCATCCAACGGTATTTATAAATGGGCGCCACTTGTGTAGCTGGCAATGTGAAATTATTGGTAATAAAAATATACACTTTGCCATCTTCAGCTTTAAAAATTATTCTGCGTAGCAACAGCCGCAGTACTTCTCCTGTCGTGCTTTTATAGCCAATGGTAATGTATTGTTCTTTTAAAACACCTTTTGCGTTTTTCTTTTTGCTGTTGTCTGTCATCACTTTTGTTACATGAAAAACGGCATTGTCTTTCATACGGGTAACGAACCAGATTTTCGCATTTGTCCATTTTGCAAACTGACTGTACAGGTTATAAGCTTTGTCGAAAACAATGAAGCTGTTGGCAGGCAACTCAAGGTGGTAAAGGAATTTACGATCATGAACCCGGGCTTCTGTCATGCGTACAAACTCTACCACACCACTAAAGGCATCCATCATGGTATGCACTTTAATGCCTCCTTTTTTGCGGCTGCCATCTTTTGTATTACGTCCTACGCCTCTTAAAATGTCGCTGAACAGGCGGATGGTGCTGCTGTCGATTATTTTTAAATTGCGAATGCTTAATCCCTTTAACCGGCTGTCCGAGATAAAGGAATGATACTGGGATAGTAATTCAAAGTAAAGCGATTCAAAAAATAAATAGCTGCGGTTGGTATTTGCATCAGACAATGTACTTCGGGCTGGCGCTTTATCCATACCCAAATGGGCAAGTTTGCCCTCGCAGCCCAACATGCCTTCACACAGCTCCCGTAAACCATTGCAATAGCTAAATACACCATACAACAGCGTAATCAAATGCACCCGTACCGGTAGCTTTTTGTAATACCTGTTGGATTTGTACTTGCGGCAACATCTTGCTATAGTCGAAGTAGGAATACAATTTAATATTTGAGACAGAATCGGCTGTCCGGCAAATTGCTTAATTTCATTCATTGGTTATCGTTTAAGCTTGGTAACTCAAACGTAACTATTTGAGGGCAGAAATGCCCTCACTTTTTTAAAATTTTAGTCGGACAATAGTGAAAGAATATATAAAATCTTTTCGTTCAGTTTTTTCCATACAGGAAATACCAAGATCAATTATCTTTAACAGCTACGGTGAATTAGATTTTTTTTATGGTGCTCTACCTTCTGAGAGTGAATTTTTACTCCGTCAAATCTATACGGCTAAAAAAAGGTAAAAGCTTAGGTATCTATATCTGTAATTTATACGCTACAGTTTAAAAAAAATTTGAAATTCATATTTTGTCTTTCCCATTCAAATTGCAGCGAAATCTTATGGACTGTGGTCCGAATTGTTTATACATTATATGCAAATATTATGGTAGAAAAATTGAATTAATTACGAAACAAAAAAATTATAGTTTCAAGTAGTGTACAATGCTTGAATCTGTTGCCTACAATCTTAAATAAAATAGCTACCATAATATCAATATTCATTTCAATGCCTGCTTTCATTTCGCTCCCTGTATGGTATCCTTTATCGTAAAGTGCTGTAAAATCGGTGGTGTTAAGTATCGTTTTGGCCCTGCGCAACATACC
>JBBSBP010000309.1:0-2747 GCA_038251165.1 Bacteroidales bacterium | reverse complement strand
CCTGCTTGGCAATGCGGCGCATACAACATCCCATTTCAATTTACCTTACAGTTGCGCCGGGTTTGTTTTTTCGCTTCATTAAACCCAGGGCGTTGCCACTGGGCTGATATATGCCAGGCTTTCAGCCTTTGTTGGTCCGCGCCCACAAATGGAAGTTGATTTCTTTAAGTTTCCCGAACATGTGCAGGCAGTTATCTATAATTCAAACCCCGGAATAACAGGAATTGGATCAATCATTTTTCGTGACGAAGAGAAGTGGATTTCGAATGCCGAAGGTGACAAACATGAATTTTACAAAAAACACATTGCACCCTATAAAGGAGATCTTGAAATTTGGTGCCAGAAACACCTTTCCTTTTATACCGATTTTATGCTCATCTTCCTAACAGCATGGGCTATTGTTGCACCTGAAAGTGATTTGGTTTATCGGGTTTTTAAAGATTTGCCGACAAGGCAGGAAATGTTGAAATAAAACATTGGGAATCAGTGTTTCACTCCAAGTGAAGCTCAGACTGACATTTCTGCATACAGTTCAGGTTTTAAAGCACCCTATTTCCTTTCCGAAGGCCTGCCCGCACCTGGCAAAGTGGGAGCACGACTTCGAGTCGTACCCCCACTATCCATGGTTCCTGAGCGTTGCCCTGAGCCTGTCGAAGGGTCGAAGGGTCGAAACTGGAAGCAGAGAGCGAGGGTGAGGGATACAAGAAGGTGAGAAGATGTGAAAATGAGAAAAGAGAAAAAGAACATTTCAATATTCCTAAAAAATCGAGATAAACCAATTCCTTTTGTAATTTTGGTTTTTTAATATATCAAAACTATGGACATCTTGAAACAAATACGCGAAATCAGGCCAGAGGAACTTAATCGTATTGCAAAGAAAGCCACTATTTGATAACTCCGGAAAAGAAAGTCTTTATGTTGCAGAAATAACCAATGGGGTGGATGTAGAATTGCATTGCAGTACTGAAATTGTACCCAACTGGTTTATCAACTATGTGAAAAATCGGGCAACGGGCATCAGCTAAATTCAGTTCGGTAAAAGCGGTTGCCGATAACGTTCCGGGAGAAATACTAAAAGTGAGTAATGGGTAATCTGTGAACACCAAACAACGAACAACAAACACCAAACAACACTTGCCCTGTGGTGGTTGAGCTGCGATGCACTGAGCTTGTCGAAGTGTCGAATTAACCTACAGCGATATTGCGCGTGAATATCTTTTACGGGAAGGACTACCTGCTGACCGGATTATCAAAACCGGCAGCCCAATGTTTGAAGTGCTGAATGCCAACATGAACCAGATTGACGGGTCTGATGTGCTAAGCCAGTTATCGCTTGAAAAAGGCAACTACTTTGTGGTTTCTGCTCACCGCGAAGAAAACATCAATTCGGGCAATTTCGATAAATTGGTAACTACACTTAATTTGATGGCAGAACAATACGGGTTGCACATCATTGTTTCTACCCACCCGAGAACACGCAATAAGATCAATGAAAAAGGTATTGAATTTCATCCTCTGATACAATTAATGAAACCTTTGGGATTTCACGACTACAATCATCTGCAAAAGAATGCAAAGGCAGTTTTATCCGACAGCGGTACCATTTCGGAGGAATCATCCATCATGAACTTTCCGGCATTAAACATCAGAGATGCCCACGAACGCCCGGAAGCGATGGAAGAATTATCGGTCATGATGGTAGGTTTAAATTCCGAAATAATTTTACAGGGGTTGGCCCTTTTAGATACACAAAAAAGAGGCGATTCCCGGACATTGAGACCAGTTTCGGATTATTCGATGCCCAATGGCATGACCCACGATACAAAAAACACCACCGAAGAACAAACCTATTTTGATATCAATGTTAGATTAACCCAAAACGATATTTGAATGCTTTTGTACCAGGAGAACTCTGTTTTAATAGATAAGTCACTTTGGTATTACGATCAAACGCTTCCAAATTTATTTTCCTTACAATAACCTTCGGGCAGGGATGAACACAGATTTTTAGTATCTTTAAATAAAAATCAGATAAAAGATGCCTACACTTTTTGAACAGCTGAACAAAGCCTACTTTTGGGATGTCGATATCGCAAAAATGAATGATGAAAAATCAAAAAGGTTAATTATAGAGCGTGTTATGAATTATGGCAACCTTCATGAAATAAAAATGGTAAAAGAATTTTATGGAATAAAAGAGGTGAAATCGATACTTTGTAACCTCAATTATATTGATCCTAAAACCTTGAATTTTGTATCCCTGCTCTTACATGTTCCAAAAACAAAATTTAAATGCTATACAAGGAAACAGTTGACCAATCAACTCTGGAATTATTAATTCAGTTGCAGCAAAAAGAATACCTGAAGGGTTTCTATCTGGTTGGCGGCACTGCATTGGCATTAATAATGGGACACCGTAAATCTGTTGATCTCGACCTGTTTTCAAATTTTAGTTTTGACACGGTTCAACTATTAGACAATTTATCAGCTGATTTTTCCTTTGCATTGTTTTTCTCGGCGAATAATACCCTAAAAGGTAGTATCAATCAGGTACAGGTGGATATTTTAGCGCATCGTTATCCCTTGGTCTGAGATCCAATCATCATCGAAAATATTTGTATGTTATCGGTTGAAGATATTGTAGCCATGAAACTAAATGCGATTTCGGTAAGCGGACAAAGGGTAAAAGACTTCATTGATATTTACTTTCTGCTCGAGACTTATTCGATTGGAGAAATGATTGGATT
>JBBSBP010000308.1:0-2779 GCA_038251165.1 Bacteroidales bacterium | reverse complement strand
GTGGCCGTATCTGCCAAATTCAAAATCTGATTCAATTCATCCATTTTTTTATTTTTAGGATTAACACTCTTCTTATTATCCATTAATTTGATAAGTTCAGTTGGATCGCTCAGGTCTATCTGCTCACCAGTGGCACGGTCATAGAATACCATCGCGTTGTGGTTCGCTCCGATCGTCACAATTGATGCTTCACGAACAGTCCATTTTGTCACTGTCGGAAGTATTTGTCCTGGCAACATCAATGCTTCATCATAAGAAACTTCTTCAGGGGGCCATGCTCCGATAGAAGCCATGCGAATAAAATCCCTGTCCACCTTACCCATTACCTCGACTGCCTTTGGATCGGCTTCATCAAAAACGGCATCAGCTAAAATCTTTGCTCCTTCAACACGGATATCTTCCCACCTTATAATTGGCATGTCCCAATCCTTATGATTCAGGAGCCCCACAGGGTTCTTGATGAATTCACGAAGATCGGCTCCTGCTGTCAGCATCCTGAATCCCCTCGTGTTTACCGACTCATCATGTAGTACAAATGTTTTCTTAGCCATTACGATGTGTTATTTTCATTCAAAAGAACATTAAACAATTACTTTAACCAAACGATGTATTAACCCTTAATACAAACCTTTTAACCCTTAATACACTTTTGCTTTTTTCCCTGCTAAATTTGTATGTTTCGCCAAAAATACAGTCATGACCAAACAAGAAGCCTTACAAAAGCGCGATCTGGCAAAATTGCTATTCATACATGAAACACTCACCCAGAAAGAAATCGCGGCAAGAATTGGCGTGTCGGAAGTAACGGCCTCCAAATGGGCAAAAGCAGACAACTGGGATCAACTCCGGGTATCAATTACCATTACCAAGGAAGAACAACTTAAAAACCTATACCGCCAACTATCCGAGATCAACAAAGCTATTTCAGAACGTGACGATCGTAAGTATGCCACCACTGCTGAGGCTGATACCATCAGCAAGCTGGCCAATGCCATTGATAAAATGGAAACCGATATCGGGGTGAGTGACATTATATCGGTAGGTAAAAAGTTCATCACCTGGATGCGCAAGTTCGATTTGAAAAAAGCACAGGAGTTCACTCCCTTGTTTGATGCTTTCATTAAAGACAACCTGCGATGAAAAAGCGACTTAAACCTGACGAGCGGTTTGCCCTTGTAGATTGGGATGTATTCCGCAAAGGAATCATGGAGGCAACCATTGTAGATGCAAGCGAAACCCATTCAGATAAACTGAAACGTGTTGCCAAACTCGAAGCCGACAACGAATCATGGTTTGCTTATTATTTTCCAACCTACTATAAAAGCAAGCCTGCCAAGTTTCATATAAAAGCAACTGAAAGGCTTTTTAAAAATCCCCGTTGGTATGAAGTAAGGGCATGGAGCCGCGAGCTGGCCAAATCGGCACGTGCAATGATGGAAGTGGTTAAATTATCTTTGCTTGGTGAGATCAAAAACTTACTGCTCATATCCAACTCACAGGACAACGCCGAAAGGCTGCTCATGCCAATCATGATCAACCTCGAAAGTAATCAACGAATCATCAATGATTACGGAATTCAGGAAAAACCGGGCAATTGGGAAACTGGCGAATTTACCACCATCGGCGGATGCGCTTTCCGCGCACTGGGTGCCGGACAGTCTCCCCGTGGAACCAGGAACGAAAGCTTCAGGCCTGACTTTATCCTGATTGACGACATTGACACGGATGAAGAGACTCGCAACCCTGAACGTATCGAAAAGAAATGGAACTGGATCGAACAGGCTTTGATTCCCACCGTGTCCGTTTCAGGAAAATACCGGATATTATTTAACGGCAACATCATTGCCCGCGACTGTTGTATCACCAGGGCCATAGAAAAAGCCGATCATGTGGATACAATCAACATTCGGGATAAAAATGGCAAATCTACATGGATAGAGAAAAACTCGGAGGCAGATATTGACAAGATCCTTTCGCTGATTTCAACAGCCTCAGCCCAAAAGGAGTATTTCAATAACCCGGTTAGTAAGGGCGATACTTTTAAGGAAATGCAGTGGGGAAAAGTTCCACCGCTCTCAAAATTCCGATTTCTAATTTCTTACGGTGACCCTGCACCCTCAAACAGTACCAACGGAAAAGGTTCATTTAAATCTATTTTCTTGGTTGGTTTTCTGGAAGGTAAATTTTATATCCTCACCGGTTATCTCGATCACGTGGTGAATGCTGATTTCGTGAATTGGTACTATGACCTGAAGAATTTTGCACCCCAAAACGTACAGGTGTACAATTATATTGAAAACAATACACTTCAGGGACCATTCTATGAACAGGTTTTCATACCGCTGTTTGCTGAAGCTGCAAAAACAAAAGGCATGATCGGTATTGTACCAGACGAACGTAAAAAGCCTGATAAATTCAGTCGTATTGAAGGAACCCTTGAGCCCCTGAACAGATTGGGAAACCTGATCATGAATGAAGCCGAAAAAGGCAATCCGCACATGAAACGTCTCGAAGAGCAATTTCTTTTGGTTACTCCAAGGCTCTCGGCCCCTGCCGATGGTCCCGACTGTATTGAGGGTGGAGTTTGGATCACAAACCAGAAAATTGCTGCCCTTCAACCCGACTCATTCAAAATTGGCAAAACTATACACAACAATAAAAAAAGATTTTAAATGAAAATTAAACGATTTTTAATTGGCCTTTACATCCGGTTCAAGGGATCAGATTTCTTTCTCAACCGGGCAATCAAAAAAGCGAAGGCCTTACACCTCGCTTCAAG
>JBBSBP010000307.1:0-2782 GCA_038251165.1 Bacteroidales bacterium | reverse complement strand
GAACAAATATATCACAATTTTGGCAATAATGTCTATTTATTGCCAAAATTGTGATATATAATACAATTGCAATTCGGCTATATGTCAGCTAAGCAGGAATGAATACAAAATATTTAATCATTTCGGGCTTAAACGGGAATAAAATAACCGACACTTGTCAAGAATACGGTTGCTGACGAAATCGACTTCCAACACACTCCGGTCATTTGAAAATACATTTTTATCAGGATAAAATTGTAAACAAGCAACACTTTTATCAAGATAAAGCCAGCCTAAATTTTCTGGTTTATCCTTTAACGATTGCTGACACAAGCGTCCATTTCTCTGACAAAAGCTTCCAGACCACCTTAATCCTCCAACTGCACCGGATCATATTCTACTTTCGCATCCCAAACAATTAAGACTAAAATAATATGCAACAGGAGGACGATTTAAGGGGCCTGGCAAAGGTTATGGAGTTTATGCGGGCAATCAGTATTCTACTGGTGATTATCAACATTTATTGGTTTTGCTACCAGTCAGTTCAGGATTGGGGTATCAATACCAGAATCGTCGATAAAATTCTCCTGAATTTCAATCGGACCACAGGACTGTTTACTTCCGTTCTTTGGACAAAACTGATTTCTGTGGTATTCCTTGCTCTGTCGTGTTTAGGAACGAAAGGTATTAAAGAAGAAAAGATCACCTGGCTTAAAATAATTGTATTTCTGATCGTTGGGTTTATCCTCTTTTTCCTGAATTGGTGGTTACTTGAATTGCATTTGCTTATGACGGCTGTGACATTCTTTTACGTTCTGACAATGAGTATTGGATATATCTTCCTTCTGACAGCCGGAACCTGGATGTCGCGCCTTCTGAAGAACAACCTGATGGAGGATGTCTTCAATACGGAAAACGAATCATTTATGCAGGAAACGCGTTTCCTGCATAACCAGTATTCCGTAAATCTGCCTACTCGCTTTTATTACAAAAAGAAATGGAATGCCGGATGGATAAACATTGTGAATCCTTTTCGTGCCACCATTGTACTGGGAACGCCCGGTTCCGGCAAAAGTTACGCTGTGGTAAACCAGTTCATCAAACAACAGATTGAAAAAGGTTTTTCGCAATACATTTATGACTTCAAATTCCCGGATTTATCAACTATTGCATACAACCACTTGCTGAACCATCGCAAAGGCTACAAAAAGGTTCCGAAATTCTATGTTATCAACTTCGACGACCCTTCGCGTTCACACCGGTGCAACCCCATTAACCCCTCATTTATGACCGATATATCGGATGCTTACGAAAGCGCATACACCATTATGCTCAACCTGAACAAAACATGGGTGCAGAAACAGGGTGACTTTTTTGTTGAATCCCCGATTATCCTGTTTGCGGCCATCATCTGGTATTTGCGTATTTACAAGGATGGACAATATTGCACATTTCCGCACGCTATTGAATTTTTGAATAAGCGTTATGAAGAAATTTTCCCGATCCTGACTTCGTACCCTGAACTTGAAAACTACCTGTCTCCTTTTATGGACGCCTGGTTGGGTGGCGCGCAAGACCAGTTGCAGGGGCAGATAGCAAGTGCCAAAATTCCCTTATCCCGGATGATAAGTCCGCAACTTTACTGGGTAATGAGCGGTGATGAGTTTACCCTTGACATTAATAATCCCGACGACCCAAAAGTGCTGGTAGTGGGCAATAATCCTGACCGGCAGAATATCTACGGGGCTGCCCTGGGCCTTTACAATTCCAGAATTGTAAAGCTGATCAATAAAAAGGGACAGTTAAAGAGTAGCATCATCATCGACGAGTTACCGACCATTTATTTTAAAGGATTGGATAACCTGATCGCCACCGCCCGAAGCAACAAAATCGCAGTGTTACTGGGCTTTCAGGATTTTTCGCAGCTTAAACGTGACTATGGTGATAAAGAGGCTGCCGTGGTAATGAATACCGTTGGAAATATTTTCAGTGGGCAAGTAGTGGGGGAAACGGCTAAAACACTATCGGAACGTTTCGGAAAAGTACTACAAAAACGCCAGTCGATGACCATCAACCAAAGGGAAAAATCAACGTCCATAAGCACACAAATGGATTCGTTGATTCCGCCCAGCAAAATATCGAACCTGACACAAGGCATGTTCGTGGGTGCAGTGGCCGACAACTTTGATGAACGTATCGAACAGAAGATATTCCATGCCGAAATAGTTGTCGATAATGCAAAGGTAGAGGCCGAAACTAAATACTACAAAAAGATTCCGGTAATTACCAACTTTATTGATGCGGCAGGTAATGACCGTATGAAAGATATGATCCAGGAAAATTATAACCGGATAAAAGCCGAAACCAGGCAAATTGTCGGAGACGAACTGGAGCGTATAAAGAGTGACCCTGCATTAGTACACCTGTTGCAGCAACAGGGTAAATCTTAATTTTCCAAACCGGCCGATTCCGACGGTTTTGCCTTTAATTTTTCCGCTCCTGCTTAATTTCTTTGTTATCGTCTCTATCCATCTTGTTTTCAATCGAGCGTTTCAGCTCGTCGAGAAACAGGGTCCGACTGTTGGCACGGGTACGCATTACTCCGTAGGTAGAGAAGAAATTGCCCGGTTTCATACCAAACAGGTTGAAAAGGAAATTTACCAAAGCAGTAATGGATACCTCTCCATTATTGATGGCCCGGCGTTCGTGCAGAGCCATTGTTATTTCTACAAGGTCGATTACATCTGCTGTCCATTGCGGTGTAAAGTCAGATTTCATTTTTTCGGGTTTATCGGGCTTGTAT
>JBBSBP010000306.1:0-2790 GCA_038251165.1 Bacteroidales bacterium | reverse complement strand
TGGATGGATCGCATCATCGACAAAATGCATGATGCCGGGATTAAAGTCATTCTCGGAACGCCAACTTATTCTATCCCGGCGTGGTTGTGGTACAAGCATCCGGAGGTGTTGCTGACTTATCAAAAAGGGGAAAAGGCGTATTACGGAATCCGGCAAAATATGGACATCACAAACCCGACTTACCTGTTTTATTCGGAACGGATTATACGGAAAATGATGGAACATTACGCCGATCATCCCGGAATAATCGGGTACCAGGTGGATAACGAAACCACTTCACGCGGAGTTAATAATTACGATTTTCAGGTTGATTTTGTTAATTACCTAAAAAAGAAATTTGGCACCCCTCAAAACCTCAACAAGATTTGGGGTTTAAATTATTGGGGAATGACCATCAACAGTTGGGAAGAACTGGCTCCCCGCGGTGGAATAACAAATACCGGATATAAATTGGAATGGGAACGCTTTAACCGCAAAGCTGTTGCCGATTTTCTTACCTGGCAGTCGGCAATTGTGGCCGAATACAAACGTCCCGATCAGTTTATCACCCATTGTTTTATGCCTTCGGTTCAGGATATCGACCAAATTGCCAGTTCAAAAAACATGGACGTGATGGCTGTCAATGTATACCATGGTTCGCAGGATAACCTGACCGGCGACGAGATTGCCTTTGCCGGCAACTTTTTCCGTTCAGTAAAAATGAAAAATTACCTGATCACCGAAACCAACGCGCAAACCATCGGATGGGATTCCAAAGGGCAGTTGCCTCCTTATGATGGCCAGCTAAGAATGAATGTTTACGCGCACATGGGTTCGGGCGCCAACATGGTTGAATACTGGCACTGGCATTCGATTCATTACGGGCAGGAAACCTACTGGAAAGGTGTTTTGTCACACGACCTGCAACCCAACCGGGCATACACCGAAGTTTCAAAAACAGCGCATGAACTTCAGCAGTTTGGTAAAAAATTAGTGAACCTGAAGATCACCAATAAAGTGGCTATTTTATTCAGTCATGATGCCAATTCGGCGCTGAATGTGATGCCTTTCAAGGATAAAGGTGGCAATTCATCCAATATTTACCGCAACGATCTGGTTGGTCAGTTTCATAAAATGCTGTATCGAAACAATGTGGGTGTCGATTTTATTTTTCCTGAAAATGCCCGGTTCGAAGATTATAAACTGGTGATTATCCCGGCTTTGTACATTGCCAGCGATGATTTGCTGAACAAGATCAGCAAGTATGTCGAAAACGGCGGCCATGTGATCATGCAATTCAAAAGCGGTTTCTGTGACGAAAATTCAATGGTTCGTCCGGTGCTGGCTCCGGGACCTTTGCGCAAAGCATGTGGTTTTTATTACCAGGAATTTACTAATTTCAAGGAACTTAGCCTTAAAGATAATCCGTTCAAGGTTGATGAAGCCTCTAACAAAGTATATGATTGGGGCGAATACCTGATTCCGGAAACAGCCAAACCATTGGCATATTACGATCATCCGTATTTTGGGAAATATCCGGCAATTACTATTAATAACTTCGGAAAAGGAACCTTACTATATGAAGGGACCGGCGTTTCAGATGCCATTCAGGAAAAACTGATTCTTCAGGAAATGGATCGGGCGGGCATTAAAACTGTCGATCAGGATTTGCATTGGCCGCTCATTACCAAAAGTGGAATAAATGATGCAGGCAAGAAAGTGCATTATTACTACAACTATACTTCGCAGAAATCCAGTTTGGTTTATCCGCACAAAGCCGGAAATGAGTTGACTTCAGGAAAAGTAATTGCTTCAGGAGCTTCGCTGGAGATTGGTCCCTGGGATGTGCTGATCGTAGAAGAAAATTAGGCTGAAAACTTAAAGGTCGCTCAAATGAAAAAAAATTCTGCAGTGCTCCTAATCATCTTTATGGCTTGGGGCTGTTATCGTCCTGAAAATAGTCTGAAGGAAATAATCCAACAGCGAGTCGCCGAATCGACAATCAATCTGATTCCTGATTCCGCAGGAACTACACCCAGTTACTGTTGTACCTGGTCGTGCCAGAATTTCGCGACCGATACATTTTCAATTGGTTATGCGATTGGACTTGGCGATCATACCGTTCCCGCTGATAACCTGACTGAAGAAGCTGTTTTCCATAACCCAGGCTGGGAAAAGCGACTTCCGCAAAGTGTTAAAAAAGATCTTTTTCTGGTTTTTGATGTGGGATGGGATATTGCCGGCGGTTCGCATGCCGAAAAAGAAAAGAAATGGATTCTCGGAACACAGGATGTTGCTACCGACAAATTTCCTTCCTGCACTGGCACTTCAGAAGAGAAACTTGCCAAACTCAATGAACTTTCAAAAAATGCCGGTTGGAAAGGGGCAGGGCTGTGGATTGCTGCCCAATCAGCTCTCGACAGCAAAGGTTTAAAACCAACTGAAAAAGAAGTGGAAACCTTTTTCCGTGAACGGTTCCGGTGGAGCAAAAATGCCGGTATTTTCTACTGGAAAGTTGATTATGGCTCAAGAGGCGGTGACATCAATTTCCGTAAAATGCTCACCCGGTTGGCGCATGAAGAAGCTCCCGGATTGTGGGTTGAACATGGGCGTGGGAGCGGACCATTCAACGATGATGAATGTCCGTGGGATACGCCAAAAGTTGGAAAGACCGGAAGCTACAAATACTGGGAAGATGGAAAAGCATTGGCGACTGCCCACAACTTGCTCGAATTCAGCGATGTGCTAAGAACATATGATGTTTCTGCCCAACTTTCTATTCCGACTACCATTGATCGGGTTGCTCAAATA
>JBBSBP010000305.1:0-2808 GCA_038251165.1 Bacteroidales bacterium | reverse complement strand
TGCTAATAATCCATTTGTGGGTATCAAAAATGCAAGCAGGAACGCACATGAAACCGTTAAGAATATTTTTTTCATTTTTGCTATTTGTTATGTGATATTTTAAAATAATTGATTCCAATTTCCTGAATAATAGGCTTTATCTAACTTATTGAGAAAAGCGGTATCCTTTTCACGCAAAGCTTTATCCATTAAGTCGCGGTAGATATAATACTGCAACCAGTAGCCATAGTTACTTTTTTCGCGAACCGATTTTGGGTTCATCATCAAAGCGTACCAAGACAAATCAAGACCTTTTCCACGGGCAACTTTCATTGCCTGTTCAGCATTTTTCCACTGATTGGTTGCCATTTTGGTTTTCAACTTTACAAAATCGGCATATTTCATTCCAGCCGTATTAACAACCTCGCATTTATCGTCAATGCCCAGGTTCTTCAAAGAAACGGTATGTTCGAACAAAGTATCTCCATCAATATCGTACTCAATTTTGTCGAGAAATCCGTTATTATCGGTATCGGTATATTTTATTGTGGCAAACTTTTTAGGTTCAGTTTGCGACCTGCCCGGACCATAATTTTCATAAATGCCACCCATTCCCTGAAACGACAATCCTGGCTGATCAATTCTCCAACATCCCCACTCGGCGCCAAAAAGGTGTACCTTATTGTCGAATCGCCCGATATACAAATTCCCCTTTCCTGAATTATCCAAGTCCCATTCGCCACGGTCACCCGAAGCATCGGCCTGGCGGTGGTTGTCTATCCCGCCTTTGTCTTGCCCAATTTTAAAAGGGTTGCGCGGCTCATAAAGTTCAACGCGTTCCCAGCGCAAACAATCGTCATCTTCATCCCAAACAAAATAAACCTGCTGCCAGTAGCCACGTTTAAAAATCAGATCCCAAGCTGCTTCGTGGTTCGGATAAATCAGTTCGGACATCTGCCTCCATCGCGGATCGATAAAATATTGATCGGCTTCGGGTAAGCCACGCATGTTCTTAAAAATATGTTTTTGATCCATGTAATCGAAGCCCTTTCCACGGAAACTTAGTGTCATGTCAAAATCAAACTCACGTCCCACATTGTTGTCGTTATCCATATCCAAAGCAATGGATACCCAGTCCATTTTTCCATCAAACATAGTTACTTCCATTGGGTTTTGAGTCCCTGAAACGGTTTCGGGAGTATCTACCAACCGAATTGCCATTTCGCTCAAACCGTCTTTATCGGGATCGTAAAACAGAAATGGATTTTCCCAGTTTAACCTCGTATCGTTGAATTTTGCGGGCTCAGAGTGCATCTTCATAAACGCCGATTTCCCGTTATAATCTTTAAAAAAATCGGCAACCCCGTTGTGCATCCAAGCTCTAAGTCCAAATGTATTCCAATCTATATAATTGAAAACATTGTCGTTATCTGTATCAATCATCCACATAAAATGACCGCCTCCCCATGGTTTCAACTTGTTTTCTTCGGCATCATTCTCCACCACTACTTGCAGGTCAGCCTTCACTCCATCGGCACTTATCCAATCGATAATTAAATCACCATAACTACCGTACTTGCCATCGCGGTTGCGGTCAATCATCAAGCAATCGTTGTCAGTATCACCTTCCAAATCAGTCCATTTCATATCATCGTCGTCGTCGATCCACTGTACCGGAATGTCTTTGTAGGTAATGCTTCGGAGCACATCGGGATCGCCATCGTTGTCGAGGTCGATAAAAGTTGGTTTATAACCTATTGGTGGTGGTGGTAGCCGATACGAAACTAACTGACTACCTTCATTCCAATACGTTTTTTCGCTTTTATCAGATTGAGCTTGTGCGTTAAAAGCAAAAGCTGTGACCAATAAGATTAATGTTATTTTTTTCATGCTCTAATTATAATGTATTATAGTTATTTTTATGAATCAAATTTATTTTATATTAATAACTTCAATTTCTTCATTCTTAAAATCAGTATTGCCATCAAGCATCAGCTCAATGTGTTTTTTCTGCGTAGGCTGGCAATAATCAATAATCAATTTATTTCCCGATTTTTTCAGCATCACCAATCCCGGTTTTTTCATTTGAAAAGTTAGTTTGTTCCACGGTAAGAGCAATTTATCAGGACTATAAAAAACTGCCTGAACATGCTGAATATCTTTTTGATACACAGCCTGCACCTGGTTGGTGTTTTGAAGAATCTGAACATGATCGTTCAAAATATAGAGCTTAAATTTCGCCAATGAAATGGAGGGGAGAATCGTATAGAAATAACTTTTGTCCACCGCTTTGTTACCCAAATCAATACCTAACGAAAAAACTTTTTTACTTATCTTTTCAGCACTCGCCGCCAGATTAATGTCTTTCCATGAACCAGTTTGGTATTCGGCTTTCATTATCACTTTATCGGTAGTGTTGAGGCAATAACCAACTGAATCATGAAAAAAGCGGTTGATGTTTCGTGCTTTATGGCTTGCCTCCGACCATACTTCGCCGTTTTGCAAACATTGGTTAATGCTTTGATACAGCGAATCGCCCGAAGCGTTGCTTACCAGATTGAGTATTTCGTTGTCGAACATAAACCAGGCTCTTTTTGCTGTCACCTTGTCTTTGTTGTAATCGTAAGCAAAACAACCATACAAATCATCGGTTAAGCCATACACAAATGAAGTTGCACCTTGCGAACCGGCACCCCACAAGAACTGAGGCAGTGGTTCCTCTTTTTGCGAAGCCAGCAATCCAGGCAGCTTTCGCCAGTTCCAAACCGGGAAAATTTCGTGGTATTCGTTTCCGGTACGAATCAGGTAAAACGTTCCATTTCCCTGATA
>JBBSBP010000304.1:0-2810 GCA_038251165.1 Bacteroidales bacterium | reverse complement strand
GGGGCAAGTTTCCCGATTGTGCAGGATGGAGCATGTACTTTTAACCAGGCCAAATTATTGCAAAACCGTAAGATTTACCTGAAATACAAGTATGTCAATGCCGCCGGCAACACCTGTTATGCCAATGATACCCTCACATTCCGGAACCGTGTACGCGACGGTGTGAATGAATGGCAGGATGAAAATCCAGGCCATTACAATTAATGAGCTGAACCTTTATCGCAATACAAAAACGGCTGTTTCCATCGGAAGCAGCCGTTTTTATTTTCAATTATTTGTTTCTTTCTTTGACAACTGAAAAATGGATGGGCCTAAGGATCAAATGGCCGGATTGTTAAATTGTATGAACTCTAACTATGAATATTGAATCGTTTACACCCCGGGTACCCAAAACTTATCTGTTGTTAATTGCTGCCCTGGTCTGGACTTTTGCAGGTTCAGGAATACTGCTTCGCAAGACAGGGATTATTTCGCCGGAGTATCTTTCGCTGCTGTATCTGACCATGGGAATTCCCTTACTTTTGTCTTCCTTCCGGTTTTATCATTCCTTTACAGTAACGCGCTTACAGTCAAAGTCAGGATCAGGCCCATTACCGAAATGATGGTTTCCATAACTGTCCATGACTGAAGGGTTTGTTTTTCGGTCATTCCGAAGTATTTACCAACCAGCCAGAAGCCGCTGTCGTTGACATGCGACAACAGTGTTGCACCGGATGCAATGGCAATAACAATCAATGCCAGGTGTGTTTCCGAAAGGTTGAAAACTCCCAGAACCGGCGCCATTAATCCGGCTGCCGTGATCATGGCTACGGTAGCCGAACCTTGTGTTACCCGGACTATCGCTGCAAGTGTCCATGCCAGAAGAACCGGAGGTAACGATGAATCCGCAATCGATTCGGCCATCATTTTACCGATGCCACTGTCGACCAGAATTTGTTTCAGAACCCCGCCTGCCCCGGTAATCAGGATAATAATTCCGGCCGGTCCAAGGGCTTTGGTGCTCAGATCCAGAATTTCTTTTTTATTGAATCCTTTCCGGATTCCGAGGAAATAAATGGCTATTAAAGTTGCCAGGGTCAGTGCAGTAAAGGGATGTCCTATAAAGCCCAGTATATCAGGAATTAAACCAGCTGGAATGAATTGTTTTTTTACCAGTACATCGGTTACGGTGGCTACTAAAATTAAAAATAGCGGAATGGCAATGATACTGATAATCAATCCGAATGAAGGAAGATTTTGTCGGGTCTCCGGATGAATTTCTTCCATATTTTCAGGAGGGAAAACAATTATTTTTTTACTGATGTACCGGCCAAAAACCGGTCCGGCAATCAGGGCTGTGGGTATTCCCAAAATGAATCCCCATAAGATGACGTAGCCCAGTTCAGCATTAATGATTTCGGCCACAGCCACCGGTCCCGGTGTTGGCGGAATAAACGAATGTGTTACCGCGAGGCCGGCCAGCAATGGGATTCCATAGTATAAAACGGATTTCCGGGTGTCGCGCGAAAGGGCATAAACAATCGGAACCAGGATGATGAATCCAACATCCAGAAAAACCGGGATACCAACAAAAAAGCCGGTTAATACCATGGCAAACGGGGCTCTTTTTTCACCAAACTTTTTCACCAGGTAACGGGCCATGGATTCGGCGCCTCCGGAGCTTTCGAGCATTTGTCCGAATATGGCTCCCAGGCCTACAACGGTAGCAACAAATCCAAGTGTTCCGCCCATGCCTTTCTGCATGCTTTCCAGAATCCCTTGAAGGGGCATTCCTGTTGCTATTCCAACAAACATGCTGGTAACCAGAAGTGCAATAAAGGCATTGATTTTTAATTTCAGAACCAGGAAAAGTAAAAAAATTACGGCAAAAACGACGGCAAGTAAAAGGTATGTGGTACTCATAAAAGTTAGTTTTAAGTTCAAAGTTAAGGCTTCGTCAAGCTCCCTTCGACAGGCTCAGGGAGCGCTGCCACCGGCACATTGCTAGTTGGTTATTGGATATTGGTTATTGGATATTGTATATTGGTTATTGGATATTGGTTATTGGATATTTATTGTCATTCAAATATTTCTGACAGGTTACTATCAATGGCAAACTGGTTTTTGTCAGAGGTTCAGCATTGAAACTTCCGAAGTATTCGAATGATCCGAATCCCGCTTCTTCCAACAATTCCTGAAGTTTATTTTGCTTGATTGCATACAGTTTAACCGAGTTGGCAATTTCCTGACCGGTTGATTTTACGGTCAGCCTGGTATTGAAATCAATCAGATCAGAACCCTCGTCAAACGTATAATTACGTTCGAAGGAAATGTGTTCATTGTCAATTAAAGGAAGTGATTTGATTTGATCGCCAAGAATATACTGATAATTTAGAATTTGGATGGTGAGTTTGCCTTCAGGAGCAAGTAGTTTGTATGTGCCCTGGATAAATTTCATGATATCATCGTTATTGAGCAAATGAACCAGTGTGTTCCCGAAACAAAGTACAGCATCAAAATATGATTCAGGGTATTGCTGATCAATCAGACGCATGTCGAGCTGTTCAAAAACCGGGAACATTGTATCTTCAGGCTTTGCATTTTGGGCAATTTCAATCATTTGGGCATCGGAATCAAAAGCCCATACCGGAAAGCCAAAATGAGCCAGGGCAAACGACAAATCACCGGTTGCACAACCTACATCCAGAATCCGTGCTCCATTGTAAGGGAGGATAGTTTTTAAAAAATTGACCTGCGCCGGATTAAACGGGAAAATATGTTGATAGTGATCGGAAATGCTGGTATAAAAATTTGATGACATAAAAATTATT
>JBBSBP010000303.1:0-2812 GCA_038251165.1 Bacteroidales bacterium | reverse complement strand
ATGTTTTGTTTCAGGTTCTTACTATATGCAGTAAATTTCAGATTAATCTTTTCTTTCGGTTCATCATTGGTCAGTTTATATGCTTGCTCCATCTCTTTGATAAACTTTTGCACCTTCTCCTTTTCATAATTATCCTTGATCTTTTTCCCGGTTTGCTTGTCAATTCGAGTGGAAACAATGTGAAAATGTACCCGATCAATATCGGCGTGTTTATAAACGAAATACGGCTGACTGCCATAACCTAAATGCCCCATCAGCCGGTTTAGTTCGGGTCGGATTCCTTTTTCTCCCAACCTGACCATATCGCTTATTGTTGGGTTAAAAGAAATATGCAGTCCTTTGTTTTTGACTCGTGCATTTGAATCCTCAATGCGCTTGAAAATCTGATAGCGATGTTGTGTTGAATAAACAAATGGATTCGTCGATGGCGTATTCCGGCTATCGTAAAAAGTAGCTTTGCAATCTTTCACCTTCCGTTCATTATAAAATAAAGCATTCGCCGTGCTTGATGCCTGGTGGATAACAATAACCATATCGGATTGAATTTTTGTTGTTGATCATGGAATATGATCCATATATTTTTGAAGAAGCGCAAAGCAGTTTTTCAATATTTCATAGGAGTTATTAAGCGTTCGTTTATCTTCCGAATCCAATTGATAACCCAAATATGTATTCAGCTTTTTGGCAATCTGGTTCAGGTTGACCCCGATCTTATTGAGTTCAAAATCCATTTTGCCCATCAATTCTGCAAACTCTTCGCTGGCTTCGATCTTTTTGATTTCACGTTTTCGCAGCAGTTTTGCCCTTCCAAAATCACTTATGGTCCGGTAACCTTCCTTCCGGCACCGATCCTGTAGCAATTGCTTTTCTTTTCGGGTCAGACGAATCCGGATTCCTTCTCCTAACTTTTTATCTTCCGGGGTTTCGGGCCTCATAGTTTGCTTTTCTGGATTAACGGATCAACTGAGCTGGGTTTTAACTGAGTTTTCTTCAAAGAGGGGAATCATTTTCAACAACCTTTTTGGGAATGAGGGGAATGCTCCGAAGGATCGGCTTTGTAACGTTTTTGTGGAACAAAAACACATCTTGCATTCCCCTCTTTTATTAGATTCCCCTCCCTCTTTGAAGCTCCTTTTCAATCGAAAAGACAGGAAAAACTTTCTTTCATTCTTCCTGTCTTTGATGTTCATTTCATTACTGAGCGTTAGAAAAATCAACTGACTTTTTGCCTTGCTCCCGCCTTTTTGGCTTCAGAGTTTTCCTGTTTGGCAGTTTCAGATTGCCCTTGTTTTTCCTGTTTGAAATCAGAAAACCCAATTTTCCGGGATGCCCCATCAACTTGCAAAACAGCAGAAAACTTCTTGTCATCTTTTCCAGTCATGCCCATCACTTCCACTTTCTTTCCCGCTGCAAGGTTTTCTTTTTGCTCGGCAGATAAAGTGGCTCCTTTAATCTTGTCCGGAATCTGAATGTAGCTGGAACGAAGCGGGATCATCTCGTTCGTTTTGGAATCGATACCCAGGTAGTAATTGTCCTTCTTTCCATCTCTTCCGGTCAGCTCAACTGTTTTACCCAGGTTTTTATCATTCAGTAATGCGCCCTTTTCTTCCTTTGTAAACTTATGCCCCAGGTATTCATCCGGGACGTTTAGCCTTTGGATCGGGTGAACTTTGATTCCCACCGATCCGTCGTCATTGCTTTGCAGCCTGATCTTGGCAGGAATTCTGAAATCCTCTCCACCAATTTTGGCGTTAACCGTGTACAACTTATCCGAACGAAACCCGTTCAGAAAATCGGTCATTTCCCGCTTTTCCATTTTCTGGATTAGGTCGCGGTTAATACCTACTTTTTCTAACTTGTCAAACGGAATCTGGTCCGTACTCATGCGTGTTTTTTGTTCCATAATTTTAATTTTTAATTGGATGTTTAATCAACTTCAAATACATGTTTCTCCCTGCGGCTGATTTCAACCAAACCGCGAAGGATTTTATATTTTTCATCCGGATCACTAATGGCATCTAACCGGAATATAGGGGTTGTTTTATCGGAGGTGTAAATAATGAGGTTACCCAGACCAAACATGCGATAGATAAAAGGCCTTTCGATGCGGTAATCTTTAATCCGGTAATTTTCTATAAACTCGTGTTTCCGATTGAATACTCCCGAATAGCAGCGAAGTTCTTCCGTGTCGATTTCATACCGGATGCAATAAACCCGGAGGATTTGATAAGCGAGATTTATCAGCACAAAAACGCCCAAATAGATTGGCAAGCGGTAAAGCTGAATAATTAGATTTTCCGGAATAAAAGGGATTGTAAGCTTTTGTTTCAGCATCTCGTTCATCAGTATAATGACCGGAATAGATAAAATGCTCAGCAGAAAAGCACTCAGGTTTATCAGTTGGGATGGCCTGGTTTTAAAGTAAACTGTTTTCTGAATCATTGGATTTTTAGTTTTTAGAAGTTGATTTTTTATTTGATCTTTGATTATTATCTTGATTTAGTGCTGGATCTTGCTTTGATTTTTCATTTTGATCGGATTCTGATCGTTGAATAGTAATTGACCGGATGTCGTTCTGTATTTTGGTGCGGTTTCGTTCCAGCACTTGCGGGATGTTATCAAACTGGTAAAAATCCGGAATGGGAACAAAGCGTTTTTCTTCGTTTTCAAGAGTTTTAACATCGACATGGATCAGACAATTAAAATTCTTCTGGGCGATGGCTTCCCCAAAATTATCTGCTACCTGACCCACCATATAGCCTTGCGGCAGGGTGGCAATTTTGCCTTCAGGTACCAGAAAATCCAACTGGGT
>JBBSBP010000302.1:0-2871 GCA_038251165.1 Bacteroidales bacterium | reverse complement strand
TTCCGTATTTTACATTGATGAGGTCGCCTGTAATTTCGGAATGTAAATGACTATTTTTCAACGAAACATCAGAATAACGGGCAACTATCGGATTTTCATATACATGTTCAATTACTGCCTTATCAATTTTCAAAACCGAATGGAAAGCTGAAACCGCAGCAATTTCGCGTTGCGGATGATTTCCCTTCGAGGCATCTTCGATAACCACATCTTTAAGCCTTGTTTAATATTGTTTCAGCCGTAATTTCTTCTGGAAGGATGCAGCTTCCATCGCTTTCGAAAACTGCAATAAAATTTTCTTCACCTGTGTGGGTAAAATTTAAGGTTTGATTTGCGCTAAAAAATGCCCCATCGTTTTTAATATTTGAATTCATTTCAAGGTCGAAACTAATATCGCTGCTACCTGGATCGTTCTGGTGAATTTCGACTGCAATTATATTTTTGCCCGTTTTCACCAATCCTTTATCGATGATAAAAGTTGAAAAGGCAGTTTCGCCGGAACCTGAAACAGCGGTTTTTGCTTTAGTGCTAAAGGTTATTTCGGTGTCAGGCAAATTTACCCTGATTACCTCAGTACCGTTGATATAGACAACAGCACCATCATCATACTTCAAATTGATCTTTAATCCTTGGATTCCTTCTGTATTTTCAACAGCAAAAGACTTTCTAAAATAAGTTGTGATTATTTTATTATTTGAGTCTGACCCATAGCTAACAACGGTTTTTTCATCTCTATCTCCATATCCCAGTTCAGCTTGTCCTTCACTCCACTGCGAGTCGTCAAAATCTTCTGAAATCCAGCCTTTTAACAGGTCATTTCCTTTGTCATTGTATTTCCAGTTCTCTTCTTTGCCAATAATTATTTTGTTTTCCAACTTTTGCCATCCTTTAAAATCAAACCCTGCTTTTGCTTCTGCCACAAGCATAATTTCTTCATTTTCGGGATATCCACCCTGACTTACATATTGATTTATTTTAATACCATTAAATCCGATTGTTCCCGAATTTGCAGGATAAATAGCGACTGAAAGCGGCGAAGGATTATTGAAACCGTAATTTTTCAGGTCGCTTAACAATGCCGACGGACGGCCTTCGGCAAAGGTTTTCATATTCTGTACCTCACTTTTCCAGTAATCAAAAGTAGGGATTGGGTTTCCGTAACTTGAAGTAGTCCCCTTCCAACGTTCAATGTGTTTTGGAATTTCAGCCTCAATATTATTGCTAAATTGATCGATGATGGTTTTTACCCTTTCCGGATCGAAAGTGGTAAACAGGTGATCCGCAAGTCGTAAGCCGAAATATTTCTTGTACCCATCATTTGTAAGTAACTGGCTGAATGGGATTACCTCCCGGTCAACATAATAGCTTATCAGGTTGCTGCCGGGTTTAAAAAAGCCCCGATCCAAGTCATTCAAAATCCATTTCCATTTTCCGCTTTCCTTAGGTTTCCAGGCCATTATATTGTGATCGACGGAAGTATTTTGCGAAAATATTTCGGCAATAATGAAATCTGTAAAATTCTCAATATCCATTGCGCCTGCTACAGCATCAAAATTTGCCTGATTCCGTAAATCCTTCATGTACAATCCTTTGAAAACATTGTATTGGTCAAGTGTTCCCGCTTCGGCATAATTTTCGTTTTCAACCATATCAATTTTCTGACCGGAAAGTTGGTGGGTTTCAATAATCAAATCCTCATCCACTTTCGCTCTGAGGTTGTTGATTCCCATGTACTGCCCGTTTACAAAAAGCACTGCCGCCCTGAACCCCTGAAAATCGACATCCATATTTTCAGTTGTAAGTCTTTGCGTCATTCCATCGCGAAACATTGTGCTGGCCCAATCACTCCCCGAAGCTCTTAAAGCAAAATCGTTGTATGAATTTCGGTCTTGATCAAAAAGCAGCGGGTAATCGAGTTTTCCTTCACCATACTCTTTTCGGAAGTAAACACCCAACATTTTCTGTGGTAACTGCCACGAATAAAGCCCGTTCACTTTTGTCCCGGCAGCAAGGTTAAAGCCTGCGCGATCGCTGCCATCGTTTTCAAAAAGCTCAATATTGATTGGAACTTCCCATTCGGGTTTAAAATCCTGCACATAAATCCCTTTAACAGGATCCCAGAAATTTTCGAGATCAGTGGCAATGGAAACTACCGGCAATAAACCAATTTTATTTTCAGAATCAATGAAATAGGATTGAGTTACGATTCTTCCCGGCACTTTCCCTGTTTGATAAATTCGCGAACGTACAATTGTAGTTTTATCAATATGAATTGGCCCTTTTACTATAGGTGAATTTTCAGCAGGCTCAGAACCATCTGTTGTGTAGCGAATTTCACCGCCAAAAGTATTTGTGATTTCAACATTTATTGGCGCTTTAAATATTCCGCCCAAAACAGAAAATTGAGGGACATTTTTAGTTACCCCGTTAAAGTTCTCATCGCTGTTAGAACTTCCGGGTGAAGGTTGCAGAAAAAATCCCCAAATTTCACCTCCATCGGTTTTTCTGCCCATCGAAATATTGGGTTCCTGCAAACCAAACGAAACAGAATCAACCAAAACACCATTTGAGGTGTAAAGAGCGAGCTCTTCACCATCGGCTGAAATTTTAAAAATTGTATGTAATCCGGTGTTGTAGCCATCTGCCCAGATGAGCAAAAATCCGCCACTTTCAATTGAAGCGCCATCCGGAATCCGCCATTTTAAGGTATCAGAAATATTGTCGGTTAAATAGTAACCACCGATATTTTCAGTCGTTGTTCCGGCGTTGTATAATTCAATCCAGTCAGCGCTTTCCTTATAATCAGGGTCAACAGAAGAACCTGTATTTGAAGCCATAAATTCGTTAATGAAAACTTGTGATTTTGCCCTT
>JBBSBP010000301.1:0-3010 GCA_038251165.1 Bacteroidales bacterium | reverse complement strand
CATGGAGTGATCACCAATCGGAAAGAATTGCTTGGCCAGAAAGCAAAGATTGAAATGGAACGCTCTAAGAAAGAAATAGCCTTACAATCAAATTCAGATTTTAAAACATGGCAGGATCTGAAAGCAAGTGAAGCTCGCATCGGTATTTTGCTAAAAGCTTCCGACCGCACCGAAATTGAAATTCAAATGAGTCTTTTCGAAGAAAATTAAAATTATATCCCATGCGCAAATCCATTTACCAGGTTTATTATTCGGTATTCATTAACGGAACCGAATATCCCGACAAAGTGCTTTCGTACGAAGCTCAAACCGATGACGAAGCATCACGCAAATTCAAAAAGGAAATGTCGGCTTTTCCTGAAACGGATTACCGTGTTTTAAAAATTGTAAAATTTAAATAACCATGGACGAAATGCTGAAACGTTACCGACATCTGGATGTAGAGCTTGCATACGCACGCAAAGCAATACGGACAATTGAACGCGATATGAACATATTTCCTGAAGGCTGCCCAAACAAAATATTTTTAAAGGAAAACCTGGACTTAGCCAACGAGCTGCGCAATGATATTTTAAATGATATCTACAAAATTACTGATACCGAACCTACACTAAATTTAAACCTCTTATTCGCGATATCATGACAGAATTACATATTTCGAGCTTACCAATTATTAATATGCTGCAGAAAGCCTGCGAAGTGCTGGTGGTGGATAACCACATTAACCTGCAATTTACTTACGATTTGCAAACACGTAAACAAATGCTTACCGAAACTCAGCAAGCCAATGAAATGATTGATCACCTGCGCGAACTTATTAAAAACAACCAAGCCGATGTTTAAATTTAGCGTTTACCCCGATGGTACCGGTTACTCTGTTGACCTTATTTATACACGTATAGACCATACTGTTGTGGAAGCAAAAAAGGCTTTCTTCAACTTTAATAAAACATCGGCGCTGATGTATGCTCACAAGCATTTTAAATTGTGGCTTACAGAGCATCTTGTAAAATATGTGAACCATGCTGATATTTTAGTTCATACCGGCACAAGTGGATTTTACTGCACTCCCGGTAAAATGAATTCGCTGGCACGGTTGAAAGATTTTACACGTGTATCGGAGCAGGAAAGCATCCGTGGCCTGGTACTGCAAATATTGAACCTTGAACAGGACCTTCGCAATATGTTGCCCAGCACTAAAAACAACAGCTTTCAATCGAGCCACGACAGGGTTGAGGATATGATTGAGCAATGCCGCCGGTACCGCAAAATGTTTATAAAGTCGCAGTAAGATAATCCCCAATTCCAAGTAGCCTGCAAACAGAGGATTCGATCCGGGTGAGTACGAGGAAACCCGGAATATAAACTGGTTCATTTTACTAAACTAATTATTAAAACAAATAAAATATGACAATAATTACACGGAAAATTCAGATTTATGTTGACGATAGTGTTGATGCAAATAGAAAAAAACATTATGCAACAATCCGCGAATGGAACAGGTTGGTTCGTACCGGCGCCAACATCCTTTTATCATACCTATATGGCATTGATAATTTGAAATACAAAAAATTTATCACTGATAAATCGAAAATTGAACTTGAAATTATAGGTGCTAAAGGTGAACCAGTAAAAGAATCCGGGGCACATTATGTGCTGTTGTCGAACTTAATGAAGGGTAAAATCCCGATGGATATTCCAAATTGTTTGAGACAAATTATCGAGCAAAAATATAAAAAAGAAAAAAAGGAAATCAGCTTAGGTCATACTTCACTACCCAGTTACCGTAATACAATACCAATACCATTTAGCGCGAAATCAATAAATGGGCTTTGCTGGAGCAAACAGGACAAACACTTCAAGTTTAAACTTTTCGGTATTCCGTTTGCCACATACCTGGGTGTAGATCGCAGCAACAATAGGGCAATTATTGACAGGGTGCTGAGTGGCGAATATAAGTTGTGCGGATCGGCAATAAGGAATACTACAACGGCAAAAAAAGAACGCAAAACCTTTTTGTTATTCACAATCGATATCCCACAAACAATAGTTGAGCTAAAAGATAAAAAAGTTTTCGCCAGCCTCGATATAGAAGTACCTATTAAGGCTATTGTTGGCAAAAGTGCACCTTATTTTATAGGGAGCAAGGAAGAGTTTTTGTACAGAAGGCTACAAATACAAAATGGTTTACATCGGTTACAAAAAGCCTGTAAATATAATGATGGAGGGAATGGCCGAAAAGCAAAATTACAGGCACTTGAAAGGTATAAAGAAAAGGAAATTAATTATGTAACCACGCGCCTGCATACTTACAGCCGAATACTGGTAAATTATGCCATACATAACAGGTGTAATCAAATAATACTTGTAGATCAGGAGGAAAAAGAAAAAAAGGCAAAAAAAGAAAAAATTGAAAAAGAAAACGATTTCGTATTGCGCAACTGGAGTTATTACGGGCTTATCGAATTAATAAAATACAAGGCTGAGCAGGTAGGGATTACGGTAACTAAGGAAGCATTAATATCAACAACAGAATAATAATAATAAAATTGGGCGGGCTGTACCGCCTTAGTTTGAGGGGGAAACCCACTCGAAAACGTTCTTTCAAATTTTGTTTAACTACTGTTTTGTGTGTAAGCATACAATTTGAAAGGTTGATACAGCTTCAGCACCTGGCTCTTCACTCTCCAAAGAGGTGTGTAAGCATACAATTTGAAAGGTTGATACAGCCAAATAGCGGCAATTAAATCACAAGCCCCTGGTGTGTAAGCATACAATTTGAAAGGTTGATACAGCTGAAACCAACTGACAACATGATCCAGGAACGGTGTGTAAGCATACAATTTGAAAGGTTGATACAGCAATAGCTGGCCGGTTAAATACTGAGGTTGAGGTGTGTAAGCATACAATTTGAAAGGTTGATACAGCTTGAGTTTTAAGTATGAATTATCGCTGTTTTGTGTGTAAGCATACAATTTGAAAGGTTGATACAGCAATCAACTATCTGATT
>JBBSBP010000300.1:0-3061 GCA_038251165.1 Bacteroidales bacterium | reverse complement strand
TCACGAAGTGGGGATTAACGGGTTCGGAAATTTTGGCGGCGAACATTATATCTCTCTGGCATATGATCCAAAAGGGAAACTAGCCATGGCTTATTTCCCGAACAAAGGTAAACTTACCGTTGACATGTCGAAGTTTTCGGGCAAAGCGAAAGCCCGTTGGATTGATCCCGTAAGTGGTAATATAACTCCGGTTGCAATCAATTTACCCCAAAACGGGACTTTCATATTTTCTCCCCCGGATGTGAAAGCAGATGGATATAAAGACTACCTTTTGGTTATAGAAGTAATGAAATAATTAATTTATCTGAATATGAAATACTTTTATATAACACCCATTTTTTTGTTTTTTACTATTGGCCTTCATGCAAGTGGTGGAAAAAACATAAAATCTGACATATTGCCTTTGCATAAAAAATGTCTGGTAATCTGTGACAACGACGACCATCGCGATGTTTATACCGATGAATACCTGATGGCTCTATCTAGTATCGGCGATATTAAACTGAAAGGAATGATAACAACCTATTCGCCCAGCGAATACCAAACATTCGTAAAAGGACGCGAAATGATTATGGAGTTAGCAAAAAAGAGTGGTTTGAAAAACCTTCCCGAACTATTTTCCGGAACGAACAAAAGCCTTTCCCGACCTGAAAGTAACAGGATTGAAGATACCAAACCTCTTGAGATTGATGGTTCAAATTTTATCGTAAAAATTGCCAGGATGTGTAGTTTTTCAAAACCACTTGTAATCGTTACAGGTGGTCAGCTTACTTCAGTGGTCAATGCGTATTTGATAGATCCGTCAATTGCAGATAAAATTGTAGTTATGGGAGTATTCGGGGCAAAAAATATTGATTACAACGCAGGATTAGATGCCTGGGCGTGGACTATCATATTGGCTAAATTCAGAACCGTAGCCATTCCTATTGGGCCTTCCGGAAACAGAGGGGTAGTTACATGAAACCGGCTGTTGTTCCCAAAGAGCGCATTAGAACTGAATTAAACCAGTCAGTTCCGTTTTTTAGATGGATGTTCGATAAAAAACACCCACAAAACGAATTGCCCAATGAAGGTGATTTTGATGGGCAACCTGCCATACTGATTACCCAACCCGAATATGTGACAAGCTGGAAAAGGTTTGATTGTACCGGGATTAGTGAAAAAGGGGTTCCCATTCTGGAGGAAAACAAAAATGGAAAGATTTGGCAGGCCGAAGACGCAAATCAGAAAATTGCTACCTATGAATTTTGGAGAGTAATGTCAAAATTGAATAATATCCTGACTAAATAAATGGTTATGTACAACTTTTACAAGATTGAATTCGTATTTCTGGTTCTTCTCCTTGGAAATACTTCTTTGATATTCGCAACAAATGTACAGCCCGACAGCCTGATTCTAAAAATTGGGGAATGTAAATCACCTGGATGGAGCACTGATGAAACAAATGCTTTAACCTGGACAACCGGGAATCAGGACGTTGCAACTGTTGAGGTAACCTGGGGCGAAGGTACTGTCTGTGGTGTGAACGAGGGAATCACCTATATTTCTGCAAGTTCGGCAAATGGGAAAGTACAGTACAAACTCATCGTGAAGGTTTTATCCAATTCAGGAGAAAAAGCAATTGGCAAGCCGGTACATTCTTCCGTGAGATCTGACAATATTGATTTAGATATTGAGCGAACCCTTCAACGAATAATGGAAGAAAAACCAGCAACTGATGTTGCATCGCTTTTAAGTGTATCTGATAATAAGCGTTATCTGGTTTTTTCAGGTTCAGGTAAACCATTTCTTTTACTTAGCCAGACACTTTGGTCAATGCCCCGCCGGCTTACGCGCGAGGAAATAGTACAAGTACTCGACATTTGCAAAGATCAGGGCTTTACCGCCATACAACTTATCGCCCATGCTCATTATATGGGTCCTAATGTTTATGGAGACATTCCCTTCGAAAATGAAAATTTTCTACGCCCTTTGATCACTGTTGGTGATGAGCCTTCCAACCCTGAAGAATACGATTGGTGGGACCATCTGGAATTTATCATTCAAGAGTGTGTCAAGAGGGAGATGTTTGTTTGCCTGTTACCCACCTGGCGCGAACAATGGAATCAGGAAAAAAACGAAGCACGAACGACCATTTACTGGGGAATTTTCAGCGGAGGTTTCGGAACATCTAGCGGTTCGTGGAAGGGGGACGCAACGATTTAGCAAAATTTTCCATCCCGGATGCCTTTTACGAAGGTTTTGGTACCCAAATCAGGTACCTTCAAGAACAAAAGTTTATCCCACCAGTTTGTTCCTCCAACCCGGGGCGAAAGGTTTTCTGGCAATGATTGGGTTCTGATAATTAGCAGGTTATAATATTTCTAAAATAGATTTTCTGTCCTTGCCTCCTTTTTGATTTTTATATCTGTTTACCACGGATTTGGGAACGGGGATTTTCCGTAACGGTTTTCACACCGTAGGTTTCGATTCTAACCAGACATGAACGCTTGTAATTGTGCTTCTGAATAAGGGATGCTTTCCATGAAGATCAATAGTTTTCCCCTAAGATCTTTTATCGTTTGTTTTGAATGCCCTTTGATTAGTTCGATAAAATCTCTGGACTTTTCAGTAAATTGGTTGATCATGTGGGCTATTTGAAGCAACTGGTAATAATTCTGCATCGCGTTGTATGATGTCCTTGAATATTTGTGTTCCAATTCATAGCCCTGGTTCTTTTGGGTGTTAAACCCTTCGTTTTCGATTTTCCACCTCAACCTGCCACCATCGGCAGTAGTTACAACATTTTCTATTGTTTGTGGCACATCTGTGATGTAAACAAATTCTTGTACCGTTTTTTCCTTGTCTCGCTGGTTAGTTACTGTTTTAATGCACGACACCCACGAATAGTTGTGCTTATTGTACTGGATATCGTTCAGGAATTTGCAATCTGTGTCCTAATTCTTCTGTCTGAAAATTCCTGATCAGTAAAAAAATTGTTTTTGATCGGAGAATAGATTTTCCCCTTTGCCCGTATTTTGGGTGAAGGGGTTTAATTATAAAATTGCAGCCAAATCATCTC
>JBBSBP010000299.1:0-3094 GCA_038251165.1 Bacteroidales bacterium | reverse complement strand
TCCACCACAATGAATATTCGCTTTGGAGCGCAGTAACCGGCTGTACGGCATGAGCACGACGTATATTTCTCACTCCCGCTTCCGAAAGCCCGAAGTGCTTTACTTTTCCTTCTTTTATCAAATCGCTCACTGTTCCGGCAACATCTTCGATAGGTACATTCGGATCAACGCGATGCTGGTAAAATAAATCAATCGCATCAATGCGGAGACGTTTGAGAGAAGCTTCAGCCACGTTCCGGATATTTTCCGGTCGGCTGTTGAGTCCCGGACCATTCATGTTAAATCCGAATTTGGTAGCAATTGCAACCTGACCCTTAAAAGGTTCCAAAGCTTCACCCATAAGCTCCTCATTTATAAACGGACCGTACACCTCGGCGGTATCAAAAAGGGTGATGCCATTTTCGACAGCTGCACGAATAAGCATGATCATCTCCTTTTTATCAGATATAACGCCATAGCCGAAACTCATACCCATGCAACCGAGACCTAATGCTGAGACTTCGAGGTTGCTTTTTCCTAATTTGCGTTTTTGAATTATAATATCCATAAGAAACAATTTAAATTACAGTACAAATATAATCACGAAAGTTGCCTGGAAATAACTAAAACGAAACAAGAACTTAAGAAATTCAAATTATTCTGAATTTCAATGGACTTGTTTGACTGAAAAGTAGAATATCCCTTCGGCAGAGAGGCGGCGGGGATTTTTTGTTATGCTGAGTTTTAATCTCAGTATAACAGGGTATCTTGCCGGGTGTCAATTTATATGTATTTTTACTGCATGGCAACATTTAAAAAATAGTAATAAATGCATATTAAAAATCTATCGCAATTATTCAGAACAATACCGGTTCTTCTGATTTCAGGCCTTGTGATCGTTGCAAAAGCTCAGGACAAGGTAAGCATTTTCCCGGTTTATACCGGAACCGATCTCGGTGTAACTTATTCTCCTGAAATGACAAGTTTCCGGGTCTGGGCACCAACAGCATCGGTGGTGAAGCTCCGGATTTACGATCAGGGAAAAGATGGAACGTCTATTCTGACCGATACCATGCGAAAAGACATACAGGGCACCTGGGTATATACACTCAAAAGCGACTGGAAAAACAAATACTACACTTACCAGGTACAATCCTCCGGCAAATGGATGAATGAAGTTGCCGACATTTATGCAAAAGCCGTCGGGGTAAATGGTGGAAGAGGAATGATTGTAAACCTGGAAGATACAGATCCAAGGGATTGGGGAAAGGATAAACGCCCGACTTTAAAAAGTTTCAACGATATTATCATCTGGGAAATACATACCCGGGATTTATCCATGAATGCTTCGTCGGGCATAAAAGAAAAAGGGAAATACCTGGGTTTCACCGAAAAAGGAACGGTGAATCCGTCCGGTGAGAAAACAGGTCTGGACCATATCTTGGATCTTGGTGTCACTCATGTTCATATTTTACCTGTTGCGGATTTTAGTTCCATCGATGAAACAAAACCGGAAGACAATGCATTCAATTGGGGGTATAGTCCACAGAACTATAATGTGCCCGAAGGTTCCTATTCAACAAATCCTTACGACGGTAACGTACGTATCACCGAATTCAAGCAAATGGTAAAAGCATTGCACAATAACGGATTGCGTGTTATTCTTGATGTGGTGTACAATCATACAGGGGGTATTGACAAAGGGTTTGAACAACTGGTGCCCGGCTATTATTACAGGATGACAAATGACAATACGTTTTCAAATGCCTCGGCATGCGGAAACGAAACTGCCTCCGAACATCCGATGATGCGGAAATTTATGGTCGAATCGCTATGTTACTGGGCTACGGAATATCATGTCGACGGGTTTCGATTTGATTTAATGGGGATTCATGATATTGAAACCATGAATGACATCCGGGCAGCACTCGATAAAATCGACACGTCTATCTTCCTTTATGGCGAAGGCTGGACTGCAGGAAATTCACCCTTACCTGAGGCTGATCGCGCCATTAAACAAAATGCCGCCAAACTTGATCGTATAGCTGTATTCAGCGACGAAATACGCGATGCTATCCGCGGCCATTGGGCTAATAGCAAAGAACCCGGATTTATGTGCGGAAACAAAAGTCTTGACGAAAGCATCCGTTTTGGAATTGTTGCCGGCACAAAACATCCGCAAATAGATTATCCGGAAGTGAATTACACCAAAGCACCCTATGTAAAAGAACCTGCACAAACCATTGTTTATGCTTCGTGTCACGATAATCCATGCCTTTGGGATAAGATACAATTATCTTGCCCGGGTCTAACGGAAACGGATAAAGTAAAAATTCAGAAACTCGCCAATGCGATTGTATTAACATGCCAGGGAGTGCCTTTCATCCAGGCCGGCGACGAATTTGCACGTACAAAACAATTAGACGAAAACTCGTACAATGCGCCCGACAGTATTAACAGTCTCGACTGGAACCGTAAAACGAAATACAAAGATGTATACTCTTACTACAAACAGCTTATGGCGCTTCGCAAAAACCACCCTGCATTTCGCATGCCAACTACAGATATGATCGCGCAGAACCTCAGCTTTACAGATACATCCAATCCTTTGCTGGTAGCATACAGAATTTCGGGGAATGCCAACCATGATAAATGGAAAGATATACTTGTATTTTTTAATGCTGATGCTTTGGATTCCGAAGTTTCGCTTCCTGATGGGCAATGGCGCATAGTAGCCAATGGAAACGAAATCAATGAAAAAGGATTAACTGGGAGTGGCTTCAACCGGGTGCAAAAAGGAAAAACCACAATTCCCTCCCGTTCAATGCTTATGCTGGTTGATACGAAAAGCGTTGGTAAATGGTAGCTGTCAATATGCTCATCTTAAGCCGGTATTATAAGCCCAATGATCGTCGGTTACAGTTTGTTTATAATTGAATGGCATTTAGTAGCTTTCTGTGATGCCACAGCAATTGTTCAAACTGGATGAAACCACGCGCTCAAAAGGAAACGCTCACTGGCTGGGAGGTTGAGCAGGTAAAATAAATCTGGCATTTTATTCTGCTAAACCGTTACTTAAAACTTTATCACCTTCCCGCTCTTCGCGCTCTTCTTT
>JBBSBP010000298.1:0-3097 GCA_038251165.1 Bacteroidales bacterium | reverse complement strand
TTGATGTTCTGGGGCAGCCTCATTTTGTTAATAATGAGTGCATCTAAACTTGGAGTTGAAAGCCCGGTTGTTGAAATAAAAATTAGGTCAGTAATTTCATTCTTACTAATTTGTGCTGATGCAATACATTCTTCAATCGCCTGAATGGAATATTCAAGAGAAATGCGAATGTATTCGGCATTCTGATCTTCGAATGAATGAATAGTGGTATAGTAATCAAGCGGTTTACACAAGTTTCGGGTCTTGATTTCCGTATTGTCAAAGACACTCATCATTCTTTCTACTTGTGGAAAAGAAGGCGAAAATAAATTCCTTGCACCTTCTTTCACCATTTGCTGTTCAACTTTATAGGGGAAATCAATTGTCGATACTGCAGCTAATGAAGGCATAATTTTTATATTTTAGCTTGCCGGACTATCCATTTGATTGACCAGGTAATTTTCCAGACCCATCTGATCTATCTGAGCCCGTTGTTTTTCTGCCCAGTCAACATGGCCTTCTTCCATTTTAAGAATTTTGGTGAGTAAGTCGGCAGACCCTTGATCGCAAATTTCTCGGGCCAGTTTTATCGCACTGTTATACGCGTTTACTGCATCCAATTCATCGCCATTGTCGTTACTGATCATTTCCAGTACTGTTTTGCCAATCTTCATCGGATTAAGTTTTGAAACTGTTGGCGCGCCATCAAAAAAGATAATCCGCTCGATAAGCCACTCTGCATGATGCATTTCGTCCATGGCCTGGCTTCTGATCGCCTTATGAAGTTTTCCGTAACCCCAGTTTTCGCACATTTCAGAATGTACCATATACTGATTAATGGCAGTAAGTTCGTCGGCCAAAAGTGAATTCAATACTGTTATTAATTTTTCGTTGCCTTTCATATTGTATGAGTTTATTAATGAATTTTGAAATTTAAAGTTCGGAACCTTTGGCCGGGCAATTGTTACAAAACTTTTGTGAAATGTTACATCTTTCACACATTAACAAATGTTTTTACTCTTGAAACATCACCGGATTTGCAGTATTATCGTATGTAATGATTTTTAACTTTATGTTTCCAACAATTCGAATATCCATCTTTACCAATACCGGAAGACAATTGTCATCGTCGGTAAACCAGACGGTAAGGTCGTCTTGTCGCTTAAACATACGACCCACTTCAACAACCGGGCTGATTTTGAAACATCTGATTTTTCCAAAATTCGTTTTGATGGTTTCTTTCCCTTTGAAAATAAAACGAAATGGAAATACTTCGTCGGAAAAATACATGTTCAGGAGAAGCGAATCTCCATCAATAATTTTTGAAAAATCGATTCGCCGGATGTAATACATGGTTGAGGATAAATCGAGAATCTTTTCCGGAACAACATGAAGCCCGGTTAATTTCGAGTTTACCGATTTGCTTATTCGGTCGTAAGTAACTTCATTGAATTTGGTGTACCTGCCTTCTTTGACATTACTAATCTGTTTGTATGGCAGGTTGGTTTCCCGATCGAACCAGCTTTCATAAATATCTTTAACGCCATAAATCTTGTCGGCCAATCCGGTAGTTTGAACAACGGTTGATGAATGAAAAACCGGTTTTCTACGATAGGATTCTTCGGAAAGCTTAAGTGTAGCTATTCCGGCTGAAATAAAACCATATTTGAGTTGAAAAGTTAGCGTTTCACCAGCTTTAAACGCGTTATTGTGTTTCACCGGTGGATTGAAAATTTCCTGAGCATCGACTGAAAGAGTCAACTGCAAAAGAAGGAAGAGAAAACAGATGCGAATCATCATTTTGAAATAGTAAAATGTTTCATAACAAAAGCCTGCTGTTGATTTTCGGTCATCTTATCAGCCGGTGTTACCTCAATTTTCACCTCATCAAAATGACGATCTTCTTTTAACTGGTTTACCAGTTCAGTTTTAGCGTTGGTTGGTCCAAACAGAAGCACTTCATCGTAATTGATGATTACATCGCCAAGACGTTTGAAAAAACCGGATAGTTCGTTTTGTTCTTTGTTTTGTATCAGGGTTTCATTACGCGAATTAAGTGCTTCATCCTGTTCTCCAACCTGTGCCGTAATGGTTTTATATCCTGTTGTATCAACATTTACTCCGATTAAATTGGCTTCTGAATGATCCATCCAGATACCTAATTGTTTTTTTGTTTTCATCTGATGTATTATTTATGATTTGTTTGTTTAAATTTTTTGACTGAAAGTTATTCACTTTGTTTTTTTGTCGGGACAATGAAAAGTGGTATAGTGGATTGTTTTAAAACGTTTTCAGTCACACTTCCCAGGAGTATATCTTCCAGCCATTTTCGGCTATGCGTGCCCAAAACAATAATATCAGCATTCATATTTTTCGCTGATTCCAATATCGAGTCGGCTGTTTCACCTTCTATTAATAAGGTTTTTATGTGTTCGTCGCTAAGCTGGTTTTTCGTTTTATCCAGAAAATGCTGAGCTGCTTTTTTTAATCCCTGAACCGTTTCTGTCTGGAAGGTTTCCATACTCATGTAATCATTAAAACCCATGATAGGAGAATATTCAACGGAAGAATAATATACCGGCTCGGATAAAACATGCAGGAGAACGATTTCAGCTTTCATCATTTTAGCTAATGCATATCCTTTTTCTGCTACTTTTATTGAACTTGGGTCATAATCCAATGCAATCAATACTTTTTTCATATGATGTTTAATAATTTGATTTTTAATCGCCAAATGCCTGCCTCGTCTGCAAGGCGTGGAATTGAACTGATTTTGAAGATTAGATTCATTTCTGCTGGTGTATGCCAAATCATGTCCATTTCAAAATCTGTAAAATGAATAATAGTACTACTAAGTCCAATGATGAACATGCGGGTGTCTGAAAGATTATTTTACCGATCGGATTACATGCGATTAATTCGCTCCAATATTTCCCTGGCAAATTATGTTTCCCACGGTCACCGGTGTTTGATAGATATTTATATAACCATCATTGTGGTTGAACTTTTTCCGGTCGCGTCAACAGGATTAAGCACAATTATTGCTGGCCCATTTTCAACTGCTGAATTCATGTTCAGGTATGCAGGATGGGTGCAATATCTTTTTTACATCCGCCAG
>JBBSBP010000297.1:0-3115 GCA_038251165.1 Bacteroidales bacterium | reverse complement strand
TTATAACAGTGTCGATTCTCCTGCTCATCGAGATTTGATTGGCGAGCTGGCTAAAGCTTGTGAGAAAGAGGGAATTGGTCTGTTCCTTTATTATTCATACGCTGCCGATTGGCACCATCCTTATTTTTATTCCAGAGAAGCTGGCTGGAACAATGCACGGCCTGCTTACAAAGTGCAACCAGCAGAATACAAATACAAGAAGCCGGAGGATTTTCGAAAGTATGTCGATTATGTGCATGATCAGTTGAAGGAGTTACTCACCCAATATCCAACTATTGCAGGGATTTGGTTCGATCCGGTTATGGGTTTTTATGCTAATCCTGAAGTTTTCCCGATGGATGAAACATACGCGTTAATCCGAAAATTATCGCCACATGCCCTGATTTCATTCAAACAGGGAGCGAATGGAGACGAGGATTTTATGGCTCCTGAAAGGGGAGGTAGCGCAAAAGTTGGAGCGCAATACCCAGTTGCCGTAAAAGCTTATGAACTCAATAAAAATAAGCCTAAGGAAGTTTGTAATACGATGCAACCACATCTTCCCGGAATTGATGGCGGCTCAACCTGGGGATATAACAAAGCCATTGACGGGCATCATCTGAAAGTTAATGACGTAAAAAAACTGCTCGATGACGCCAAAACGAATCATTACAATTTATTGCTGAATATCGGGCCAATGCCGGATGGGTCGGTACATCCGGAAGATATTGAGACACTTTCTAATCTTTTAAACTAAACAAATGAAAAAACTCTTCATTCTTATTCCAACAGCAATCATTTTATTATTTGTGTCCTGCAAAACAGAGACAAAACAAAAGGCAACCAATTTTGTAGTCATTTTTATCGACGATATGGGCTATGGCGATGTAGCCTGTTACGGGGCTACCGGATGGGAAACTCCTAACCTTGATAAATTGGCAAGTGAAGGTATGCGCTTTACGAATTTCTATTCGGCACAACCGGTTTGCAGTGCTTCACGTGCCGGACTCATGACAGGCTGCTATCCCAATCGTATTGGTATTTCAGGAGCCTTGTTTCCGCAAGATAGTGTGGGTATCAATCCGGATGAAAAAACCATTGCCGAAATTCTTAAAGAGCAAGGATACACCACCGGGATCTTCGGAAAATGGCATCTTGGTCATCATAAGAAATTTCTTCCGCTTCAGAATGGCTTCGACGAATATGTGGGTTTACCCTATTCAAATGATATGTGGCCTGTTGATGTTGAAGGCAAACATTTGCCCGAAGGAAAAGGTCGTGGCAATTATCCGGAGCTGCCTTTGATGAATGGAAATGAACCCATGGAATACATTACAACCTTGCAGGATCAGGATCGGCTTACCACTATTTACACTGAAAGGGCTGTCGATTTTATTAACCGAAATGCTTCGAAACCTTTCTTCATGTACGTACCGCATTCAATGGGACATATCCCTCTGGGAGTATCTGATAAATTCAGAGGAAAAAGCAAACAGGGCTTTTATGGCGATGTGATGATGGAAATTGACTGGTCGGTAGGTGAAATTATGAAAACACTGGAGCAAAACGGAATTGCTGAAAATACAGTTGTTATTTTCACTACAGATAACGGACCCTGGTTAAACTTTGGAAACCATGCCGGATCGGCTGGTGGTTTGCGTGAAGGAAAAACAACCAGTTGGGAAGGTGGTCAACGGGTCCCCTTTATTATTCGCTGGCCAGGTAAAACTCCGGAAGGTACCATTTGCAACAAACTGGGCTGTGCCATCGATATACTTCCCAGCATTACGGAGATTGCCGGAGGAAAACTTCCTGAAAATAAAATCGACGGTATCAGTGTTACCGAATTATGGAAAGGAAACAAAGAGGCAGATCCGCGTCAGGAAATACTTTTTTACTACGGAAAGAACAATCTGAACGCCGTTCGGAAAGGCAATTGGAAGCTGGTATTACCACATTCATACCAATCTTACAATACCACTCCCGGAAAAGACGGACACGGAGGAAAGAGAATTAAAACAGATGTTTTATCTCCTGAATTGTATGATATGACCCGCGATCCGGGGGAACAATACAATGTAATTGATTCGAATCCGGAGATTGTGGAAGACTTGATGAAAGTTGCAGTAGCAGCACGTGCCGAACTGGGCGATTTAAACATTGGCTTGGTGAAAGGTTCCGGCTCCCGTGAAATAGGGAGAGATTGATCTGAAACAAAGTACGATACCATCTGCCTGAAATTTAGCAGCACAAGCAATGAATCGCTAAACAGATTGATACTAAAAACTAATTGACTGCAAAACAATAAAAACATGAAAAACAAACTTATCCTTTTTGAATCCATCCTCTTAATGGGAACGTGCATCAATTGCAGCTTTTCAAATAAAGCTTCAAAAGAGAATTCAGCTCAGCAAACAAAACCCAATGTTCTGTTTTTGTTTGCCGATGACCAAAGGGCAGACGCACTTGGCTGTTCAGGAAACACTTACATCCGGACACCAAACATCGATAAGTTAGCAGAAATTGGGGTTCGGTTCAGTAATAATTATGTCATGGGTGGACATCACGGAGCGATCTGTGCTCCAAGTCGCGCCATGCTGATGAGCGGCAAAAGTCTTTTTCATGTTTACGACAAACTGGAAGGTGTGCATACCATGCCGATGCATTTTGCTGAAAATGGCTACGAAACTTTTGGAACCGGAAAGTGGCACAACGGAGCCAAAACATTCGAAGCTTCCTTCCAGAAAGGGGACAATGTATTTATCGGAGGAATGGCCGATCATTACAATGTTCCTTGCCGCACACTCGGACCCGATCGCAAACTTAGTGAGCCGGTTAACAAAGGATTTTCAACCGACCTTTTTGCCGATGCAGCGATTAATTTTCTTACGACTTATTCTGAAGGGAAAAAGGAAAATCCGTTTTTCTGTTATGTGGCCTTCACGGCTCCGCACGATCCACGCTCACCACGTGAAGACTATATCGGCATGTATCCTGACGGGTCAATTCCGCTGCCGGGTAATTTTAAAGCGCTTCACCCGTTCGAATTCGATAATATGAATATCAGGGACGAAACGCTTGCGCCATGGCCAAGAACTCCGGAAATTATTCAACAATCACTGTCTGATTATTATGC
>JBBSBP010000296.1:0-3120 GCA_038251165.1 Bacteroidales bacterium | reverse complement strand
CCCCAGAAATAAACAAATGATGAAAGCGCTAAAAGGATGTATTGATTGCCAGGCAATAAGAATTTATAACCAACGAAATCCTGGATCATTGGCGAAAAAACAAGAATGGGTATCGTAATAATCGTAGATACCCAGAAACGTTTCCGGAAATCACGTATCATCATTTTATGATGGTCATGGCCTGCAATACCCATCGGGATAGCTCCATGATCACCATGATCCATTTTACTATGGTCCATCTTGGAATGTTCCTCTTTGGTCATGTCCATTTTAGAATGATCCATCTTGCTGTGGTCCCTTTTTGAATGATCCATTGCAGGATTTTCTTCGTGCTGGTTATTATGCTCATCGTGATTCATGATTTGTTTTTTTTATTTAGGAAATTTTATTTTAAAATTTTCAAGCGTTTTTCATTGGGAATCTTATGTTGCTGTTATATAATAAAGAACTCATGATTAAAATATAGCTATTCTCTGAGCCATCCCGTGTTTCCATCCTAATGAAACAGCTCCTATTAATGTCAAACTATTTTTTTTGTAGTTGTCCATAGGTTTAATTCCTTTTAGTGATTATGCTGCCCTGTTTCTTCTGTTGAACCGGGTTCACTCCCGGTGTGCTCTGCATTAGTTGATTCGCTGCCTCGAATACCAGCGATTACCATTACTAATGCAAGCATAAAACTGATGATTAGAGCCGTCACCCAACGGAGTATAATAATTCTTTTTGTATTATTTTTGGTCATAACGAAAATTTTTCTGCGTGAATTTGACGACCGGAAATTCCGAATTGTGAAAGTTGTTTTATAATACTTATCTGCATAGCGGGAGGCCCGCATATCCAAAATGATTTACGATGGAAATCTTCGTCACAATAAGATTTTATGCTTTTACCGGTAACAAAACCAGTTTCTCCCTGCCAACCTTCCTCCGGATGTTCTAAAATATGGACCACTTGAAAATTGAAAATTTGTTCCTCCTCCATTCTTTCCAGTTCTTCCTGAAAGATAATGTCCCTAAATGTTTTGTTGGCATATACTAACAGTATCTTCCGGTCGGTCTTTACAGCACGCATGTGTCTGAGCATGCTCATGAAAGGGGTAATTCCAATTCCACCGGCGATAAATACCAAATCTTTTTCCTTGGGGTAAAGCAGATAAGAGAATCTGCCAAATGGTCCGCGAATGGTAACCTGCTGACCCGGTTCGGTCAGATGAATAGTATTCGTGAAATCGCCGGATATTTTGATTGTAGAACTTATATATTGATCTGTTTTGGGGTGTGATGAGATGGTAAAGGGATGTTCTTCTTCGGGATGTGTCTTTCTGTGAAGAATCAGAAAATGAAACTGACCTGGCAAATAGGTTGGCACTTTTGAACCATCACGGGGGCGCATCTTCAATGTATAAACATTTTCAGTTTCCGGCTTGACCTCCACAATCCCGAACCGTCGTTTGATTATGAAAGGATAAATTATTTTATGGTATAAATAGGCTGACATTGCCGTGAGTAATAATGCCGACCAGATGATTTTCATGGATAGGAGTTGCAGATCATCATTTACCAACCAGCTATGCAGAAAACCTATGAGTATTACCGAAAGTGCGAGAATGTTATGAAGGGATCGCCATTTTTCGAATCCGATGCCCAACCGCAGGCGAAATGAACTTATAACAATTAATGTAAGCAACACAAGCAATGCTGCACGTCCCAACCAGATGAATGCTGAAACATCTGCTGCATAAAAGATGGTTAAATCATGGTCGCCCAGCACCAACAGGAAGGGGTGGGCCAGCAACAATGCTGTGGCGAACAGTGCCATGTTGCGATGAAATAACAACAATATATCCAGGCCGAATGGTTTTTCTATCCAGCGGATACGGGCCGATAAAACCGGTTGCAATGCCAGAATGGTAAATCCCAGCAAGGAAAAGGTTTTGCCCATTTCATCTGCAAAGCCAGCATTAGTTTGTGGTTTAAAAACCACAACAGCAAGAAGTGGAATGCTTAATAATAATACATAAATAAAGATTCGCCAAAATGCTTTCATTCTAATTCTTTTTAGTATAAAATAATTCACCTGTCCGGCTTCCTGATGATTGTGTTGTTTTTCCATTTCGCCTTATTTTTATCTGCTTTAACTCTCCCTCTTCTCCCTCTCTACGCGTAGAGAGGGACGATAATGTCGAAGACGTTATCAGGGTAAGTAATCCTGATTGATTATTCTAATCTTTACATGTCCTTTTGTGCCTGCACAACCGCAGTGCTTTAACACACAGGTGTGTTTACCAAACCATGCTCGTTTCCTACCCTGGTTTTGTTTACTGTTTTTTATTCTCTACCAGCAATCCCAAAGTCAACCAGTCGTGCATTCCTCCTCGGTAATACAAAATTTTATCGGGCGGGTAGCCTGCTTCAAGTAACTTTTTTATAGCTGTAGGTGACTGCGGGCATTGCGGCCCGTTGCAAAAGAAAATGGCGGGTTGGTTGCGATCCAGTTCGCCCATCCTTTCAGTTATTTCATCGTGCGGGATATTTTTTGCACCCGTAATGGTTGAAATAGCATAGAAATCAGTAGTTCGGGCATCGATTATCGGCAACCCTTTTTCCTGAAATTCATTTACTTCAATTTCATCCACGGTACGGACATCTTCCCTTACTTTCATTGGCTGGATTATTCCCCAGGTGGTATCTACCTGAACTAAGCCCGCTTCGCCTTTTACCGGCTGAGGTATCATTTGTGTTTCGTCCCTTTTGGGCGTTCTTTTTTCATTAATATCCATATTCTTAATTTTTAAATTAAAATGCCATTCCCAGCGTAAAAAATGCGTTACTTTTTAGTTGGATTCATTATAAAATTATTTTTTTGTTGTAGCAATCCACTCCGTGTGAAAAAACCCATCTGTGTCAATGCGTTCATAAGTATGCGCACCAAAATAATCACGCTGCGCCTGAATGAGGTTTGCCGGCATATTTTCATTTCTGAAATCGTCGAAATAACTCAAAGATGCAGAGAATGCAGGCACAGCGATGCCATAATTGACAGCGTCAGAAACTACAGCTCGAATTCCGGGAATACTTTTTGATATACTGTCGCGGATTGAATCATTTAAAAACAAATGTT
>JBBSBP010000295.1:0-3134 GCA_038251165.1 Bacteroidales bacterium | reverse complement strand
TTTGCCATTCGTTTTTGGTCGTCCTTCAGTGCCTCAGCCGATCCGTTCGGATAATGTTCAGTATCCAACATTTTCAATATTCGCTCGAATTTACCATAAATTCCGAGTGTGTGCACCCGAATTTCACTACTGGCATTTCCGCCCAGAACCGGACGATCATGGATCAAAGCTACTTTCATTCCCTGCTCGGCGGCTGCAATTGCTGCTGCACTTCCGGCAATACCACCCCCAACCACGACTAAATCAAATTGTACGGTTTTCTTCGGAATGATTGACATTCCCAACTTTTGCGATCGCCAGTTTTTCAATGCATCTTTGTCATCGGGCATTTTTTCACTTTCATCGGTTGTGAGGTAAATAGCATCGCAGCGCCCTTCAAATCCGGTGAGATCATGGAGGGCAAGTTTTTTTGTGCCTTTGGTCAGTTGTATTTTCCCTGCAAATTCCCAGTTCCAATCCGGATTCAATCCAAGAGTGCGCTCAAGTTTTTTGCCATCGATCATCAAATTAAACCTTCCGGGTGCATCCCACTTACCCGGCACCCAGTTTTTGGTTCGAACCCAGACCATGTATAGCCCAGAACTTTCAATTTTCATCTCAGTTGAGGCATCTTTTACCGGAATTCCCATCCCATGTGCTAAAAGATAGGGCGAACCCATCTGTTCAACAAACTGTGGATCGACCACCCAGCCGCCTTTTTCTGTAAAACCTTCAGCCTCGACAAGAACCGCGTTTTTCTGTGTATAACCACTGATATAAAAGATGGTCATCAGTGAAAAGAGAAATAATTTATACATAATGGTTGGTTTATATTTTTAAATATTTCAGTATTCATTCTCGAGCCATCGTGACAAAAAAACATCATAAACCCGATAAGAAGTTTCCTTTTTATGATGAAGTTCAAGCAGTAATTCCTTCTCTGCCAATGACCGGCTTATACGTCGTGCATTTGCTGGCGTACCAATTTCATATTGCGAAATAAATTTCTGAGCAGTGAGTTGTTTTACCTCTCTTTCTTTGGCGATTGCAATAAGGAAATTCCACTGAGCTGCGGTTAATAGTTGCCGGTATTGGTAAAAAACAGGTTCATTTCTTTTCAGTAATTCCACACATGCAAGTTTGACCGTATCAATTGTAATCTGATTTTCGGCCATGTAATACAACATATTGCACAAGCTTTGGGTATAAAAAGTGTGTGTAAGGCTCCAGTTCAATACCATACTTAAGGCCTCATCGGTGATGTCAATACCTGATTCTGAAAATTTACTTCGGATGAACAACGAATATACTTCTTTATCAATTTCTTCAAGTGAAAGATATTGTGTGCTGGAAAAGAATGGACGCTTTACATTGGAAAACAGATTAATCATCATAGACTTCCGGCTTCCGCAAAAGATAAAACGAATGTTCTTCAAATTTTGGGTGTAAGTACGTAAAATCGCTTCAATGTTCTTTTCGGGATAGTCTGAAATCTGTTGAAATTCATCAATAGCAACCACAATCAGTTCTCCCTGATTTTCAAGAAAGCTAAAAAGCCCCTGCAAAGTGTATTCCTTTTCCTGATCTGTTTGATAATTGATCTGAATTTGTGGTTGTCCGGTCAACGGATCGTACCCAATTAAAGGGCGAAACCCTTTGATAAACTCCAAAAACTGTTTTCCAACCGACGTTTTTTCCGGGAATCCCTGTAAAATTGCTTCTGCCAATAATTTGATGAATTCGCTCAAATTCCGGGAAGAAAAAATATCTACATATATCGACTTAACATTTCCTTGTTCGCGCAAATGATCAAAAAAACGGAAAATAAGTCCGGTTTTCCCCATCCTTCGCGCCGAAATCAAAGTGGTATCTATTCCATTCTGTATGTTGACAAACAACTGATCAACTTCCTTTTGCCTGTCACAAAAGAGTTCCTTTGACGCATAACCTTTCAGCAAAAATGGATTATTTTTCTTTTTCATCTCCTTCTTTTTTCTGTAATATTAACATGCTTCCGCACACTATCTGTTTTAGATAATCTAAAATAGATAATCTCAAATAGAAAGTATCGCATATTTATATATATCAGGCTTTTAGCCCCTATAAATTTAACAAAAAATGATTATCACCTATGCTATAAGTACTTTATAAAAGGTGAGCCCACTGGACTCTACAAACTGCGGATCGATCACCCAGCCTCCTTTATTGGCAACGCTTTCTCATCATTTTCTAATTTCCAGTTTCAATTTTAATTTCTTTTCCTATTAGTTTTCCTCCGGAAACAATCATCGAGATTTCTCCGGAATTCTCTCCGGATTCAATCACCGCAACCATTTTTCCATTAAAAACCCGCATGTAATTGGAGGAAAAAGAAGTTTGATCAATTGGGTTACCGTTGCAGACTGCTTTCAGTTTTCCGGCTCCATTAACCGTAAAGAAAAGTAAATAGTCTGACTTCGGGCATAGATTACCGTCTTTATCTAAAACTTCTACAGTTACAAACGACAAATCCTTTCCATCCGATTTTATTTTTTCACGGTCAGCTGTTAGTTTTACTGTATATGGATCACCTGCAGTTTTTATAATTTGTTCTGCAACAGCCTTGTTGTTTCCGTCGTAAGCAACCACCCTGATTTCTCCCGACTGATAAACCACATCGTTCCACATCAACCGGTATCGGGTATACTTGTTGCTTTTATCTTTTTGCCTGATACCCGCGCTGACCCCATTGACAAAAAGTTCGGCTTTGGGATAATTGGTGTAGCAATAAACCGGGACTGTTTGTCCGATTCTTTCCGGCCAGTTCCAGTGCGGCAGAAGGTGTAAAACAGGTGAGCTGCTCCATTTGCTTTGATAAAGAAAGAAGCGGTCCTTTTTCAGCCCTGCCAGATCTACAATTCCGAAATAGGAACTTTTTGCAGGTGTTCCTTCGTTGTAGGGTGTTGGTTCACCCAGATAATCAAATCCGGTCCAGACAAACTCACCCAGGATGAATTCACAATCATCCTGCATTTCAAACTCGGTATCGGGCGTCGAAGCCCAACCGGGGTATTCCATATCGTAACTTGAAACCTGGTAATCCGGATACCAGGCTCCTTTGTTTTCAACAACCGGGAACTTGTACTCACCACGTGAACTTACCGTTGAAGCAGTTT
>JBBSBP010000294.1:0-3141 GCA_038251165.1 Bacteroidales bacterium | reverse complement strand
TATCTCGGCGATATTTTGTTCGGTTTGTTTTTCAACGTTAATCAGTCGAATCGGCGTTTTCCCGTTTGGTAAAGTCATTTCGCCCGAATAAGCATCGGTAATAATATACGGTAAGCCCTTGGGGTGATACGATGGGTGTCCCGAACCAATGGGATATACGGTTTTCATATTCGTTCCATCGTACTTAACGGTAATTATCTCAATTCCGGGCTTTCCGTCCACATTTAAATTCATAGAAAGGTGTTCGCCATCAGGCATCCAGTTAATGTGATGCCCACCCTTAGACCATTGTTCGTTGGTAACGGCAGTTCTAATATCAGAACCATCTGCACGCATGGTGATTACTACCCGCTGTCTTTGGTTATCTTTTTTAGGCAACCAATCTATAACGGTTAATAGTCTGTTTCCTTGAGGATTCCATTTCACCTGAAAGCAATAAAATTCAAAGTTTTCGGGATTTGTAACCGCTATAGATGGTATCGATTGTTCGTAAATTTGACGAATTGAAACAATTTGCTTGCATTTCCCGGTAGCCACATCGGTAATATAAATGCCATCGCTATCGACCAATCCTTTGTTTCGCAAAGCAATACTATTGGGAATAACAGCGCCATAGCCCACTTGAGCGTAACGCGATTTTGCAAGATTATGACTCGCCAATTGTTTGCCATTTGGCGAAACCATAAAAACGGGACCGTCCATACGCCGCACTTTTCCGGAAAAAGGATTTAATAGCGTTGCAAAAATAGTCCATGTTGTTGTATCAACATCGTTAAAAAAGAGTACTTTATCGGTATGCCCCCACTGTACGTTGGCCCCCATTTGCATCTCGAAACCACGCGATTTTGCAACTACTCGTTCTTTTCCTGTTTTTATTTCGACCAAAACTACATCACCAGCTTCGCCCGGCTTAGGCGAGCGCGTTTCGGACGGAAAACGAAATAAGGCAATATATTTGCCCGAAGGACTTATTGGAGAGGTATCGAAAAAACGATGTATCACTCTATCGGTACTAATCCGAATTAGCGGAACATTTGGTTTTTTGTTTTGAGCCCATAATCCTACGCTGAGGAATAAACCGATGGCTAAAAGGAATTTTTGCATATATGTTTGTGTGAGGGTTAGTTAAACTTAGTATAACTTCATATTCTTCATTTTTCTTACAGTTTTATAATCGCAGGAGTACTTATTTTGGTGAGTTGATAGGTTAATTTCGCTTGTTTTTTCCCTTTGGTTACAGTAATTTCATACGCACCCAAATGTCCGCGTGAGGATACTGTTCCATTACCGTTGGATAGTGCAGTGATGTTTGTTCTCCATTGTTTGGTTACCAAATCTCTCCACACGGCGGCATTGGGCTTGGGTGTCCAGTCGGCATTAAACATGGCTGCATCGGGTTTCCAATGGGCTTTTTGCCAAAATCCCCACATGGTAAATCCGGTAACGCACGGATGACTATAACAGGCAATAAGGAAATCGCGGGTATAATCGGCTTGTAATTCTTGATCGGGGGTATTGACATCAAATTCGGTAATTTGCACTGGCAACCCGATGGGTTTAAACAAATCCAAATCCGAAATTACTTGTTCAGGATTACGGGGCTGCCGACCCACATGACCTTGTACGCCAATGGCTTCGATCGGTGCTCCATAACCCTGTAATTCGGCAATCAATTCCAAATAGGTTTTGATGTTTTGTGGACTGGCAATGCTGTTAAGCATACTATATTCATTGATAAAAAGCTGAGCTTGAGGGTCAATGCGTTTGGCTTGTTTGAACCATTCGGCGGCTTGTGTGCGGGGCATTGCGGCAGGGAAATAGTCTTTTTCATGCATCATTTCGTTAATCACATCCCACCCATAAACACGTCCTTTGGTAAAAGTTGCAATATCCTCAATATGTTTTGTGATTGAATCGGAGAACCCCGGACCAAAATCAGGTTGCCTTGAGTAAAAACTTGGTGTGAATTTTTTTCCTGGCCACACGAGGTTGTGACCACGAAGGCGCAACCCGTGGTTGCTAATCCAATCTACTGCTTGCTTAGTAGTTTCCTGAGATTTAGGATTTATCCACGAAGGCCATTTCAGACCGTTATCAATTGTAACTGCGTTGAAAAGTTCAAGAAGTTTTTCTTGGTATATTTCTGAATTTGGCAAAGTTTCCTTTGCAAGCAAATTAGCCGTAACAGCCGTTCCAAAAATAAACTCTGGGGCTATCAGTTTGGCATTAACGCTCAAACCTTTCACGGGTTTTCCGTTGGCATCTTTCACCTGAATAACAAGCGGTGCGGTTCTTATTTCTTCGATGCGTTTGAGAGCTGCCACTCGCCACGGAGCATTTAGTTCTCTGCCCGCATAACTGAACCGTGTGGTGGGTAGCTGTGCCACTGTGGTTTTGTTTCCAAAGTTTAACAGCTGAATGCTGGCAACTTCTACTTTTTGGGCTAATGCTGCATAGGAAATGCAGATTTCGGCTTCACCCACATTCATGTTAGCATTGGCCACAAACGGAATGTCAAAAACTTTCCATTCTGCACCTGTCCCAAGTTGCATAATCACACTTTTATCGTGGGGAGGTACAGATTGTTGCACAAAAAAATTGACCACCACTTCGCCTGATTCTTGTTTTGCGTAAATACCACGCATTGTAAAGCGCGCCAACAGCACATCGCCTTTTTTGATAACACTATTGGGCTTCCAAACCGATTGCACATCATAATGCGAGGCTGATCCGGCAAATACTTCGGCGGTAAAAATGGGATTGCTTTTGTTGTCCACATTGACCGTAAATACGCTTGGTTTTGTGTTTTTGTTCTTGTCATTAAACTCAAACTGGGTATCCGAATTTGTGGGGAAAATGTTTTCGGGGTTCAAAACAGTTAATGTAGGGCTAAGTGGCGGAAGGGTTTGCGCTGATATTCCTGCGTTGAAGGTTGCCCAAAAGCAAAGTGCAATAATCTGTTTCCTTTTCATAGTGTTCGTTCTTATTATTTTGAGTGGAATTCTAAATGGTATCATTTGTGTAAAGCCCATTTCCAACTAAAACTACATCGCCCGGCTGTACCAAATCAGCCGCTTTTTGTAAGGTAAGGAATGCTTTTGCAACCGATTTTCCATCGTTCGAATCGTTTCCCAATCCGGT
>JBBSBP010000293.1:0-3170 GCA_038251165.1 Bacteroidales bacterium | reverse complement strand
TTTCCGTTAATCGCTGCGATTTCTGATTTTATTGAAAATATCGGGATTATTACAATGCTCAAGCAATATCCCAATTATTCAGACGAAACGGTTGCAATTACAAGCACTTTTTCATTCCTAAAAAGCTCTACTACAACCATCTATTTTGTTGCACTTATTATTGTTTTGATAGCTTTAGTGGCTCAATATGTAAAAAGTAAAAGGTCAGAAACTATTTTAGGTTAGGAATTTGTTGGGGGTTTTCACATACAATTTTAATGATTCACGCAAAGGCGCGAAGACGCAAAGAAAATAAATGTGGCTTTGCGTCTTTGAGACTTTGCGTAAAATAATTCCTTACACTTTCGGTAACTCCCAGGGAGCGCGATAAGTGGGTATAAGATATTTGTTTGCCTCATCATCGTTTTTAACCTGGCGTGTTTCTGCATCCCAGTACAAACGATGACCTGTACGATGGGCAATATTTCCCAGATGTGCCACGCGTGCTGTATTGGCTGCTACTGCAATATTAGCATTGAGGTTACGATTGCGGGTTTTTACGCCATCAATAAAATTGGCCATGTGCAAGTCGAGCCCTTTACCCGAACCTTTTATCAGGTCAACACGAGCCATCAGGTCTTTGCCTTTTTTTTGCTCGGGAATTACTTCCCAACCTTCGCGATCAACAACCAATGTACCGTTGTTCCCCACAAAACCAACCCCATGATTTCGTCCGTAATAACCGCCGTCAATCCCGGTTCCGTGATCCCACAACATGGTATGCCCTTCAAATTCGTATAAGGCCTGCAATGTATCCGGAGTTTCGGCGGCATCATCGGGATAGGCAAATTTTCCACCCATTGCCATTATTGATTTTGGTACCGGGTCGCCCATGCCAAACAAACCATAGTCGATAATATGTACACCCCAGTCGGTCATCAAACCACCTGCATAGTCGTAAAACCACCTGAAATTAAAGTGAAACCGGTTTGGATTGAACGGTCGTTTTTTCGCCGGTCCCAACCAGAAATCGTAATCAACTCCTGCTGGTGCCTCGCCATCAGGTTTCACTGGTACTGGCTCCATCCAACCTTGATATGCCCAGGTACGCACTGTGCGGATTTTACCAAGTTTACCCGATTTTACAAAGTCAACGGCATCGCGCCAGTGCGGATCGCTGCGTTGCCACATTCCCACTTGCACCACTGTATTGTATTTATTGGCGGCACGTTCCATGATATTGATTTCCTCAATGGAATTACCGAGCGGTTTTTCGCAATACACATCTTTGCCTGCCTGACAAGCTTCCACCATCGGCAAACAGTGCCAGTGGTCTGGAGTACCGATAATTACCACATCGATTCCTGGCATTTCCAAAAGCTTCCGGTAATCTTTAAAACCCACTGGTTTTTTACCCTGCAATTTTTCAGCATCGGCAATACGGCGGTTTAGCACATTTTCGTCAACATCGCAAATGGCAGCACATTCGGTATTAGGCTGTTTTAAAAAGGCGTTCAAATCGGCCCAACCCATTCCGTTGGCGCCAATCAAACCACAAACTAATTTTTCGTTGGCGCCTTTGTAGGCTGCCAATGGCACTGTTGAAGCCACCGCTACCCCGGCAACAACAAGCGATGAATTTTTGATAAATGTTCTTCTGTTGGTCATATTATTTTTCTTTTTGCATCGCATCATCGAAAGCGACATCCGAAGGTTCGAAATCTGAGTATCGTACAAAATCGCAGGCTTCTTCGGCACCTGCTTCACGGTTCATGCCGCTGTCCTCCCATTCTACCGAAAGTGGTCCTTTGTAACCAATGTCGTTTAGTGCGCGGATGATATTTTCAAAGTCGATTTTTCCGCGGCCCAAACTGCGGAAGTTCCAATAGCGCCGGTTGTCACCAAATTCGCTGTGACCGCCAAAAACGCCGATTCCCATCGGAACGTCACTCCAATATGCATCTTTCATGTGGACATGGAAAATGCGATCTGAAAATTCATAAATAAAACGGACATAATCAACATGTTGATAACCAAAATGGCTTGGGTCGTAATTAAACCCAAAAGCCGGGTGGTTATTCAAAGCTTTTAGCGCTAAATGTGCCGAATGAATATCAAATGCAATTTCGGTAGGATGAACTTCCAAAGCGAATTTTACGCCAAGCTTTTGATATTCATCCAGAATCGGAATCCACCGCTTGGCGAAGTCTTCGTACCCTTTTTCAATCATCGATTTTGGAACAGGTGGAAATGAATACAGCAAATGCCAAATTGGGCTGCCGGTAAATCCTACAACAGTATCGAGGCCGAGCATTTTGGCAACTTTTGCAGTTTTTATCATTTCTGCAGCAGCACGTTGGCGAACACCTTCGGGATCGCCATCACCCCAAATGTAATCAGGTACAACGCTTTTGTGTCTTTCATCGATATTATCGGCAACACATTGTCCAACAAGGTGAGACGAAATGGCAAATAATTTCAATTCATATTTTTCCAAAAGCGCTTTTCTGGTATCACAATAGGCCTGATCGGCTTTGTCGATTTCCATGTGATCGCCCCAGGTGCAAAGTTCAAGTCCATCATATCCAAATTCCTGGGCTTTTTGGCAAATTGTTTCAATGGGTAAGTCGGCCCATTGTCCGGTAAAAAGTGTAACTGGTCGTGCCATAATATTTTAAGTTTAAGGAGCCTCACCCCCAGCCCCTCTCCCAAGGAGAGGGGAGTTGGAAAAGGCTGTTGTTATTATTCTGAATTATTGCTAGTATGACTCAAAGTCATGCTATCAATTGTATAAAACATATTATTAATTCTTCCTATTCTACCTTTTTGGGGGAGTTAGAGGGGGCTGTTATTCCCCAAATTTCACCCATTTCATTTCATCGTCATAACCGGATTTTACCACGGTGTCGATAAACTGCATTCCTCTGATTCCGTCTTCAACACCAGGAAAATCAAGTATTTCGACTGATGGGGTTTCACCGTTTGCTTTAGCCCGAACTGTTAACGAAAAGTTGCGGTAAATATTCGCAAATGCTTCGAGATAACCTTCGGGATGACCTCCGGGTACACGTGTGTTATGGGCTGCAACAGCACTATCGAGACTGGTGCCGACCCGTAAAACCTGCATCGGTTGGCCGAGCCATTTAGCCCGCAAAGTATTGGGTTCCATTTGTTCCCAATCCAAACCGCCT
>JBBSBP010000292.1:0-3176 GCA_038251165.1 Bacteroidales bacterium | reverse complement strand
TGGACCCAATGATTTTGATTTTGATAAATGGACAGGACCAGCACCATTAAATACCTATTGCCCGGATAGAGTTACCAATAACAGTTCATGGTTTCAGTATGATTACAGTATTGGATTTCTTGGAGGCTGGGGAGCACACCCGCTGGATATAATGATTTGGGCAATTAAAGAACAAATGAGTGGCAAATACACCTGTGAGGGAACGGGTGAATTTTGGAAGCCGGGAGGTATTTATAATAATATTCGCGGCTGGAATTTAAACAGTGAATATGACACTGGAGCCTTATTGCATTTTTTCAGTTTTGATGTTGCTGAGAAAAACGATTTATTACATTATCGAAATATAAAAGAAAGCAATGGAACCACGTTCTATGGCAGTAATGGGTGGATATCGTTAAGCCGTTCTTCAGTTCAATCCAATATTCCGGAGATTGATAAAAAGTTGAATGACTTACTTGGAAATGATGAAAATTTCGGGCAAATGTTTGTGGATGTAATAAAAGGAAATATTGCTGAAACTAACCCGTTGGACGAAGCAATTCTTTCTGATTGTGCGAGCCATATGGGAGATATTGCAATTCGTACCGGACAAAAAATTATCTGGGATCCTTTAAAAGGTGAAGTAGAAAACGATGCTGAAGCTAATAAATTGTTTGTTTGTGAAATGAAGGAACCATACACGGTATAAGTTTAGAGTTCAAAGTGAATGGAAGGGATGTATCAAAAGGAAAAGGATAATTTTTAAAACTTTCAAATTGAAAGAAATGGAACACAGATAACACAGATTTTGATGATTTTCGCTGATTTTTTACAGTGATTGTCTGTTTTGTCAGTGCTATTAGTGTTCTATTTAGAAAGAAACTTACAATTTGGAAATATAAATTTGTTATTAACACTTTTAATACAACCTCGTTCATTTTAAATAACAGGGCTACAAAATTCCTTCGTCCGCAAAACTCAAATAACCTTCATCAGTTACAATCAGATGGTCTAAAAGAGATAAACCAAGAAGCTGACAAGCATTTTTTTAGCTTCTCTGTAATTTTTATGTCCTTCCTACTGGCGGTAAGATTCCCACTTGGGTGGTTGTGAAACTATCAGTCCCGTAACATTTGCTTTTAAAGCTGTTTGAAGAATTATCTTTATGTCAACAACGGTTCCTGCAATTCCTCCCTTGGAAATACAGGAAATACCAAGAACTCTATTGGAACGATTAAGTATCATTACATAAAATTCTTCGTGATGCTGCATACAATCTTCGAAAACAGTATTCAAAATATTCGCTGCATCTTTTGATGCACATATCTTTGCCCTTTTAGAAGCTTTAACTTTGTCGGTTTACGATGGCTATTTCGGAGTGACCATGCCAGTCTTTTCGGTCAAATGGTGCCACTTTAAAAGATCAAACAATAGTACAAAAATTAATCATTCATTCTTCAAAATTCCTTTTCTTAATGACTCACCTTTAAGATCAATCCGGTGTGATGAGTTTACCAATCGATCTAAAATGGCATCAGCGATAGTTCCTTCACCAATTATGTCGTACCAAACAGATACCGGTATTTGTGACGAAACGATGGTTGACATTTGAGTAAAACGATCGTCAATAATATCCATTAAAGATTCGCGTGCATGATTATCAAAAGCATGCAGACCAAAATCATCAAGGATAAGCAAATCGACTTTAACCAATTTTTTAAGTTCTTTGATATATGTTCCATCAACTTTCGATAGTTTAAGCTTTGTAAACAATCGGGAGGTGTTGGAGTATAAAACTCTATATCCCATTAAACAAGCTTGATTTCCAAGTGCCTGTGCCAGATAACTTTTACCAACGCCTGATGCTCCGGTGATGATGATGTTTTCGTTTTTCTTCATAAAATCCAGCGTGCTTAAACGGTTAAACATGTTCTTGTCCAGGTTCCTGTTTGCAGAGTAGTTAATATCGGCAGCACTGGCTTTTTGTCGAAAACCGGCCATCGTAATTAACCGATCGATCTTTTTGTTCTGTCGATCTTCCCATTCATGATCGGCCAGTAATGCCAGGTATTCGTCTGGCGTAACATTGTTAAACTGATTGTTTTTTACATGCTGGAGGTGCATCTCGGCCATGGCGCTTAAACGCATCGACTTTAGTTTTTCAACTGTTTGATTGTTGTTCATATTATTTGATTTTAATTATTGATAGGCACTTGCGCCCCTTATATTTTTATGTTGTGGAATGTGTGTTTCAAACAACCCGGTTGATTGCTGTTGGGCCGGTTCTTTGTCGATATTGTTTTTTAGGATATTTTGAATCCGTTTATAGGAATAAATTTCTGCTTCAACAGCAATTTTACAAGCAGCATCAAGCCTTTGAGAACCATACTGCCTGTGAAGTTGTATGATGCCCATCGATCGCTTATATTGAGTTTCGGGATAATCTCCTTTGTTTAAAACCCCTTCGATACAGGCCAAAACATTATCGCCATGTATTGCTGCTTTCTTCTTGAAAAAGTCGGGGCTCCATTCAGAATAGGCCTTGTGTTGGCTGCTTAAATGATCTTTGTTGGTGTTGTAGATCCCTTTTGATTGGTTACGGACATGCACTGCAATACGTCCGTGGTTATAGTATACTTCAACGGTAGATTTTGTAAAATGTATTTGTGTATCCATTCCAATGTATCGGTAAGGCACACTGTAATAGCTCTTGTCGGGCGAGAAGTAAACATACCCGATCTTCTGCACCTTGGCACGTCTGTAATCTTTAAGTTCGTAAGCAGTTGTTGGTAATGGCTTGAGACAGCTTCTTTCTATCGATTGAAAAAGTTCCTTTCGGCTGGCCTCTTTCCGCTGAAAAAGCAGATCGTTATAGGGTACTAAAAGCTTCCTGATTTCCTTGTTCAGATCACTTAATGAAAAAAAAGTCATCTCACGCATTGGGTAGTAAATACGCTGATAAACAAGTTGTACCGCATTTTCAACCAGTGCTTTATCCTGAGGAGAATAACCACGTGTGGGGTTGATTACACAGTTGTAATGCCGGGCAAATTCTTTAAAAGTCCGGTTGATATCAGCTTCATATTTACTGGCCCTGGTTACTGCCGATTTTAAATTATCGGAAACGATAGCTTTGGGGGCACCTCCATAAAACGACATGGAATTGGCTGTACAAGCGATCATATCTTCTCGTTTCT
>JBBSBP010000291.1:0-3190 GCA_038251165.1 Bacteroidales bacterium | reverse complement strand
TTAAAATAAATGAACTGTCATTCCGAACGAAACAAAGTGAAGTGAGGAATCTCATCATAATATAAAAATTAAAGTAAGGAAATCTATCCCTCTCACAGTATAGAACCAGGTTCGAAAGATGAATACAGATGTGTGTGTTTTATCTGTAATAAAATAGCGGTAATTTACAGCTTCGCCCCGTCAGTTACATTATTCATAGATGCAACCAAAAACAGTATGCATTAAATATAGTGTAGTAAATCTATACAAAATACAGCGCAAAACTAATACTAATTTTTAAATATAAACTGTTTTGAACCTAAAATATTTTGACACTTCAAACTACCCCTCGTTTGTAACGACACATTGTCGCTAACATACAGCTTCTACGACTTTCTCAAAATCGGGGGTATTGTATCCGTTTACTGTTGATTGGTAACAATCCCGCAGGTACATATTTGCAATTTGCACTTTTTAACACATCGAATTGGCTCAGTATAATATTGGGGAACTGTGATCCCATCCCTAGCAAGCGTACAGTTTAATAATTAGGACGAATTGCTCTACTAATATTGTTGGAATACCCGGGGGATCATCTATTGTACCAAAGCTAATTGAATAAGAATAGGTTTTTTTTTATTTGTAAAAAGTGATTCCATCAATGAAATCAAAATCCTTCTTATTATAAGTCAGTAAAGGATAACCAGTAATTATGGCAGTTGCAGCAATCAGGCAATCGGGTACTGAAATGATTTGTTGACCTGACACATAAGTTTGCATTATTTGCCAATACATCTTTTCTGAAAGCTTTTATCAATACGCAACTGTCTATTATTATGAGATCTTTGGCCATGCTTGTTTTCTTAATTCATCCAAAGTTGGGAAATCTGAAAGTTGATCAAAAAATACAAATGGATCCACATTATTGCCAGTAGGTGTAATTAAATCAAAATTTTGCTTTCGTTTGTTTCCCTCACTAATTGATATTGACGTATGATCGTTTTTCTCTAACTCTTTAGCTAAAAGAATCAGTGCTTTGAATGCAGGTTTATTTTTTTTTATTGTGATTGTTGTTTCCATATTGTGTTTCCATTAATTACCTGAAAGCTGATGATCTTGTTAATTTAACTGATTCAAAGATAGGTTTTATTTGGATAATTGTAAATTAAATTTCCGGTTCCATCTTGGTTATTGGACTTCCAAACATCATTTTGGGATAAACATTGGTGTGAATATCCAGGGAGACATTTAATAAGAATTGTTGATCAGGTTTTGCCCATAAGCGGTTTAAGCCGACTCCAATTTCTTCCGGAGTAATTATGGTGTAATGTTTCATCTAAAGGTAATCCCTCAAATTAGGAATCGGTTTTGTGGCTGCACTGTGAAGTATTTTTGCAACCCTGATTCGGTTTGCGTTTTCTAATTTTTGATGTTCTGTACGATTAAGTATATGATTCGATACGATAAATGCCTTCTCCTGTAAGTATAAGGTATTTTCTTCACTGAATAGCTGGCAAAGTTCCCTGTATTCTTGCCGTTTGTTTTTCATAAAGGCCAATTGTTCAAAGGCATGTTCCAGTTCTTTCCCTTTAAGTTCTACCAGTATAATCCACCGCTTGTTTCCTTTTTTGTGCAGAAATAATCCGTCACACTTTAAGTTTCCATCCGAACAAACACACCCATCCACCGCTATGGCAACAGCCTCTTCTCCTTTTTTGGGGATAAGGGTTACCTTCTTTCCTTTTTCTTCAAACGATAATTTCCCGTCGCACAAATCACTCGGATTGGCTCTGCTATTGCATACGCAGCTTTGAAATTTTCCGAGATTAATCATGTTGCTGATTTTCCCATTGAATATCCCTCATCCGGTCGTACAATTCGGATAAAGAATTAAATGGATGGATCAATTGGTCATCCAACAACTGAATCTCGGCATCCATAAGTGAATTTGCGGAGGTGTCGGTGATACTATAAGCTGACACATCGTTGTGGGAAAGGGGGAGTATTTTTTCAATATCCTTGTCTTTAAAATCTATTTCGGAAATATGATGTCGCTGCAAGTGATTGTTAACCGACTCGACTATATAGGGGCTATGGGTAGTCAGAATAAACTGAGTATTCGGAAAAACAACCATCAAATCGCCGATCACCCTTTGCTGCCATTCGGGATGCAAATGAAGATCGATTTCATCGATCAACACAATTGCGGATGAATTTAAAGGGTTTTCCATTTCGGGGTTGGCCAATGCCATCCGTGACGCCAAATCAATGACCAGCGAAAGCAATGTTTTATATCCGTCGCTTAGTTGAGCGATATCAAGCGTCTCTTCCTCCTTTTTTACTGCAAAACGCAACGGGTTAAGCATGATGTGAGGTTCGGAAATATCGGGGAACATTTTAGTTATGGCCTTTCGAACCGCTTCAAGTTCGGGCAGATGGTAATCAAAGCTTTTCAATTCCTTTTGTTTGCGTTGCTCTTCGTTCTCTTTATTGTAAAACCAAACAAACGCCGATTTGAACCGGCTAACCGCATTCAAGGCATTTTCGAGGGCTTCAAACCGTTGGTGTGTTTTTGGGAAACCCCTTCTTCTTAAAGGCATATCGAGCAACGCCCTGCTTACCCCGTAATAAGAAAAGACGGGTAGTTGAAAAGCCTGACCTTCGTTAAATGGATTGATCATTTGTTCATCAAGATATTTCCGTAATTTTTGCAGCCCGATCCCTGTGGGGATTGTCGCGCTAGTTTTTATGCTTTTATCTCTTCTGTCAGTTCTGTCCCATACAATGCCCTCGGTAGTTTCGATACGAATCCGGGTATAGGGCGAAAGTTGATTGTTTTTTTGCCGTAAATCAGTTTTTTTAAATGAAATGCCCGAAACCTTTGGCAGATGAGTAAGGACAGCTCCCAAACCAATGGCGATGGCATCTAAAATAGTGGTTTTCCCAGAACCATTTTCACCAACCAGAATCGTTAATTTACTTCCAAGCTGAATCTGTAGATGTTCTTTCGACCGAAAATTGTCGATTACCAGTTTACTGATGTTCATTTTTTTGATTTATTTAAAATGCTTTCAAAGATAATGCATTCATTTAAGTTGCAACAGCACATCAAATTATTTGTACAAGTTGTGATTTAGGTCTATTCTTTTAGGCTCCATTTCTGTAATTGGGCTACCAAACATCATTTTGGGGTAAACATTGGTGTGAATAT
>JBBSBP010000290.1:0-3200 GCA_038251165.1 Bacteroidales bacterium | reverse complement strand
GTTTGTTTATTATATGCCGCAAAAGATACCGAAATTAATCATGCGGTTGTTTTAAAAAGTGCGCTGGAAAAAAAGGTTGAAAGCTTCTATTAGCATTAGAATAACGGAGAAATAATTACAAAACAAAATAAATTATCATGAAAAATCATTTAAACAAACATAGTCGCACAATCACGCAAGACGAAAGTTTACCTGCAGCCCAAGCCATGCTTTACGCCATAGGGATGAGCGAAAGCGATCAGAAGAAAGCACAAGTTGGCATTGTTAGCACTGGCTTTCAAGGAAATCCATGCAATATGCACTTAAACGATTTGGCATCAATCGTTAAAAAAGAAGTTGATCTGCAAGAAGATTTATATGGATTAATTTTTCACACGATTGGCGTGAGCGACGGGATTACCAATGGGACCGAAGGGATGAAATACTCTTTGCCTTCGCGCGAAATAATTGCTGATTCGATTGAAACGGTTGTCAGCGCACAGTTTTATGACGCGGTAATCCCTATCGTGGGATGCGACAAAAATATGCCAGGTGCAATGATCGCGCTGGGCCGTTTGAACCGTCCGGCCATACTGATGTACGGCGGGACAGTTAAAAAAGGCCAATGGAAAAATGAAGACCTGAACATTGTTTCAGCATTTGAAGCTTATGGGGAACGAATGACCGGTGAAATTTCCGACGACGACTACAAAGGGATTATAAGAAATTGTATTCCCGGGGCTGGAGCTTGCGGTGGGATGTACACCGCAAACACAATGGCGGCAGCCATTGAATGTATGGGCATGAGCCTTCCCTATTCATCATCGTACCCGGCAGTCAGCCCGCAAAAGCAGCAGGAACCGCAACGATTGGCAAAGGCCATCAGAACCGTACTTGAACAGGATATTAAACCACGCGATGTAATGACCCGGGCAGCCTTTGAAAATGCAATTACCTTAATTATGGCACTTGGCGGGTCAACAAATGCTGTAATCCACTTGATTGCCATGGCCAAAGCCGTAGAAGTCCCGCTTACAATCGATGATTTTCAGGAAATCAGCAACCGTACGCCTTTTTTAGCCGATTTGAAACCAAGCGGCAAGTATCTTATGGAAGACTTGCACAATGTTGGAGGCATTCCGGCAGTAATGAAACTACTGTTAAAAGAAGGTTTGCTGGACGGAAGCTGTATGACAGTTACCGGTAAAAAGATTGGGGAAAATTTAGAGGAAGTGGCAGAACTGACCAAAGGACAAACGATAATTCACGATAAAAATCAGCCAATCCGAAAAAGCGGGCATATCCAAATACTGTACGGCAACCTGGCCGAAGAGGGCGCTGTGGCAAAAATTACCGGTAAAGAAGGCGAGTTATTCCAAGGACCCGCCCGGATTTTCGAGGATGAATTTGCTGCTATCGAAGGAATCCGCACTACCGTTCAACCGGGCGAAGTAATCGTTATCCGCAACAACGGTCCCAAAGGAGCGCCCGGAATGCCCGAAATGTTGAAACCCACAGGAGCAGTTATGGGCGCCGGGTTGGGGAAACAGGTCGCTTTAATCACAGACGGTCGCTTTTCCGGTGGTTCGCATGGTTTTGTGGTGGGCCATATTACGCCTGAAGCCTATGAAGGAGGCTTAATAGGATTGTTGCATGACGGCGATATGATTACTATAGACATTAAGAAAAACCGCATAGATGTGGATCTTTCTGAACATGAAATTGAGAACCGCAGAAAAGCATGGAACAAACCTGAAAATAAGCTTTGTCCCGGTATTTTAAAAAAATACAGGAACACAGTTTCCTCAGCCACGGAAGGTTGCGTGACCATATAAATAACGAAAACATTTATTTGAGATCTAAAAAAATCTTTCTTTAATATTTCATAAAAAGATATTGAAGTCTTTTTATGATTTTATTTTATATATTTGTTGCATCTTAAATTTTAAAAATTGAATTATGAAAACGTTAGATGCAACGAAAATTGAACCAAGGTACAAACACCCAACAATCTTTCAAGCTTATGAGGATCTGGCTGCAGGAGAATCTTTTATCCTGCATAACGACCACGATCCGAAACCGCTTTATTATCAGTTTACCGCTGAAAAAGGCAAAGAATTTGGTTGGGAGTATCTTCAGGAAGGCCCTGATGTATGGGAAGTAAAAATCAGTAAATTTAAGGTTGAATAAACAAATCGCAGCACCATAAAACCGGGATTAAATTCCGGTTTTATGTTTGGTTGGCAGTTGTTGTGCTTTTCATAACAGGATTCTTGAATATGTATTTCCGTGGCCTGCCTTTTACAATAGATTTTTTTACCACCAGCAGCTATGGAAAATTACTTGCGATTAAACTGTTCCTCTTTGTGTTGATGCTGTTGGTAGGCGGTATCCATGATTTTTACATTGGCATGAAATCGATTGACGAAATGCAAGAATCAGCGGGAATCAAATTCAAATTACTGGCACGGTGGACGGGAATGTTAAACTTGCTACTGGCTTTAGTTATAGCTTTTCTGGGTGTTGCCATTTCAAGGGGAGGATTCTGAAATATTAAAAATCATTAAAGTATGAAAATCAACAGCGATACAAAAATATCGGTACTTATCAAAGAAAATCCAAAATCAATTGATGCGATCGTATCGGTCAATCCTCATTTCAGCAAATTGAGAAACCCGCTTTTGCGTGGAATATTGGCATCGAGGACTAATCTTGAGGATGCTGCACGAATCGGAAAGTGCGACATTCAAACCTTGTTTCAAGCACTTGCTGAAATTGGTTTCGAAATAGAAAATGATTCAACCGCGAAAAACGAAATCATCACTGTGACAGGAAATCCTGAAATTTTGAACGCCATTAAATTGTCGAAAGTAGCACAATTGGATGTGCGGCCAACTTTAGACCGAGGCGGCGATCCGTTTAACGAAATTATGCGCGAATTAATGCTACTTCAGGATGGTTACACATTGGAAGTAATCAATTCATTCGAACCCACTCCCTTAATAAAAATAGCACAAAGCAAGGGTTTTGGCAGCATGGTTGAAACGAAGGAAGATACCGTTTATACCTATTTTATAAAGTCGGGTGAAGCTAAAAAGGAAACCTCATCAAATGATTTTGTGTTTAAAATTTCGCTTGCCGAGCTTGAAAAACGAAGAGAAAATTGCAATAAAAATATTCGCGAAATCGACGTGCGAGATTTGGAAATGCCGTTGCCCATG
>JBBSBP010000289.1:0-3242 GCA_038251165.1 Bacteroidales bacterium | reverse complement strand
TCAGGTAAAAGAGCAAATTCGTTATTCAGTAAATAATTAACACGCATTTGCAACAACCTCAAATTGGCTGTAAAGTAGCGATAAGGGAACGATTCCAAATCGCCAAATCGGGAGTTTGACCTACCTGTAGCCCAACTCTCATTGTACTCTTCGTTTTCCTCTCCCTGAAAAAGGTTTTTCGCAATTACCGGACACGATTCATCAACAGTTAAATAATTGTTATTGTCGAGTTTTTGCCCAATATGTTCATCCGGAATATGGTACAAATACATTTCTACAAAACCCCTCCTTATGCCATAACCTTTGCTAAATCCGTAATTGGATAGACCACCCATGTACACTTTATACTCAACCCCTTTGCAAGCTTCTGCCCATGCATCAATTCGTTCAATAACATGCTGAACCGTATCGTTTGCGTCAGGATTGCCCTCGCCATATGGACCAATACCTTCATCTCCATTTGAAGGGGAAGCATATCCCAAAAACAACCCTTTTACTTCTTCCATTTGAGGAATTCCACTTTCACCCAGAGCCTTTATAAATTTGATATATCTTTTATGAAAATCGGGATGACCGGGGGTGTAATTTGTTTTTATTGGATTTTCTTTTCTTTCTTTACGGATAGGAATATTGTATTTTTTAATCCAATCCGGAGCAAAATCAATGGCAGAAAAATGTATCCTGACGATTGAACCATACCCTTTTTCAGAAGCTAATTTAATATTGTCAATTAAAGGTTGAAAGTTAATTTTCCCTTCTTCAGGTTCTAAATCTTTCCATTTCACCCAATGAGAAATAACCGGATTGCAAGGAAAATTAACCTTGGGTAGTTGCTCAATTTTATTTGGGCTCAATCCAGAGTTTCGGGCAATGCAAAGGTAAGCCCTTGGCGATGGCTTAACATTTTCAGGAAGTGACCAATCCCAGCCTGCGATGATGGTATCTTTTTTAAACCAATCAGCTTGTTTAATTTCTGAAATTGGCATTTTATTATACTCTCCCCAAAAAGGATATTCGCTTTCTGACAATAGATTATCATTTGTTTGCGCACAAACCGTTGTGGCCATTATTAAAAAGCCAAAATACAAGTGTGTTCGAATAAATAATTTCATGTTTGATTCCGCTCCGATTACCCTATTTCCCTCAACTGATTGAGAATTGGATATTTTCGGAACTTGACAGATTGTTTTGCAATATTGCCTTTAAAATTGATCTCATTGCAAAATAGGGTTCAAACCAGCCTGGCCTAAAGGCAGGAAGTAATGAAATGAGCATATATTTTGCAAAAAACGAAGTTCTTTGACATAATTGTTTTATGTATTTCAGAATCCGGACAAAGTTTACCCACAAACAGCGGATATTGGCCCACATTTGGTGCTTGATTTCGCCCCGGTACCTGCTCTTTGCGTTTGGGTAATGGTAGCCTAACTGAAAAATGGTAGCTTCAACATTGTTGCGGAACTGTAACGTTTCAATGGGCGTTTCTGCCACTTGTTTTCTGAGCAAGTATCCATCAATGTCTTTTTGGGTAAAGTACCGGTAACCTTTTTCTGTTTTGATGCGCAATTTTTCGGTTTCATCTTTACAGGTAACCTTGATATGTTCAGCGATTTCATTGGTAATTGTATCAAAAACAGAGAATTCGCCATTTTCGGCCAGGTTGAACTGGTACCTGCCTTTCGCCCCTTGTATGGCATGGAGGTAAAGATCAATTTCGTTGTCTTTGCAGAATTTCTGGTTGTCAGGGCTATGGTAAGCGCCATCAGCGTGTGCGGCCTCTATTTTATCGGGGAATACTTCCTGTGCTTTTTCGATGTCGTGCTGAAGAAAACAGGTGTCGGAAGTACTTGCTTCTCTCACATCGACATTGCCGATAAGGTTCAGGGGCTTGTCATTATCACAACTCTCGGTTATATTGATGCTGTAACCTTTCACCTTCTGGTCATCTTTGTTCCGGTAATGACAGTCTGTATCGTGTGGCGACTGGACCGATTTGGCTGATATTTCTTCCTTTTCGCGGGCAACGGCCACTTTCTTTTCATCTACCCTGTATTGCTCGTTGAAAACTCGCTGGAGGGTTTGATAATATGCGCTTGTTGAGGTTGAAAACAGGGGCAATATCTTGTATATCAATCCGCCAATCTCCTGTAACCGGCTTTTGACTTCTTCTCCGGAGCAGGTGTAAACAACTTTGTTACCCTCCAGTTTGAGCAGTTCGTCTAAGCGATCTTCAGTGGCTTTGTCCAGTTTTCCGGACTGTTTCTCCTGGCTGTAAAATAAGCGGAGTGTTTCATGTACCAATTCGTAACGGCTAAGCCAGGCGATATTGCTGCCCAACAGTTTGCTGTCCATGCGGATGCGTTTACCGCTAACTTCGAATTCGGCACATTGCCCTTTGGTAATTTGAGTAAAAGCAGTTTCAAACAGGTTTTGCCCTTTTTCTTTTGCATACTCAACAATCCGCTTGCGGAACAAATAATAGGTTGATTCGGTGGGCAGTGGGTCGTCTGCATTGTGTAAGCCCAAGGCACTGCGTACCAGCAAGTTGAAACGACAGTTCTCGAAAATCTTTTGGTCGCTTAAGCCTTCGGCCTCTTTGAGTACCATCATAGCAACCAGTACGCGCACAGATGAATTCGGGCTACCGTTGTCCTCACAATATAAAGGACGGAAGTTGCTTTCATCAATGCGCATGGTAACTTGTTGCCGGAACTGGTTATGCCAGGAATGCTCATCTTCGTACATCTTTAGCGAATTACCAGAAAACAATGTTTTGGGCGATGTGAAAATATTAAGTTGTCCTGATTTCGACGAATTCTTAAACATTTGATGTTCTTTTTTTGATGTCACCAAGATACATAAAACAATTATAAACTACAATTAATTATCTGATTATTAATTGTTTAAAAACAAAAATCACTTCTCGGAGTGGACTCAATGTTTAAAATGTAAAAAAGCTCCATGGAATGTAACTCTTAAACTTTGAAAATATTCCGATCGGGATCCCCGATTAATCGGGGTCGCCATTAAACTCTAACCCAAGTCAGTAAAAAACATCACTGACTTTTTACATTCTAACCTTGATTGCACTCGGGTTTACTAAACACCATTGCTAAAACCGGCCTTGACTCGGAGCTCAACACAAAGATAGTTCGTTAGCAGAAAAACTCAACTGTTTTACGACCAGTAGGAGGATTGCATACAACGTATAATATAATTTAAGTGTGTTTATTTCCTTCTTT
>JBBSBP010000288.1:0-3273 GCA_038251165.1 Bacteroidales bacterium | reverse complement strand
CAATAGTCTGAATGGCTTTCTCGATGATCGTCGGTTCAACTTTTTTCATGGTACTGAGTTTAGAAGGTTAAAAACTTTATTGGAGCGGAGACTCCAATCTCAGTACTATTATACTAAATTTGTGGATAGCTATCCCACGAAGGTGGGATTTAGTTCAACATAAATTACTTGGACACGTTGATAAATAATCAGTTGCGTTCTTTGATATAGTGGATTTCAGGCTTAGCTTTATTGCATAAATCCTACAGATGCCTGATCAAATAATAATGGATGAACTGATTCACCTGGTACAAGAACAGGCGAAGAAAATTGTTATGCTGGAGGCAAAAATCGGCAAGTTGGAACTGGAACTGGAAAAATACAAGACCCGAAAAGACAGTAACAACAGTTATATACCACCCTCTAAGGATGAGAACCGTCCACCACGCACCAGCAGCCTTCGGCAAAAAAGTGACCGTAAAATAGGTGGCCAGACCGGGCATGAAGGAAAAACATTGGAAATGGCCGAAGCCCCGGACCAGGTTATCGAACATCGCGCGTGTTTTTGCCCTGAATGCGGTAAAAATTTGAACAAACAAACAGCGAGTTGAACTTTTTGGTAAAAGTCAGGTGATCCATATTCCGATAATCAAACAAATTGTAACCGAACACCGGGTTTATATGCGTAAGTGTACATTTGGAAAGGTTGTTGAAAGCGCGTTTCCTGTTGGGATAGATAGCCCTGTCAGCTACGGCAGGAACATTGAGCCCTTGGTAGGATACCTCAATGTCAGGCAATATCTTCCGTTTAAAAGGCTTCAGGAGTTGTTGCACGACTTTTTGGGGACGAACATCAGCGAGGGTGGTTTGCATTACCTGCTTAACCGGCTGGCATCCAAAGGTGTTGATGCCTATGAATTGATCTGGTAAAGTGTTTTGAACAATAGTATTATTGGCTCTGACGAAACCGGCATGATGGTGAATTGGAAGAAGCATTGGTTCTGGACATAGCAAAACAAATGCGCTACATTTATTGCTGCCTCTGCAAATAGGGTTCCGCCACGATTGACAAAAATGTTGCCAATATATCCGGTGACGCTACCCTTGTTCATGATTGCTGGAAAGCACATTTTCAAACCCCGGTTGGCAGACCCAATTGTGTACGGCTCATCTGGAACGCGAAACCATTTACCTTAAGAAACTCTACAAAACATCCTGGTCGGGTAGATTTCTTACTATGCTGGTTCAGGCCCAAAAACTTAAAAAGCAATTTATCCCTGCTGACTATTATAGCCCTAGCCAAGCCAGGGACAACCTTGAAACGAAGCTGAATATTTTGTTGGAAGAACCCTAGGAACTGAAATATAAAGAATTGTCACTTTTCAAAAGCGGATAATCAAATACCGGGACCATATCTTTACATTCCTTTACGATCCGGATGTCCCCCTGCTAACAATGGTTCAGAAAGGGCAATACGAAATGTCAAGGTGAAACAGAAAATATCCGGACAGTTCAAAATGTTTGATGCTGCTGAAAATTTTGCCATACTGAGATCCATTATTGATACCGTCATAAAAAATGGACAGAAATGGGCTATCCATCCTTGTTTTAGTCGGTGATCGAAAAACAAAAATTTCTTTTGTCAGATTGTCCTGGATATGTGATTCGGTATTGTTCCAGACCCCAAACCGAATCTCTCTAAGGGAAAGTTTTGTTGATAGCTCTAAGTATTTCTCGACCATAAGCGCTACAAAACAAATCAAGACATGTATCGCTCTTACCGGTTTGTTTCAAACGGTTTACATAATCATCAACCGTTCGTCGGGACAGGTTCAATATACCCTTTATCCGGGGATTTGAAAGTCCCAGTTCCTTCATTTGTAATATCCGGCGAAGTTGTACCATAGTGATAGTTTTATTAGCCACTTTGGAAGATTTATATCATCCAAACCTAACTGAACTTTCATCACTATCAAGTGGCCTACTTTCTGCCGGAATGTCAGTATGATTTATCTAAAAAAAGAAGCCAGCCTATTCTTGAGCAATACCATGACAAATTTTATTGGCATGTTTTGCTCTGGAATGACTGGCCTACTTCAGTCCGGAATTTTCAAAACAAAATAGAAATTACTCTTTTTGTTTTTATTACAGCTTACTACTAACAATCTCTGAAGCAAAAAAGCTCACTCAATCATAAAACAGCATATTTTAAAGAAAATGAAAAAGCAATAATCAATTTATTCATCATTTCAAAATGAATCTATCTGAAAATTTAAAATAAAGGCTGCGGACTTGCAATACATATACTGCTGCTGGAAATGCTGATACATCAAGTGCAATGCTATTAAGTTCTTTATAGTGCCTTTGAAATAATGTCCTTCCCATAAAATCGTAAATCGAGAGATCAAACCCATCCTGAATAAAGCTGCCTTCCAATTGAATATTTAATCTGCCACCAGTCACAGGATTAGGATATATCTTTACGTTGTTTGAATTAATTTCGTCAATATTTTCCCCCGAAACGGAAAAGCTTTTTTGGAGATTTGGAATCAAATTAATAGTAACAAATGCTTGGCTGGTTAAATTACCTGTCCCATTATCTTGTACTTGTATTGCTAATGCCCAGGAATCATTATTTGATGATGATGAGAATATTACGTCGGCCCAATAATTAGTATTGCCAACAAAAGCATTATTGTTTGGGAAAGCTGAACCAGAACTATATATATATACTCCATTTGGCTGAGCTGCTGTCCATCCCAATCCTGTAAGTGGCCCATTTACAATATCTTTAGTAAAATAATCTGTTGTTTTTACAAAGTCACCATTTGGGCTGAAATAGGAAACAACATAAATTGTATTAGCTTTAATGGCAACCGGAGAGGATAAAGTAACAGTTTGCCAGCCGGAGGCAGTTTCACCTGTAAAGGTAGCAGATGCCAATTTAACTCCGGCAATTGTCCACAAGTTCCCGATATGAGTACCTTTCCCACCGGTACCCTTATAATATCGAAATCCGGTAATATACCCATCTACATTACTTTTGAATTTCATTCCTACCTCCAGAGGAGCTGATCCGTTTCCAATATAGTTTTGCGAAATTGAGGGAGTTGCAGGAAATAAAGAATAATTAGTTCCGCCAATCAATCCAGCTGAGTTGGCAACTGTAATCAAACCAGTAGAGGCATTGATTGCAAAAGTGCCATTAGTGTTTCCTGATATAATGGAATAAGTAAGTTTTTGCCCAGCATCAGGATCCGTGGCATTTATGGTACCAACAGTTGCTCCATTTAT
>JBBSBP010000287.1:0-3287 GCA_038251165.1 Bacteroidales bacterium | reverse complement strand
TATTTTCACCTTCACATAAACATGAAGGCTTGTTGGTTTTGATGCTGATATTATCAGGAATAGTTTTATCAAACGAGAGAATGACCAAATTCTCAATTCCACTTTTTACCGAATTTTCGATTTTGAAAGTTCCTGTTCTGACTTTTTCTCCGCTGGTAATGGTGTATTTGTAGGTACCCAGGAAGCCATTGGCCGGAGTTTTTCCCACAGAATCCGTCACCAGTTCAGTTTTCTTGGTCCACCATTGGTTGAATACCAAATCCAGATAAGCCTGTCCGTTTGGTCGTATGCTCCAGTCTGCCTCGTACAATGCTCCTTCAGGTAGCCAGTGCTGATTGGCCCAGAAGCCCCAAAATAAAAACGACTTTACTGATTGATGACTAAAAACTATAGTCATAAAATCGCGGGTGTAATCGGCCTGAACAGCACGTTGGGTGGTATTAATATCATGTTCGGTTATTTTTATTTCTTTTCCGAGGGTTGCAAATTTTTCAAGAATGGAATAAACTTTCGCAATAGGAGTCAGATCGCTGCCAAAATGGCCTTGCAATCCAATTCCTTGAATTTTTCCACCCTTGTTGTCGATATAATTAATAATGTCGTAATAACCATTCTGATGGTTGATATCCATACCTCCGGCACTCAAAATGGAGTAATCGTTTATATACAATTTCACTTCACGGTCGTTTTGACGTGCCCGTTTGAACCAGTCGGCCATCACTTCATTTCCCAAAATGGCTTGAAATTCTTTATTAGTATATGGTTCATTCAATACATCCCAGTCAATGACTTTTCCTTTGGCATAAAGTACAGCCTGATCGATGTGGCGATCAATTTCATTCCTGAATGCAACAGGATTGGTGCTTAAAGTCTTTAGCGAGGCCAGATTATAATTAAAACTAGGCCAAACCAGGTTGTGCCCGCGAACCGCTATTCCATGTTTTGCCAGTGAATCAAGAGTCCGGGTGGTATTATAACTTGGATTCGGATTAAAAGAAGGCCATTTCAGATCATTTTCGAGTACGACTTCATTGAAAAGTTCATACACTTTTTTACGGTAAACCGCGTCGCCAATAAACTTGCCGGAAGCAACTGCGGAACCAAATCCAAACTTATGCTTCACCATTTCAATACTCACTTTGGCATCTTTCACAATTGCACCCTGTTCGTCGTAAACCACTATATCCACATTCCCTTTTCTGATTTGGTTAATACGCTCAGCTGCATCTGCACGCCAGAGGGCATCATTTTCCCGCCCGTAATAAGTAATTTCAGTAACCGGAAGGGCTTCAAGAGTAATTGTGTTTTTATAATTCAGGAACTTGACATCTGCAACGTCGATGGTTTGTGATGCAAATCCAGTATGAAATGAATAGGATACTCCAGTCATTGGAAGTGTCGCTTTGCTCTTAAGCGGGACGAAATACTGTTTCCAATCATGACCGATGGCAACCTTTTGATAAATTTGTTTCCCGTACGGATCCTTATTTTCTTCAATACATGCGATGATCGCTCCATCTCCTGACTCCTGCAACGAAGCAATCGTTCTTGCATAGAATGAAATAAGAATGACATCATTATTCTCAATGCCGGCAACTTTTGTAAACTGTATCTGCGAATCCCAGGTATTGGTAACATTTGCAGTCGATGTCAGTCGAAATCCTGAGGTAAAAGTTTGATCCGAAATGCTTATTGTTGTTACTGTGATGTTTCCTAATTTCTGGTAGTTTGGCAGAGTTTCTTTAATCAGTGAAATTCCTCCTGCGGGAATTTGTGCAGAAAGGAATCCACAATTTAAAATAAAAAAGAAGATTAGAATATTGGTTGGTTTTAAGAATTTCATAAGCAGTTGGTTGGTTAGGTTACAGCCCAAAGTTTGATATTTTTTTCGGTTAAAACAAAATCACCTCCTGATAGACGAATCAGGTAATTCACTTTGGCGAGACTTTTCAGATTGATTGACTATTTATTAGTTCCCCGCTCATAAATACTTGCCCATTCTTATTTATGATGGTATGTAATTTTCCAGAGGATATATTTAGTTTATGGTAAAATTCTATCTATTTTTTTCTGCTTTATTCCTTAGCAATTCCCTTGTTTTAATGCCTGATTCGTTCAAATCTTCCTCTTTCCAGTTTCCTTCAGCTGAAGCACTAGGTTTTAACATTGCACAGGTTTCATTTTTGTCGGAAACTGACCATGAAATCAGGCAGATATCATTGGCCTCACACCAGTCAATCCATTTCTGCCAGGCCGGATAATCAATAGCACCATTTCCGGAAGCTTCCATCCCCGCTGATTCGGAAATGAAAATCGGTATTCCTTTATTCAAGGCATATTCACAGCGGTTAAGCAGCGATTTACCGTGGGTTGCGGCATAAAAATGAACGGTGTACATAATGTTGCCGTAACCCTGAATCGGATCGTCAGCAACCAGGTGAATATCCTGATCCCAATGAGGGCTTCCGACGAGAATAATATTGTCGGGATCAATGGCACGGATGGTTTTAATCAGTTCAATGGAATAATCTTTGACCATCGGCCAGCTGTCTTTCACCGGCTCGTTGTACAACTCATAGATCACATTCGGATATCTCCCGTATTTAGTAGCCATTTCAGTAAAAAACACCTTTGCATCTTCCAGTTTCAGGGAATGACTGTGCCAGTCGATTAAAACGTAAATATTACTCTCTATTGCCCCCTGTATTACGGCTTCTATTTTTTCTTTCGACCAATCCGGTTTGTCGATGTATCCGCTTCGGGGATCGATACCCATTGCGGCCCGGACTACTGAGCATTTCCAGTCGTTTGCCAGCCAGGCCACCGATTCTTTGTTATAGAAACGGGGCCACCAGTTGTGCCAGCCGTAACTTACACCATTAAGCACAGTTACATTTCCCTGCTGATCAATCAATTTGGTTCCTTTTACCGACAGGTTGCCGTGTTTGTTGACCGGCTGTGCTGTAAGGTTGTTGGGAATAAACAGTCCCAAAACCAGGCTGAATAAAAAAAGTTGAAGTTTTTTGTTCATGTTGGTATAAATGTTAGGATTTGATCAGTTTGATGGTTTGGATGCCGCGGTCTGATTTGAATCTGATCCAGTAAACACCCGCAGAAAAGTCTTGCAAATCAAATTCGAGCTGATGGATTACCTGGAACTGATTCCTCCCGGTGGTTTGGTGCGCGAGGAGTTTTGGAAAACAAAAGAGGATGTGGAAGCAGTAATGATGGGAGCTTATCAATCGTTTTCGATCATGGATGGAGCCTTGTTTACCTATGGCGAAGCC
>JBBSBP010000286.1:0-3288 GCA_038251165.1 Bacteroidales bacterium | reverse complement strand
ATATTTTGGGCACTGAACCGGTAAATTCTTCCAAAGTTTATGGCAATTCCGCTGTTGAATGCAAACAGGGTTGCCTTAAATAATCCCCTGGCTTTAAGTTTTCCGCCCGATGTCCTGATCTTGAACTCATTCATCAGTGCCTCCACGTTCGGCCTGATTTTACGGCGCTCATGTGGGATGTTCATTATATTTCTGTTGCGTTTGTTTTGCAAATAATCCTTGTGGGTAAAATAATACCGTCCCTTGTTTTTAAATATTTGGCAACGGCCATTTAACGGGCACTGCTTACAGATGTCTATATCAAAACGGACTTTGTGACGTTTTCCGTGGGAGTTGATACTGCTTTCTGAAAAGGACATTCAACAATATATACATCAGGGGATTGCTGGGTTTGCTCAATTTTCTTCTCTATCTCGCTTTCACGTCCTCTTACTGCTGTAGTTATTTGGTTGATTCTCAATTCTTCAAACTTCTTGTCATTGTCCTGGCTTCCATACCCGCCATCGGTATGTATCTCGTTTAGCCCCGGTTTTTTCTCCTTTAACATATCTATTCTTTTGTTCAATATCTTGCTGTCATCAATATTATTGGGATTTACCGCAATGTCTGTAATCAGCTGCAACGGGTTTTCAGGATTCGCGGTTTCGGTGCCGTTAATGGTAAAACCTTTATAGTGTTCTCCCCTTTTTTTGCGGTAAGTGGCATCAGGGTCATCGGGCGATTGTAGCATGCTGCTGTTCAGCTTCACTCCTGGCTTTGCGCTTAATTCCCGGTCAATTACAACGCTGGGCTTATTGTATCTTGAAAGTGTGTCTTTTTCGTCCGAGGACAATCGTGAAAGAATATTATTAAATTCCTAATGTGTGAATGATGTAAACTTTTGCCAAAGTTGTGTAACACTTATCATATCAAAGTTTCCGAAATTTATCCATTCAGTATTCATTACTGAAAACTCACTTTCTTTAAATAAATATTTTATCAATTAAAAAGTAAATTATTATGGCAGAAATTAAGATTGAACAGAAAAAACAGGTTTGGCCGTGGTTGTTAGTTGGCCTTGTAGTAGTTGCACTGCTTTTATATTTCCTGGTATTTCGTGATAACGGCAAAAATACCGAGGTAGTAACTGAAGCAGATGACATCACCATTACGAACGAATCTGACCTCTTAGGGGTAAAAGAAAATAACAGCACTGTTGCGGCTTATGTAAATTTTGTAGAAAACAGTAAGGAAAAGATGAGTCTGGACCATGCATATACAAATGAAGCACTACTAAAACTAATTGATGCTACAAATGCTAAGGCCAATGAGGTTGGATATGAAGTTCAGGCAGATTTAGAAAAGGTAAAGGAATATGCACAAATGATTACAACAGATCCTTTTGAAACAACACATGCAGATAACATTAGAAAGGCGGATGATATTTTAACCAATGTATTGCAAAACATCCAAAAGGCAAAATTTCCGGATTTGGCAGATGAAGTTGAGGAATTAAAAAGTGCATCAGAATCAATAAAACCGGGAGTACTTACGCTTGAGCAAAAAGATGCAGTTAAGAATTACTTTGCAAAGGCTGCTAACCTTCTTCAAAAAATGAATTAGTTAATCTTTTAAAATTAAAACAATGACAGTTACAAATAAAAATCTTTTTAATCTGGATGAATTACCCGGTTATAAAGTGGCCGAAAATTATAACGATGTAAGGGGTTGGAATGTAAAAGATGCAAATAACCGTACTATTGGGAAAGTGGATCATTTGCTGGTAAACAAAATAGACGAACGTGTGGTTTACCTTGATGTTGAAGTAGATACAACCTTGATAGAGGAAGGGTACAACACATATCAAGAAAGTGTAAGTGCCGGTGTTCATGAGTTTTTAAACAAGGATGGGGAAAACCACCTGATTATTCCCATAGGAATGGCAACTTTAGATGAGCAGAACAAGCAGGTAACCACAAATCATATTGACAGTTCAACCTTTGCCAACGTTAAACGATTTAAAAAAGGAGATATTATTGATTTTGATTACGAATTAAATACAATTCGCCATTACAGGGGAGATAACAATATTCACAGTTCGAATATGACTGAAGGATTTTATAATCGTGAAGAGTTTAACAATGGTTTTCAACGCAGAGATTTAGAATAAAATAATATGGAAGTACTTACAAATGAACTAATTCAGGAGCTCCTGTCAGCAGATCAGGCAACATGTCTTTCTCTTTACATGCCTACTCACCGAAGTCATCCTGAAAATCTTCAGGATCCAATCAGGTTTAAAAATCTTCAAAAACAATTGGAAGAATCACTTTCACAAAAATATTCAGCCAGTGAAGTGAAAAAACATATTGAACCTTTGGAAACCCTTGCTAGTGACGACAGATTATGGAATCACACATCAAATGGTTTGGCTGTTTTTAGTGCTACCGGGTTATTTAAAGTTGTGGGTTTGCCGGTATCAGTTGATGAATTGGCAATGGTGGCCGATAGTTTCCACACGAAGCCACTGAGGCAATATATGCAATCGACTGACCGCTATCACGTTTTGGGTTTAAGTCTCCATGATATCCGGCTTTTTGAAGGTAACCGTCATTCACTTATTGAAATAGAACTCATGCCTGATATTCCCAATACCATGACAGAAGCGCTTGGTGATGATTTGACCGACAAGCATACGACTGTAGCAAGTTATGGCGGCACCGGAGGTGAAAGTTCGTCCATGCACCACGGTCATGGCGGTAAAAAAGAGGAAACTGAAAAAGATGCTGAAAGGTTTTTCCGTTTGGTTGCGAATAATATTTACGAAAGATATTCAAAACCTACAGGGTTGCCACTTATTCTTGCTGCTTTACCTGAACACCACAGCCTTTTTCATAAGGTAAACAATAATCCTTTGTTGTTATCTAAAGGAATTTCTATAAATCCTTCGTCCGTTTCAACAGAAAAACTGGCAATAATGGCCTGGGAAACAATGGAACCCGAATATAACCTGAAACTTGACAGCCTGGTTGCCCGGTTTGAACAGGCAAAAGCAAATGGCAAAGGCAGTGACGACTATAAGGAAGTAGCTGTAGCAGCAGTTGAAGGACGGGTTGACACACTTATTGTTGAAGCCGACCGGATTATTGCAGTCAGGGTAACTAATCTTGTGACGGGAAATACGCAGAAAAAAGATTTAACAAATCCGAAAGTAGATGACCTGCTGGATGATTTAGGTGAACTGGTAACAAAAATGGGAGGGCTGGTGATGGTTCTCCCAACCGATAAAATGATTTCTGAAACAGGGCT
>JBBSBP010000285.1:0-3350 GCA_038251165.1 Bacteroidales bacterium | reverse complement strand
ATTTGATTTCTCATTCCGAAAATCAAAAACAGTATTTACAACTGTTATACAGCCATTTTTCTTTGCCTTAGCAAGTAATGCTGTTAAATTATCATGGATTTGTGGTACCAGTGCGGTACCACCAAAACAAACTATCCGGGAATTGAAAAAGCCTTCATTAAGTAAATCCGGAGAGTAATCCCATGCAGCGCCTATATTGTTTATAAAAGTTCTTTCACCCTGGTTATTATTAAAAGTAGGATCAGAAAGCACATCTGTAAAGGGAGTTCTTTTATTTGAAATAATCCTGTAATTATCGATATTCAATGGTGTTTTCTGAACCATTTTATTTACCAAAACAGCTATTTCATCATCACCTGTTCCTCCAAAAAAAGAAACCTCAAAACTATCTTTGTCAAGCAGCTGGGCCGTGTTGATCATTGATACCAGGCCTGGCCCGCCAATATTAAATGCGTCGTGTGGTGCACCACCTGATAGTTCTTCGAAAATCATGTCATATGGCTTAAGGCAGAATTTTTCCAGCTCTTCAATGAATACCAGCTTACCCGGGGAGAGTCCTCCATCTCCGGATTTTTTTGATAAATATTTAACAAACTGCTGAGAGTCAAACCTTATTCCGGTGTATAGAAAATCGGCAAGTGCGCAACCAGTGCCTGAAATCTTTATCTTTCCTGAGCCCATCAGCTATAGAAATTTTTTGTAATCGGTTGTAAGGAGGTAAACCGGTTTAGCATCTTCAATTATTTCAGGAAACCGTCCAACAGGCCGATAGAATCTATTATCATCAGTATCATCATTCACAGCGCTGACTTCTCCAACAAAAACTTTCCCTTTCCCCTTTTCACCATAAAATCTGTGATAGACACCCTGTTCAAGACAAATACTTTCGCCCGGGGTTAATACAAGGCTATCGCCAGGTTGCAGATTACGAATTACTCCATCAGTTTTAACGGTGAAAGGCTGATCGGAGAAATCTTCTTTCGCATCGGAATTGTACAGTTCAATTACAAGATTTCCTCCTCCACGGTTGATAATATCCTCCATTTTCTTCCAGTGAAAATGCATCGGAGTCTCTTGTAGTTCCTCAACGATCATTGCCTTTTCGGCATATGGTTTCTTATCCTTTTTAAAATTACCATTTCGGACTGTAAAAAGGATTAATCCGCAATTATGAAAATCACCACTTCCAAAGTCGGTCAGATCCCAACCAAGCATATTATCAACAATTTCGCTGCATGTTGGGTATTTCCCTTTCCAATCCTCTTGTTGCCAGAATGCCCATGGGGGAAGTTTAAAATTCATCTGGTTAAAAAATAGTATTGATTCTCTTATCAAATTGTTTATTTCACTTCTTTTCATGCTGTCATTCTTATGTGTGTTAGTAAGATAATAATTTTTTTTTATTTGCCTGACACAACAATATTATTTCCTGAAATATGTATTATAGTAATAATTCCGCCTGACTTCATAGGCCTCCAACTCCACCCTTCTACCTGAATATTATCAGATTCTGGAATATCTTTTCTATCTACTCTAACTGATGTTGGTTTTTCAGTCATTCTGATTGTTTCAATAGAGCTTTTATCAAATGATACATAATGAATAAGTGTACTTTTAATATTTGATACTGCCACATCAGTTAGGCTTTTTGGATATTCCATTAACTGGATTACAGATGTAGAGCTGAGAAGCTTATTTTGATCTGAAGGAGCCAGCTCAGGGGAAAAAGCCATTGCCGTCAGATAGTGTCTGACATAATCACCATAGCTGTCTGTCATCCATATTCCATCGCGTGGGTAACAGTTCCTGCCATCGTCAGCTACCATATAGGTTGCCCAGTTAAGCTGATTTACAGCGTTTTTCACGAACGACTGATCGCCTGTCAGCGCAACATACTGTAATTCAGCAGATGCCTGGCGTGAGGTATGGCTGTTACCTGGTATCCTGTAAGCCGTCTGTTCATTTACAACGATAACATTAAATTTTTCCCATTCCTTGTTTCCAAGAACTTTGTAAACCCATGCAAATATTCCCTTTACCTCATTCTTCCATTCGGGGAAATATTCCTGGTGATTCATCATAAATTGAGCAAAGGTGATTGCATTGATCTGTGTCTCGCTTTTTCCAACAATATCTTCGAAAAATGGACCCCATCGGTTATTTTTTAATGGATATTTCTTCATCCAGGCTAGTATGGTATCGAAGGCTTTTTGGTATTCCACGGTATTGCCCTTGTTCATCCGGATCAACCCTAAAAACAATTCCATGGTACCCGACCAGTTGGTAGTATAATTAAATAACTGGACATCGCTTTCGATCCCTTCCATATTAGTTATTTTGCCATATTTTCCAACCATTACGTTCACTTTAAACGGCAAAGGAGATTCGTTTTCATTACCCGGTACGGTATGCATTGCCAGTGTATTGGCAATTTTTACAGCTGTTTCCAAATAAATACCAGTGGGTGTCTGGCCATGGCTCCCGGTACCGATTAATTTATAAAGATTGATCAGTTCGCTGCCATAAGAGCCGGCCTTGTCAGGCTGTGTATATTCCTTACCGATTACCATATCGCCATCGTAAATGCCTGAGTATGCCAGGGTATTATATGGATAAGGCAAATTTGCCCAAACGGCAGTGGAAGGAGAAAGACTGTGGCTGATATAATAATCAGCCATAAACTTCATATTCTCTTTAACCCGTTCATTACCGGAATACTGGTACAACAGGCGCCAGGAATTGAGAACCATTTCAAATTGTGAACCAGCCACACCTCTGGTGTCGTTCACTCCGGACTTCCATACCTGGTGGTTCATATAGTAGGGCAGTCCGTTTAGGTCGGTTCGCATGGTGTCCCAGAAATGCCAGGTTGCATTGATCACAAAATCATACGATTTCCCAGGTTCCGGTGAATACCATGGAATTATGGAACCATCTTTGGGGTCGGTAACGATTTTGTGATAGCCCAAAATGTCAGTTCCCCACACAGGGTTTTCCATTTGAGAAAAAGCCGAAGTGCAGAAAATCACTAATCCAACGAGTGTAAATAGTGCAACTCTTTTCATATTGAATTAGATATATATTAAATTAATTATTGACGTTCGAATAACTATATTTTTAATACTTAATGGATGTGTAACAGATATGCTTATGGTACTTTCGTTACAGACTGATAAGCCAGAGTATATTCGGAGTTGAATTCCGGGTGTCCCTCTACTTCAAGAACAATCTTAAAACGATCGGTCTTCCATGCCGGGAGCAAGTATCTTACTGTTGGGCCAGGTTGATTGATATTAGCCTTCATCGCACTATAATCCCACTTAAGTAAATAGATTTCTGTTCCCGCTGCT
>JBBSBP010000284.1:0-3351 GCA_038251165.1 Bacteroidales bacterium | reverse complement strand
TATACCAATACGTTCTTTAAATTTTTGTTGAAGGTAGCCAAGGCATATCCAAATAATAAAGTTGTTATGGCTTTAAACAATGTTGAATATTCCGGTGTCAACTGTACCACTATTCCGGTGTCAACTGTACCATTATTCCGGTGTCAACTGTGCCGTATCCACCCGACCAACCACATCTTTTATTTTAGTTTCGAAAGCTGCATTCTTGTAAAAAAGAACAATGGGCACACAAGACAAGATGTTTGCAGCTGTGGAGCAGTGGCAGGATTCGGGTAAATCAAAGACGAAGTTTTTAATTGAGAAGGATTTCAGTGAAGCAAAATTTAATTACTGGATCAGCAAATGGAAAGCTTTGCAGGGAACTACTTCGAAAGACGGATTTGAAGAAATTGGGCTATCAGGAATTAAACCGGGAAAAATCCTGGAAATCACCACTGCTTCCGGAATAAAGATAACGGTATTTGCATGAGTCTTTTCGGACTTGACCAGGCAACGAAGGTGTTTTTGTATGGCAAACCTGCCGATATGCGCAAGGGATTTGACGGACTGTATGGGCTGGTTCTGGAGCACATGCAGATTGATCCGAGGTTGGGTTATCTTTTTGTGTTTTTTAATTTACAGCGTACCCGAATGAAGGTGTTGCACTGGAATCGGGATGGATTGGCAATTTTTCATAAACGCCTTGAGCGTGGTACTTTCAAACGGCCAAGTGCAAGAATTAATGCGCCCAATAGCGAGCTTTCGAAGGAAGAATTATTTATGATTTTACATGGAATTGATTTTGAGAAAACCAAAAAAAGAAAGCGTTTTTTATGCACATAAAACTGTGCATTACTATATCTTACAACCCTTGTAATCAAAGGGCTTTCATGGTATTTTTAACTCATGGAAACGGCCCTGAAAAACCTGTCAAAACAAGTGCTCGTTGGGCTTGTTTTAGCCGAGCGGGACAGGGCTGAAAATCAACAGCAGGAAATACAGCGTACCAAGGAGGAAATACAGCTTAGCAGGCAAGAAATACAGCGGAAAGAGAGAACTATCCGGCAGAGCGAGAAGACTATCCGGCAGAGCGAGAAAACTATCCAGCAGAGCGAGAAAACCATCTTACAGAGTGCGAAGACTATCCGGCAGATGGAGCAGGAAGCTGAATATCTTCGTTTTCAGTTAGACCAGCTTAAACGTATGCATTTTGGAAGCAAGCGTGAGCGTTTTGAGGGAGATTTAAATCAAACCAAAATTGAGTTTGATGAATATGCTACAGAGGCTGAAAAACAAGACGACATTCCGGTAAAGCAAACCATTACTTACCAGCGAACTAAATCCACCAATCACACCGGTCGCAACCGAATTGGGGAGCATCTGCCGGTAATCGAGCATGTAATTGAACCTGATCAGGACATCACCGGCATGAAGCGCATTGGTGAGGAGCGCACCGAAATTTTAGAATTTGTTCCGGAAAAGTTTTTTAAACTGGTATTGGTTCGCCCAAAATATGCACGGGTTGAACAAAGCGAAAATTATCCAGAAAAAACTCAGAAAAACGTTGTTATAGGTAATTTACCTTCCCGTGCGATCGAAAAATGTCTCGCCGGAGATCGCCTGTTGGCGGCCATTTTAATCCATAAATATATTGATCATTTACCTCTTTACCGCCAACAGCAAATCTTCAAAAGGGCCGGCATTGAGATCGCGCCATCCACGATTGATTCCTGGGTGGCGCAACTGGGAGATCTTTTAGAGTTGTTATATGAAAAGCTGGTCACCGAAATTAAAGCGCAGCGCTACTTACAGGTGGATGAAACAACGATTAAAGTACTTGATAAAGACAAGAAAAACAAGACCCATTTAGGATACTTCTGGGTATATCATGCGCCCTTGTCGAAACTTGTTGCCTTTGACTATCAGCAAGGTAGAGGGCAGGATGCGCCACGTGGTTTTTTGAAGGGCTATCAAGGGACACTTCAGACCGATGGATATGTTGTTTACCAGCATTATTACGCCAACGAAAAAGTAATGCATCTGGCCTGCTGGGCGCATGTACGGCGTAAGTTTGAAAAAGCATTACAGAGTAACCGGTCTGTGGCGGAACATGCACTTATCGAAATCCAGAAACTCTACGCCATTGAGCGTGAAGCAAAGGAATTAACTGCCGAACAGCGAAAGGCTCTCCGACTAGAAAAATCGTTATCTATTATCAACGATTTAGGGAGGTGGCTTTATACGCAACGACAACAAGTTCTCCCCCAATCGCCCATCGGCCAGGCCATTGAATATACCATTCCACTTTGGGAAAGCCTGCAGAATTATCTTAAAGATGGCAGTCTTCGCATCGACAACAATCTGATTGAAAACACCATTCGCCCTGTAGCTTTGGGGCGAAAGAACTACCTCTTCGCCGGCTCCCATCAAGGCGCCAAAAGATCGGCAATGTTCTACAGCTTTTTTGCCTGCTGCAAAGTCAACAACATCCATCCCCAAAAGTGGCTCGAGTATGTCCTCGCTCACATCGCAGACTACAAGGTAAATCAACTCCATAAACTACTGCCCAATAACATTGACCCGGCAATAATAGAAAACCATAAGCACTTCTGGGAACTGTAGTTGGTCGGGCGGATACACTTCATCAAACAAGTTGGGAACATAGTAGTTTAAGAACTTTGTTTCGCTCGCAATTTACGTTTTGCCATATCTTGCTTAAGTAACTCTTTCATAGCACTATAAAGCTGACTATGTTTTTCTTTAAATGTAACAGGGTCTTCAAAAAAACATTCCACACACACAGCCCAAAACTCATGAATGTTTTATTTACCGTAGGGGCGAAAAAACTGAGTATCTGAATGATCGGCTGCTTTTTCCATTTCTGAAGTCGCCAGTTTTTTCCACTTCTCCCAACGAACATTATAAACAGTATGAAAGCGTTCAACGTAGAGAGCATGGGCCAATTCATGCAATGCTAAATTAACCTTATCGTAATCGTTTGAATAACCTCTGATAAAATCTTCCCAGGAATAAAATATAAAACCAGAACCAACGGTTAAACCCTTTACCTGCTTATTTACCAGTTTAGAATGGAAAGATGAGGGACGAATAATAATAGAAGCAAATTTATCGATTTCATAATCGCTGAAACCAAAAGTAATTTGTATAAAAGCGGCAAAAACCAGAAGTTCTATTTCATGCTTCGGATTACTAATTTCAACACTAATTTTTAGTTCTTTTCGTTTTTTAATATATAAAACACGAATAAGAAATTTTCGGCGCTCATTTTTTGATAACAAGTTGTAATAAGTAAATCTTTTTGCATAAAATAAATGTAATTCACTCAACTCCTTTTGTAACTATTCAGTACCC
>JBBSBP010000283.1:0-3383 GCA_038251165.1 Bacteroidales bacterium | reverse complement strand
TGATAACCAATAAAGCCAAAACCACGATTAACATACAGATATTGGTTTTCCTCCTGATACAAACCTGCCCAATTTTTATACACATACTGTACAGGGCTCCATTTAAATCCGGGAATATCAATTCCGAATTGCATGCCATGTGTGTGCCCACTTAAAGTCAGCGCAATATCCCGATAATCTTTTCTGACTTCAGCATCCCAATGCGAAGGATCGTGGCTAAGCAAAATCTTTATTGGCACTTCAGCATTTTCCAGACCAGCCACAGCTTTTTTCATATCTCCATATTTGGTAAATCCTCTGGCACTCCAGTTTTCAATTCCGATAAGTGCAATTTGTTGTTTGTTCCTTTCCAAAAGCACGTGTTCATTTACCAGTAATCGCCACCCCATCTCAGCATGATGTTGTTTCAGCTGTTCCAGGTTTTGCTTTTTCTCCTCTTCCGATGGCCAGCTATAATAGTCGCCATAATCATGATTTCCCAACACGGAATAAACACCCATCGGAGCTTTCAATTTATTGAATACTTCCTTATATGGAACAATTTCATCAGCACGGTAATTTACAAGGTCGCCGGTAAATAAAATCAGGTCGGGTTTTTCGTTCATTATCGCTTCCACACCTTCTGCTACCGCAGTTGGATCATCGAAACTCCCCGAATGAATATCTGAAATCTGGATAATTCGCAGCCCTTTAAATTCGTTCGGTAAATCCTTCAATGACAACTTCACAGGAGTTAGTTTATACCGATACCTGTTGCGCATTCCGTAAACCAGGCCTGCCGTCAAGGCTCCTCCAATAACTAAAGCAGTTTGCGATATAAACGTAAACCGGCCGATAAGCCTTGAACCATCAGGCGGACTTCCAACAGGATGATTTTTAAACGAAAAGAAAAAACTAACCACATTAGGAATGATAAGAACAATATCCGCCAACAACATAATGACTGCAATCAGCACTTTGCCGATAAAAACGCCAATAAAAATATTTACAAAATATTTAAACGAAACCGATGGCCATACGCTCCTTCCATAATGCGGGAAAGCATACAAACTCCATAAAGTTACCAGCGACAAAATCACATAAAGCGCAATCATCCACCAGTATAAACTACCGTTTATGTTTCGCAAAACCGTTCGTACGGCAACAAACGAATAATATTCAACTACAAGCACAAAGAGGCCAAAAAATAACATTTGTTTACTAATCATGTTTCTGTTTTCATTTCGCGTTCAATCCATTCTCTGCATTTTCGTTAACCTCTGCTTGAAGTTAAAAACGACCTTTTAGAGAACTTTTCTAATTAACAAGCCGGAAATACAAATAGTTGTCAATAGCGAAAGAAAAACCTTAAATATCACAATAAAGCATTTCAATAAGAAATGGCCGGAAAATCTTCCAGTCTTTTCAGTTCTTCTGAAATACTTTGGTTGCGAAATTTTTTATAGTGAAAATGAGATTCTGATACTGTTACAAATGATTTACCGATTTTCTTTAATTTGTTTTTGCCTGTATATCCAAATAAAACTTTAAGAACTTCTGATCGTTTTCGTCGCTATCTCCATAAAAAGCACGCAGTTCTGTTAGTTTCTCATGTAACATTTTTTGAACGTCAGTGTATTGTGGGTCATTATAAATGTTTTTCATTTCATGGGGATCGGTCTGCAAATCGTACAACTCCCATTCGTCGATATCATAATAAAAATGAATGAGCTTATATCGTTCGGTTGCAATACCATAATGGCGTTTTACCATGTGAATTGATGGAAATTCGTAATAAGTGTAATAAACCGCATCACGCCATTCACTGGTTTTTCCGCTAACCAGGTTGCGAAACGATTCGCCCTGCATTTCTTCAGGGGCTTTAATTCCGGCATAATCAAGTAAAGTTGGCGCAAAATCAAGGTTTTGAACTAATTTATCAATTTTAGTTCCCGACTTTATTTCTTTGGGAAAGCGCATTAAAAGTGGAGTGCGAAATGATTCTTCATACATAAACCGCTTATCGAACCAGCCATGTTCGCCCAGGTAAAATCCCTGATCAGACGTGTAAACAACAATAGTATTGTCTGCCAGTCCAGCTTTATCCAGATAATCAAGTACCTGTCCTACTCCTTCATCAACGGATGCAATGCAAGCAAGGTAATCCTGCATATAGCGCTCGTAACGCCAGTGCATTAATTCTTTTTCATTCGACTTTATCGAAGGATAAATTTTCTTGAATTCCTCATTGATAGGTTGATATACAGAATCCCAGGCAGCTTTTTGCGCTTCATCCATTCGCCCGGTATTATTGTTGAAAGCATTTATACCCCAGTTTGAAGTTTCATTTATTCCCAGCTCCTGCATCACTTCGGGATATAATTTTGAATCACCTGCCCAATTCTGGTTTTTCAGAATATTCATTTCCGCCTCTTTGGCTGCAGTACCCCTGCCTTTAAAATCATCGAAGAGGGTAGCCGGTTCCTTAAACTCCATTTTCGAGTATTTTTTGTAATACTTTTCGGCAGGCATCCATTCCCTGTGTGGCGCCTTTTGGTGATATAAAAGACAAAATGGTTTATTCGGGTCGCGCTTGTTTTTTAGCCAGTCAAGTGCTGTTTCGGTTATTATTTCAGTCACATAACCTTTTTTACGCACCTTTTCACCATTTATCAGGAAATCGGGATTATAATAATCTCCCTGACCAGGAAGTACCATCGAAAAATCGAACCCTTGCGGAATACCGTCGAGATGGATTTTACCAATCATTGCGGTTTGATAGCCATTTGCCTGTAACAGTTTAGGAAAGTTATCCTGGTCCCAGTTAAAAGGCTGAACATTATCCACTTTCCCGTTTATAAAACTGTGTTTACCGGTGAGCAACACCGCACGGCTTGGAGCACAAAGCGAATTGGTCACAGTGGCTCTTGTAAAAATGGCTCCTTCCTTAGCAAGGCGGTCAATGTTTGGCGTTTCGTTTAAGCCAAATCCATAAGCACTAATCGCCTGATAGGCATGATCGTCACTCATGATATAAATGATATTCGGACGTTGCTCCGATTGCTCGCTATGACTTGTTGAGCATCCAGTTAAGACAGATGAGAAAGCCAAGATTAAAAATATACAGTTTTTTGATTTCATTTTATTGGATTATTATTTTTTTGATTTCTTTCTCGCAGTATTAAGTCGTTTTCTCATTTCTTCAAGTAGTTTTATTTGTTCCGGGGCATTGACCAGATTTTTCAACTCTTCGGGATCAGTTGAATGGTCATAGAGTTCTTCGTTTCCTTCCCCGGTTGCTTCTCCCCAAAGGGTATACCTGTAATTTTCAAATGTTATACTTGCTGCATTCCCTCTGTTAGTAACCGTAAAAGCTGTAGCATCCTTGTCAATTACATCAGTAT
>JBBSBP010000282.1:0-3391 GCA_038251165.1 Bacteroidales bacterium | reverse complement strand
TTCCTTTTCACCATTCGAATTGATGTAGTCGTCGAGGCCTGAAATGAAGCTACTGAGCTGTATAAGCGACTGCAAAATCTCGAATCGGCGGTGTTCGTAATGTTTTTGGGTAAGGATTTTCTTCAACGGAACCGGCTCTTCCAATAAACCATTCCTATCCTTTACATTTACTGTTATTCCGAACTTTTCACCTTTCAGCTCCTCAACCACCAGCATGGGTTGAAATTCACCCTGTGTGAGGTAAAACTTTTGCAGCCAGGACTGTATGCCACCGGCCAGCGCTTCTTCACCAGGATTGGTAAAGGAGTAACTTTCGCTCCTGAAAAATAAATCCTCAAAGATATCTGCATTCAGGTTATAACTGACCAATCGCACTATTTCAGTAATAAACAACGACAACAAATTTATCGCAACATCTTTGTTAACCGGTTTCTGTTTTTTTCTTTCCTCGAAGGTAAATACATCCGGCGGAAGGATTTGCTCCAATCCGTCAACCAGCTTTTTCACTTCTTTACTCAACAGGGCAGGAAGCCAGCGAATAGCAAAAGTTTTGTCGGGCAACTGCACAATTTGCGGAACAATGGCGCCATTGCCCACCAATTGCACGGCGAGGCTCAAAACTGTGTGCAAGGCTGCGGTTGATGGTTGGTAATCGTATGTCCGCGCATTTTGTATTTGTGCCAGTTGTTGCAGAAATCGGGCTATGGAGTATTCGCGGTCGTTTATAAAAACCTTCACCTGAAGCGATTCGTCCAACCGCACCGTGTTGGTTGAATGATGGCTGATGTGCTGTTCATCGGTATAGGCTCCGGCAAAAAACTCTGGTAACGCAATTTTCCCGATGGCAGCCCGCTGTGTGTTTTTTACCACCCGGTTAAGGATGGCGAGGTACTTTTCGCGAAAATCGTTTGCCGACGAGGTATAAAAAGCGGGATAAGGCGAAAGCAGCGCTGTTAGCGGACCATGAATAGGGGATAAATGTGCGTAGGAAAGTTTCTGGTACGCATTTTCCGGATTGTATTCGCTGTCAGCGTTACCGCTTTTCTCGCTATACAAGTCTTTTATTTTGGGGATTTCAATTTGCTGTTTTTTGATAACAATACCAAATTTTTCAAGCTCTTTCAAAAGTTCGACATTGTGCAGCGAAAAAACGAGGAATGGATTATTGTCTATTTCGGCAGAAACTTTATAAATCACCGAAGCAAGGTGTTTGCAAGGTACAGCCCAGTCGGGACAGGAACATTGCATTTTCAGGTCGCTCCATTGTTTAGGAAATACTTTCAGCCCAAACCGCTCGGCCAGTTCAAGCACTCCCGGATCAAGTTCGCGGTTCAGTAATTTTGAAATAATTACAGGGCGTTTAGTTAATTCTGCCAGAAAATCACCCAGTTCGGGGTCGAAAAAAGGCGGCATAATTACATCCACCTTATAAGGCCGGGGCCGCGATCCCGCTACTTTGGCGGCAATGTGGTTGCCATTAATTTTAATTTTTTCAACCGCTCCTTTGCGTGCATACGAAGCCCCGCGTGGCAAGCGGTTACTGTAATCAATATTGTTCAGAGCGTTTAACCATTGTTCGCCCCACCATGTTTTGCCAAAAGTTGCTGCCATAAATAATCAGTTTTTTTGGTGTAATTCATATTATTTTTGCAACCTCAAAGAAACAAAATCATCATTGAACATCAGATTACAAGCACCATATTTTATTAACGGATTGGTCGTTTTAATCAACAAAAAGAATCCACCTCAGGAATTATTCATCTTGCAGTAATTTCTCTATCTCGTTTTTAAGTTTTGGCAAATGGATTGAAACAATCCCCCAAATAAAAACTCCCAGATATTCATTTATAGAATCAATGGACGTTTTAATGTCAAAAAGATATTTTTTAATCTCACGCTTCATAGATCAATTCTTTAGTTTCGTCAATACTCTCAATAAAGTATGGATTTGATAAAGTTCTTTCAGTTACAAGGTCAATCTTCCTCTTGAACATTTCCCGTAATTTATACTGAAGCTTAAAATAGTTATCCGTGTATTGTTCAATAGAAAGGTTGTCAGTAAATGATATTAAAAAATCAATATCGCTATCGTCTCTAAAATTATCAGAAACAACAGAACCAAAAGCATAAAGCTTTTTTACCCCAAGCGACAAACATATCTCTTTTAGATCATTTATTTTATTTTCTAAAATTCGTTGCATAAAACTTGTTTTTCAAAGTTAATCAATTTTTACATCTGCTTGTATTTGAAAAAGAGTTGAGTCGAATACCGATTAATTTATAAATGTCGAACTAAAACATATTCTTCAACCATTTTTCGGCCAGGTTTGGCCAGGTTTCAGCAGCTTCATTTCCGGGGCGCATACCATATCCGTGACCACCTTTGGGTAATAAATGCAATTCAACCGGAACTTTTGCATCGCGCAGGGCCGTTGCATAAACCAGGGAACTGTTGCCTAGCCGGTCGTCAGCGGTTTGAAAAATAAATGTCGAAGGCGTGTTCTCATTTACCTTTAATTCAGGAGTTAAGCTCCGGTTTTCACCCTGATCCAGATAGGCTGGGTAAATCAACAAAGCAAAATTGGGCCGACATGATTGTTCATCCATTACATCTACCTTTTGATAGGATTCTTTGTTGTACAAAGTACTGGCACGCGCGCTTAAACTTCCACCGGCTGAAAACCCCATTACTCCCAGATTTTCAGGATTTAAGTTCCATTCATCTGCTTTACTCCTGATAATTCGAATAGCTCGTTGAACATCCTGAAGAGCTCCATCCTGTTTTTTCGGAACCCGGTACTGAAGTACAAAGGCATTAAAACCAAGTTTGTTCAGCCACTCTGCAATTTCGTACCCTTCCTTGTCGATGGCCAGAATATTGTAACCACCGCCGGGGCAAACCACCACTCCCGAACCATTATTATTGTCAGCACTTGCAGGAAAAACAATCATCGCCGGATCGGTTATATCGGTAATCCGGGTAACGTCTCCAGAAGCATCATCGGTTTTTACCGGTTCATGTTTAGCCTCGGTTTCTCCGGGAACAGCATTAGGCCAAAGTTTTATCGTTTCCTTAGGCTGAGCGAAACTTCCAAAGGAGATATAAAATAGTAATAAGCTTGTCGCTAAAGTTTTCATAGTAAGCAATTTTTAGTTTAAATACTTTTTTACAGATCCTGTTTCCATCAACACCGTATTGCTGGAAAGTAAGTTTTGTTTGCCATTTTTACCTGAAACTAATAATCATTAAGCATAATTTCCATCGGTATATCCTGTTTGCATCCATGGAAGGTTTTCGTGATTGTAAAATGGGGTGAGTTCCTGGGTTAATTCTATCATCCGCTCTTCGCTCAGAGGTTTGAAATTGCGTATTATTTCGATGTTCGACTTT
>JBBSBP010000281.1:0-3396 GCA_038251165.1 Bacteroidales bacterium | reverse complement strand
GGACTAAAAACCCATCTTCCACAGCCTGTCTGGTGCTGTAAGTGTCGATTACTTCCCAATCTGAAAAATCACTCATTGTTTTGTACCCTTGCCTTAGGGATTTTTATTGGCATCTGGCTCGCCTGTTAATTTGAACCCCAGCAGATTGAGCAGTCCGGATTCTTGTCAATGGGCGAATGTCAGTTTTGAAGTGAAGCGAGAAAGTGACCGAGTGCGGAGCAAGCTTTTCATTTCCCTTACGGAAGGAGAAAAGCTCCCTTGACTTTTCCGGAATGCGCAAATAACTTTGGGCGAGAATTGATAGAAGAAAGACTCTCTCTGTGGTCGGTCAAACCTGAATAAAAAGAAGAAATATGGGAGTTGAACATATTTAACGAACAAAAAAAAGGCCGAAGCCTTTCTTCTACATCAAGCCTTCATCGGCAAATGACAGGTAAGATTCAGGAGTCAGAACCAGATGATCCAGCACCGGAATATCCAGAAACTTACTGGCTTCTTTGACCTTTTTGTTGATGTCTTTGTCTGCTTCACTGGGAGTTAGGTTCCCCGAGGGGTGGTTGTGACTTAAAATTATTGAACATGCTGAAGCTTTTAAAGCAGTTTGAAAAATAATCCTAACATCAACCACTGTTCCATTGAAGCCTCCCATTGAAATCAGGGAATAACCCAGTACTTTGTTGTTCCGGTTCAGACAAAGCATGTAGAAATATTCGCGATGTTCCAGACTGGGATAAATTTGTTTCAGCACCTGGTAGGCATCCGAGGATGTGACCACCTTCTGCATTTCGGATGGCTTCACCCGTGTTGAATACTTGATTTCAATTTCTGCCAGATTTGAATTGCAAACCCGGTTCTCTGTAAATAAATTCTTTTGCATGTTAAATTACCTCTGCCCTGAGGATTTTTTGTGGCTGGCTCTCCAATTAATTTTGAGCCGAATACCATTGAACAGACTGGATTCTAGTCAATGGGCGAATGTCAAAAAACTATCGATCCCTGAGCCTTCGGCGTGAGCTCAGTCGAACATGCAAAGCAGTCGAAGGGCGGTAGGTTTTTGACCGAGTGCGAAGCAATTTTTCGATTCCATCAGGAGGACGAAAAATCCCTTTACTTTTCCGGGATGCGAAGATAACTTTGGTGAGAAATTGAGTGAGAGTAGTACCTCTCTGCAAGAAGTCAGAAAAACTAAAATATCTGACTGCCAAATGATAACAACAAAAAAGCAGAAATATACAGCGAGGTTTCTGCTTTTTTGTTGATGGTTTTATTTTGGGAAAGAGTAATCCTTATTTAAAAAACAAGTAACACTTTCTACTCACTCAGCACCGCCTTTTGCATTAGCATTTTGTTATTCGCATAGAATGGCACATCTGTATTTCCAAGTATTGTTGGTGGAACATTGGCTAGCTCCAGCAAGTTGTCCATGGGTACGATTACTGTTTTCGCGCCATTCTCTGAAAGCATGGTGATTTTGTCTGCAAAATTGATTGCCCGTTCAATGGCTCCACCTACCGAAATATTTCCCAGAACTGCCAAACCAGCTTTTAAGTTCTTTTTGTATAGGGCTGACAGAATAGCCAGATAAACAGCAGAACCAATACCTGATGCAATACTGGATCCAAGCATATTTGTAATCTGAATAGACAGGTCAAAATTCTTCAGAGAGTGTTGTTCGCTTAGTATGGACTTTTCGTTGGCTTTAATGTATTGATAGGTGTTTTTGATGTTCTCCTTTACCAACATATTTGAAGTGCCTGTAATGTTCAGTTTACCGCTTCCCATGGTCGAAACAACTTCTATGCGTACCAATGCCATACTTTCTCCATCAACGGTGCAGGTATAGCATACCCCAGGAGCTAATGGTGTACTTTCAATCAGGTTGTTTCCTTTTTCTTCAGGCAAAGCAATGAATTTCTCTTCCTGATTTTCTTTGTCGATATAGGAGAAATTAGTGTCCCAAAATTCCATTCCTCCAATTCGCTTGAGTTGTTCTTTTACCCTGCGGCGCATTTCAAGAGCCAGTTCCAGATATTCACGCACGTCTTCCTTGGTGAAAATCCCATCAGGATGCATGAGTTTGATTAATCCTGAAACCGTCTTTTTTACCGGTTTTGTATCACGTTGTTTTAAGTGGGCACCCAATGAAAAGTATGGATCAATTGCATCGGTGTAGTTTTGTTTCCTATATGATTTCAGATTTTCTGAAAAGAAATCGGTACTGAACCCAAAGTTGGAAGTAAAATGATGGGGTGCAAACTTTAACATTTCCCAGCCGGGCAGATAAAAGTGAATACGATCAAGAAAAGCAGTATCAGAATTTACTTCATCAGAAAGTGGGCTAAACAAATGGGAAGTTTGCAGTACCGTTTCAACAGGTTGATTAATGTTCCCATTATAAATGATGGAAGCACTACCGGTAATCTCACCACCAGCACCAGCCCTTGAGAAAGATCCGGATTCCATGTAATCTTTCATCAATGGAATGGCATCCCGATCCTTGAATATCTTATCAGTTGCTTCATCAAAACAGATTGCATCCCACTGACCAACAGAACCCACCTTGCCAGTCGAGCCATTTACAAATAATTTGGCCACCGTACCCTGACCTCCGGAGATTAAAACAGCATAGGGCGTAAGCTCTTTAAATACAAATGATTTACCTGTTGAACGCGGACCTATTTCAACAAAATTAAAATTGGCCTCTACCAGCGGAATCAAACGTGAAATTAAAAGCATCTTGATCCGGTCCGTGAATCCTTCCGAGTTGGGTTCATAACCGGCACTGCGAAGCAAAACATCGATCCATTCTGCTTTGGTGAAATTCTTCCTGTTATTGATTACCTTGCTGTTATCGAAAGATGATAGCTGAATCGGATTGATTTCCTTCACGACAAACGGGAAAATATTTGATCCTATTTTGATGGTCGGATCATATTCCACGTCGATAATTGCCCAGATACCACCCAACATCATTTTATCGTGTTCGTTCACCAGAGCATCGCTGATAGTTGCATCTTTGATGTTGCTATTAAGCAGGTGCGCCCAATACATATCCTTTTTGGAATCGAGCCGGACAGTGATTTTATCTATAATTTTATAGCTGCCATTTTCCCTGATTCTGGAATGGATCAATGCGCTTTCTTCAGGATTTACGTAATGCTCCGAAAGTATCTTTTTAACATTTTCAATTCCTTTCCTGATTTTTTCTTCATCGTTGGTTGAACAAGAATTGGCTATCAGGTATTCCAATACAAAAACCGGTACGTTTGCACCAACTTTTACTGAACGGACCAAATCTTTTTTCACCACATAGCCCCGGAACTGATCCAGTAACTTTTCATCCAGATTATCTAATGTTATCATAGCAAATCAATTTTATTAAAGACCTCCTAAATT
>JBBSBP010000280.1:0-3411 GCA_038251165.1 Bacteroidales bacterium | reverse complement strand
TATCAGAATCCCCATTACAACTGGTTGAAGGAATAAACACACCCACTATTGAAAAGATTCTGGTAGATATTATTGGAGATGTAGAATTTTCTTTTTTGCAGGGAGTGGAAATAAACTATGTTTATACCGCTATCTTTGAAAAACACCATATTAATAAAAACAAACTATTTCGCTATTCTACCCGACGGGGGAGAAAACAGGTAGTAGAGGACCTGTTAAAGACCAATAAACTATGATTCACCCCGTTAGTCGGACAATTGAATGGATGAAGCAGGTAGCTGCTGAAAATAGATTTTCCGACCTTGTACTTATTGAGAAATCAATCAGAGCATTTTCATTATTGGAATCGCTCGTGTTATCAGGTTGTCCCTTTGTCTTCAAAGGAGGAACGGCTTTAATGCTTCATCTGGATAGCGATAAACGACTGTCTATAGATATCGATATTATCTGTCCCCTGGGAACAAACTTGGAGAAATACTTACATAAATATGCCCACGAATACGGATTTGGTGATGTAAAATTGGTCGAGCGGATTAGCGCTCACAATATACCAAAAACACATGCTAAATTCTATTACCTGGTATCCTACGTTACAAATACTGAAACCGAATTTATTCTTCTTGATGTATTATTTGAGGATAATCATTATTACGAAATAGAAAAAGTGCCCATACAAAGTCGTTTCATAAAATTGGAAGGTGAACCAGTGATGGTAAATGTACCAAGTAAAGCCGATATGTTAGGAGATAAACTTACCGCTTTTGCTCCAAACACCACGGGCATTCCATATTTCAAAGGACAGAAAGACTGCTCAATGGAAATCATAAAACAACTGTTTGATGTTGCCTCGCTGTTTGATGTAACTAACAATCTGGCGGTTACTTCCAAAACTTTTAAAAAATTTGCTGAGGTTGAACTGCAATACCGGAATCTTGACCCTGAAAATATTGCCCAGGTATTCGACGATATTTATCAAACTTCTCTCTGTATATGCCTGAAAGGCCAGGTAGAACCTGAGAACTTCAAAATACTTCAGGCCGGAATAAAAAGAATACAAAACTTTATACACAGCGAAAAATACAATATTGATAGTGCCATTGTTAATGCTTCTAAAGCAGCTTATCTTTCAGTTTTAATTGCCAATGGAATAATGAAAGCAACTCGTTTTGACCCTCAAAATATGGAACACCTGCGTGAAGCTGTAATTCGAGAACCTTTGCCTACGAAATTAAACAAACTTAAAAAGACCAATGTGGAAGCTTTCTTCTATTGGAATGAGATATACAATATTCACAATGCTCAATTGATACAAAATATAGATTGATTTACATTCTAGAACAAAGCATTATGAATGAATAACTTCCGTTAGGCAAATAAAAATATTAAAGAGTTCCTATTCACGCTTTTAACACTATCAGAGACTCCCATCCTGCCTTCCATATCTCCGCCTTTTCTTCCGTTTCTTTTTTATTAAACGGTTGTCATCATCCGGATTGCCAGCAAGTTCATTGGACAGAAAAGCAAACAGGCCACTTACCGCATCTCCGATGTCGGGAAGGGTTGTTTTTGCGGTGCGGGTGTTATCGTCAGACTGTACTGTTTCTTGTTGACTATTAGCGGCAAGTTTTTGCCCGCCAAAACGCTCATTAAGCACATTGGCTGAAAACTCTTTTCCAAGCCGGGACCCATTTAAGACGCATTGGTTGGTGTGATCGATGAAAGTAACCCCGTAAATCCGATTTTGATCGTTCCTGCGAAGTACCAAGTCAATGTTTAATGCCTTTAATTTTGTTCGTAATTCGGTTTCATTTCGTGATGTTACCATGACACCAGATATTGATGTCCGCGTTCGATCACGGAGCCCTTGCTGCTTTATCTGTTCACTGGATTTGACCATCCGTTTTTCAAGACCGTCGTAACCAACTGATTTACCAAAAAGTGAGGATTTCAGCGGCGTACCGACCTTATCCCCGTCCTTATCCAATGCCGAATATACCAATCCCCGGTATGGTTTTCCCTTTACTTCACCTTTAACTTCCTCCAAACCGATATTATACAGCGAAAGCAAAGCCCGGTATTCACCCAGCGACTGGAACTTATAGGTAGCAATTAAGTGTTTTATTCCAGCGGATATTTGCTTTTTCAGGTTGCCTCGCACCGGATCTACCAGACTAAACTGTCCTTGTTTCGACTGTTTCTGCCCTTCTGCGGAAATCAACCCGTATTTCTTTTCCAATAATTCGGTAATCTCCTTACTACGTTTATGCTCGAAACTATTCTTTATCAGTTTACCATCACAATCTACCCGAAGTGAAACAATGTGGATATGATCCCGCCCGATGTCCTCGTGCTTGAAAATAAGATAAGGTTGACCGCCGTAGCCCAGCCTTTCCATGTATTCTCGGCCAATGTCTGCCAGTTGATCATCTGTCAGTTTATCGTCCGGGTGCGGGTTTAACGAAATATGTATCACCGGCTTTTTAGTCGGCAGATGTTCCGCTGATGGCATCCATCGTGCAAAATCCGAAGCACAGGCCGGTACACTAAACCTTCCATCAATCGGTTCGCAAACGAGGTTAGAGGCCAAAACTTTTCCCAGATTTTCGTCCACCTTCTCCTGATTATAGGCCAATGCCCCGTACAGACTACTCCCGATGTTTATCCTGGCGATCATTTTTCAATTGATAATTTGTGTGTTTATTGGCTGTTCGGGTTTAAAAATCTGGTTTGAAATTCCTGCGACAGCCGTACAATTTGCTCACTTAATGCCACCAACTCTTTTGTAATACTTTCCAGTTTGTAAAGTAAAGCCAGTGTTTTTTTCTCCGAAAAATGTGAATGCAGTTCTTTTACAACTTGGTTGTAATTGACTCCCACTGCTCGGTATTGGGCGTAAAACGATGTTAGTTTTGTTACATATTCGAGGGCGGCACGGTCTGTTTTCACCACGCGAAACGTTTGATCAAACACCCTTGCTTTGATAAAAAGCGCTTTGGCGTGCATTCCCGATTGTTCAAATAAAGCCAGGAGCTGCGCGTTCTCCACGTTGTTAAAACGCACCATTACGCAATTTGTAGCCGGATCATCCTCCTGCGGACGGCCACCTTTTCTTAGTTTGTTTGATGTCTTCTTTTCTTTTTCCATACCCTTTCAGCATTTAAACCAAAAACATTCAGTGCAGGATTAAAACCTGCCATTAATGCGTTAAAAGCAACCGACTTCGGAGGTGGCTTTACCCCCAGAGGGCAAGCAGTTTCGGGTTACCGGAAACGTTTCGGGTAACCCGAAACACAGCTTGCTATTTGCCCGACGCAAATAAAATCTGCCTTTTGTGGGCAGATCATAAAAGATGTGTGAACAGATAAAAGCTGTTCCATTGCACTGGATGCTTTTGGGATCAAAGGTAGAGGG
>JBBSBP010000279.1:0-3415 GCA_038251165.1 Bacteroidales bacterium | reverse complement strand
TGCGAATATTGAATAAAACTGAATTGTGTCCAGCGAAATTGCTTTCAGAAATGTGTCATGTCAAGTATTACCAATCAAATGACAGATTTATCCCTGAAGGATAATACATTTATAGAAAACGAACAGATCGCCAAACCTATTAACAAATTAATTGGCTGAATTACTGATAATCAGCTTTTTGATAATCGATTTTTCAGGAGTGAAAATATTTATAAGATAAATTCCATTGACAAGATTGTATTCGTTCAGATTCACACTGATTTGCTGACCAGAGGCCAGCGGTTTATTCTCACAAAGGGTTGAAATCATTTGTCCCTGAAGATTGTAAAGTTTAATCGTTGGCTGTAACGTTTTGGAAGATCGGTTCGAAATGTCCAGATGTTTATTTGCCGGATTAGGATATAGTCCGAACTGTTCATCTATTGAACCGGGAATCTGTTCAAACCCTGTTGGCACTTGTTTTTCGATACTGACATTGTCGAGATATACATTTCCGGTAAATCGGCCAAAACCAAAGCCAAACCGGCAATTAGGATCGGAAGACTGCAACATTTTAAAAGTCCAGGTAAATTTTTGTTTTATCCCTGTGATGTTTTTTGCCGTTGAATAATACGCGGCATAATCATCGTGATTTTTCGATATGAAAACATCCATCGAATTCGGGTTGTCAGCCCAGGCATCAAAGGTAACCTGATAGCTGGTGCCCTTCTCCAGGGTAAGGTTTAATTGCTGGTCAACAATGTGCCAGTTGGCTGTGCCGGGTTGGGCCACACTTATTTTATAAACGCCATCGGCAACAGTGACGGTAGCTTTCCATTGAGAACTTTGAAAATACAAATTGCCCCAGCTATTCAATCCCTGACTGAAATCGCCATTTATGATCAGTTCATTTTTTTTTTTGAAAACAGGAATCAGGGTGATGTCTTTTGAAACTTCAATTACAATCGGATTGGCTGTACCCTGGTGCAGCCATTTATCGAACTCATACTTTTCATCCGGAATGGCTGTTACAGTAACCATTGATCCTTCAGGATAAGAAGTCTGCTTAGGAGTCATTTCAACAGTTCCGTTAGATGCAGGTTCAATATTCAGCGAAAATGGCCCGGTCGATTCCTGTAACTGATACACCCGAACGTAATCAATCAGAAATTTATGCGGAAGTTTTGAATCGTCAATTCCCTTTTGCGCACCCCATGAACCCCCATAAGCCATGTTCAGGATTAAATAGAACATTTTGTTGAAAGGCCATAGGCGTTGGTCAACAGCTGGTTTGTTGTAAGTGAATTTTTTCACACCATCGGCATACCATTCAAGTTTTGTGGGCGACCAGATAAATGTGAAAATTATAAACTTGTCATAAGGTTGACTAAAGGTGGTCTGAGTACCCGAACTCTGATGGCCCGTTCCGTTGGTGCCTTCAAAATGAGCAGTATAATACAAGTTATTGGGGTTCATCCCGACATACTCCATGATGTCCATTTCTCCACTTTTGGGCCATCCGCCATATTCGCTGTAAGTCGGCATCATCCAGATGGCAGGCCATGTTCCGTTTCCGGTCGGAACCTTTGCGCTGAATTCGAATTTGCCGTACAGCCAATCACCTTTCAGCCTCGAAATTAAACTTGCAGAAGTGTATGCCGCACCTTGAAATACTTCTTTTCGGGCTTCAAGAATTAATACCGTATCTTGAATCCGGGCATTCTCGGAGCGTTTATAAGTATAATATTGCAGCTCATCGTTTCGGATTTTACCAACTTCGTAATCCCATTTGGTACTGTCGGGCAATCCTGGTGTATTAAACTCGTCGCTCCAAACTTTAACGTATTTCTGTGGAAAAGCTTGTACAGCAATACTAAATAACAGTAATATCAGAATAAAATGTTTCATTTGATTTCGGTTTATTTGTTCCAAATATTTGGCATGCCTCCATGTCCACGCGCTTTTACAGGCGCCTTTTCAACTGGTTTGGTTTTGCCGGTATGAATATCGAACAATTGTTTTGCCGTTTCCATCATAGCTTCAACCTGTTGCCGGTAAGGGCGGTCGGTAACATCAACCAATCCGCAGTTGTAGTTTTCGCCATCACGGCGGCCCGTTAAATCCTGATCGCACCATTGAAAATAAGCTGTTCCGATCAATCCCGGATGCTGGTATGCATGTTCGGTATATAGCCTGAAGGTAACCACCGTATCTGGAATAATTAAAGGCTTTTGTACTTACCACTGCTTTTTCTTCGGCTTCCCATTCTTTTTTGAGCTGTTCAGATGAATTGATTTTCCCTTCAAAATTGCCCAGGTTCCACTGACCAAATTCGTCAACAACAGGCTTGTCGCCGAGATATTTATCGCCGGGATCTTCAACAGAAAGCGAAATGGAGCGAAGTTCGAATGTTGGGTTATTGATTGGCACATTCATGCGAATCCCAATGGAATCGATGCCACGGAGCGGACCACGCTTGCCGCCCAGATTAATCCATCCGGTGTATCTTGGCTGATTATAAGTTGCAGCCAGATCGAGGGCGGCATCAGGCAAACGGCGGTAAAATTTAAGCGGAATTGCAAGTTTGTTCCAGCCATTCGCGGTGTAACTCATTATCCGCAGTTCGTTGTACCCTGTTTCTGTTGTAAAACCAACATGAAAGCGTTGGGGCGTAGTGATTTTGAATTCGAGTACAACAAAATTATAAACGTTCCAATTGGCAGGTAATCCGGAAGAAATATCGCGGATGGCAAATTTTCGCCCTGAAACTTCTTTGCTGCTGTCGAATTGAATTTTGACTGGCTTCTGTGCTTTGCAATTCAAGTCTTTAAAAAGAAGAAAAGTTACACCGATGAATAAGCATTGTTTAATAAATAGTTTCATTCCGGATGGTTTAGTTTATAATATTTAGGAATAGCTTGATAAACTTCGGTGTAATTGAGTTGTAAATTTAAAGAGAATATTGAATAAAACGGTGTAGTGTGTTGCTTCCTAATCCCAAAAATCCACACTTTTTAAGTAGATGTGTTCCCCATTTCACATTCAATTTCAACCAACAGATTATTACGGCAAATATCACCCTGAACGTAAGTTATTGTAATTTCACCAAAGCGACGTTTGCATATTTCCCTTACACAGGCAAAATCGGATTGATGCTTAATATAAACACGTAAATAAGCTATTTCAAGCGGTTTATGAATTAGGCCAACAGCATGAAGTTTCAAATTTTCAACAGAAGAAATATTTTCTATGTGATCGATTGTTAATTGAGTTTGAGCTGCAACATCACCAAGCCCAATAGTTTTCTGACCTTTAATGGAGGCCGTTCCTGAGATAAAAAAAGAACAGTCTTGATCGGCAATAATAAGCTTGCCTCTTTCAAACTGCGGCGCCTGTTTAATTACTGTACCCGAAAACAAAGCTCCTTCAAGTACAT
>JBBSBP010000278.1:0-3546 GCA_038251165.1 Bacteroidales bacterium | reverse complement strand
GGTTGTTTTGTTCTCCGGAACATTTATTACCACCATTGTTTGGTGCGTATACCTGGGCATTAAAAATCATTCGCTGTCAGATTATTCTTCCGCCAGCTCAAACAGAACCCTGACGTTTAATTATTTATTCGGAATGCTTGCCGGTATCTTGTGGTTCGGTCAGTTTATAGTTTACGGAATGGGGAAAAGTAAAATGGGGCCGTTTACCTTTACTTCCTGGGGTATCCTGATGGCTCTGACCATCGTATTCGCAACAGTTTGGGGATTGATTCGCAAAGAATGGAAAGGCGCCCCTGTCAAAGTATATGTCCTGATGATTTTATCACTGATTATCATTATTGCCGCTTCATTTATGATAGGGATCAGTGGAACAGAGTAAGTTCAAAGTTGCAGGTTTCAAGTTAAACTTGGAATTTGGAACTTGGAACTTGGAATTTGAAACTATAATTTATAAGATATGACAACTTCAAGAGAACGAATTTTAGCAGCAATCAATCATCAGGAGCCCGATCGTGTTCCGATTGATATGAGTGCCACACCCAGTTCGGGCATTTCTGCAATCGCATACAGTAATTTGGTAAAATATCTGGGACGGGAAGATCTTCCGGTGCAGATTTACGATGTAGTTCAGCAACTCGCACAACCCGACATGTCAATTCTCGATCAGTTTGGAGTAGATGTGCTCGACATTGGCCGAACATTCAACGACAAACCTTCGGATTGGAAACCAATAAAGATGGCAAATGGAGCGCCAGCTTTCTATCCAAAGGGATTCAATCCAATCCAACAGGTAGATGGCTCCTATAAAACGTATGACGATGACCGGAAAACAGCACTTTCATATATGCCGCTTGGCGCCACTTTCTTTGATCAGACTTATTTTCCCTATGTAAGCGGTTATCCTGATTCATACGAAAATCTGGATGCCGAAATGGGACGAATTATGTGGGCACGCGATGCGCACAGCCCATGGGACCATGCCGGTGAGTCGGATTTCTGGCAAAAGCTTCGCGAAAATACGCTGAAACTTAGGGCAAGTACTGATAAAGCTTTGTTGGTAGTATGTGGCTGCAACCTCTTTGAGTGGGGTACTTTCTTACGCCGGATGGATAACTTCCTAATGGATTTGATGTGCGACCCTTACAATGTGGAAAAACTACTCGATCAACTCATGATCCGGCATCTGGCTACTTTGGAAAAGGTTTGCGATGCGGTTGGTGATATTGTCGACATCATCCGTTTTGGCGATGATCTGGGCATGACTTCGGGGCCATTTATGGATGTTGAAATTTATCGGGAATTGTTCAAGCCTCGTCACAAAATGCTATGCGACTATGTTCATACACACAGCAAAATGCATACGTATATTCATTCCTGTGGCTCTATTTCGCTACTAATGCCCGACATGATTGAAGCAGGCATCGAAATTTTCAATCCGGTTCAAACCAATGCATGGAGGATGGCTCCTGACTTCCTGAAGAAAGAATTCGGTCAGGACTGCACATTTTGGGGCGGTGGAATTGAAACTGTAGGAACCCTGAATATGGGGACACCTGAAAAAATTAGAGAACAGGTTTTCGAACGGCTTGAAATTTTCTCAAAAGGTGGCGGGTTTGTCTTCAATACGGTCCACAATATTCTTCCCGATGTTCCTCCTGAAAATATTGTGGCTATGTTCGATGCAATAAAGGAATTTAATCAGAAACTATAAATCAAATAAAAATGAAAAACTTAAAAAGATCAATTGTACTGATTTCGATTCTTATTTCAGGAATCACATTGAATTCATTTTCTCAATCGGCCGATTCAAAAAGCAAGCCAATTGGGAACGAGCAGAAGATTGAAGAATGGAAAGATGCCCGTTTTGGGATGTTTATTCATTGGGGGCCTGTTTCGTTGAAAGGTACCGAAATCGGGTGGTCTCGCGGAAAAGAAGTTCCCATTGCAGAGTACGACAACCTTTACAAACAATTCAATCCGGTTAATTTTAATGCCGATGATTGGGTGAGTGTGGCAAAAGATGCCGGCATGAAATATATTATTCTAACCACCAAACACCACGATGGTTTTTGCCTGTGGAATACCCGGCAGACCGATTACAACATCATGAATTCGCCCTTCAAACGTGATGTCGTGAAGGAGTTGGCCGAAGCCTGCCGGAAGCAGGGAATTGAATTTGGAACCTATTATTCAACCTGCGATTGGTACAATCCGGATTTTCCGTTGACAAGCCCGGGCGGAACTGTCGAACGTCCGACCAGCAACCTTGAAAATTACACCACATACCTGAAGAAGCAGGTAGCGGAACTTTTGGTGAATTACGGTCCTCTGTATGTTTTGTGGTTCGATGTTCCCCGAAAATTTGATGCTTTGCGCGGTCAAAGTGTGATCGATTTTGCCCATCAGATTCAACCGGACATCATTATCAATAACCGGACAGGAGCAAAAGGCGATTATGATACTCCTGAACAGCGTGTTGGCGGCTTCCAGAATGATCGTCCCTGGGAAACCTGTATGACCGTTGGGCGTCAATGGGCCTGGAAACCAAACGATGAGGTGAAATCACTTGAACAGTGCATTCAAAGCCTTGTGCGTTCAACCGGTGGCGATGGTAATTTACTATTCAATGTTGGACCTAAATCTGATGGAAGTATAGAGCCCTTGCAAATTGAACGACTAAAAGAAATGGGTCAATGGCTTCAGAAATATGGCTATTCCATTTATGGCACCAGGGGAGGCCCTTTCAAACCAACCGATTGGGGTGTCAGCACCAGAAAGGGAAATACCATTTATCTGCATATCTTAAACTGGTTTGGAGATTCACCGAAAATTACATTACCTGAAATTGGACTGGAAATTAAGAGCGTTAAACTTGTCGATGGAAGCCCTTTGAAATTGACCAAACAAGGAGAAAACTATATCATCGAATTCAGCAGAACAGCTTTACAGCCCATCAATACTATTGTTGAAATTGAAGTAAAAGGAAACGCAATGGATATTCAGCCAATGGAAATTGGTTCTCAATCGCTATCGTACAATAAAAATGTTACAGCATCGAGTGATCTTAATCCAAAACGGAATGACATCCCCTCAATTAATAATGGCGATTGGGTTGGGCATGCATGGTCGCCAGCAAAAGAAGATAAAGCTCCATGGGCTGAAATCGATTTGGGCAAACCTGAAAAACTCTCAAAGGCTATAATTTATGAACGCGGCCAATCAGTAAAATCTTTTGAGCTTCAGTATTTATCGGGAGAGAAATGGAAGACCATTTACAAAGGAAAAACTATTGGCAAAAAAGCTGAGTTTAAACTACCCAAAACTACGGCACAAAAAGTTCGTTTGGTTTTAACTGATTTTTCAGAGCTGCCTGGTATTTACGAAATTGTATTGTTGTAATTTAAACGATTTTATCATGAAGAGGTTTGGACAAATTATCGGCGTTGATCCACAGAGTTTTGAAAAATACAAGGAATATCATGCAGTGGTTTGGCCTGAAATTCTGAAAACGATAACCGCTTGTAGCATTACTAATTATTCGATCTT
>JBBSBP010000277.1:0-3575 GCA_038251165.1 Bacteroidales bacterium | reverse complement strand
AGTCGTACCTACCCTATAACGACTTTTTTTCTATAAACATTCAAATCCGCTGGATTTGTGAAATGCAATTTTTTTATGTCATGCTACTGCTGCCCAAAAACCAAATCTTTAAAACACCCGAAATGAATAACAAAGAAACCCGAAATGCCGGGGCAACGGATGCCAGCGGCATCACATGTTTATAGAAATATCAATATTCACAAGAAATTCGACTCCGGCCGCCTGCCTGTCCGGTAGACAGGTAGGCGTACCTTCCTTTTCACGATTCTTTTTCTATAAACATACACTCCGGGAAACGTGACTATTGACGATCATCTTCCTTTCCCCTCTTTGATTATTCCAGTGTTATTAATACATTTGATTTTAAAAATTAAATATGGAAACGACAATAAAAATAAATACAGATTCAATTCCTCCCGATTTTGTTGAAGGAATTAAAAAATTATTCCCGCACAAAGTGGTGGAAATTAATATTCAAGCTGCAGATACAACCGATTATATATTGAGTAACCCGGAATACAGCCGGGTTTTGCAGGAGAGAATAGAAAAATATGAAGCTAAAAAGGAAGTGATTTCTTTGAAAGCCGACGAATTGATATGAGCAATATTGAATTTGTCCCCGATGCATTCAACGAATACCAGCGTTGGATTGAAACCGATCGGAGAATTGCACTAAAAATCGGAGATTTAATCAATGATATTTTAAGAAATCCATATAGTGGAATAGGAAAACCCGAAGCATTAAAACATCAATTTAAGGGATATTGGAGCAGAAGAATCAATCAGGAACACCGGTTAATTTACAAAGTCACGGATACCTCAATCGTTATTTTCTCCTGTTATTCACACTATTCATAAAAACAAAACTGTTCTGTAATATCATCTGAAAAAGACACAAGATTAGCAGACACAAGTCAAGCGCAGAACCCGCATCCTGAAACTTATGCTCTAAACCCTAAATCCGATAGCCATCAGGTATAAACTCTAACCCCGCTTCCGGAAGTCTCATGCGGTAGGCATTCATGGCAGTTTTTCCTAATTTGTCAATCAGGCGGGAGTTAACCACAAATCCAACAGGTGCACCTATGATGGGTATCAACTGGGCCATCTTTGCAAGGTCTAGATAGTCCCGGTATTCCTGCTGAAAATTTCGCCAGTCAAACTGATGGATATCTTCCGGAAGATCTTTACTCTTCTGATTCCAGTCAACCATTTCGAGGTAAATTTTCCGCCTGTGTACATGGCTTGAGAATGCCAGTTCCAAAATATGCAGGATGTAAACCCTTTCCTTATAATCTTTTACATTAAACCCATACATCGAACAAATATCAAACAGCAATTTCAGTTTAAGGCCAATTAAAATCGGAAAGTCTGCAAATCCCAGCAATATACCGCCTGCACCGGTTATTCCACCTTCAACAGCAGCGGTGGTTTTGTAAAATTTGATCCGTTTCTGAACAACTGCCTCACGTGCCTGCAATGACAAGCCCGACAAAGGTTTGGCGGTGGTATAATTAGCACCGAACAAAACCCCGCGTATCATTTGCTTGATGGTCGTTGTAATTGCCTGATGTATTTTTTCAGGTATCCACGAATTGATTTTTACCTGTACTTTTTTTGACAGCTTGTTGATAAGAGATGGCCTTTGAAGCATTTGCTTTTGCCAGACCGATAATTCTGAACGTATTTGTTTCTGATAATCATCCATTGTAAACCGGAACCCGTTTTATTGCAAAGTTAATTGATCCATCCAACATGTAGAGTTAACGCTGTCAAGTCTAAAGACGTTGACAGGTTAAAAGCAAGGCAGACTTGTCAGCGTGCGTAGCTTTCCGATAAATCGGAACAAGCCCTGACAACGTCAAACCGACATAAATTACTAACTAACCGACATAAATTTACAATTTCTAATTTTCAAAGAATACGCTTCAGGGATTCCCTTGTTTTTTGGATATCAAATTCGGCGGCATCCCATGATTCGCTTTTTCGTAAACCCAGCCAACCGGCATATTCCTTATATTCCGGGTTCTTTTTATCGGCCAGTATTTCTTTCAGTTCCTGGTATGCAAAAGCGCCGCCGCAATCTTCGGGCGGACATTTTCCTTCGCCGTCAAGACATCCGGGATACAAAAGGGTTTCGGGCAATATTTTCTCCAGGGTGAAGCTGTGCTCCCACAAATCGCCAAAATCATAAACATAGGTAAACTTCTGATTTTCCTTTTTGAAAATCTCCGAAAGCATCACTTCTCTGGCATCTAATTTGGTTTTATCATCCTCATCCTCATCGCCGGTAAGTCCGGTTATTTCGGGCGACCCATAGCGTTCTTCGGAAAAAGAGAAAAGGTGGTCATCTTCCCAGCCAAAAGCAAACTGAATGATGTAATGAAAATGGAGGAACGAAGCGTTCGACGGCAGTGTCAGGCGGCGCCACACTTTGGGGGCCGATACGTCGTCGAGTTCAATTTTAAACTGAAAGGTGGTGCCGGAGGGAATAAACTCAGCTTCTTCTTCAAAATCATACGGTCCATCCATATCATCATCTTCCAGTTCGTCGATAAAAGTGTAATTACCGGGGCCGGCTGTCTTTTCAAGCTGTGCAATAATCCGCGCTACTTTAGCCGCGTTGTCATACGGACCCGATATAAAAGCCGGTTTGCCTTCCTCGCCACATTCAATTTCAATCAGTTCAATATCATCCGTATCTTCTTCCAGGATGTATTGAGCCACCGATTTAAAATCTTTGTGGGGTTTAAAACCATACTCTTCGGCAAATTCAAGGGCTGCAAAAACAATGTTGTGAACCAGCGCGTACGGGATCCCTTCCAGCACCATGCCACCCCGGGCACGGGTCAGAATTTCCGTGTATTGCGTTTCGCTGATGTTAAACCAGTAACTGGCATCTTTTACGCCCAGGCAATTTAAATCAACGAGGTACATTCCGGCGGTGATGTTTCCGTTTGTATGTTGCCGTGCAACAATGATGTTGGCAAGCCTGTTTTCTTCCCAGTCGTTGTTTACGAGGCATTCAAACATCGGCAGGGTGCGTGCTTTTTGTCTGATGTAGTTTTCGGGAGTGAACATCTGAACCACTTTCCCTGCTTTTTTCTTTGCCATACTATTTTTTTGTAATCTGGTGTGAAGATATTGCGAATCGTAATTTTTGCAAATCTTTTAACCGGAAGAATAGGAAAATGAGATTGATGGAGATTGAAAGAGATTGATGGAGATTGATAGAGATTGTTGGATGACTCAGGAACTTTGAACCCGGAACTGTTATGGATATCCACAATACCGAAACCCCTGCCCGTCCCGAAAGTTTTCGGGATCAGTCAGGCGGGCGCTCTTACAACATGAGCCGCATAAAAGGGAAAAATACCTTACCCGAATTGAAAATCAGCGGAGCTAAATGCTGGTGCGGAACGGATGCCAGCGGCATCACATGTTTATAGAAATATCAATCTTCACAAGAAATTCGACTCCGGCTGGAGTCGTACCTTCCTTTTCATGATTCTTTTTCTATAAACATTCAAATCCGCTGGATTTGTAAAATGCCATTTTTTTCATGTCATGCTTCT
>JBBSBP010000276.1:0-3589 GCA_038251165.1 Bacteroidales bacterium | reverse complement strand
GGGTTTCTCCTAATGACTGGTGACTTATGACTTTTTCTTTCATAAAACCTCTCATTCATGAAAAAAACCGATTGAAAACTAACTTTCAATCGGTTTAAGATTCAAAATATCATTAGTCCGAAACTGGTATATTTATTTAAGACCAGTAAAAAAATTGTAAATATTTCAGTTAAGACATGGCTGGTAAAGTCCAACCCTCACGATAATTATGTTTGATTAATTGATCGGCAAATTCTTTTGCTGGTATTGTATTGTTTCTGCCAAGCCTCAATTCATCAGTAGCGGAAATATTTGTAAATGTCATATTTGGTCCATCCCAATCGAGAACTTTATTTAGAGATTGAAGGCGGGTTGCCAAAACACCCATAACAACCATTTCGTTAAAAGGCCCGGCATCTTTAAAATCGGATGCAGTTGGTACCCGATTTTCAGGACTTTCTTTACAAGCTCTAATCCAATCGAGTTCATGCCCGTCAATACGTCGTTCGGTTTGAGGAACATTAGGTACCCTGCCGGAAAGTAGAATTGGATCAGTTCCATACTCTCCACAAACAAGTGTGTCTTTGCTTCCGCGGAATATAACGCCAGAATTCTGGATTCTGTCAATGGGCCAGTTTTCCGGAAGTTTTGGTTTAATACCACCATCAGTCCAGGTTACATTTACTTCAGGCAAGTTAATTTTAATATTTGCCGGTTTTTTGCGTGCAGGAAAAGTCAGATGAACTACTTCAGCATTTGGAGCACCGTCAGGTGTAAATGGGGTAGAACTGCCAATTACTTTTGTTGGGTATCCAAGTTTCATTGCTGTAAAAACAGGGTGCATAACATGACAAGCCATATCGCCAAGTGCTCCTGTTCCAAAGTCCCACCAGCCTCGCCATACCCATGGATGATATGCCGAATTGTACGGACGGAACTTCGCCGGTCCGATAAAAAGATCCCAATTCAGGCCTTCCGGTATCGGCATAACTTCAGTGGGTGCAGATAAGCCTTGTGGCCAAATTGGGCGATTAGTATAAGCTTCTATTTCCTTCACTTCACCAATTTCTCCATTCCAAATCCATTCACATATCAGTTTAACTCCTTCTGCGGAAGATCCCTGATTTCCCATTTGAGTAGCCACTTTGTGTTTCGCTGCCAGTTTTGTCAACAACCGCGATTCGTAAACACTGTGGGTTAATGGTTTTTGTGTGTATGCATGTTTGCCCATCGTTATGGCGGTTGCCGTAATGATAGCATGATTATGATCTGAAGTAGCACACATAATTGCATCGATAGATTTACCCATCTCATCAAACATTTTGCGCCAATCATAATACTTTGCAGCTTTGGGGTAAGTTTCAAAAACTTTCGGGACATTAATTCTTCCTCCTGTTGACCAGTCAACGTCGCAAAGTGCAACAATGTTTTCGCCTTCCATTCTACTTAGGTTACCTTTACCCATTCCTCCTATGCCAATACCGGCAATATTAAGTTTATCACTGGGAGCTTTGTGCCCAAGTCCTGCAATGGTATTCGAAGGAACAATGGTGAATCCGGCAGCGGCTGTTGCTGTTGTTGCCAGAAAACTTCTTCTTGTAAATTGAATCCTGTTTTTCATTATTTGAAAAGTTTTAGTGATTTAGATATCCACCGAAAGCAGCTTTTACTGTTTGCTAAATGGAATTAGCAATATACATTCAAAAAAATTCATTTGAAAATTAAATCTTTACATTTTTATATGGAATCTTTACTCTATTTATTTTGAACCAAAAAATAATATCTTTCAATTCTTATCATATGTTAATTATAATTAAAAATATTTAAGAAGTAAAATAAACTTATGTCTTGATTGTTATAACTCAGAAGCAATTCTTAATAAAGAGTAAAATGAAAAAAAGTAAATGGTTTTTATTGTTTTTTGCAATTGGAATGGGATTGGTGTCGTGTTCAAACCAGTTAACTGATACAAGCAACCTTTATATACCAACTCCATCTGATGTAACAGCCACAGCCACTATCGATGAACTGACACAGGGAAGGTCATTGTATATCGACAATTGCGAAAAATGTCACGGTTTATATACGCCTGAAAGTTTTAGCAGCAGCCAGTGGAAATCTGTTATGTTGCAAATGGCTCCAAAAACAAGAATGTCTGCTGCTGAAGTGAGCCTGGTTTCCAAATACGTTTCGAAAGGAAAATAATAGTAATACAAAAAGAGCGACCCAGTTTCCTCTGGATTAATTCTCAGAAGAAACGGTTCTTTTATTGAATAATAAAAACGGTTTGAAAACTTAATCACTAAAACCGTTCTCCCCACCACCTTTTCAACCGTTCCAGAATTTTATTTTCCGTTGGGTTATTTTGTGGATGATAAATCCGTTCTTTTTTAATGGCTTCCGGCAAATAATCCTGTTCTGCAAAATTGCCTTCGAAAGCATGAGAATATTTGTAGTTTTTACCATACCCGATTTCTTTCATCAATTTGGTTGGTGCATTGCGAATGTGCAGTGGAACTGGCAAATCGCCCGTTCGTTTTACAAGTGCGATAGCTTCGTCGATAGCAGAATATGCCGAGTTGCTTTTTGGCGAAGTGGCTAAATATATCACACATTCCGAAAGAATAATCCGTGCTTCAGGATAGCCGATTTTATGCACTGCATCAAATGTGCTTTGAGCCAGCAAAAGTGCATTTGGATTAGCCAGTCCCACATCTTCTGCCGACAAAATCAGTAAACGGCGGGCAATAAATTTTACATCTTCGCCACCTTCAATCATTCGGGCCAGCCAGTAAACTGCCGCATCAGGGTCACTGCCGCGAATACTTTTGATAAATGCCGAAATAATATCGTAATGCATTTCGCCCTGCTTGTCATAAATGGCGAGATTTTTTTGCAAGCGGTCAAGAACCTTTTTGTTTGTAATTTCAACTTCATCGCCTTCTTCTGCATGAACAACAAGCTCCAAAACATTAAGTAGTTTTCGTGCATCACCGCCCGAAAAGCGCAGCATTGCCTGGTCTTCGGTAATCGTGATTTTTTTGTTTTTCAGTTCAACATCTTTCGATAGTGCCGAATCAATAAGTCTTAACAATCCGGCTTTATCAAGTGGTTCGAGAATATAAACTGAGCAACGCGAAAGGAGAGGGGAGATGACCTCGAATGAAGGATTTTCGGTAGTGGCACCGATCAACGTAATTGTGCCGTCTTCAACTGCTCCCAGCAGCGAATCCTGTTGCGATTTGCTAAAACGGTGGATTTCATCGATAAAAAGTATCGGGTTGGGTTTACTGAAGAATTGCTGTTTTTTGGCTTTGTCGATTACCTCGCGAATATCTTTAACGCCCGAATTGATTGCACTTAACACATGAAAAGGCCGCTCCAAAGTATTGGCAATAATTTTTGCAAGCGTAGTTTTTCCAACTCCCGGCGGTCCCCACAAAATAATCGACGAAATGTTTCCCGATTCTATCATTTTTCGTAAAACGGCATTTTTGCCCACAAGGTGTTCCTGCCCGATATAATCATCAAGCGTTCTGGGGCGAAGTCGTTCTGCAAGCGGTTGGTTACTCATTGTTGAATAATATTTTGAGATAACAAATTTATCTTT
>JBBSBP010000275.1:0-3632 GCA_038251165.1 Bacteroidales bacterium | reverse complement strand
TCGATTACTTCCCAATCTGAAAAATCACTCATTGTTTTGTACCCTTGCCTTAGGGATTTTTATTGGCATCTGGCTCGCCTGTTAATTTGAACCCCGTCTGATTGAGCAGTCCGGATTCTTGTCAATGGGCGAATGTCAGTTTTGAAGTGAAGCGAGAAAGTGACCGAGTGCGAAGCAAGCTTTTCATTTCCCTTCCGGAAGGTGAAAAGCTCCCTTGACTTTTCCGGAATGCGTAAATAACTTTGGGCGAGAATTGATAGAAGAAAGACTCTCTCTGTGGTCGGACAATCCTGAATAAAAAGAAGAAATATGGGAGTTGAATTTATTTAACGAACAAAAAAAAAGGCCGAAGCCTTTCTTCTACATCAATCCTTCATCGGCAAATGACAGGTATGATTCAGGTGTAAGAATCAGATGATCCAGTACCGGAATATCCAGTAATTTACCAGCTTCTTTGATCTTTTTGTTGATGTCTTTGTCGGCTTCACTGGGAGTTAGATTCCCTGAAGGATGGTTGTGGCTGAGCAGGATACTGCAGGCTGAGGCCTTTAACGCAGTTTGAAAAATGATCCGTATATCGACAACCGTTCCTGATAAGCCACCCATCGAAATCATAGAATAACCCAGAACTTTGTTGTTCCGGTTCAGGCAAAGCATGTAGAAATATTCGCGATGTTCCAAACTGGGATAAATTTGTTTTAGAACCTGATAGGCATCGGCTGAAGTGACCACCTTCTGCATTTCGGATGGCTTAACCCGTGTTGAATACTTGATTTCAATTTCGGCCAGATTTGAATTGCAAACCCGGTTCTCTGTAAATAAATTCTTTTGCATGATTTGTCGCTGCTGCCTTACAGACTTTTTATGGCTTCTGGCTCGCCAATTAATTTTGAGCCAATCACAAATTGAGCAGACCGGATTCTAGTCAATGGGCGAATGTCTGTTTCGAAGTGCAGCGAGAAAGTGACCGAGTGCGAAGCAATTTTTCGATTCCATCAGGAGGACGAAAAATCCCTTTACTTTTCCGGAATGCGTAAATAACTTTGGAGAAAAAATTGAGTGAGAGTAACCCACTCTAATAAACATATAATCACAATATATGGGGAACAAAGAAGGGGTTCAGCGTTTATGAACAAAAAAGGGGAAGCGTCAGCTTCCCCTTTGGTCAAAGATTTATCAGGCCTTCAACATCGTGCACTTTGGCATCAAGAGTACGTTTCATTTCGTCGATCACTGAGCTGATCACTGCCGAGTTGGAGGTTTTGAACTCGTTTCCGTTGGCATCCTTCAGGCTGATCACCGAACTGAGTGAATCAGCTCCGATCTGGAAAGTTTGCAGCTTGCGTCGCGAATCGTTCAAGGTTTTCCAACGGTCGATCAGCATCGAAAGATCTTCAACCCGTTGGATGCGTTCTTCCAAAGTCAGCTTGCGTGCTGCTTCTTCCACTTTTTCTTCCTTAACTACTGTCATAGTTGGAATTACTACTTCTTCAACCACTTCAGCAACTGGTGCTGTTCTTTCTGCAACGTTTGATTTACCCATAACATTTTACTGATGCCCTTCAGATTTTTATTGGCACCCTTCGATCTTACTCAGGGCTGGTCTGGCTCGCCGGTTAAAATTAAATTACGGGTAGTATCCATTGAGCTATCCGGATTCTAGTCAATGGGCGAATGTCTGGTTTTTGCTATGTTGGATTAACTTGTATTAGCCGGGCAAAAAGCTGAACGAGCGCGAAGCGATGTTTGTGAAATACATTTTCTGAAGAACTCAATCCCTTGACTTTTCCGGATAGCGATCAATAACTTTACCCGCTAATTTGAGTGTAACAAAAATTTCTATGTCAATATATTAAGGCATATATTCAGGAAAAAATGGATTTAAAAAATGGAAGTTTGTAAACGACAAAAAAAGAGGCAATGCCTCTTTTCAATTATCCGAAATACGGATTCCCTGTTCCGGCATAAACTTCTTCATCCGCTGCAGATGAACAAAATTCCCGGAAAGGAGCTTCACCACATTTCAGGCAAAACACTTTCCGGTCGGATGGCCAGTAATAGATACTTGTACCTTTTTTGATACTGCAACCACATTTGGAACAAGTGGAATTAAACTTTGCAGTAATCATCCGTGGATCATTTGAATAATGTTTCATTGTTCTGATTTTTATAGATTAGTAAATTATGATCTGTTCGTGCCCAATACGCCAGTTGTGAGGTATTTTGCTAACAACTTCATTGTAACTTTCAGCCAATTCCATTAAATACGGATGTTCGCTGAGCGTGCCCGGTTCATCCATATATGGGTTCAAGGTCCATCGCATGGAATCCAACAGACGCAATGTTTCTTCGATATTTAATTCGATATTTTCCATGATCTGTCCTCCTTTAATTCAAGTTTTTACTTGATGATGTTTCTGTTTCTATCTTCTGAGAGCCCCAGAATGCCCTCATGTCATCCATCGACTGAACTTTGCCGTTCCGTTTGTGGTATTCGCCTTTGTGCCAGTACCACGCTGTTTTTGGATGACTGAACATAAATCCCTGAGATTTTAAGGTAGTTCGTACGGCAAACGTATTCCCGGTAATCCAGATCCAGGAGCCGATAATCTCAATGTCAATTCCTTTGAGAAACAGAATACGGTCAAGCATGTCCCTGATTTCTTCGGAAACCTGCATTTCATATTCTTTCCGGCCTTCAGAAAATTCTGAATTTCCTTTAATCAGCTTTTCAGATAGCCGCTCATACTGATGATTAAGAACCTGCATCAGGTGAGTATCTCCCCCTTTATCTGGGTGATAAATAAATGCAAGTCGGCGGTACTCCCTGCGTAATGCATCTAGTGTGGTAATTCCTTCGAAAAATTTCATTTGATTTTGCTCCTGCCCCGGAGACTTTTTTTGGCATCCGTCAGTAGACGGACTTTGTCTGGCTCGCCTGTTAAATTAATGCCAGTTACCATTGAGCAGTCCGGATTCTTGTCAATGGGCGAATGTCATAAAACCTGCCGTTCCCATAACGCAAAGCAGTTGAAGAACGGCAGGTTTTTGACCGAGCGCGAAGCGATGGTTCTGAATAGCTTGTTCCGGAAAATGGAATCCCTTGACTTTTCCGGAATGTGTAAATACCTTTGCACTTAATTTGAGTGAGAGTAAACCCACTATGATTTACTATTTCATAATTTTCAATTTGCCATTTTGACATAAAAAAAGAGGCTTTTTCGCCTCTTTCAGATTTAGTGAGTTGACTCGGTTAAATTCCATAATAACTCAAATAAGTTTCATATTCGAACCTGACCAGTTCCCGGTCGAGCGTTTCAGCAGCTCCTTCGAAATACACTGAATTCAGGTATTCCACGAAAGCTTCGTAAACGGAACTGTTGTCCTGATCTTTTTGGGCTGATTTTGAAGTGTACGTTTTCATACGATAGTTTTTAATGATTATATGCCTTCTTTGCTGGGTATAGGCCGAAATACACAAGGAGGAACTGGAATACCGCAGTTCGACAAGTTCACCGAGCGGAGAACAAGGATATGCCGGGAAAATCCTTGAGTAGCCTGCCCCGGGCAGTTTCGGATATACCCAACATCTTCGCGTATAAACACATAAAAACAAGGATTAAAACACTTAC
>JBBSBP010000274.1:0-3706 GCA_038251165.1 Bacteroidales bacterium | reverse complement strand
AGGATTTCAGAATGTACAAGATGTCGAAGGCCGTCTTTGGGATGTACTTTATATGTTTTCTATCGCCGCCAGAAAATGCAACAATAACTTGTTGCTGTTTCAGTTGACCGTCGTACTTCCATGCAACCATAACTGGGAAGCAAATGAGAAACGTGATCCCGAAGTGAACGATAGATATAACACGCGGCTGGTCACGCTTAAATCGGTCGTTCAGGCACAGGATTTTGACGATCCGACACCGGCCATTTTTATCATGAAACCAAATGAAGATTGACCATGGCAGCAACTAACACAACTGAAAACTTCCTCCGTAGTGGGGAAGTTTCTCTTAAAGGTTTTATTGCCGGATTTGCCCAGTCAAAAGTCAGGGATAACCGGCACAAAACAATGGTGCTCTATCATTCCACTTTTATCATTGCTGTATATAGAAATGGTGAAAAACTACTGGTCAGCAAAGAATTCAACATCGGCGAACTTACCAAGGCCAGGAGATTTTACCGATCCATCCGGTTCTTTAAAACACATTCTACATGGTCAGAGGAATAATTTCAGAAACAATGGAAAAACACTGGACAGCTTATCTGCCGGAAGCCGGTAGGATTAGAAGAAAAGGCGATGACATACTGCATCTGAATAGGTTACTGGTTCAGGCCAAGATGGCAGTAAAAGATATGAAGCGAACCATCGCGGATCATGAAGAGTTGGTTTTCAACATGGCACGAGCTGATTGGACAATCGAGGAAATCACTGAAGCCAAATTGAAGGCCAAACAGAATGGAATCTAACTGAAAAAAGGGGATTTTCCCCTTTTTTTGTTCTTGAAAAATTCTTTATTATTTGTGAATACCAGAACGGCAGGCCTTATGCCTGTGGCAGACGGATTTCATTTCTCTCTGTTCATTCAACCGTCAGCCTCGGCATCCCGCGCAAATACGCCTGATTCCACTTCGTTGCATCAACCTCATTTGCCAGCAAAGCTGACCTTACCCACACTTCTGTAACCCAAACAAGATTGGTATTCAACCAGTTCCTTTCCCTGACGGATCCCCATGCCGAAATACACCAAGCCCAATCCCAGTATTTCAAAAAAAAGAAAGCGATAAGTTGAAACTGTATTCAGGATCTGGCTTTGGCTGATATTGTAAGTGTTTCATTACTTGTTTTTAGGAGATTATACGCGAAGATGATGGGTATGTCCGAAACTGCCGGGGCAGATTACAAAAGGATTTTCCCGGCATATCCTCACTTCATTTCATTGCGTTCCGGTATTCCAGTTCCTCCTTGTGTATTTCGGCCCATACCCAGCAAAGAAGGCATATAATCTTTAAAAACTATCGTATGAAAACTTACACTTCAAAATCAGCAAATCAAGATCAGAACAACAATTCAATGTACGAAGCTTTCGTAGAATACTTGAATTCAGTGTATTTCGAAGGGGCAACCGAAGACCTCGACCAGAAACTGATTAATTTTGAATACCAAGCTTATTTGAGTTGTTACGCAAAATAAACGTAACAACTCAAATTGAAAGCAAGAGGCGAAAAGCCTCTTTTTTTATGCCCAAATGCAATCATAAATAGTAAACGGCAAATTGTAAATCACTCATTGGGTGTACTCTCACTCAAATTTTGAAGCAAAGTTATTTACGCATCCCGGAAAAGTCAAGGGTTTGGGTTTTTCTGACCTGCTTTTCTGAAACAACACTTCGTGCTCGGTCAGCTCCCGATTGCATCGGGACCAGACATTCGCCCATTGACTAGAATCCGGTCTGCTCAATGGTACTGGCTCAAAATTAATCGGCGAGCCAGAAGCCAAAATAAGTCTGTAAGGCAGCAGCAAAAACAATGGATTATATCAATATCGGCTCTAATGGATTTGCTCAGTTAGGCAATCCGGAGTATCACGAAAAAATGAAGGTGGAATCGAGCATCGTGCTGGGAGCAATCAGAAAAGAAATGCCTATCCCTGAACAGTTTAGTTGCTTCTGTGGCTATGCTTACAAAAGCTTTCCGCACGACTTTGGAACTTACCATGAACTGGTTTTAAAGTATGATGATAAGTATCTGGACAGAATGGAAGATAATCCCGATGCGGAAGATTTTCTTCAGGAATTCTGGGATTTTGCATACTCTACTGAAACATTCGACTGTGAATCTGAAGAGATAACAGAATTGATTGCAGAAGCTTACCAGAAAAACATTGACCGCAAAGACGGAAGACATTTATCGATTGCTTCATAAATTCATTATTAACCACGGCGTGCCAGAAGCCAAAATAAGTCCTCCGGGCAGGAGGCAATAAAATTATGTCAGGTTATTCAAACGATCCACGGCAAATCACGGCAAGGTTTGCCTCCAGCTGTTCAAAATGTTCAGCTAAAATCAAAAAAGGTGCTGAAATCTACTACTGGCCTTCATCACGCGAGGTGTTCTGCATTAAATGTGGCGATCAGCCATACCGGGAATTCCTGTCTTCAGCAGCTGATGAAGATTTTTACAATGGAACCGGGAATTGTGCCTATTAGAGAAAAAGCCCCGATTCTCAGGGGCTTTTTTTGTTCATGGAATACTCACCAACCTCCTGATTATTAAACACCAAACACCATTGGTTCAGGTACAGAGTGGGTGTACTCTCACTCAAATTTTGAAGCAAAGTTATTTACGCATCCCGGAAAAGTCAAGGGTTTCAATCTGACTTACTATGCTTCACAGTGCCAATGCTTCGCACTCGGTCAGAATTTGAACTCCCTCTCCTTAGGAGAGGGTTGGGGTGAGGCTGGGGTTCAAATTCAGACATTCGCCCATTGACTAGAATCCGGTCTGCTCAATGGGTAACTGGCTTAAAATTAATCGGCGAGCCAGACAAAGTCCGTCCACTGACGGATGCCAAAATAAGTCTGTAAGGCAACAGCGACAAACAATGCAAAAGAATTTATTTACACAGAATCAGGTTTGTAATTCAAATCTGGCAGAAATCGAAATCAAGTATTCAACACGGGTCAAGCCTTCCGAAATGCAGAAGGTGGTCACTTCAACCGATGCTTACGAAGTGCTGAAACAGATTTATCCCAGTCTGGAGCATCGGGAATATTTCTACATGCTTTGCCTGAACCGGAATAACAAAGTGCTGGGATATTCCCTGATTTCAATGGGTGGTTTTTGCGGGACGGTGGTCGATGTCAGGATTATTTTTCAAACTGCGTTAAAAGCAAGTGCATGTTCAATAATTATATCGCATTGCCATCCGTCAGGGAACCTGATACCCAGCGAAGCCGACAAAGACATCACCAAAAAGATAAAGGAAGCTGGTAAGTTTCTGGATATTCCGGTGTTGGACCATCTGATTTTGACTCCCGAATCTTACCTGTCATTTGCCGACGAAGGATTGATGTAGCAGAAAAAGAGCTTCCGAGCATTCGGAGGCTCTTTTTTTGTTCATGGAATACTTATCAAACTCCTGATTATTAAACACAAACACCATTTTTTCGGGTACAGAGAAGGTGTACTCTCACTCAAATTTTGAAGCAAAGGTATTTACGCATCCCGGAAAAGTCAAGGGTTGCTTCGACAGGCTCAGCAACCGTTGTTCTAATCGAAGCAACGCTTCGCGCTCGGTCAGCTTTTAACTTCCGTCTTCAGACTCCGGACTTCTGACTTTCTGGTCGTCAAAACCAGACATTCGCCCATTGACTGGAATCCGGTCTGCT
>JBBSBP010000273.1:0-3757 GCA_038251165.1 Bacteroidales bacterium | reverse complement strand
GCATCAATTATGAAACAACACGAATCAGCATGGATTTTTTTGGATGGAGATTCAGCTTCTTTGCTGAGCAATAAATGATTGTAATATTTGCAAACGTGTATATGCGGTTAAAATTATCAATATTGAAAAATCCATTAAAGCTTGCAATAATTTTTTTGTGCTAATATACAGTTGCACAGTTGAAAATAAACAACAGATTGCCCTTGTGAAAAACGGCACCCCGGTTGGTGTAATTTTATTGCCCGGGCAAACTGAACTGGAAAAACTTATCGACGAAAAAACACAAATTTTACTTCACGAAAATCAAAATCAGGGTGACTCTTATGAAATTTTAAAAGATGAAGTCATAAAATCGTTAGAAGAAAACATATTTAACATGTATAAAATAGTGAGGAAACATAAGTTATTTATGCTTCTCGTAGTAATTTTTTTCAGCCTTTTTGCAGGTTGTAAGAAGTTAAGCGAACAAGATATATATAAAAGACCCGACTGGCTCCCAGGGAAATTGTACACTGTTGTGTCAGTTCAGGAGAATCTTACCATGTTTACTGAATGTTTAAGACTTGCCGGATTAGACAAGATTCTGGATGTTTCGGGAAGTTGGAGCGTTTTCGCTCCGACCGATGAAGCTATGAAACAGTTTCTATCTGAAAATCATTATACGAGCATTTCAGACATTCCATTAGATGAACTTGAAAGAATAACCGAATTCCATATTATTCAGAATCCATGGTCGTTTGGGCAATTGCAAAGTCTCGGTGCATATGGATGGAGAGTTGGAGATACTGAAAATTCGAACTCATACGCTTATAAACGGGAGACAATGTTGAGAAATCCTGTCGAAAAATATTGGATTAAAAGGGAAAATAAGAAGGAAATGATTGTGATGGATTCAACTATATCTGACGGTTATAAAAGGGTATTTGTTCAATCAAGAAAATATGTACCGATATTTTATGATGAATATTTAAATAAAAATGGTCTTTCTCCTAAAGATTACAGTTTCTATTTTGACAGAGTATATGAACCGGGAAATGTTTATTATGCAGGAGCCAAGATTCTCAAGGCTGATATTTTAGCCGAAAACGGATTTGTACATATCATCGACAGGGTTGTGAATCCGATGCTGAACGCAAAGGAACTACTTGACAAAGAAATGCCCGGTGAAACCTATAAAATCTTCCTTGAAATGGTTTATTGGTATTATCCGAATTTTGAGCCAAACAAAACTGCCACGTTTAATCAACCGGAGGTAAGACTTGGGGGACTGGTCGATACATTGTGGGATTTAAATTACGCTGGTCTGGCATTTGATCTACAAAAAGAACGCATCCTTAATATAAATCAAACCCTTGTGAAACACAACGGTTTGTTTGTACCAACAGATGACGCTTTTACGAAGTTTATTGATGGCACATTAACCTTAAAATCAGGGTTCCCTCACTGGCGCGATTATCAATCACTCCCAGCGGATATTGCCGAAATTATAATCTCTCCACATCTTAAGGCTAATCCAATTTATCCTTCAACACAACAATATCAGGAAATTTTTACAAAAGAGAACAGATTCCATCAGAAAGAAGAAAGTATAATCAGAAAGGAATTTGGCAGCAATTGTACCTTCATTGGTTTGAACACTTATATTCCCGACCGGGTATTTACCAGTGTAACCGGGCCGGTATTCTGCCGCCCTTCCTATTCCATATTCCGGAGAGCGATGATTTATTCCGGCACCCTGGATGCAATCGCTAATTACAAAGGGGAACTATACTTTTTTCCGATTCCTGATTATGCCTTAATGGCCGATTCCTCATTAATACTAAATTGGATTAATAAAGATGAAAACAATTACAATTTCAAGGTATTAAACAGGTTAACGCGCCAGGTTGAGAATCTTGGGAGTGGTGCCATTAAAAAATGGATACTGAACCAGGCAGGAACTTCCACAACTAACGGAAGCGCTGATAAGGAAATCATACGAACCCTGGGAGGGAAATACATCACCTGGGATCATTCCGACAACACGATCAGGGGCACTCTCCCCTGCACATTTGGTTACAAAGGTGACATTGTCAAAACCTGCTCTCCTGTTTCGATGGAGGAATCTGCTGATAACGGCAAGACCTGGAATGTCGGATACTGGTTCAATTTTTGAATTTGAAATTGGCAAACTGTCCCTTCGAATTATACAAGTTTTTAAAATATCATTTTCTTCAGGGAGAAATGATATTTACAGACAATAAAACAACCTTCTTGTAATTATCGACCTAAAAGCAGGACAATCCTGAATATTCGGACTGATTCTGATATCATATTTATACCCTTATTTCCCGGCAGGTATGGTTATTGGGGCAATGGGTTGAAATACAGAACATCAGATACCGAATGAACTGGGCCCGTACTTGTCATAATATTATAATTCTCCTCTACCGGGCGGATGTAGTCGATCACAGTGGTATCACCAGATTCAGAGATTTCAATTCCATAGTTATCAATACCGGGATTGATCTGTATATTGAATCCAACATTGATTGTTAACTGTGTACTTCCCATGGTTGTATATTTTTTGTTACCCCAATTTAAATCATTCAGGTAATACTCTCCTCCCACGAGGTGATACCCAACGAAGCGGTAAAAAGAATTTGTCTTGTTCGTCAATGGGATCCCTGGTGTTGCAATCCGGCTAATCAGGTCTTCTGCACTAAAAATCCCGTTCCTGTTATATATACTGTCATTTTCAGCAAGTATGGTATATTTTTTCCACCATAATCCTTTTTTGATACCTGAAACTTCCATCGCCTTTGCCAGGATTGAATAATCATCGTGTTGTTGAATCCAATCGTAACCCGAGATTTCTGACTTTTGCAGTACCCCGGAAATAACATGGATATAGCCGTTGGTCATTTCCAGATTTGATTTAATAATTGGAGCTTCATTATTTAGTTTAATAATCTGATTATCACCATCTGTATAAAAGCCAATGGCTAGCCTGTCCCCGGTAAGCGTGCTGTCCATCATAGCTCCGTCTGGAAATTCATCGGTATGTAATTTTCTTTTTATTGTATGATAGCGCGTGAGTGTTTGTATAAAGCCTGTGTCCAGTAATAATTCTTCAAAATTTTCATAATCCTTATTCTGCTGAATGAAATGATCAATGGCATCATCAGTGGGTAGGAAAAGCGTATAATCATCACCATATGGATTGTAGGCATATAGCGTGGCCAACATCTTCCCTTCGACCAGTAATTTGTAGAATTTTGAATATTCTTCCTGGTTTTTATCAAGGTATTGACTTATGGTTAAGGATTCCGCTTCGACCCAATTCGATCCATCTGGATCATTTTCACAGGATATCATAAACACGCATAGAATGATCAATTGAATGAGTAACCTGACCTTGACATGTCTTCTAATACAAATCATTTGCCTGCTCCAATATGTGATTACCAATTCTGCGTCCATATCCTGATTAACTGTTAAAGTTCAATCCAGCATGAAAAACTATTGTTTGCTGTATTTTGCTTTTATAGCAGCCGAAATTAATACTATATGATCAATATTTCAAGTTACTATGGGTAGTTTATACCATTCATCACCGTAACAAGTAAAAAACTATCAGTAAATTGGTGGAATTTCCAATTATTAGTTGGAAGGATACACACTATCAAACCTTTACCATTTTGTGGAATAAGGTACATACATTCCGTGTACACAGCAGGAGAGGCCAATTTCCTTGCAAAAGCGGCTCCTCAAACAG
>JBBSBP010000272.1:0-3790 GCA_038251165.1 Bacteroidales bacterium | reverse complement strand
ATGCCGGTTTCCCCAACAACCTGAACGATGAAACTACTGATCTTTTCACAGGCAAGTCAATAAACACCGATCGAATCCAGTATTATCCCCGGATTAATGGTGTTCGTTTGCCTGCTTACCACCGGTTGGACATTGGGTTTACCAAAGAATGGGAATCGTACGGAAAGAAAAAAGCCTTGTCGCTAAGCGTTTACAATGTGTATTCAAAGCAAAACCCGTTCATGGTTAATGCTAAAACCAAACCCGATGGTACTACCGGACTGCAACAATTCTCACTTTTCCCGATCATTCCGTCAATCAGTTATCGAATTAGTTTTTAATCCCTCAGCCATGAAACGAAATTATATTCTCATACTCTTTTTCCTGTTGATTTCCTGCACCAAAGATTTGGAGCTGTCTTATGAAAAACCGGATCAGACGATGGTCGTAAACTGCCTCTTTTCAGAAGATGAGACCTGGAAAGTTACATTATCCAGAGTCAAATCGTATAGCGACCAATCAGATTCGCATGTTGACGATGCCCGCGTTGCTATTGTTCCTGAAAACAAGGACACCATCCATCTCGAATATCTCAAAGATGGCATTTATACATCGGATGAGAAACCAATAAACGGAATTCGATACCATCTGGTTGTCCGCGATTCCAAAGGGAAAACAATCACTGCACAAAGTTCGATCCCTGCAAAACCAGTCATTTCCGATATAAATCCTTCAACTCAAAGAACCACCTATTTTTCGAACGCCAACCTGAGCGATTACTCGGTAATTCCTTTAGATTTCAGGATTACAGGAAACGACCAGCCCAACTTTGTCCGTTTTACATTATATAACTTCAACACGAAATGGGGATATTTAAGATATATGGTGACAAAAGAGACCATTACCGAACTGCGTAAAATGAAATTTCCCGAGGATTTTCTCAGCGAACTCGAAAAATTGATCGGCGTAAGTATGAGCAGTTACAACTATTGGGGAATAATCCGCGAAATCGCCAGAAAATATGAACCTCCATACAATAGCATTGATTTTACTTCAAAATTAAAAGAAATAAAAGTAACCACCCGGTATGAAGATTCCTTTCAAACTGGCTACCTGTTTTCGAACAGCCTTGGTTTTAGCAATGTTTCAAAAGACATCTGGAATGTTCTCGGCGAATATGGTGCAGAGAAAGAAGTAAGCATGTTTGTTACCTACATTCCGCTGCTGAACAAGGGAAGCCAAACCGACTTTAAAGAAGAATACTGGCTTGAAGCAACAGGCATGAGCGAGGATTATTACAAGTACGAGAAAACATATATAAAACAAGTGGAAAACAAAGAAAATCCGTTTGCATCGGTTATTGAAGTGTATTCAAACATAACCAACGGAGTTGGCATTTTTGCCGGGTATAACCGGCAGATGATTCATTTGCGTGATTATTGAAAACTTTACTCACCCAAGTCTATTTTCTCACAACGCTTTTTCAATCAATTCTGATCAAAAGATAGTAAAACGTACTAATGCGGGTTCATTAAAGTTGCCAGCAAAACCCAGCATTTCCTGAAAATGTTTTTTGTATGAGTTGAAAAGTCCAAAATCACTGTGCGAATGGTCGAAGTGGCAAAATAATTGGTATATGGATCAGAATTGTCTTCCCGTTCACAGGCAATGATAACAGCTTGAGCATTTTCAGGAATAATCTCTTTCAGGCGTTCCCGCCCAATAGCTTTGATTTCTTCCCTGCGCTGCTGTTCTTTGCTGTCTGATTCCACCTTGGCATTGGCTTTCGCTTCAGCTTCCTGCCGTAAAATAATTTCCTCGAAAGCATCCATAAATTCAGGATTAATATCTTCGTAATATTTACCTATTCTGAATTTTTGGGACAGAGGATTGATAATCTCGGTACTGGTAAACTCTTTTGTGTCCAGGTTGATCAGGTGGTAGATATAACCAGTCTTCGTGTATTCAATTTTATAGACTACCAACCAGTATTGGTTCATTCCTCCGCAATAAGCGATAATAACCTGATTTTCCATTACAACCTGAACTTCTGTATCAGTAACTGTACCTCCGAATAATGAAACTAACCTTGTCATATCTGTAATTTTAAAATGTTAAAAATGATTGTTGACAAAAGAATGAATAAGGCTATCAGGACTATGAGTGACACCAAACAAGAAAGTATCCGCCGGATGATTGAAAAACCTAAATACAGCACTAGAAGCACCCAAATAAAGCTGCTGCCCCAGTGGTAAAACCCTGCTGCTACAATTACGATTCTTAAAACCCAACTTATGCTGATTGGAAGTGAGGTGAATCGTTGTTTCCTGTTTTTTTCTATACTTTCCATAATTTCTGACATTTTTTTATGCCGTATCGGAGCCGGTCGGAGTTACCACGTTTCAGGGGCTTAAAGAAGGTTCGTGTTTAGCCGCTGACAGGTTTTTTGCGATAAAATACCACCCGGAGCATAGCGTAGAAGTGGAGATTTTTTGCAAAACCCACAGGGCTTGAACTTGCAGCGGCGTGAAGGACACGAAATATACCTTCGCCACTGAGAACCGGTTAACTCCGCGCCGCTTCTGGCTATAACCTGATGTGGAATAAATTATAAAGGGAAAGGATAGAAAAAAGACCAAACCTTCCAGTGAATTGCCGGTGTTTGTCATTACCCGGAAAACACCGTAAAATCACCTAACAAAAGGTGATGCGATTTCGGGCAAATCCAATTGAACTTATGACTAAATAATCCATAATATCTAGATTTAAATCGTTGTATAATGATTAAAAATTTGATGAAATCCATTGTTGAAAAGCCTGTTCGGTTGTCAAACCTCCGCTGACCCAGATCTGATGGATTTCAGAAATAATTTCCCAGGCATGTTCGTCTTGTGCGAAAAATCCTTCTTCCTGGTCAAACACTTCAATAGTTACAAGTGAAGTATCAATAACTCCACAACTATATTTTCCATTCAGCCAACTTTCGTTTAATGTAATATCCATTTTAAAATGCCTATGCCTTTAGGACTTATTGGGGGTATCAAGCTCACCCGATTTATTAAGAATAGATAAGTTCAGGGTAATTGTGTTCGCGGCCTTTGGGCATTTTATGGTACAACTCGTTGTAACATTCGCCAAGTTCAAATAAGTGCGGATGTTCACTCAGTGGATCATCAGAATCCAGATACGGACCTAAGACCCATAGCATGGCATCCATTAGCCTTTGATATTCCTCAATGGTTAATTCAATTGTATCCATGATTAATCCTCCGATGGTTTCATGATAAAAATGGCAGGTGACGGATCATCAAAATCCTGTGCCTGTATGACCGACTTTAGAGTAACCAGTCGCATATTTCTGTTACCATCCAGCTCTGGATCCAGTTTTTCATTTGCTTCCCAATCTCCTTTGTCGGCGAGTACCACATTCAGTTTATATATCAGCGTTGACAAGTTGCATGATCTGGCGGCAAACATGAACATGTATAATACGTCCCAAAGCCGTCCTTCCATATCCTGAACATTTTCAAAACCTTCAGGCAACTCCACATATTTATCCCAAACCGCGCGGGTCAGATAAACCGGATACTTGATACCAGCCTCTTTTGAAATCTTTTGATCAACACGGACTAAAAATCCATCTTCAACAGCCTGTCTGGTGCTGTAAGTGTCGATTACTTCCCAATCTGAAAAATCACTCATTGTTTTGTACCCTTGCCTTAGGGATTTTTATTGGCATCTGGCTCGCCTGTTAATTTGAACCCCGTCTGATTGAGCAGTCCGGATTCTTGTCAATGGGCGAATGTCAGTT
>JBBSBP010000271.1:0-3824 GCA_038251165.1 Bacteroidales bacterium | reverse complement strand
GGGTAATTGAGATTGCAGAAAAACCAATTTCCATACGACCTTCCAGCGCCGCAGTCCCTTTGTCCTTACCCATATCCAAGTGCCGCTGGATATTTTCCAGAATTACAATGGCATCATCCACCAGTATTCCGATAATTAACGACATGGCAAGCAAGGTCATCAGGTTTAAAGTGAAACCCATCAGCCACATCACAGCAAACGCAGTAATTAATGAAGTGGGAATTGCAATTAATACAATCAATGAATTTCGGTAACTCCTTAAAAACAAGAACATAACCAGTGAAACTAAAATAACCGCTAAAATCAGGTCATCGACCACCGAATTTACTGCCGCGATAGTCATGTCGGTTGAGTCATCGGCAACATCAAATTTTACAGCGTATTTTGAATTAGCACTTTCAATTTGTTTGAGTTTTGCATGAACTAATTTTGATACTTCCACTGCATTGGCATCACCTTGTTTTTTCAACAAAAGGCCTATCCCGTTCACTCCATTGTAGCGGCTTACGGAACTTACTTCTTTCACGCCATCGATCACCGTGGCAACATCTTTTACATAAACCGGCATTCCTGGCGCTGGCATAGCTACCTGCACATTCATGATGTCATCAACGGTTGAAAACTTACCGATTAGCCGGACTGAATTGCTTTCTGTGTCATTTTGCACTTTACCTGCCGGTAAGTCAATGCCTGATCGATTAATAGCTTCTACAACCTGATAAAGTGATACTTTATACAGTTTCAGTTTATCCTGGTCAGCCTTAACCTGAATTTCTCTTTCTTCGCCCCCAAGCAGGGTGATTTCTGCCACTCCTTTTAATTGCTGGATTTGAGGAAGATACTCGTCCTTCATTTTTTGATAAAACTCCGTTGCAGGCAATTTGCTTGTTGCGCTAATCGAAATAATCGGCAAATCATTTGGCGAAACCTTACTCATTACCGGACTCAAAATGTCAGCAGGCAGGTCTTTGCGGATATTGTCGATATATCGCTGGGCATCCTGCATGGCAATATTCAAATCGGTACCATATTTCAGGTTGGCAATAATAACGGAGGCATTGGGCATTGACTTTGTCTCCAGATAATCCACTCCTTCGAGATTCGACAAGGCATCCTCTATTTTTCTGGAAACAGAGGTTTCTACTTCATTTGGTTCGGCGCCCGGGTACATTGTTTTTATTACAACTACTGGCTGGTTAAAGTCGGGCAACAGTTCATACCCCAGATTTTTATACCCGATGATCCCCAACAAGGTGAACACGCTGAAAAGCACGATGATCAGCGAAGGGCGATTGATTGATATTTTTGTAATATTCATTTTGAATCAATTAAGAATTAAAAATTACGAATTACGAATTGGGGTTGCGCGACTTTATCGTAATTTGAATCTTACCAAGGATTTTGCAAATTTCTTCTGCATCATTATATAAGCTTTCAAATTCGCCATCTGACAAATAATCTGTTTTATTGAGTAGTTTCAACCAGTAAATAGATTCTCTGGCTTCTTTGTATGAGATACTTAATTTGTTCAAGAAATCTTTTTCGGATACGCCACCTATCGACTCTTCAATATTAGCTCCTATGCTTGTGCCACTGCGAAGCAATTGCTTTGACAGCACAAATTCTTTTTTTTCAGAAGTCAGGTATTTATAAAAATTCACTATCCTGATTGCAAAAGCTAATGATTTTTCCTGGATGATATTATTTGTTTTCATTTTTCGTAATTTTTAATTTGTAACTAAAACATTTGCCCCATCAAACAGGTTAATAAATCCGTTGGTAATAATGACATCGCCTTCGGTTAAACCACTTGATACCAATACCTTATTCTGAAATCGACTTGAAATGATGATATTTTGAAGAATAGCTTTACCGTTTTTTACCGCATAAACCTGTGTTTGAATATTTGTTCCGATAACAGAAGAAGCCGGGATAATGATATGTTTTCCTTCACCATCGTTTTTCAACTGTACTTTCCCAAACATGCCCGATTTGATTTGTAAATCAGATGTGTTTTTTACTGAAAACTGAATGGGAAAACTGTTGCCCATGTTGGCCTTACTACCTGTCATGATCACTTCTCCCGATAGTATAGTTTCAGGATATACATCAGCGGCAAGCGAATATATTTGATTGGTTTTGAATTGACTTAACTCATCTTCAGGAACGTTTACAGTAAATTTCAGGATAGAAATATCTGTAATTTGCAACAACGGAACTCCAGGTGCTGCGAATGCGCCTACTTCGGTGAGTTTGGCAGTAACAATACCACTGAAAGGCGCCACAATGGTTGTTTTTTTGATTTGCTCCAATAAAGTAGTTCTTTGCACATTGGCCGATTTCAAGCTCAACGCTGCCTTTTCCAACTGAACACCCTGGATTGCATCGGCATTGGCAAGAACTGTATATCGTTTTACATCAACTTCCAAGCCTTCAATCTGAATTTCAACGGTTTGCAATTGTAGTTTCAGTAGAGAGTTGTCCAACTGAACCAATGCCTGACCTTTCCTGACAATGCTTCCGACATCAACTAAAACAGAGTTAATCTTACCCTGAATGTCGGCGCTGATTTTTGTTTCCTTATTGGGTTCAAAAGTTCCCGGGTAAGAAATATCGTTATTAACGCTTTCAAGCTTCACAGTGATGGCTTGTACGTTAATTGCCTGCTCTTTATCGAAATGATAAACTCTGTTTTGGGTGGTTTCTTTATTGCTTTTCAGGCGAATAACCACGATGACGATTAACGCCAATGCCACAACTATGTAAATGATATTCTTTTTCATGATTTCTAATTTTTAATTGCAATCAGATTTCCTGTTACGCGTTTATACTCCAATTCTGCTTTGCGAAGATTTATTAATGCAACGATATAATTCTGCTGTGCTTCGCGAAGAGCATTATCTGCCAGTAGCAAATCGGTAATATTGGCCATGCCTTGCTTGTTCTGTAGTACTGTATTGTCGTAAATCTTTTTAGCTAATTCGATTTGAACTTTCACAGTAGCAATATTCTTGTTTGCAAGTGCGTATTGCATTTCGGCATTAATCAGGTCAAGTTTTGTTTTTTCGGTTACCAATTCTTTCTGAATGATAGTTTTATCAATTTCAATCTTTTTCTGTACGATTTTATGCCGGGTTACTGTGCCATTAAATATTGGAATCGAAAGTTGCGCCCCGACATATCCGACCGGATGAAAATTAAAAAAACTATTGCTGCCGGTAGTTCCATACCCATTTGTACCATATACTCCATACGCTCCCAGTGAAGGTAATCTCGAATTTTTCAGTCCGCTTAACTCGGAGTTATTAAGAGCCATTTTTTTTTCAATAAGCAGAACATCCGTAGTAATCTGAGACTGAAAATTTGCTTCAATAACTGATTTTTCGTTGATTAGAACTTCGATGGAGTCTATAATTGGTTTTCCCATCAGGAATTTAAGTGCATTTAGTACTTGCTGTTGTTGAGAAAACACAGTATTTCTTTGATTCGTTAACTGATCCAATTGTAATTTTAATCTATGAACATCAGTTCCTTTAGCAATCTGCTGTTGGTGTAATAATGTGGTGGTTCGTACAAGTTTATTGGTGTTTATGATATTACTATCTAAAAAAGCCAGTTGATTCAAAAGAATTTGCGCATTGTAATAGGCGTTCGAAACATCAATCACTACATCTTCATCAGTTTTAATTTTTTGGATTTCCGAAAGTTCATAGGCCACTTTCGTGGTTTTAATCGCACTTAATGCGTTTGGATTATACAGTGGCATTGTTAGTTGCAAGTTAGCATTCAGGCTTTGAGGCACACCAAACTGAACCTCTTTATAG
>JBBSBP010000270.1:0-3845 GCA_038251165.1 Bacteroidales bacterium | reverse complement strand
ATCTTTGACCAATAGCAATCCGCCGTCCGAAGAAATGCCGGGAGCGGTAAAACTGGCCTCAACACGCTTTTTTTCAATGGGTTCCAAATTAAATAGTTTTGGACAATCGTTAGTGCCGCCGATTTGGGCGGACAAGTTTTTTTCTGTAATTTTATTTCCTGAAAAGCTCATGGTTAATATGGTTGTAATGCACTGTAAGATAGTAATATATCTTAATTTTTCATGGGCTTTTCTTTGTTTTTATGAATTATTCAGGTTAAATATGTAATACGGGCAATGGAACTCGGCTGCGATGCAATTTGTGAAAAACCATTGGCCACAGAAGCGGAACAATGTCAAAGTCTCATGGATGCGGAAGTAAAAACAGGGAAACGGATTATTACTACTTTTAATGTGCGTCACATGGTCATGGATGAAGAAATAAAAAAAGTGGTCATGTCTGGAGAATTGGGGCGTATTATTTCTGTGGGATTTGAGGAAAACCTGGATATTATTCATGGTGCTGATTATTTCAGGCGCTGGCACGGTAAGTCGCAATATTCGGGTACACTTTTAATAACGAAAGCTTCCCATCATTTCGACCAAATTAACTGGACATTGGATGCTGAGCCGGAAACCGTTCATGCATTTAGCGACGTGGCATTTTATGGGAAAAACAATTCTTTCAGAGCAAAAAATTGCCGTAACTGCCTTTTTACCGATAAATGTGATTTTTATTGGGATATTACAAAAGATAAATTTGCAATGGACCTTTATGTCAATAATGAAGATGCTGATGGTTACCTTAGGGATGGTTGTGTGTGGGATAATAATATCGACACTTATGATACCCTGACGGTTGAAGTGAAATATAAAAATGGCGTATTGTTAAGTTATAACATGAATGCTTTTTTACCGTACGAAGGTCAACGGATTACTTTTAACGGAGAGAAAGGGAGATTGGATGTAAACGTAAATTACAGGCAGCCTTGGGAAGTTGCTGGTGAAAACGAGTTTCGCCTTACTAAAAACTTTGGAGAAACCAGAACCTGGCTTGTTGAATCTGGTGCAGGCAGCCATGGTGGGGCAGATGAAAAACTAAGGGATATGCTTTTTAACAAAAACCAACCCGATCCGTTGGGAAAAATGGTAGTTTGGTAATTTCAGGTGGAAACGATTATAAAGTTTACGACTTGAATAATAATATTATAAAAGAGATAAAAGATACAACGGAGATCGATCCCCGGGATGCTGCAAATCCTGCAAGCCATCTTGATGCTTTGCACATTCGGAATTTGTTCAACAACATTATGAATGGCGATAATTTAAAGGCAGATATTAACTCAGGATATAAAAGTACTTTGCTGGTTCAATTGGGAAATATTGCACAACGGGTGGGTCATTCGCTGGAAACAAATCCGGAAAACGGGCATATTATTGGTGATAAGAATGCGCAAAAATTATGGTCGCGCGAATATGAAAAAGGTTAGGAAATGAAAATTTAATTCGGAATAAATTCAATAAAACTAAAACAATGGAAAAAATAAGATTCATCAAGAGGATTATACTTTTAGCAACTTTTCTTTTCAATTTAAATGGAATAAATGCGCAGCAAATGGTTGAAGGGCTTTTTTATTTAGATGGGAAACCGGTAAGCATCGAAATATCAGATGGAAATATTTCAAAAATCGAACATCTGTCTGCCGAATCCGATCTTCCTAAAATCTATGTTGCTCCCGGATTAATTGATATTCAGATTAATGGTTACATGGGCGTTGATTTTGCTGACCAGCAATTAACGATCGAAAGAATACGGGAAGCTACAAAAGCCTTGTGGAAAGAGGGGGTTACATCTTATCTGCCAACACTCATAACTGCCGATAAGGAATCTTTAAAAAACAGTTTCTCTATCCTTTCCAAAGTTTTGGATGATGAGGTAATTGGAAAGTCAGTTCCGGGTTTTCATCTCGAAGGTCCTTATATTTCTCCACTTCCGGGATATCGTGGCGCCCACCTCGAAAAATATATCCGGGAGCCTGACTGGAATGAATTTTTGGAATTTCAAAATGCTGCAAATAATGGAATAAAATTAATTACGGTTGCTCCTGAAATTGAGGGAGCTATCCAGTTTATTCAGGAATGCAGCAAAAAAGGGATTGTTGTTTCTTTAGGTCATCATAATGGAAGTGCAGCAGAAATAAAACAAGCTGTTGATGCCGGGGCATCCATGTCCACACATTTGGGGAATGGGTGTGCAAATATGATTAACCGGCACGAAAATCCGTTATGGCCGCAACTGGCTGACGACCGTATTTCAGCAAGTATTATTGCCGATGGATTTCATTTGAACCAGGAAGAAGTACAGTGTTTTTACAAAATTAAAGGTACAAATCGTACTATTTTAGTTTCCGATGCACTCGACCTGGCAGGTCTGGAACCGGGAGAATATATACGATGGGAAAGAAAAGTAGTGTTAACACCGAATGTGGTAAAATTTCCGGCTGAAAATGTATTGGCCGGTGCTGCATCTTCAATCTCAATGGATGTTTCGAATATGATGAAATTTACACAATGCAGCCTTTCTGATGCAATTCAGATGGCAAGTACAAACCCTGCTCATTTAATTGGATTGAACAATATTGGAGAAATCAAACCGGGCAAACGTGCCGATTTGATATTATTTACGATTGAGGATGGAAAAATTATCATTCAGAAAACCATACTGGCAGGGAAAGTAGTTTATTCCAAAGAGTAATTTTTAAGATAATGAAAGACAAGAAGCTATTTAAAAAGATAATAATCGGGATAAGTGCAATAGGGCCGGGTCTGTTTTTAATCGGTTACAATATTGGAACAGGAAGTATCACAACCATGGCAAAAGTGGGTGCCGAACATGGCATGGCACTAACCTGGGCTTTGGTACTTTCGTGTATTTTCACCTACATTTTAATGGTAGCATATGGGAAAACAACCCTTGTAACCGGCAAAACCGCACTTTCGACAATAAAAACAAGTTTTAAATACGGCAAGTTACTGGCCATTTACATTTTGATTGCTTTGGTAATTGGTGAAATACTTGCCTTAATGGGAATATTTGGAATTGTAACCGATTTAATACAGGAAGCTTCAAAAATTCTGTTCGGTGGTAAGGGATTTAATACTTTAGCCATAACAACATTTTTGGTTGTTGCTTTATATGCTTTATTATGGAAAGGAAAATATCAGGTTTTTGAGAAATTCCTTATCATCCTTGTCATTCTGATGGGACTTTCATTCATTACCGTATTTTTTATGGTTAAACCCAGTGTTTCGTCTATTGTTAGCGGACTTGTGCCTGGCATACCAAAAACTCCCGGATCTTTACGGTTAATTGCGGCGATTGCCGGAACCACCTGTTCTGCTGCCGTATTTATCATGAGGAGTACTGTGGTGACAGAAAAAGGCTGGACGATCAAAAATTTAAAACAGGAAAAACGAGACTCGGCAGTTTCTGCATCAATGATGTTTTTTCTGAGCCTGGTAATTATGGCGGTTTCAGCAGGTACACTGCATGTGATGGGACTGAAAATGAACAATACAGTTGAAATGATTAGTCTTTTTGAACCAATGGGAGGCAAAATTGCGGCCTTTATACTTATTCTTGGGATTGTGGGTGCTGGGATTTCATCTATTTTTCCAATTATTTTAATCACGCCATGGCTGATTTCCGATTATACTGGCAGAGAGCGGAATATTCGTTCTCCCATGTACCGGATTCTGGGATTGGCAGGTGTATTATTTGGTTTTGGGATGCAATTTATTGACACCACTCCTCCCTTGCTGATGGTTTTTTCCCAGGCATTTCAGGCATTGATTTTACCCGCAGT
>JBBSBP010000269.1:0-3916 GCA_038251165.1 Bacteroidales bacterium | reverse complement strand
GAAGAAAAACAAGAGAATTACTAAGAAACCATCAATTGTCCAAAATACAAACAGAGCCACAGGAAACTGCGGCTCTGTTTGCTTCACAAGCAATCTATTAATCGGAATACTTTAGCCGGTTTATTTCTTTTTAGTTATCAAGCCAGCCAAATCTTCCAGCTTTATTGAATGCATAATTAAATTACCATAAATAGGATAGCCGTTGTTTTTGAAATGTTCATCTTTATCTTTCTGGCTAAATTCAGAGTAATATAATGTTACAAATTGAATGGCCGAAGGTGGTAATGAACGATCCCAATATTCAGGATTAAAACGCATGAATTGAAGTCCTTCTGCTTTTCCGTTAAACCGTAATATGTCACGGTTATCACTACCTGAAAATGCCGGGGCATTCATTTCTTCCACTGAAATTCCTTCAATTTCTTTTCGAAGATAGGGCAGTGTGAACTCATCTTTTTGCAATGTGTAATACTCCAGATACATATCAACCATTTCCCGCATGGTTACCGGTAGCCAGAAATCAGGGCGTTCAGGATTAAAAACAATCAGATTTCCGCCGCCAAAAAGTTTTATCCCCGGAGCAAACTCTTTTATGAAAGGATAGACGGCAAATACGCCATTCATCTTTGTAACTGCATCGTTAATTGCTTTTTGCTGATTCGCACTGTATTTCTTTTCCCCGCGAGGATCGTATTCTTGCTCCGAAAAATATTTCCAGTTTGGATTGGTGCCATGGCCACCTTCAGTATTATTGATGTAAAAACTATAATGCGGCGGTTCAACTACCCATTTCCCACCCCGAGCTAAATCAGAAAGAAATAGTTGAAAATCAAAATTCATTTCACTGCGCATACCGTAATTACAGGCATTTCTTTTGTAATCATCGTCCCAGATACCAAACGAAGCAGCCAAAAGATCAAATCCTTTGGGGTTGGTTAACATGGGAACATTCTGGTGGAACCATTCGGCTAAAACTGCCAGGTTTTTGTTGAAAGCCACCACTTCGGTACCTGGACGTTTAATGTTGGTTGAATAAGTCCATTTGCCGGGTTTGTTGGGTAAAAACTTGGCTGATTCCTGGGATGTAACCGACAAGAATAATACGAGTCCAAATCCAATTAGCGAGAATCGTTTTTTCATATTGAAGTTTTTTTCAATTGATTTAAGTGATTTCCTGATATTTCATTTTCAAGTCAATAATGGGTATTTATCGAATCGACAGTTATTTTTTCTACGGATTGAAAGATTTCCATTCCGATGTTTAAAGACTCCGGGCATTTTTCCATTGTTTTCAGGAATGCATTTCCTGCTTCGTCATACGTTTTTATGCGATTGACAAGGTCATCAAGCTGTGGTTTCGATTCTTTCGCCTTAACCAGAAAAGCGGCAGCATCGGTTTTAAGTAGATTCGACATTGAACCGGTTAAGGTCGACAATTCCTGAAGCGCACCTTGATAATCGGTTAGTGATATACTTTTGAAATTTTCAACACATTCTCCGAGATTTTTCATCCCTGCGCCCAAGGTTGAAAAATCTTTTGCTGTTGCGGTTATATTTTTTGTATTGTTGCAGCTGCAATCGCCGGGTTCGTAGGGCAGTCCTACCTTGGTTGATGGGATGGGAGGTTGTTCGGGATCTATTAGAATTTCATCATCATGTGTTGGCTGCTCGGTTGTTGGTTGGTCGTTTTGCGGTTCCTGAACCGGAGGATGTTCCGTTTTAGGGGTAGGGTTCTGCTTAGGTGCCTGCTCTTGAGGAATAGGTTTCAGGTCAGCCAGCGGTATTTCCTGGTTATTTGTATTTCCCTTTTTCCTGGCGCAAAGTTTCTGACGGCTTTTCACAAAATCATATTCGCTATTGGCCTTCTCCACTTTTTTCTTTAAAGCTTCAATCATCTGGCTGGAGAGTGCCCACTCTGATGCATTGTCGCAAACCTTTTGAGCAGCGTTACTCACTTCATCAAGTGCTATTGCCGCGCTTAACGATTTGCCGTAGGCATCTGAAACAGCTTTTGTATATCTTTTTTCAACAATATTTTCAAACGACTTGCCGGCAGCCTGTTTCCCGACGTTGTTACTTAACTCCTGAGGATTACTGCTGGAAATTATTTCGGACAAAGCGGCTCCGTTATCAGCAATCTCTGCTGCAATATTAATTGCCTTTGTCGGTGCTTTGCCGTTTGAAATTATTGTAAGGCCGATCTTCAGCATCATCTGATGGAATGAACTGAGAAACTCATTCCTGGCTTTTTGAAATTCCGGCGATCCTATAGCATTCAGTAATTCATTTATGGCTGTCCTAAGGTTTTCTTCAGCAGCTTTTTCCATTTTTTCCAGCCGGGCAATGGTTTCGTCGTCGCAGTTTACTACCTCAACCTCAACAGCCGGACCAGTGTTTGCGCCACATTTTGTAGTTGCCTGAAGCGTAGTTTTTCCTGTGATTATTGCTTGAAGCGTAACTTCACTACCCACACCAACAGCAGTTAAAACACCAGGATTTGCAGGTTCAAATGTTACGAGTTCAGCAGCATCAGTTGGCTGTGCAGTTAGAGGAATTGTGATAATACCTGATTTTTTCTTACCGTCAATATCGTAAAAGGCGATCTGCGGAATTGCTTGTCCGCCATTGTAAGATTCGATATTTACGCAGGAGGCTTCGGCAGAGGTTTGGGCAGTTTTGCCATCGGGAGTAGTATATTCAACCATAAGTACTCCGCGACCGGGAGTCTTGCCGCTTAAAGTTGCGGTGGCATCATTGGCTGTAACTGTCATCAAATCTGATGGCTCAACCCAGAATTTATAACTGCCGCCCAAGGGTTTGGCTGTTGCCGTTACTGAGCCTGTTTCACCAACTGCAAGTTTTTGGCAACCTTCCAGAGTTACCACAGGTTTATCTGATTCCTTATATGGACTGACAGTAACGTCCAGTGTTATTTCTTCTGATATAAATTCAGTTCCATTAAAGGAATGTATTTGTTTGTTTTCACTTGATTTCCAAGAAGCATGATAACCTTTTGCTGTTTTAGTTATTTTACAATTTTTATGGGTGGATAGGTTGCAACCACCATAACAAGCAATGCCGTAATCATCCCAATCACTACTTAAATCTTGCCATTTGCCGAAAATAAACTCTCGACCTTTGTGTGATCCAACGGCTTTGACATTTGTTCCAATGCCGACAGCCTTATATTCATCAGAATAACAAAAGAAAATAGAAGCTATCTGTCTGGCCGATCCAGAAACATTGTCGGTCCAGATATTAGCACCTATTAATTTACCATTCATGGATTCAGTATAATTTGATGTTTCAATACTTGAACCATTCCCGGATACTTTTATATTTATTGGTTCGCCATCGTCCGAGTTGTAAATGAAATCCCTTGCCGGATTTTCAGCCTGGTTTTCAATGATTGCCGATATTTGACAACTTGCCACTGTTTTTAAGGTAACATGTTTTTCTTTTTCTGTTTTAAGTTTTTCATCCGCATATCCCATGATTGTATCCAGATGCATGGAATAGTTTTTGGTTATTGTAGCCGTAACCAACCATAGTTGAGGATTTTCGGTTTTAAGTGTACCGGAAGCTTCGTATCCACCACACAAGTTTAGATCGGGAATAAAGGCAAATGCATGCAGATCTATAGAAAACAGCAGAAAGAAAAGAAGGGAATTTTTCATACTATTTTGCTTGAAATTATTTTAGTTGAATCAGTAGTGCTAATTTTTAAACTGGCAGATAAATGTGAGTTAGTTTTTTAATCTTTCTGGTTCAGGGTAAAATCTATGGAAATGATTTCTTCTTCATGATTTGTCGGGTTTTTTATTTTTTTCTCATCCTTTTCCTGCAAAAGTTTATCAGTTGACTTACCTGCATAAGGACCAAAAATCACATTTAGCGGAATTGTTATTTCGCGCGT
>JBBSBP010000268.1:0-3958 GCA_038251165.1 Bacteroidales bacterium | reverse complement strand
TTGTGTGCCTTTCGTATGATTGTATTTCCAGGTGTGAACAGTTGAATGCACGGTATCCGGATCAAAACCAACATGTTCCATGATATCAATTTCACCGCTTTTGGGCCATCCTCCATAGTTATTATCCGACGACAACATCCAGATTGCCGGCCAGGTGCCATTTCCTGAAGGTAGTTTCGCCCGAACTTCCACTTTGCAGTATTTCCAGTCGCCTTTGCTTTTGGTGGTCAACCTTCCGGAGGAATATTTTTTACCGGAAGTTGGTTCCCGACGGGCAACAATTTTCAAAGTACCATCACTGACCAGGGTATTTTCAGGATTGGCAACGGTGTACCATTGTGCTTCGTTGTTTCCCCAACCAGAGGTGTTCCCTCGGGTATCGTAGTTCCATTTCAGCGTATCGGGCAGTCCTTCGGTATTAAATTCATCGTTCCAAACCATTTTCCAACCTGAATTTTGACTTTTGTGAGCTACTTTTTTTAGTAAGATTTCAGGTTCATCCGTGGTTATAAAATCAATGTCACGAGCCAGAAAATAATCCATCAGTAAACTGTCATTGACAGTCCATACATTGGCTAATAAGCCTGATTTGCGTGCATTGCTGATCAACTGATCATCTTTTTTGTATGCATTAAAGTGGTAGTCAGCTCCTGAAATTCCATCCGATTTTAACTGCGCCAAAGTTTTATCTCCTCCGAGGTATTGAGTTTTTGCAGAGGGGTCCAGCCGAAGTATTTCCTTTAGAATTTCATAGTTGAAGCTGATGTAAATGATCCATTTCTGTGCATTCATTTGATTTACCTTTCCAACTATCTTTTTGGCCAGAAGTAATGATCTGTCCTGACTGATTACAGAAGATTTAAGTTCCAGAATCAAACGTGTTTTCTCCTGGCTCTTTCCGATTTTAATGTATTTTTCAAGCGTTGGAAGTGCCTCCCCATTTTTTAAAGGGATTTTTTTCAGGTCTGAATATTTTGTTTTTTCAATATTCATCCCTTCATAAACCGGGTCATGATTTAATACCAATACTTCATCAGCAGTTAGCTGAACATCGACCTCAGAACCGGCAGCGCCTATCCGGATGGCATTCTTTAAGGAAGCTATTGAATTCTGCGGTAAATTCAGGTTTTTCCATGCTCCACGATGAGCAATTACACCGTTCTTTAAAAAGCCATCTTGCTGAATAGTTGAATTGCTCTCTTGCGCTTCTGAAACATGCACAACGTTCAGCAAAAAAATAACAGCTAATGTCTTAAATAATATTTTACACATTTTTTCTTGTCTTAATTCATGTCTTGAACAAAAATAATTGGACCATTATGGGTTTTTAGATCATCCATAACAGCCCAACTAATATATTAGTAATAAACTACATTTACTTTAACCACCAGGGAACTTCGTTAATCCCATCATATCCATTGTATTGCTCATCCACAGCCTTTTGATAATTTGCCAGGTTTGTTGTTAGTTCACTAGTCGGGTACTTCCATCGTTTTGGATATACATTTTTATCGTCAGGATTCATGCTTGTCGCCGGATCCAGAGGGAAATCAGGAGAACCTGTCCGGAGGAAGTTTTTATAAGCATCTGCACTACCCTGGAAGAAATCCAAAAGATACCTTTGCATCCATATTTGCTTCAAACGATCTGCTTTGGTTCCACCGGTTTTATAAGCTGCTTCACCGGTAAAATAACCATCGATATAGGCCTGGGTAATGGCCATTCCATGAAGATTAGCCGGTATTGCTGTTACAGCAGGCAAGTCCTTATAATATTTAAGTATCGCCTTTACTCCATTTTCGTAGTAATCCTTAGCGTTTCCGGATACCCAGCCTTCCTCTATCGCTTCGGCAATAATGAAACACTGTTCGGAATAGGTAAATTTAAGCATTGGGTCGCCGGCCCTTGGTAGTGTGTAACGTTTGTTTATCAAAGAATATTTACCCGCTGCATTATTACCTGCAAGTTTGTCTGCAGATAATTCTGTGGGCACACCTTCATAAGCGGCCAAATCATTTTCCAGTTTACCAGCGGTAATCAGGTACTTTGCAGGCTCTGCGAAATAAAATAATCTGCGATCATTAAAATTTCTCAAAGCATCAACCACGATATTTGAAACGCCAAGATTAATCCTCCTGTTTTCCCCATTCCAAAAAGGGTGAGTTGCATTTGGATTGTCAGAATATACCAATTGAAAAATATCAGAATTATCAGTCATTAAATTACCTGCAGCTACTATTTCCGCAAAGCGGGATTTCTGCTCAGCAGTGATTTTTTTGCTAATCGTTTGCAAAACCTTTAACTGCATTGCATTACTGAGTTTGCGCCATTTACCGGCATTTCCACCGTACATGAAATCGCCGCCAAAATTTTTTCCTTCTGCAAAAAATACTTCTGCAGCTTGAAGATCTTTTAGAATACTCACAAACACATCTGCCTGTTTATCATACTTAGGCTTGATGATTCCCTCCTCAGCTTTACCTGCTTCCGAATATGGAATATCACCCATATCCAGGGTCATTCCATAGCCGTATGAAGCCTTCATGAATAATTCCATTCCTTTAAATGAAGGTTCAGCTGGGGATCCTTTAGAAAATTCAACCATTCGACTAAGATTGGTCAATTTCTGAAATGACCCAAACCCACCAAAAGGATTAAAAGAATAATAATACTGGTATGGATTGGGATTAGTTTCCAGTAATGCGCAATGTTTAGACCATAACTGTGCCGTACCCCAATCCGTTGGGTTAGGATTCCAGAACCTGTAGGAATCTTTCTGTAGCTGAGTAAGTAGCAATTCGGGAGTAACAGTTGTTGGTACATCCGGGTTTGTATTTAATTCCTCAAATTTACTGCACGAAGTGGCGATGGTAAGAAAAATTATAGCTAAAAATATATAATGTATCTTTTTCATTGTTACGTTTTATTAAAAGGTGAACTTAATATTAGCTCCAAGGTATCTTACTGCCGGATCGGCAAAATCTTCCCTACCTCCGTCAGGGTCTGAATATTTGAAATCTTTTGCCCACAACAGGACGTTTTGTCCAACAAAACTTACTGATGCGCCTTTAGCCCATCCATTTAAATATTGGGTTGGAACAGTGTACGTTAGAGAAATCTCACGTAATTTCAGGAAAGTCTTGGCATACGTATCGGAAGGACTTCCGTTACCACCCCATGCACTACTGTTGTGTAAATCAATTGTAGATTGTTTATAGGTAGTATAAACATCATTGGGTGCATATACACGTGTATCACTGGTAATATTGCCAAAATTGTCATAGGTAGCCGTACCTGATACCACTTTTACGCCTTGCACAAGATAGTTATTGGAAGATAAACCTGCTGCTGTTACTGCTGCGGCTCCTGCTGCTCCTCCGCCTGCTGCAGCTGAAACTCCTGCCGCTACAACGTCCATTTCCCGTTCGGGTGTGACCGAATTTGGATGAACTCCTGATTGCCACATATAACTTTCGGTTCTTGTGTTCATCAAACCACCAACAACACCATCAAAAGATGCGAATAAGCTAAAAGCTTTATATCTTAAATTAACATTTGCACCCCAAAGCCAATCAGGATCGGAATAGCCAAATTGTGAATCATACTGACTATATTGTAGTCTTCCGGCGCTACTTGTAATAAGTTCACCTGTTTCCGGGACACGAACAAAATCTCTGCTGTAAAAAACATCAACACGCGCTCCTTCTTTTACCCATGGTTTGGAAACATTTGAATATATCGGGTCTATTTTGTTATAGTAGCGCTTAAAAGTGGACCAGTTTAGTCCTAAATCCAATTGCCAGTCTTTGCTTTTAATTGGTGAACCATTAACTGTTACCTCCCAACCATTACGGGTTATTTCCTCATCAATATTAATATAATTACTTGTATATCCGCTGGCCGGTGTTACTGGTGCATATTTCAAAAAATCGTACATTCTTTTACTATAGTAGGATAC
>JBBSBP010000267.1:0-3998 GCA_038251165.1 Bacteroidales bacterium | reverse complement strand
CTTTCAAAAAGGTCGGGCCATAAATTGGTTACCGGACTTTGATTGAAAGTCCAATCCAAACCGCCGGAATAATAAACCCCGAATTTCATCCCTTTGCCTCTTACGGCATTGCACAATTCTCCGACATAATCACGCCGGCTGTTTATTTCATCCTTATCCATAAAAGGATTGACTATTTTCGACGGGTACAGGGCAAATCCGTCGTGGTGTTTCGAGGTAAGCACAACATACTGAGCGCCTGATTTGCTGAATAGATCGGCCCAGGATTGAGCATTCCAGTTTGCTGTGCTCTTTTCCAGGGTGTCCTTGAAATTATAGTAGTTGAAAAACTTTCCATACTTTTTTTCGTGGTACGCCTGTGTCGGCGATCCGTTAATCCGGAGCGAATTCAGGTACCATTCCGTATACGGATTGCTTTTATAAAACGCTTTCCAGTCGGTCACCTTGTCGGGAGTAGTTGTTGGCGTTGCCCAGGCCGGAACCGAATACAATCCCCAATGGATAAATATCCCCAACTTGGCATCGCTGTACCATTGAGGCGTTTCCCGCTTCGATAAAGATTCCTGGGTCGAAAGGTAAACGGGTTCATTTGCATCCTGCGCTGACGGCTTCAGGGTGAAAAACAAAAACGCGATGGGTATGAAAAGTTTATGCATTATCAATTTCAGTTTCAGTTTTATGTTGTTAAAAACCAATCATTAATTTGAAAACTTTACCAATTGTATTGGCCCTATTAAACCGGAAGGTTTTAGCGGTTTGTCTTTATCCAGATAGTCTTGTACAGGAGAAGTTGTCCATATATTTTTAAGTTTTCCAAACTCCACAAAATCGCCAATTATTCTGTTTCGGTACTCGTTGCCTACAGTAACCTGTAAGTTGTTTTCTTCTTTCAGCAATCCACTAACATCAAATTGTGTGTTGGCATACCAAACAGTACCCATCAGTTTTCCATTCAATAGTACGCTGGCAGTTACACCAACTTGTCCTAAATCGAGCAATACTTTTCCGCCTTTATTCAGATATGAAACAGGTGCTTTAAAGTTTATTTTGTAGTTGGAAAATCCCGAGAAGTATTTAATATCCAAGTTCTCATAATCCGTTAATGATTTCAGATCCGTGATATTTATGGGCTTGATTTTTCCATAACCACGGGTATCAAAACTAAGGGTGCCTTTAAATTCAGTAATCTCAATAGATTCATTCTTTTTAATCTCCGGCTTTATTGGTTTTCCATCTCCATTCTCGAAGACAAAAATCCTTGATTCTCTGGGACCGAATGTGAAAGGAATTCTGGTTCTGCCATCCTTCGTTTTGGTAAAAGCGATTGGAGTAATTGAACCATCCTTTGGGTTGTATTCTTTTACGGATGTATTCACCGAACGAAAATACAAGTCACGTGTATTCTCTTTGTCCTGCTGGTTGAATACAAAGTAAAAATCCTTGTCGCCCAGCACCCGGTGGGTATATAAGAAGGTAGCAGTGTCAGTACTTATAGTTTCAAAATCGGGTTTCAAATTGATTTTATCCAACACTGTTTTCATGGGTTCGCCCCAATAAATTTTGCCTTTGCCGTAAGTGTTTTCGGCAATACTTTTGCCGTCAACTTTACCCCAAATCTTTTCAATCAATAGATTAAAACGGGTAGCATTGTTTTTAATGCCATACATGGATAATTGCTTGGTTGGTTTTGGACCATATACCACAAGACCAGCTTTTACCAATTCTTCCAATCGCTGCAACGTGGCCAGTTCCATTCCCATATTTTCGGGTAAGGTAAGTAGTGAGAAAGTAACATTGCCATAGGTTAATTTGCCATTTTTTATTGCAATCTTATTTTTAAGGATATCGTAATTGGCTACGTGAATTTGGTAACCAATTGGCACATTCACGGCGTTTCCTGCTTCGAGGTATTGAGGCAGCTGGTCGCCTACATAATACAACACATCTGCCTGCATTTGCCCTTGCTGCAACATGTACTGGATCCTGGATTGATAATCCATCCATGAACCTGCAAAATTGAACCAGCTGTTGTTTCGGTTAAAATGAGAAGCAAATCCGCCAAGTGTCATTCCGGGCACACTATCAGTAGGCTGGTGTACATAGCTATGCAATATCATTTGATTAATGCCAGAGCAATAAGCCCGGTCACCATAAGGTTTTAATTCCGCAGGAGATTCGCTGTAATGCGCTGTGCCCGTATAAGCCTCTGAACCCAATACTTTTTTATTATTAAACAAAGTAGCACTTGCCAAAAACTCCAGGGATACATTTTTAGAAGCATTGTATTCCAATGTGGTGGTTTTACCGTTGTGCCCCGTCCAAAATTCAAACATGGGCATATCGGCATATTGGTTTGTTTTAAGTACATCCAATGGCGGATATCCAGGGCCGCCGTAGATAATTTCGGCATGCATTTCCAGTTTGTTTTTATGACAAAGACTGTTGAATTTTTTATAGTAATTGTGCTGTATTAAATCAGCAATAGTGGTGCGGAAGTCAAATAAGAATGCTTCGCTGGTAGCAGCGTCAGTCACCATTTCGCCACATAAAGCGGGAATGAATGGTGTTATTTTATATCCTCTTCTGGCTTCAAATTCATGCGGCAGGCTCTGAGTCCAATTTTGAAAGGCACATTCCCAACTGTCGATCAACATGAATTTAAAGGTGTTGCCTGCCATGTTACCGGCTTTATCAATTAATTTTTGAGGGAACTGGCTGAAATGAAATTCTACCACACTGGAGTCCATTTTATCGCACTCCAAACCTTCGCCCTCTTTTGTAGCTGGCGCATTTACAGCACCTGTAGTGGTATATCCAAATCTGATGATTTTCCAATTGCCTGAAGGCGCATTCCATTTCAGCATCCCATTCGCATCCATTTTATCCGAAATGTCCAGAACCTTGCTTTCGTCGATCGCGCCAAAAGAAGTTCCGGTACTTTCGAAAGCGGATTTGTCGCCGGCTTTCACCATAACTGTTTTTTCCTGGTGAAATGGAATGCCTGGATTGTAAGAAGGCGATTCATCTTTTTTGAGTAACTCCACTTCTGCCATTGTTAATGCCAACCACGAATCTGAATATCCGAAATCTTTTATGGTTAATTTGTAGTATCGTGATTTGGTAGCAGGGATTTCAAATTGTTTGATTTCATTCAGCCCTTTTACTTTAAATTCCAGCAGTTGCTGAAAGTCTTTTCCATTGGATGATGAAGACAATACGTAGCTCATTTCAAAATCTTTTGGGCTGCTCCAGGTAAATTCTTTTCTGGGTAACAAACAAATTTTATCAGCTTCAAATTCAGTATTAAATTGGAAAGTAATGGTATTTCCTCTGTCTAATTTCACAGAACTAATTGGGCTTCCATCTGCCAGCACGTTGGCATTCGCGCTATCATTCAGCCATATCATAGGCTTTGCTTTTTGAAAAGAATTCAACTCGGTGGATGATGGGTAGGCTACCACTGCAACATCTTTATAAAAATTATCCCTGCCAAAGGGGCGTTCCAGTTGTATGGAAACTTTTTTGCCTCCTTCGATATTGGTATTAGCCCATGTAAACATCTTCATCGATTTCTCCGGTGTAATCCAGGGGCCACCGCTCGAACTCCAGCCATCGCAGTTATGAGCGCCAATGGTAATGCCCAATCTTTTTGCTTCTGTAAGTGCCCATTTAAACATATCATACCATGCTTCGGTGCCAAATTTTACTTGCGGTACCAAATATGTTTTGTTGTCAATTAAACCCACATTCAGAATAGTTGCCTCTGCAATTCCCTGGGCTTTCATGCTTTCAAGATCTTTAGTGATACCATCTTTTGATATGGAGCCCTGCACCCAATGCCACCAGGTATGCACTTTTGATGATTGAGGCGGATTTTGAAACGCCGCGTTGTCGGATGCAATTTGGTTGGTGTTTTGAGAAAAACCAATTTGAATCAATAAGAAGAAACCGAGCAATATGAGACCTGTTTTTTTCATTTCAATGAATTTTGGATGTTG
>JBBSBP010000266.1:0-4013 GCA_038251165.1 Bacteroidales bacterium | reverse complement strand
GCAGATACTTCTTTTCGCCAATCGCTCAGTTTTTGCTGAAGTTCTTTAACAATCTCAGGGTTTTCAGCGGCTAAATCATTTTGCTCACCTACATCCGAATCCAGATCGTACAATTCCTGCTTTCCGGTTTCAAAAAATTCAATCAGTTTCCATTTTCCAACCCGGATACATCCTGATGATCTTCCTCCCAGAAAATGCGGTTTATCAAGTGGATAATGCCAGTAAAAGGTTCGAGGGAAGGACACGTCATTCGTTTTACCCAATAATACCGGAGCGATACTAATTCCATCTATATGCTGTGATTCCGGCACTTTGGTTCCGGTGAGTTCGCACAGGGTGGGATAGAAATCGTAATTGGCTGTTTGCATATCGATTGTCCTGCCACCTTCAATCTGACCGGTCTTATAAATGATCAAAGGCTCACGAATTCCACCTTCGTACAACATACTTTTCCCTCCACGCAAAGGAGCATTGTCTGTCACACGGGTCTCACCTCCATTATCACTTGTAAAAACGATAATTGTGTTGTCGGCTATTCCCAGCTCTTTTAATTTATTTCGAATCATTCCAACACCCTCATCAATGACCTTAAGTTGAGCGGCCAGATGGGGATTATTTTTTTGAGCCATGTAATCAGAAGGCCACTTTTTATAGGGGTCATTTTCCGGATTATCTTCTGAGGGACTACTTTTACCGCTGTTGGGTTTGCTCCTGAAATGGTCAACTAAATCAGGTTTCCCGTGCAACATGGTGTGAACCACATAATGACTCAGGTACAGAAAAAATGGTTTGTCGCGATTTTTTTCAATAAACTCAATTGCTTCCTGGTTCATCCGGTCGGCAATAAACTCTTTTTCAGTGTTGAGTTTCTTTTTCATATCCGGATTAAAATGATACGGATAAAAATAAGAGCCATTGCCAATTCCCGCTGTTTCAGAGGAGATGACTTCATCAAAACCCTGTTTGTCTGGAAGAACTTCAATTGGAGCATTGGCCGATTTATATCCCGAAAGATGCCATTTCCCAATGATTCCGGTATGATATCCATTTTGCTGGAATGCTTCAGGAAAGGTTACCAATGTTGTATCTAAAAATTGGGCAGCCTCCGGTCGCAAATAATCTGTAATTCCTAATCTTGCAGGGTATTGCCCGGTCATTAATGAGGCACGATAGGGAGAACAAACCGGTGCAGCCGCGTATGCATTGGTAAATCGCACACCTTCGGTTGCCAGTTTATCGATATTCGGAGTTTCGTTAAAGGTATTGCCGTAGCATCCCAACTCAGAATAGCCTAAATCATCAGCTAAAATATAAATCACATTGGGTTTGCTTTCGGTGGATTTGGGTGAGTTACATCCGAACGCTGCAAAGAATAATAAAATAAAAGTGCCTGATAAATTAAATGATTGTCTCATTCTAATAATGTTAAAATTATTCCACAATAAATTTTACATCTGATATAGTTCCCGTGAAGTAGTTATCTGCATCATATTCTCCGATGAGCCTTCTGAAATCACTTCCAATACTGATTGGATCATCAGGTGGTATGGGCAATGATTCACCAATATTTGTTGATTCTACCAATTTCCCGTCAACGAATAAGTTCATGTCACCATTCTTCAGTAAATTGGCCTTGAAGGTGAAATTTGGATTGACTTTTTCGGTTGTTTTTAGCGAAGTCAATACGCCATATTTTCTGGTACTGAAATATAGTTTTCCATCTTTCAGATACACTGACAACCCAAACACTTCTTCTCCATGCGCTATGATTACACCATTGTCACATTTGCTTTGAACTTTCCCACTTAACTCAACCGACTTTGCCGTCACATCGGGAATGTATAAATGCAAAAGTTTTATAAAATTGCCCTGACCACCAAAAACCAAACTTTTATCATCGGTTAAAGTAACGCCATAATTCATCCACGGAACCACATTTCCATTGATATCCAGGTTGATTTCAGGTCCGTATGGATCAGGATAATCGGGCATTGGCTTTCGCTCTTTGGTGTACCCACTGGCTTTCAGGGACAAGGAGTTTCTCCATTGATCAATATTTTCAACCATCTCTTTTTTTACTTCAGGTAATTCTTCCGAAAGGTCTTTTTGCTCTCCAATATCTTCCTGGATATCAAATAAAAATGCTTTTTTCGAAGTAAAATCTTCAACCAGCTTATAATTGTTTTTTCGAATAGCACCACCGCTAAAACCACCAAGGAAATGTGGCGCGGTTAAAGGATAATGCCAAATTAATGATTCGTGCACCAATTTGGCGCTCTCCGGATTTTCCCAGATTTCAAGCATTGATTTACCATCCTGAACCTGAGCCTTCGAAAGATCATATCCTGTTATCCCGCTGAAAGTTGAGAAGAAATCCATGTTTGAAACCGGTTGATCAACAACAGATGGTTGTTTGATCTTTTCAGGCCAATAGACAATCATGGGAACTCTTATTCCTCCTTCGTAAACCGAACTTTTCCCTGCACGCAAAGGGGCATTGGTGGTAACATTTGTTTCACCTCCATTGTCTGACATAAATACAATGAGAGTATTTTCAAGCTGTCCTATTTCTTCCAGTTTATTCAGAATCAACCCAACTCCATCGTCGATGGATTTTAGTTGGGCGGCAAGGTGAACATTGTTCTTATTTGAAAGTGGCGACAGTCCTGCACCTTTTTTTTTCGAAAAATACTCCACATATTCATGTTTACCATTGAGATTGGTATGGACCGAATAATGGCTTTTATACAGGAAAAATGGGTTTCCGGTTTTTTGAGGGTTGTTCCGTTCAATATAATCAAGTGCTTCAAGGTTTTCTCTGTCGGTCAGATGTTCAACCGGGAATATCCGTTGTTTAACCTCCTGATTGAAATGGTAAGGATAAAAATAACATCCTCCGGAAATACCTCTTTTTTCTGTCAGGATTACTTCATTGAAGCCATGCTTTTCAGGCCCTGATTCTTTCGCTCCATTTTTTGCATAACCTGAAAGATGCCATTTGCCAATCATCCCGATTTGATATCCTTTACTCCGAAAGATGTCAGCAATTGTTGTCAGGTCTTCCGACAAATGGACATCTTCATGTGGCCGAAGATAATCGGTTATACCAATCCGTGCAGGATGCTGACCGGTCATTAAACTGGCCCTGAATGGGGAACAAACCGGCGCACTCGCATAGGCATTTGTAAAGCGGAGTCCATTTTCTGCCAAACGATCAATGTTGGGCGTTTCGTTAAAATGATTTCCGAAACAGTTTAACTCTGAATAACCCAGATCATCAGCCAGTATAAAAATCACATTTGGCAATTTTTCAGCTTCTTTTTGATGTGGGCTACATCCTGTCCCTGCCAGCATTAACAGGAAGAAAGCGTTTGATAGATTGAATTTATTTTTCATAATTGCTTTAATTTTCTGATACTTGTTATTGCAAACCGGTAAATGACTAAAATATAATCATTCAGAACTTACAGGTAGTCGACAAATTACCTTAGCACTTACAGTTTTTGAATAATCAACATTCTGAATTTAATAAGTTTTGCCTGTTACTTTACAATCTTCCCTTTTATCATTGTAAATGAATGTGGTGGAAAATTGTAAGTGAACTTGTTTCCATCAGGTTTGAAAGCAGGCTTTTCAACAGTGATCACTTGCTCTTTTCCAAAATTATTTTCTGATTTAATATCTGCCCCATTTACTTCAAAGACCTGCAAAGAACCTTTAAATGAACCGTTCTGAGAAATAATGTCTGTTGGAATAATCTCATCTTTGTTGCGGTTTACTACACATAAAATTACTTCATCATCCTTATAAGTGGCTGATACATCAAGGTAGGGTACATCATTCTGTTGAGTTGTTATATCACCTCGTCCGATGGAAAACTTCTTTGTATTGTATTTCTTACATTCAACAAATACATCCAGAGCTGTGCCGAATGCGTTATTTGCAAACAATTGCAACGGATAATAAATAGTTTGTTTGAACATGCCTTTTTCATTTGTGAAAACCGGTGCTAT
>JBBSBP010000265.1:0-4037 GCA_038251165.1 Bacteroidales bacterium | reverse complement strand
TTCCGGAGACAAACCGGCTATTGCACTTACACAGGGATTCCTGGGCGCAACAGCCGACGGCACAACCACTACACTTGGCCGCGAAGGATCCGATTATACCGCTGCCATTTTCGCTTACGCACTCCATGCAAAAGAAATGGTAATATGGAAAGATGTTCCAGGCCTGCTTAATGCCGATCCGAAGTATTTCAGTGTCACCGAAAAACTGGCAAGGATCTCGTTCCGCGAAGCCATCGAATTATCTTATTACGGCGCAACCATTATTCACCCCAAAACCATAAAACCTTTACAGAATAATGATATTCCCCTTCGTATAAAATCCTTTTTACACCCGGAGGAGGAAGGCTCTATAATACACCATGCAACAGCCTCCGACAGCCTGACCCCCTCGTTTATTTTTAAAGTCAACCAGGTACTTATCTCGATAATTCCCCGTGATTTTTCGTTTATCAACGAACTAAGCCTGAGTGAAATACTGGCTGTGTTTGCCCGTAATTCCATACATATCAGCCTGATGCAAAACTCTGCTATCAGTTTCTCGGTTTGTGTTGACCACAACGAACGAAGGTTATCGCAGCTCTTTAAAGCCCTGAATAAAGAATATAAAGTACGCTATAACACAGGTCTTGAACTTATCACTATACGGCATTACGACCAGGCAACAATTGACAGGGTGCTGGAAGACGAGAAAACGGTACTTCTGGAAATGAGAAGCAGGTTGACGGCACAATTTGTGGTGAGGCCTTAAAAAACCGGGCAATATTCCTTTTTGCAGATCCCCATTATTAATTTCAACTTTTCTACCTTTGTTGATATTTGATATCCTTAAACAGTATAAAATTTTAATCCTATTTTTATGAAAGCATCAATATTGAAGAATCTGTTTTTGCCGGGTTTGGCAATCATTTTATTTACATTTAACACTTTTTCCAGCAAAGCAGCAGTAGAAGCTAAATTTTCAACAGACGCTCCTCAATGGCAACGTAATTCGGTTTACTTTTGGGATAATAGCACTTCATATCCAGGATATATCACCCAATGGGAATGGGATTTTGGTGATGGATCAAATCCCGTTACCAATAACTTGCCCGATGCAACACATACTTTTGACTTACCTGGTATTTATAATACAACTCTTACTGTTACTGATAACCTGGGAGAAAAAGCATCAATTACTCAGGAAGTTTCTATAGTATCGATTTCATTACCTATAGCTAAATTTTGGTCAAATGGAGCTATTTGCGAAAGTGGACAAATTGATTTTTTGGATTTGTCTCAATCTCCATCAGGTACAAACATAATATCCTGGAGCTGGAATTTCGGTGACCCATCATCTTTAGGTAATAATTCCAGTAGCATGCAAAACCCTGTTCATTTGTATGCCAGGATTGGTTCTTACAATGTTACACTTACTATAACTACCAATCAAAATCAAAGCATAACTATTACCAGGCAAGTTAACGTTTATCCTGCCCCAATTACCGATTTCACTTGTTCGACACGAAATTGTGATTCTCAAACGGTATATTTTAAAAATATCAGTTCTACTTCTAATGGATTTATCAATCTTTATGTTTGGGATTTTGGTGATGGTAACGGACAAAGAGTACTATATCCGGATAATCCCTATGTAAGCCATACTTATTCCCAGCCAGGCTCATATAATGTAACTCTAAGCATAGGTGTAGCCATAAATCCGGGAACTACTGATAGCTGTTATAGTTCTGTTACAAAACAAGTTACTACTCCTTTACTCACATCTCTTTTTACTTTTACAACACCTGTTTTGAATGAGCCTGTTCAGTTTACAGATCAGTCAAATCTTTGTTCAGCCATTGTTACAGGATGGTATTGGGATTTTGGAAACGGGAATTCTTCTACTCTTCAAAACCCAGTGAATATATATTCTATACCGGGTAATTATGTTGTTATGCTCAAAATACATGATAGCCAGGGAAACAGTGGCACGGTGGATACAGTCCTTTTTGTCCCGGCAACCGGTAACAGCCAGATAATAAAAGGAAAAGTTCTAGTTGGTACTGAAATTATAAATGAGTCTACCATAAAGCTGGTACAGATTAATGCTTCAGGATTTCCTGTTTCAAACATGACTACCTCTGTCGGAACAGATGGTAATTACACGTTAGAAAACGTAACCGATGGAAATTATTATTTATTAGCCTACCCAAAAATGAATGGAATGGTTGCATCCAAATTTCTACCAACTTATTACACGAAATCAGTTTACTGGCCTTCAGCTACCTTATTAAATCTTGGCCAGGCACAGGTACAGTTTGACATTCAACTTGAATCCTATACTATTTTAAAGGGTGGAAATCTGACCATTAACGGGCAGCTTTTAAATAGTGGCAAATCACTGAATCCTGCAAAGCAGGAAGTACTTCTTTTAAATAATCAAAACAATCCGGTACGATGGACTTTTACAGATATGGCCGGAAATTATTCCTTTGATTCACTCCCTGTCGGCAACTACCGGGTAAATCCGGTTATAAGCGGCCTCAATTCTTATGCTTCGAATGTTGATCTGAATGAAAACACAAGCCCTGCTTTCGTCAAAATGTTTATTTCGGGACAAATTATTACAGGAAATGAGCAATTACACATAGCTAGTAATCAGGTCAAAATATTCCCAAATCCTGCACATGATAATCTCACTGTTGAATTGAATGGTTCTTCTGAGGTTTATACAGCTGAAATCATTAATACCTCTGGCAAGATATTAAAAACGACCCGACTAACTGATGGTTCAAATACTATTTATATTAGTTCTTTTTCTGCAGGTTTGTATTTGATTAGAATCACTGATACAAAGGGAAAGGAATATAAACAACGTTTTATCAAACAATAATCTTATCAGAGAATATAATCACCAGGTAATCTGAATGTTATGCACAAGGTGAATTGACTACAAATATGTTTGATGCAGAAACAAATCAGATTTCTGATTGATATTTTATTCCATCAAACGACTTATCTTTTTTCATTCTTTTTTACTAATTTGGCTCTCTCAAAGTTGAAACTGAAATTGAAACACGGAAACCACAGCTGTCATCAAACTTCGGACTTCTGACTTTTCAAATTAATTTGTCCCAAAACATAAACACATCATGAAAGGCTCAATCCTAATTCTTGCCGGTGGCGGACCTGCTCCCGGAATTAACACAGTTATCAGTTCAGTAGCAAAAGTTTTCCTTCGCGACGGATACCGCGTAATCGGGTTGCACGATGGGTACAAAAATCTGTTTATCGAAAATCCAAGTACCATTGATATCGATTTTGAAATGGCCGACCGCGTGTTCAGCATGGGAGGTTCAATGTTGCGGATGAGCCGCTATAAACCAGCCGACCTGGAGTTCAAAACCAAGTTCTTTGTTAAAAACGACGTTAAGCTTTTGGTGACTATCGGAGGTGATGATACGGCTTCGACCGCCAACCGCATCTCAAAATTCCTGGAAGAACGAAAATTCCCGGTCCAGAATATTCACGTTCCCAAGACCATAGATAACGACTTGCCACTTCCCGAAGGTCAGCCTACCTTCGGCTACCAAAGTGCCAAACAGGAAGGAGTTCGCATTGGCCGTACCATCTACGAGGATGCTCGCACTTCGGGCAACTGGTTTGTGGTTTCAGCTATGGGCCGCGAAGCCGGGCACCTTGCTTTCGGTATCGGTGCTGCCTGCCATTACCCTATGATCATCATCCCTGAGATGTTCAGCAAAACCAAGGTAACGCTTGATAAAATAACCCGTCTCATCATTTCATCAATTGTGAAGCGCAAAATCCTTGGCATTCCTTACGGAGTAGCCATTGTGAGTGAGGGCGTTTTCCATTTTATGAGCAACGACGAAATTGAAGCTTCAGGTATTCAGTTTACATACGATGAACACGGCCACCCGGAACTTGGAACAGTAAGTAAAGCCCACATTTACAACATGCTGCTACAGATAAGGCTTAAGCAACTCAGCATTAACGTAAAGAGCCGCCCTGTAGAAATGGGTTATGAGTTGCGTTGTATT
>JBBSBP010000264.1:0-4060 GCA_038251165.1 Bacteroidales bacterium | reverse complement strand
GCAGGGTATTCCGAAATGTTTTCTGCCTGAAGATTTTCAGGTAGTTCTTTTTCTTCCCGGGTTTCAATGGAAGGAACAATTTCAACTTCAGGTTCCGGTTGCGGAATAGTTTTTAGTTCCGGGAGTTTCCTTTCAACCTTTGGAATGAAATCTTCACTTTTCAGCTCATGGTAATTCAGTCCAACTGATTTACACAATTCATAAATGATTTTGGTGGCGTATTTCTTCTCTTTATCCGGAAAGTCTTTTCGCAGAAAATTGTTCTTTCCAAACTGGGTGTAAAGATTCACACCTTCATCGTAATTGCAGCCGGATTGGATCCAACCTAACACGGCTTCTTTTTTTTCTTCCTGATTCATGGGTTTCTTTTTTCTGCAAAGGAAGGAAGCAGAAAAAGAAGCAGAAAGGACAGAAAATAAGGGTATATAAACCCAGTGCTGTTGAAATTTTCGCCGGGAGGTAATTACTGGCGGGGCAGTCGGTTGTGCCGTCGTGCTTTCTATTTTATTAATTCTCAATCGTTTTATTAACCTTGGGTTGAACAATCCAAATACCGATTGGAAAAAACCAAATCATAAAAAACTATCTTGCAAAATCATAAAATGAAACTTCCCTTTGTAATTCAACAGTCTTAAATGTCTTAGCGAAAAAATACAAACAGGAAAATATGTAAAACATTGAAAAAAGATGAAGCGGTACAATAATTTCAACCATTCCTCCAATTAATCCACCACTCGGCTTTTGTCCGTCATCAAGCGCTCTATTAAATAAAGTTCCCATAGAAAGAGAAATCAAAAGCATCTAAATCAGCGGAACTATCAAAAACGTTTTAAACTTCTTTACTTTCATTGTTACATCATTCGGAATTTTACTCTGTAATCCAACACCAATTGACCAAAACCACCCTAAAAAACCTGCCACTAAAAAGAATCATAATAGCTGAAAATACTTTCATCATCATCAACATTGGGTCATTTCCCATCATTGGCATCATAAACATTTGAATCAAAATGGTAATCCAAAAGTTACCATAAAAATATGCCAGTGATTTGCTTTTAAAAATTTCTCTATCATTTAATTTTCTGCTTTATTATCAAATTAGTATTCCTATTAAAAATCTTGTTCGGCACCATTTTTAAAATTTCAAAAAGGTAAATCTTTTAAATCGTCATTATCAATCGAATCAGATTCTATGTCATTTAGCTTTCTGTAATGATTATGAGAATCTTTTTCGCTATTCATTAAATGAAAGTCTCCATTCAAATAGAAATCTAAGTCAGTCGCATTTTTCTCGTAAAATTCATCTGCTGGATTACCATCAATTACATATATTCTACGAAATTTCATTTTTCCACCGACAAAGTATGACTCCTTGATGAATTCACGTCCGTTTTTATCTTTATGAATCTTTTTTTTCTTTTTCACTTATCCTTAATCCTAATTTTGTTGCACTATGGTTCTTGCATGCGGCACAACGTTGGCGGTATGAAAAGTTGCCGATTGCGAGCGATTTCCTATCAAGTTACACAAAACTTGAAGCGGGCTACAACCCTTGAATAACCGAATATCCCGGCAATTTTTTATACCGCGTGTTGAACTAAATCCGCCACAAGGCGGATAGCTTTTTTGAGCCACACTAATATAAACATAAAGTACTATTTCTGAACTTTCCGGGATTATTAATTTTAAATAAATACTCCTATGAGAAAGAAATCAGGATTTACAATCGTAGAGCAAGCCACCCAGACCATTGCTGGTTTCGATGCTGCTTACAAATTACTTCATCAGCAAGTAACGCTTCGGGGTCAAAGTAAAAGCACCCTTGATAATTACATTCGTCGCATTGCTCTTGTTTCGCTTCATTTTGGCAGATTACCCGAACAGGTGAGCGATGATGAGATTAATGAATATCTTACCTCGCTTGCACTTGATCCCCGGTCACCATCGCGCAGTAGTTTTAAACATGCTGTTTATGGTCTGCGTTATTATTTCAGGCTGATCGGCCAAACAAAACGGGCCATCTCGTTACCCTCGCTAAAGGGCGATACGAAGTTACCTGTTATCCTGAACCGATCGGAATTAAAAGAACTGTTTAAAGCGCCCAAATTACTCAAGCAAAAGATTGTACTCACGCTGATCTATTCCGCAGGCTTGCGCGGACAGGAAGTAATCAACCTGAAACTATCGGATATTGACTTTGAACGTCGAACGATCCATATCCGCCAGAGTAAGTACAAGAAAGACCGGATTGTTCCACTTTCGGATTATATGGCCCAAGGCCTGAAGAAATACATCCAGGCAGAGCATCCGCACATTTGGTTGTTTAACGGGAAAGAACCAGATGGGAGGTACAGTGTACGCGGCCTTTCGTGGGTGATGCGCGAGAACTTGAAAAAGACCTCTATCACCAAGCAGATCAACCTTCATTCGCTTCGGCACACCTATGCCACGCATTTGCTCGAAGAAGGCTTGAACATCGTCACCTTAAAGGAACTTCTGGGTCATGCAGAAATCACCACCACGATGATTTATTTGCATGTGGCGCAATGTCCGCTGATTAAACCACACAGCCCGCTTGACACCTTGTATGGGCAAAAGAAATGAATCGTCCGCAATTTGAGCTGGCCGATGTAATTGAACGGTTCGGGCCTGAATTTCATGCGGAGTGTCATCCCAATGAGTTCCAGCAACGGGTATTAAATGCTTTGTCGGTTTGCCGGACTTCGCAGTTGGGCGGTCACCGCGAAATGTGTGACTGCTGCGGAAAAGTCAGAGTGACTTATAATAGTTGCCGTAACCGGCACTGCCCCAAATGCCAGGGATCGAAACAAGTGTTTTGGGTCGAGGATTTACTTGAAACAACCCTTCCGGTAAAACATTACCACATCGTGTTTACCATTCCGCACGAATTAAATACCATTTGCATGCTCGACAGCAAATGGTTTTACGGCCAGTTGTTTTCCGCGGTATGGGAAACCCTGCGGCAAATTGGGTACACCCGCTTTGGTGTTGAAACCGGCGCTGTTTGCGTGCTTCACACCTGGGGACAGAACCTGAGTTTGCATCCTCATGTTCACTGCATCGTTCCGGCAGTGGGCGAAACCCTTGCAGGAAACCTGAAACACATTGGCAGCAGTGGCAAGTTCCTTTATTCAGTGAAGCAGTTAAGCCTGGTTTTCCGTGGAAAACTGATGGAAAGCATCAAGCGGAATCTCAAAAAGCAATCGCTTTTAAAACAATACCAATCGCTTCTCGATCTTGCATGGGAAAAGCCATGGTCGGTACATTGCGAACCTTCGATGGCTGATGCCGAACATGTAATAAAGTATTTGGGTCAGTACACTCACCGGGTGGCCATAACCAACCATCGCATTATCGGTATCGACGATAAGGGTGTAACGTTTATGCACAAAGATTATGCTGATGGATCGAAGCAAAAACCGACCTGGCTAAGTGGAGTAGAATTTCTCCGGAGATTTTGCCAGCATATTTTGCCGCACCGCTTTGTGAAAATCCGCCGTTATGGTATTTACAGCAGCCGGTCAAGAGCGATGAAGCGGAAGGCAAACCCGAAAATGCAAATCAATCTGAAGCATAAAGAAACCACCCAGGAGCGGCTCAAACGCTTAACCGGTTTCGATGTGTACCAATGTCCGTTCTGCAAAAGAGGCATGATGCACGTAGTTGAAGAGCTGCCGCGCGTGCGCTCACCAACAGGATTTTATGCTTTGAAAATCAACCAACGACAATGAAAATCCTGCCCCAATTGAAAATCCTTCATTTTTTGAGGGGTGAAATTGAACTGTCTAAACCGGACAAAAAAGCCAATAAAAAAAGCCATTCCGAAGAATGGCCCGATTATTTTCGCGAAAATTACTCCATCAAAACGCGAAAAAAGAAAGTTTAAGCCGGATTACTGAAAAAAGCAACCGGATATAAATTTTATCCTGAACAAAAGAACATTGATAAGTCCATAGGTTTATTTAAGGTATTCGCCTCGGATGTAGTTCAACCGGGACTTCACGCTGGGCACTGCGTGCCGCTTAAAGTCCTATTTATT
>JBBSBP010000263.1:0-4139 GCA_038251165.1 Bacteroidales bacterium | reverse complement strand
ATATAAATCCGTCATCGGATCCAGCACACTGGTGGCTGCCATACCAATATGAGCCCCTGCTTGAATGATGTCTTTCTGTCCCGGACCATCACCAAATGTTTTGCACAACAAATCAGCCATTTTTTCGCAAGCTGTAAGCGCGGGTTTAAAGCCCGACAATTCGTAATACCGCAACAAACCCACCAAATCGTACTTGTGTGACCATACATCCCAACTTGTCCAATGGCTATTTATGGGGTATGTTCCCAAATAGCCGTCACTAAGCTGGGCGGCAATAAGTTGCTGCGCACTCCGGTCTATCTGAATTTTTAAAGCCGGATCGTTAATATTCGCATATGCGTTGCATGCTGCTTCAAGAAATTTACCAATGTGCTCGCCAATCCACTCATGACTTCCTGGCCGGTTAATAAATCCGGCAAGAAGCTCTTTTTCATCCACGTTATAAAGTCTTTTTTCGGTATTTACTTTTATCTTTTCGCCCAGCCAACCCTCAATTTGTTGCTTATCAAAATCGGCAGGAAGGTAGTTTTGGTTGGCTTTGTAAGCCACTGTTGGAAGAACTTTGTGATAAACCAAATTATCATATCCAAATTCACCATTCCATTCAATTAAATATTTATGCTCAGGTATGGATAATGCATAGCTGATTTTCAATAATGGCGATGGTGAATTGTACGGGAATTCGACGGAATTTGCTCCAACTTCAAGGGCAACCTGCTGCTGTGTTGAATAAATTTTAGCTCCGGCGAGATTATAAAAATCTGCTTTTACCAAACCATCGGCAGCTTTTTTCATTTTATTGGTTACCAATAATAAATAAGTCAACTCCTTTTTAAGAATAGGCCCTTTCGGATCACCATTTTTAAGGCCGTTACTGCAAACGAAAAAGTTTTGTGACGTTGCTGCTTTAAGCTGCGGAACGATTGCCGACGAAAAACTGCCATCAAATTTGATAGCAATGTTGTTTTCCTGATCCCAAAGAATATCTTCCATTGCGATGAGATAGTTTCGGCTCACATCGTCTGATTCGGTTGATCCAATCAATTTACCGTTCAGATAGGTTTGATCGGGTTGATCTATTTTGCCCATACTCAAGGTTAAGGCACCGGTTTTTTCAAATTCAGCCTTTAAGCTTGAAGGAATAACCAAACTTTTACGAAACCAAATTACCCCATTGGATGTTTTACGGGGAAAATCTATCCACCTCAGAGAAGTATGTTCAATCCAGTCCGCATCATTAAAGGCTGGGTTACTAAACGCTGGCTTATCATCATTTTTCATTTTCCATTTACCCCGGATTACAAGGCCCTGGGCCGAAACATTTATTCCCGAAACAATGGCAAGGAATGCAAAAAATAATATTAATCTTTTCATAGTTTTTATTTATTTCTTAAGCAAAAACCAATCCTATAAATTTAAGAATGAATGTTGTCATTCAAACATTTTTACTTATGGTATAATTTTATGATCTTACTGCTCACCCAATAGATATCTCCCTGGTTATTATTGCGTTTGCTGGTAAAGAAAAGAACCTGACCATCAGGTGACATCATTGGACAGTATTCCAGCGAAGGAGAATTAATGTTACTCCCCATATTCTCAGGAACAGACCAAGTGCCGTTGGACTGCCTGAATGAGATATAAAGATCTCCTGAACCTTGTGAATCAGACCTTCCTGATCCACTAAAAATCATTAGCTTTTCATCAGGTGAAACAAACACATCACCTTCCCCATTCTGGGTATTTATTGGTGTACCAATATTTACTGCCGGGAGAAAAATACCATCTTTAAATTGTGCACGGTAAATGTCGCTTCCTCCCGCACCGCCTGGCCTTGAGGATTGAAAATAAAGCGACCCTTCAGCAACAACACATGGATAAAGTTCTCTTGAAGTTGAGTTTATATTTTCTCCCGGATTCTTAATTTCTGACCATGAACCATTGTTCATTCTCTCAGCATAAACAATATCTCCTGCAAGTGCAAAATAAATGCGTTTGCAGTCAGGAGAAAAGTGAGGATCAACACCACCGGTTAACGATGTAACTTCAGGAGCAGACCAAACATTATTTACTCGTTTTGAAACAAATATTTTATTTCCACTACCAAGCGCGCCTCGGGAAAAATAGAATTCATTCCCGTCACTAGAAAAAATAGAGTTAAGTTCATTTTCTTCAGTTGAAATAATCCCGGAAGCAAAGACAACCGGAACATTTTCAGGTAATTTCTGACCAAGGTAATTGCCCTGCATTAAAATTTGAGCATTCGAGGTAGAGGAAAAATTCAATGTTATAAAAATGACCGTAACGAGGGTAATAATCTTTATATTAGATGTTTTCATAGTTTGTTTTATTTTTTAAGCAAAAACCGATCAAACCATTTATAGGCATATTCTCTTACGTCATCAATCGTATCATGCCCATCACCATGCACAACTACTGATATCCGGTTGGGTGTTCCTAATAATTGATAAACCTGCATAGCTTGATATATGGCGCTAAAACTTGCAGCCGCATCAGGATTATATGGATCGTTATAGTCTTCCAGAAATAACATGGCCCGAGGGGCACACAATGCAATTATTTCGTGTACATCGTAAATTGGTTTACCGTCTTTAGCAACTTTTTTCCATTGTTCGGGTTGTTCTTTGACTGCTCCTGTTCTCATCAAACGGAAAACATTAGTTGCTACAGTACTCACTCCAGTAGATGGAACCGATACTTTAATTCGGGGGTCAAGCGCTGCATGATACAAAGCCATTCCTCCGCCTAATGAGTTGCCCATTGAACCATACGAACCTTTATTTACAAAAGGCAACTGCTCCAACATATCAATAGCACGTATAAGCACCAATAGTTTAATGGCTCTGTAAGACCAGTTTGGATATTTTTGCAGAAAATCGTCCACCAATTTTCCTTCAGAAGTGTTTTTTATCGTGACTCCGTAACCAAACAAATCGGGGGAGAAGGTGATATAACCACGTTTTGAGAGTTCAAGGGCATAGGCTCTTCGTGTTCCAGGCGCTCCCAAAGCACCATTTTTACCACTTGCGCCGTTGGTTCCATGTATCGTTAAAACAGCAGAAGATTTATCTCCGTTCTGAAATTTTTCGGGAAGGATCAATACTGCCTCGTTCCAAATATCATCTACAACATGATAGCGGTATTTTATATGCGTTAACCCGTAATTTTGGTATCGTTCTATTTCCTCAAATTTGTTTACTGCCGGTTTTAACTCCACCGGACCTTGTCCCAGACATAAGCTATATCTCTCTAAGATTTTTGCTCTGATGGTTGGCCATTCTTCCGCCTTAGTATCGGGCAGAATGAGTGCAGGGAGCGAAAGTGCATTTAGTGATACAGATTTACCCGGCACTATGTCGCCATATAAATCTTTTAAAGATAAATTAGCTTCTGTCGTATTTTGAGCAAAAGCGTTATCCAAACTAAGTAAGGATATAAAAAGAAAAATTAATGAGATTTTAAGTGTTTTCATAAAGTAACATTTAATGGTTATTTTTTTGTGTTGTAATAGTCTTCAAATTGTGTTATTTCATTTCTAACTCGAGTATTGCCCCTTTTGCCAAAAGTTTATTTTTCAATTCATTGTAATCTACCTCCTGCACTGCAATTCTGTGGTCGATCGCCAGAACTGCTGCGACTGCTGCCGACTGTCCCAGAATCATAAACACCGGCTCCATGCGGATAGAACCATAAGCAACGTGGCTCGATGATACACAAACCGGCACCAACAGGTTCTGGCATTCTTCGCGCTTCGGAACAATAGAGCCATAAGAAATGGAATAGGGCGAGTGTGGATGAACACCCACATCGCCTTCGTTTTGCGCAAAACCTTCGGCAGTTACATAGCGCTGAATGTTGTGCGAATCCATGGCGTACGATCCCATTCCAACCGGTTCAGGAACTTCGCGTTTGGCCAACACATCGTTTTCGCTGGTCACATATACGCCAATCATGCGCCGTGCTTCGCGAATGTACAACTGGTGCGGCCAGTTTCCATTGTCTGGAAATTCATCTTTGGCCAGTCCCCATGCCTGCATTTCTTCCTGAATCTCCTTCGGAATACGTGGATCGTTGGCCACGAAATACAGCAAGCCTTTCTGGTAATCTTCGTGTGCCTT
>JBBSBP010000262.1:0-4162 GCA_038251165.1 Bacteroidales bacterium | reverse complement strand
TTGTATGCAGGCAGTACTTGAATCCTGTATCCGTTCATAAGAATTATATCAGTCTGATCAAGCGTTAAAATGATTTCTTCTCTGATTTTGAAGAATTTGAGAGCGGACAAAAGACCATTATTATCAACCACATATATTTTCTTTTCCGACGTGATTTAACTTCAGAAGAGATAAATCTTTTTGTATTGGCATTTTTACTTTTCGAATCGTTCCTTTATTTTTTAATTTAGGCGAAACTAAAGCAATTTACGCATGAGCAAATTTATTCCAATCGTTTTCGTGGCCTTCGGCCTTTTTTGCAGCAGTTGTGCTAACAAGCCCCAAAATCCGAACGAATTTTCAGCCGATCTCATCATTTACGGAGGTACATCAGCTGCGGTAACTGCCGCTGTTGAGGCTGTTCAGTCAGGTAAAACAGTTTTGGTTGTTTCTCCGGATATACATTTGGGAGGACTTTCATCCGGAGGACTTGGATTTACAGATACGGGCAATAAATCAACTATTGGCGGATTATCCCGCGAATTTTACCACCGTGTTTGGCTGCATTATAACGATTCTGCTGCCTGGAAATGGCAAAAACATTCGGAATATGGAAACAAAGGGCAGGGAACAGTTGCGATGGACGGAGAAAACCGCACCATGTGGATTTTCGAACCGCATGTGGCCGAACAGGTTTTTGAAGACTTTATTGCGGAAAATAAAATTACCGTTTTTCGCGACGAATGGCTCGACCGAACCACCGGGATTGTTAAAGAAAATGGCAAAATCATTTCGTTCAAAACCCTTTCAGGAAAAACTTTTTCAGGGAAGATGTTTATTGATGCCACTTACGAAGGCGATTTGATGGCAGCTGCAGGTGTAACTTATCATGTTGGGCGCGAAGCCTGCTCCGTATACAACGAAACATGGAATGGCGTTCAAGCTGAAGTTTTTCAGCATGGTCACCATTTCAAAGATAAAATTGATCCGTATAAAACACCTGGAAAGCCTGAAAGTGGATTAGTGTTTGGTATTTCACCTGAACAAATCGCTCCCAATTGTTCCGGCGACAATAAAATTCAAGCATATTGTTTTCGCTTGTGCATGAGCAATAATCCGGATAATTTGGTGCCTTTCCCAAAACCTGAGAATTACGATCCGGCGAATTATGAATTGCTGGGGCGTGTATTTGATGCCGGTTGGAACGAATGGTTCAACAAGTTCGACCTGATTCCGAACAGGAAAACCGACACCAACAACCACGGCCCGTTCAGCAGCGATTTTATTGGCATGAATTACGACTATCCGGAAGCCTCGTACGAACGCCGGAAGGAGATCATCAAGGCGCACGAAGATTACCAGAAAGGTTTGCTGTATTATGTGTCCAACGATCCACGCGTCCCCAAAGAAGTGCATGATGAAATGCAAAACTGGGGATTGGCCAAGGATGAATTCCCGGACAATGGCAACTGGCCACGCCAGCTTTATATTCGTGAAGCACGCCGCATGGTTGGCGTTTATGTTACTACTGAAAACGATGTTTTGGCAAAACGCGAAGTTCCTGAGCCAATTGGAATGGGTTCATACGCCATGGATTCGCACAATATTCAGCGATATGTGACTTCCGAAGGGTTTGTACAGAACGAAGGCGACATAGGCGTTTCACCTAAATCACCATATTCAATTTCGTATGGCTCCATCATTCCCAAAAAAGAAGAATGTACCAACCTGCTTGTTCCGGTTTGCGTATCGTCCACGCACATTGCATACGGTTCTATTCGCATGGAACCCGTTTTTATGATTTTAGGACAGTCGGCAGCTGTTGCTGCCTGCATCGCGATTGACGAAGGAATCGATGTTCAAAATGTTGACTATACTAAATTCAAAGAAACATTACTTCAAAATAATCAAGTACTTACTATAACCAGAACCGAATGAAACGTCGTCAATTTATTAAAACTTCAACTGCCGGAACAGCTTTTCTGGCAACTTCCGGGATATGGAGTCTGAATAAGACCTTTGCTGCAAATCCGGAAAATATCAAATATTGTTTTCAGTCTGAACGTGAAATTCCTGTTGCTTATCGGGTTGATGTGGTGGTAATTGGCGGATCGACTGCCGGGGTTGCTGCTGCTATTGCCGCTTCGGATACGGGTGCGAGTGTATTCTTGGCTGCTCAGGAACCCTATTTGGGTGAAGACGTTTGCGGAACTTTCCGATTGTGGAACGGCGATACCCGAACCGATTTGGGACAAAAACTTTTCGGAAACGGTCAACCAACGCCCATGGTAGTCAAACGAACCCTTGATCAGGAACTGATTACCCGGAATATTCCTTTTTTATATTCCAGCTATGCGACAGATTTAGTTTATGACGACAAACAAATGATTTCAGGAGTAGTTATTTCCAATCGCTCCGGAAGACAAGTCATTTTGGCAAAAACTGTTATTGATGCCACTCCGCGCGCTATGGTAACCCGAATGAGTAATGCCCGGTTTGACGGATATCCCACAGGAAAACAGGAATTCCGTTTTGTGGTTGTCGGTAACGAAGAGAAAAAAACTTCAGGATTAACACTTGTGAATGAGAATCATGAAATCCATATTGCAGACAAAACATACAAAGTATTGGAATATGCAGTTCAGGTAAATATGCCTGATGCCGGTTGGCCTTCGTTTGCCCTGGCGGAACAGCTGGCGCGTGATCTTACATGGGATGCCGGCCAGGTTGAATCATCCGATCTGTTGTTTCAGGTTCCGCCAGATCGGGTTACTGGCCAAAAAAGGTTTGAAGGTGAACAGATTGATGCTGATTCTGTCAGTTTGAAAGTTTTTCAGCCAAAGAAAGTTGAACGGATTTATGTTCTGAATGGTTGTGCTGATGTTTCACGCAAAAATGCAGAGCAAATGCTTCAACCCGGAGCACTTATCCGGATTGGTGAACGGATCGGAGAAGAGGCTGCGATTTTGGCTTCAGGAATAAAAGAAGCTACTAAACATAGGATTAAAGGAAAGGAGCAAACAGCTCTGAAGGTTGGTGATGTAGGTGAGCTGCTCGATGGTTTACGCCCAACGCTTAATATTGGAACGGTTGTGGCAGAGAAAACCAATTTACCGGTGCTCGGAAACTTCGATGTGGTGGTTATGGGAGGTGGAACAGCCGGTGCTCCGGCAGGATTAGGCGCTGCCCGGAATGGCGCTTCGACGCTGGTTATTGAATATTTGCACGGAATGGGTGGCGTTGGAACCATGGGTATGGTTGGCCGGTATTACCATGGGTACAAACATGGTTTCACTAATATGGTTGACGCTGGCGTAAAAGCAATTGGAGGTGATAATCCTCGTCAGAAAAAGCGTCTTGACGAATGGGTGTTCGACTGGAAAACCGAATGGTTCCGTAGTGAAATTCGCAAAGCAAATGGAAATGTCTGGTTTGGTGTGATCGGGATTGGTGCCTATGTTGAAAATAAACAAGTAAAAGGTGTTGTGGTTGCCACTCCATACGGAAGAGGGATTGTCCTGGGAAAAAATATCATTGACTCGACCGGAAGTTCAGATATTGCCATTGCAGCAGGTGCCGGCTATTCCTATACAGACGCTGAAAACGTTGCAGTTCAGGGAGCTGGACTGCCGCCCAAAAAACCGAATGATTTTTACAATAATACCGATTGGACTTTTACCGACGACTCGGATATGATTGATGTGTGGGCAACTTTTATTGTTGGAAAAGAGAAATTTAAGGATCAGTTTGATATAGGCAAATTGCCGCAAACCCGTGAGCGACGCCGAATGAATGGTGATTTTACTATTTCTGTTCTTGATGTTTACAATGGACGGACCTATCCGGACACTATTTCGGTGCACGAAAGTTCCTTCGATACACACGGTTATACTATTGATCCGTTTTTCGCACTGAAACCACCTGCGCACAGTGGAGTTGATGTAATTGCCAATGTACCTTTTCGGGCTCTTCTACCTAAAGGATTGGAAGGCATTGCAGTAACTGGTCTTGGCGCAAGTGCTCATCGCGATGCCATGCCAGTTATCCGAATGCAGCCATGCCTTCAGAATCAAGGTTATGCTGTTGGAATAGGCGCCGCTATGGCTGCTGCAAATAACCAAAGAATCCGGTACATTGATATCAAAGCTTTGCAACAAAAGCTGGTGAAAATAGAAAGTATGCC
>JBBSBP010000261.1:0-4327 GCA_038251165.1 Bacteroidales bacterium | reverse complement strand
TTTTAAAATTAATAAATTGTTTTACTTTTTACTGGCGATGTATTTAAGGTTATCGAACAGTCGTTCCAACAATCTGCGAGGTTTGGTTACAATCTGAGCCATACCCTTGGTTTCGTAACGAAAATCGAGCGTTGCCCCATAGTTCGTCATTAAGCGTTTAGGCAAAGCAACGGTTACCAAATACGTATGGAGGTTGTTTTGCTTGGCCACCATCTCGGCCTGATTGGTCAGCATCGAGATGGAGCTAACCTGTCCGTCAATGGAGCCATATTCCAGGTACGGGTAATTGTCGAGTTTGATGATTACCTTTTGTCCAACCATTACCTTACCCGCTCCCTGCGAAGGCAGATAAACCTGCCCCAGCAAAGGGTTATCGGCAGGTAATACCGAAAAAGTTTCGGTTCCGGCCTGCAAAAAGTCGCTTTCGTGCCAAAAATTCAGGTTTTCCAATGTCCCGGCAAAAGGGGCAACAAACAAGTAACGCTGTTTCCATTGGCGGATGCTGTTGGCCAGTTCGTTGTAGCTGGTAATCACATTCATCCGCAATTGTTGTTCGGTTTGTTGCTGTTCAACCTGCAACAGTTGCAGTTTATGCCGGGTATCGTTCACCTGGTATCGGAATGTTGCTTCTTCTTTGTTCATGGCTTGTGTGCTTTCTAAAAGTCCAAGAAAAGAAACCGACGACTGGTCGAGGTTTAGTTCGGCGATAGCCGATGAACGAAACAAAACACTGTCGCGGTGCAGGTTCTTACCGGCAATCTTCAGACTTTGCTTTTTGGTGTCCATTTGCTGCCGGTTGTGCTGCAACAATTGCGTTTGTGATTCCAATTGCGATTTTAAGCTTTCTCTTTTCTTCTGATAGGGTTGCCCGGTACGGTATTGCGCTATTTTCTCGAAAGCATCGCAAAACAAATAATATCCCGAACTTAGTTCGCCCAAAGCAGTAACCAAAGGAAGATTCGTCTTGCTCGATGTATAGACCAGCGAATCAACCGGTTTAGTTGCAATAAATTGATCCACCAGTAAAACATCATCCAAGTTGGCGGGGTTATCCATCACCGCGATAACATCGTTTTCGATAAGTGTATCTCCATTATTTTTCAACAGGTGCAGTTTGCCGGTACTGTTGGCCACCAAACGCACCGGAGCCTGCCGGGCGGTAACGGTAACAGGGCCCGAAACCGTTTCAGGATATTCAATGAGCCAACCCAATGAAACCAGCAAAATGCAAAGCCCGGCAACCAATAGGGCCACGATCCTACCCGTCCGGTGCGGCATCCGATCAATGATGTCGCGTACTTCTTCAGTGCGTGGTGCGATGTTTTTCAGTTCACTGGCATTCATAGCAAATTACTTTTGGGACAATACGGGCAGTTTTACCCACCATTCATCAATATACATCATCTGGAGCATCCCGGGTTCTGATGGAACACCCCTGAAGTAGAATCCATACAAATGGAGTGAATCTGTCCTTATGTGAAAATTATAAGTATAGGATACCTTAGACAGTTTTCCCAAATTATCGGTATGGAAGGTAATCATGGTCGTATCGTTAGCCAGAAGAAACATACCATGGTTATATGGTCTGGGTCCTTCAGGAAGATTGACTATCCCTAAAAAAGCGTTCCAGGTAAAAAATTCCCAGGTACGGTCATTAATTATGGATGGATTTGGCTTGCCGTTCGTTGCAGACTTAACAAGCTTCCATTTTCCAAAAAGTTCTTTCTCCACTTCAGGTTTAGTTGCCTGAAGGTTTAGTGATGAGACAAGTAGTAGAATTGCAAGGGCAAGTGTTTTTTTCATACGTGTGAAATTTAATTTTTATCTTTTGTTCCATTCAATTATTTGCTTTTGCGATTGCCAATTCGCCTTTATTCGCCCCGTTCACCGCCCAAACTCCCATCTGTTTATCCACCAGGTCGAAATAATGACCTTTCTTTTCCATCAGTTTTTCGTGGTTGCCAACTTCGATGATCATTCCATCACGGAGAACCACAATCTGGTCGGCATTCATAATGGTGCTTAACCGATGGGCAATAACTACCACCGTTCGTTTATCAAAGGCATGGTTTAAGGCTTGAACTATTTTGTGTTCATTAATGGCGTCCAGGGAATTGGTTGCTTCGTCGAGAAACAGGAAAGAAGGATTTTTATACAATGCACGGGCAATGAGCATGCGTTGTTTTTGTCCACCGCTCAAGCCACGCCCAACCTCGCCGATTTTGGTCTGGTATCCCTGTGGCATTTGTTCAATCTCACCGGCAATATGTGCAATCCGAACTGCTTCTTTTAACCTTTGGTAATCAATTTCTTCATCATCAAGGGTAATGTTGTTCAGGATGGTATCGTTGAATATTTTGCCGTCCTGCATCACCACACCACAATGGTCGCGCCACTCGCGAAGGCTCAGGTTCGAAATATTCATGTTCCCGATCAGTATTTCACCAAATGAGGGATTATACAGTCGCAACAACAGTTTCAGCAAGGTTGATTTTCCGCTGCCGCTGCCCCCTACAAAGGCCGTTATTTTACCTTCGGGAATAACAAGAAAGATTTGCTTCAGGACAAAAGGAGCATTGGGAGTGTATTGAAAGGATACATTTTTGAGCATCAGGCCTTTGTGATCGGGGATGCTCAGGCTGTTGGTTACAACAGTATCTTCCTCATCTTTTAATTGATGTATTTCGTTGATCCGCAGAAAGCTGATTTTGGCATATTGAGCAGAAATAATAAAACTGATAAACTGTGTGAGTGGGGAATTAAGCATCCCGATGATGAACTGGGTGGAAATCATTACCCCAAAGGTTATTTCACCGCTGATAACCGCTTTGGCACAATAAAAGGTGATCAACAGATTTTTGATACTCTGTATAAATTGGGCTCCCATGTTTTGGGCATTGGTCACATTCAATACCCTAAGGTTAACTTTGTAAAGTTTAGCCTGAATGTTTTCCCATTTCCAGCGTTTTTGTTTTTCGTAATTGTTGATTTTGATGTCCTGAATGGCGCCAACAGTTTCCACCCAATAACTCTGGTTTTGAGAGGTCAAAGCGAAATATTCCCAATCCAATTTTTTACGCACTTTCAAAAAAACCAGCACCCATGCAACGTAAAGAATGCTTCCGGCAAGAAAAATGGCAAATATGGTAGTATTGTATATTAGCAGGATAATACCAAAGGTCACAAAGGTAAGTGTAGAAAAAATCAGGTTCAGCGAGTTGTTCATAATGAAGTTACGGATACGCTCATGGTCTTGCGCCCGTTGCAGGATGTCGCCGATCATTTTATTCTCAAAGAAAGTAACCGGCAATTGCATTAATTTAATCAGGTAATCCGAAATCAGGGAAATGTTTACCCTTGCTGTGATGTGCAAAAGCAGCCAATCACGGATTGCCCCTGAAATTGTTACGCTCACGATAATCACAATATTGGCAATCAGTACCAGATTGATGAAATTAAGATCGTGAGTTTGTATCCCAACATCGATAACAGCTTTCGAGATAAAAGGCAACAACCCCTGCAAAGCAGTAGCGATGAACATGATGATAAAAATGGTTGTGAAATTCTTTCTGTACGGCAAAAAGTATCCAAGGACATTTTGAAAGGTTTTTGCCCGTTCAGTCCTTTCTTCAAGGTCACGTTGCAGGAAATCGGCCATGGGTTCAATCGCTAATATGGCCCCTGTTTCCTCTCCCTTTTTATACCAACCTTTCCTGAATTCCTCGTGACTGTAGCTTATTAATCCTTTGGCCGGGTCGGAAACAAATATTTTTTGTTTAGAGGTTTTATAAACAACAATAAAATGGCTGTTTTTCCAGTGGACAATGCATGGCAAAGGAATTTTTTCATGAAGGGTCTGCATGTCAGATTTAACGGCAAGTGTATGTAAGCCAATCTTTTCAGCGCCGTAACTTAAGTCCAGAAAGGAAACCCCTTCACGTGTGATGCCGCATAAATCGCGCAAATACGGAAGAGAATAATACTTCCCAAAGTGTTTGCAGATCATTTTCAGGCAGGCCGGACCACAATCCATGGCATCTAGTTGGAATTCGAAAGGGAAATTTCTGGGAACCATAATTTAATATCAGTTGTATTTTTACTGAAAAAATCTACAACTAAATATAAAAAGTAACCTGGATTTTTATTTACAAACCGTAACAATACCTTGCAAATGAATCGATCTATCTCGCCAACGCCATATTTTGTCTGGCCAACGCATCATTCAAAGGCTTAACTCTTCGTAATGAGACCATTAATTCAGTAGCGTCATTTAAAATAATTTTTCTACATTTACGCTTAAGCGAAAAAACCTCGTCCAGATTAACCA
>JBBSBP010000260.1:0-4332 GCA_038251165.1 Bacteroidales bacterium | reverse complement strand
TAAACGACTGTTTGTTCCGTCGAAGGTTCTCCTTTCAGAGGCTCGAGCTGTGTAAAACCGGCAGTACTGTCGGCGCCTGCCCAGCATTTGGTGTCGAATACCCCATCAATTACGGGAGGTGTTTTCAACGGAAATGCAGTCATTGTTTTTTGAGCAACCGATTGGGTAACAATCAGGCAGAAAATGAATATCACAGTTGTTTTTAACAGCTGAAAGATCTGACTGGATTGATTTTTTGGATTCATTGTCATGGAATAAACTGACTGGTTTTGATTTGTTAAATATATAAAAATATACATAGAATATATTTGTCAAATTACGGAAATACAGGTTAATACAGGTGCATTTAAGGTTGAGCCTGAAGTGATTTCTCTTCCTGAATTTGTACCAGGCTTGTTTCCGGAGAACAATCCGTTCCTTTTCAAACAGAATCTGGAAACGTTTCCTTTAATCAGGAATTACAGCAGTCTAATCGTATGGGCAATCTGTGGAAATCACTTTATTTTCAGCAGTTTTTTACCGTATAATACAGGTGCAGGCAAGGTGTTCTGTCTTAAAAAAAAATGAAATAGCATAATTTATGAAATACTTAAATTTATTTATAATTTAGAGCCTGTTACTGAATGAGTTTCATGATTGCCGGTTAAGGCCTCTCTCCACAGGATTGCATTAACCTGAATCCAATCTGATCACCCGCCTGTTGACCAGCGGGGGGTCAAAATTCAACTTTACGGGGAAGAGGATTTAACAGGAACGATATAGAAAGGCAAGATGAGAGATGGAGTTGAAAATTGTGTTCATTTGGTGAAAGAGCGGTATGATTTGGATCTTTCCGTGTACGATTATTCTTTCCTTGAAAAAGCCATCAAATTCAGGATGACTTCCACTTTATGCGAAGCTTCCGAGCATTACCTGTTATTTATACACCAGGTGCCGGATGAATTAAGCGAACTGCTGAGTCAGCTCAACAATTCGTACAGCGAATTCTTTCGGAATTCGCTCACTTTTTCTTTTCTTGAACAGCCGATACTCCGCAAAATGACTCAGCTGACGGCAAAAGATCATTCCCGGGAAATCCGTATATGGTCGGCAGGATGTGCCTCCGGGCAGGAACCTTATTCACTGGCCATGGTTTTGGATAATTTTAAAAAGAATAAACAGGATAATTTTATTTACCGGATTTTTGCCACCGATAATTCCGAGAAGGAACTTGATTTGGCCCGGAAAGGTATTTTCAACATTAGTACCGTTAAAAACACCAGGTTTGAATTTACGGAAAAGTATTTTATACGAAAAGGTGAGACTTTCCTGCTCGATCCAAAACTCAAAGAGAAGGTCGATTTTTCAAACTATGACTTGCTGAGCAGGGATTCAAGCTCTCCTCCTTCAGCAATTTACGGTGATTTTGATTTGATCATGTGCTGCAATGTATTGATTTATTATCAGCCGTTTTATCAACAGATTATTCTTCAAAAATTCTTTCGCTCGTTAAGAAAAGGAGGATTTTTAATTACAGGGGAAGCAGAAGCTCATCTGGTTTGGGAATTTGGAGGGTTTAAACCCTACTCAGCTCCGGCAGCTATTTTCGTGAAAAATTAAAAAATAAATCCCCGCTAGCAGGGAATGCAGTGAAATTGAATCGGAGACAAAAAAGATAGAGACAGTGATGAAATTAAAGGATTTAAAAATAGGAGGACAACTTCAGCTTGGTTTTGCCACCGTTCTGTTGTTTGTAATTATATTGGGCGTGGTTGCCTATTTGCAAACCAATCAGCTTCAAAAGCAAACCGAAACAATTTACAGTCATCCGTTAGCGGTTAGAAATGCAATTGGGAAACTCAATGTGGATGTCGTTAGCATTCGCTCAGGCACGAAAGACCTGATATTGGCCGGAAATGACCAGGAAAAGCAAGATGCAATTCGGTTAATGGAAGGATTTGCCGCTGATGCACTCCTGCAATTTCAAGTCCTGAATGAACAATACCTGGGACCTAAGTCCGATATTGAAGAAGCATTCAATGCCTTTACCATTTGGAAAACTTCCCTTGAAGAGATTTCAAGACTCGCTCTTTCCGGAGAAATCGAACGAATGAAAAAGATTTTGCTTTCATCAGGTAAAGCAGGCAGTACCCGGGAACAGATGGTGGATAAAATCCGGAAGATTGATGAATATGCCAAAGACAAAGGGAAATCGCTATATGTCAGTTCTGTTGAATTGAACAACTCACTGAACAATCAATTAATCGTATTGGTATTGATGATTGTAGCGCTTTCGTTACTGATTTATTATTTTTTACTCCGAAGCATCCGCAGACCAATAAAAGAACTGACCAGTGCCGCCAATCGTTTTCAACAGGGTGATCTGAGCGCCCGCAGTTCGTACAGCTTAAAAAATGAATTTGGTATTTTATCCGCGTCATTTAATTCAATGGTCGAAACCATCCAGCAGAATACGGAATTAAACCAAAAAATCAATAACCTTGCCAGTCTAATGATGAGTGAGGATCAGGCTAAAAGATTCTTCCGGACAACTCTTCGTTCACTTTCCTCTCATACGAATTCGCAGATGGCTGCAGTTTACCTTTTAAGTGAAGACTCCCAACATTTCGAATGTCTGGAGTCGATTGGTATGGGTTACACTGCCCGGCAGTCGTTTGAAGCCAGTATACTGGAAGGTGAATTTGGCGCTGTACTTCTTGAGAAAAGAATTATTCATCTTAACCTGATTCCGGAAGATACTGCATTCACTTTCCAGACAGCCAGCGGGGAATTCAGACCCCGCGAAATCATTACTATTCCTGTTTTGAGGCTCAACGAAGTGGTAGCTGTCATTTCCCTGGCTTCGCTTCATGGTTTCTCCGAAATGTCACTAAAGTTTCTGAATGAAGCCTGGGTCATGCTGATGGCTCGCATCAACGGAGTGCTTTCTTTCAAAAAAATAACTGATTTTTTGGAAAAGCTGGACATGCAGAATAAAGAACTGGAACAACAATCCGGAAAATTGATGTTGCAGGCTGAAGAATTAAAAGAATTCAATGTTGAACTCGAACAGCAAAAGAAACAACTGAATGAAGCCAACCAGCTTAAAAGTGCCTTCTTGTCGAACATGAGCCATGAACTTCGTACTCCCTTAAATTCAGTGATTGCACTGTCAGGCGTACTGATCCGCAGACTAAAAAATCAGATTTCGGAAGACGAGTACAATTACCTGGGAATTATTGAAAAAAACGGGAAACAATTGCTTTTGCTGATCAACGATATTCTTGACTTGTCGAGAATCGAAGCCGGGAAAGAGGAGATTGACTATTCAAGGTTTCAGGTACAGACCCTGGTAAACAACATTCTCGAATCACTGGAGCCAATTGCGAACGAAAAGGGCATCACCATAATTAACCGTATTCAGTCTGATCTATCTCCGATCATAAGCGATAGTGTCAAGTGTCATCACATTCTTCAGAATATCATCACCAATGCGCTTAAATTCACAGAAAAAGGATCAGTCGAAATTACTGCTGAGCTAAAAGGCGGAAAGTTATATATCGGAATAAAAGATACCGGGATTGGTATTTCGCAGGAGCATCTTTCTTTTATTTTTGATGAATTCAGGCAAGCCGATGGCAAATCTTCGCGTAAATTTGGAGGTACCGGTCTTGGGTTAGCTATTGCGAAAAAGTACACCCAATTGCTTCATGGAAGCATTGAAGTCAATAGTCAGGAAGGTGCAGGATCCATCTTTGTCGTTATATTGCCTGAAAAACCTGATGGCTATGAACTGATTGATTCTGAAACTGACATGACCGGATTCAACCGTTCTTTATCCTTCTCTGCGTCAACTCAATCAGGAAAAGGTAAAACTTTGTTGTTGGTCGAAGACAGTGAACCGCAGATTATTCAGCTGACCGACATGCTGAAGAATGAAGGATATGTCATTCATGTAGCCCGAAATGGTGTGGAAGCATTGGAAGCAATAAAAATTTCCTTGCCTGATGCGATGATACTGGACCTTATGATGCCAGAACTGGATGGCTTTGAAGTGCTTAAAGTAATTCGACGTCAGAAGGAGGCCAGCCGGATTCCGGTACTTATTCTTTCGGCAAAGCACATCACCAGCCAGGAATTGAGTTTTCTAAATGAAAATCATATTTATCAGCTTATTCAAAAAGGAGACGTCAACCGGAATGAGCTGTTGATTCATGTCAGCAACATGGTTCAGCCACAAGGGAAGGCAATTTCCGCAGATCAGGCTGGAAAATCTTCCGAACGGCAAATCCAGGGTCAGGCAACCATTCTGTTGATTGAAGATAACCCTGACAATACGACAACGGTGAAAGC
>JBBSBP010000259.1:0-4377 GCA_038251165.1 Bacteroidales bacterium | reverse complement strand
TCAAATTCCTCAGCCGAGCATTGAACGGTTAAAAGAAGTTGGACATTGGATGAAAATTTATGGCGAAGCTATTTATGGCACAACAGCAAGCCCATTCCCGTATCTTTCCTGGGGGCGTTGTACCCAAAAAGGGAACAAGCTTTATCTGCATGTATTTAATTGGCCAAAAAATGGGGAATTATCTGTTCCTGTCTTGAACACTGTTAAAAAAGCCTCTCTTTTAAATGATCCTCGAACAATACTGATAGTTGAAAAATCATCGTATAAAAATACCATACACCTAAAAGGTACAGCTCCCGATCCAATTGCTTCTGTTGTAGTCCTTGAAATTGAAGGGGAACCAAAGGTATTACCAATTCCAACTGCTGGAAAGAAGATTATGGCATCCTCAAGCAAGGCAGGTACAAGCGCTGAAAACTTAACCGATGGAAATCCCAAAAATAAATGGCAACCAGAAGACAACGATACTGAAAGATGGGTGGAGGTTGACTTGGGTGAAGAAATTACAATCGGTTCATGTTCATTGGTTGAACCATGGCACCCCTGGGACAATAAAGGACAAAAAATTGAAATTCAATACAAAAAAGGGAACAATTGGATTACCTCTGCCGAATTTGTCACAAATGGGACAGGCCATACCCTGCTATTGAACCCAGTTACAGCACGTGTCTTTAGATTGAAAATTCTTGAAGCAAAAGAACCTACATTGAACCAATGGATTTTGTACAGAGCGGAATAATAATTTTTGAATATTTTGCCCAAACAATATTTTCAGCAACTGAAGAATGCAAGCAAGTTTAGGTTGGAAATAATATAAAGTCCAACTTAGGTCATTCCATTCATATTCCATCAAAAATTACAGCAGTGACATTGCGTCAATATTTTAACTTTATAAACAACAAATCCCTGAATCGACATAAGTATGTTTTGGCTGCTTAATCTGGTGTGACCTTTACCGATGCTCATTCGAGTTCGGCTGTTTGTACGCCGACCCGGTACGGCATTTTAACGGGGCGATACAACTGGCGTTCGCGATTGAAACAGGGAGTGCTGCGCATTTACGACAAACCATTGATGGATTCGCAGCGAACCAATATGGCCATATGCTAAAACAAAAAGGCTATCAAACAGCTTGTATTGGCAAATGGCATTTAGGCAGAACAAACCTTTTTTCCTCTATTTTCCACTCACTGCACCACATACACCAATTGTTGCACCTTCCAAAGAATTTCTGGGGAAATCAGGTTTAAATATCTATGCTGATTTTGTCCTTGAAGTTGATCATGTGGTCGGTAAAATTCGGAATACACTTCAAAAAACCGGGCAGGATAAAAATACGATTGTGGTTTTTACCAGTGACAACGGTTGTTCGCCAAAGGCAGATTTCCCGTTTTTAACCGCGCACGGACATTACAGCAGTTACATATTCCGGGGAACCAAAGCCGATTTATTCGATGGAGGACATCGCATTCCCTGCCTGGTACAATGGCCAGCCCAAATAAAAGTTCCGCATACCGTTTCACAAACCATTTGCCTGAACGATTTCACGAGAACATTTGCCGAAATAACCGGTTATCAGCTTGCTGAAAACGAAGCGGAAGACAGCTACAATTTGCTTTCGGCAATTCTTAATCCTGAATACAAAAAAACTATTCGCGAGGCAACGGTGAGTCATTCAGCAAATGGAAGTTTTACGATCAGGCAGGGCGAATGGAAACTATTGATGGCAGCCGGTTCCGGAGGCTTGATATTTCGGTGTAATTGTGCCACTTGTTTCGGTGATGTTGTGCCACAAAAAAAGGGATGATTTCCTGACCAAATTTATTAATTAATCTGAGCTTTTTTCATTTTATTTTTTCTCATTGACTCTCCGGTTAATTCTATTCGATGTGAAGAGTGTACCATCCGGTCCAAAATAGCATCGGCAATGGTTCCTTCCCCGATTGTTTCATGCCAGTTTTTTACCGGTATTTGAGCGGCAATGATAATGGACGACTTGTCATATTTGAGTTCAACGATATCCATTAAAGCATTTCTTGCATGGTCGTCAAAGGTTGTTAGTCCAAAATCATCCAGTATCAGTAAATCAGTTTTTTCGATCTTATTGAGCAACCTGATATAGGTGCCTTCGAGCTTTGATAGCTTTACCTGATCTATAAGCCGTGCAAAATTGTAATACATCGTTTTGTATTGCATGGTGCAGGCATTGTGTCCTAATGCTTGTGCCAGGTAACTTTTCCCGGTACCAGTTGCTCCGGTGATAATCACATTTTCCCCTCGTTTAATAAAATCAAGTAATGCCAGGCGTTCAAAGGTGTTTCGATCCAGGGAACGGTTTGCAGTGTAATCAATATCCTGAACGGAGGCTGGATACCTGAAGCCAGCCATGGTGATCAGGTTCTGGATGCGCTTGTTGTAGCGGTATTCCCATTCCTGATCAATCAGCAAAGCCAGATATTGATCGGGCGTGTAATCCTGATGCATGTTGTTCTGCATACTGTTGTAGTATGTTTCGGCTATCGAATACAGCCGCATTTGTTTCATCTTTTCAATGGTACTTTGATTGTTCATTTCTGATTGTTTTAGTGATTAATTATAGGCTAGAGGGCCTCGTATGTTCATGTGTATCGGGATAATAAGTTGTTGTGTTTTGGTTTCGATGGCTTTATCCATATTGTTTTCCAAAATACGTTTGATGGTACGGTAACTGCATCTTTCATGGGTTAAAGCAATGGCACAGGCTTTCTCTATCCGGTGTTTCTCGAAGGCTTTTTTCAGACTCAGAATGCCCAGTGCCTGCTTATAACCTGTTTCCGGATAGTCTTGTTGCTGGATCAGCAGAGAGATATATTCACCTGTTTTTGAACCAATACCTTTTGCCAGTTTATTAAAGAATTCCGGACTCCAGTCATTGTAAAACTGATGGCTGCTACTCAGATGTTCTTTAATGGTAACATATTGACCCGGACGGTAAACCCTTTTATGACTCGCAATACGATCCGACTGACAGTAAATCTCGATGGTGTCCTGATTGTATTGCAATTCTACCTGTTTGCCAATGTAACGGTAGGGTACGCTGTAATAATTTCTGGTGTCTGACAGGTAGATATACCCCATCTTCTGCACCTTAGCTCGCTTGTAATGCTTGATCTGGTAAGTATCCGGCGGTAAGGGTTGAAGATACTGCTCCTCCAGTTCGACAAACAGTTTTCGACGACTTGCCTGGTAAGTAACCATCAGGTATTCATTGTACGTTACAAGTTCCTTTTTAAGCTGTTCGTTGAGTTCTTCCAAGCTAAAGAAGGTCATGTTCCGAATCGAGAAGAAGATCCGTTGATAGACCAGTCTCACAGCCCCTTCAACCATCGCTTTGTCCTGATTATGGAAAAATATCCATAATCAGGATTATAGAAACAAACATATTATGCAAACTATTTAAAACAAACAGTTAGTTATTAGTCTATTCAATCAAAAATAGTTTGCATAATTTATAGCTATTTCCCAAGGTTTTCCAACCATTGTAACAGTCCTTTATTTTTTTGCCAGGATGGTATTTTCTTTGGGGCCGGAGATAAACTTGTTTTTTCTATAGCCTCCCTTTTTTGCTTATTATCTATCCTTGCGTATATTTCAGTGGTTGTTACTGATTGGTGGCCCAGAAAATCTCTGATACACACCAAATTCACTCCATTTTGCTGAAGCATCATTGCTTTGGAATGGCGGAGTGAGTGTGGGCTTATCTTCGGAGGAATCAATGCGGGATTGATCTTCCTGGCCCTTGCTGCATATTTTTTCACAATCGCAGTTATTCCCATACGGGTCAGCATATCACCTCTCCCATTATTAAAAAGAGGATATAAGTTGGCGTTATCATCCAATAGGCGATTTTCCTGCATATAGGCTTTTAGTAGTTTTGAACCTTGTTCGGAGATCGGGACAAGCCGTGTTTTATTTCCTTTGCCAGTGATTCTTAATGTTGTCGGTTTACCGAAGTTCACCCTTGCCGGAACCAGTCCGGCAATTTCCTGCACCCTGGCTGCACATTCATACATGAGGGATAAAAGCGCCAGGTCCCGTCTGCCCTTTGATCTGGATGTATCAGGTTGCGCAAACAGGAGTTTCATACCTTCTGATGTCAGATAAACAACGTGAGGTCTGGAAGCCTTTTTGATCTTTATGGCCAGTATCCGTTGCCATTCACTTAAATGATCCACTGACCTGTAAAGAAGAAACCGAAAAAAAGAATGTATTGCTGCCAGGCGGGCATTTCTTGTTTGCACGCTGCATTTTCTTTCTGTTTCGAGCCAGCCAAGAAAGGCGATAACGCGTTCCTGTGTGATATCCTTAAAATCGATCCTGTCAGCACTGATGCTGTAT
>JBBSBP010000258.1:0-4382 GCA_038251165.1 Bacteroidales bacterium | reverse complement strand
TCCTGACAGCCGGAATTCCATATTCCATCCAGGGGGGCATGGACTCAGCTTTCAGGTAATAATCAAAAAACTGCTTCATACGGATGGTCAGATCCATCCGGTTGGCCCAGCTTTCGGCTTTTAGGTTATGTTCCTCGTTGTTGTAGGTCAGCATCCAGACCGGCTTATTCAGGCGCCGCATGGCCATAAATAGTTCAATGCCCTGATACCAGGGTACAGCTCCATCGTTGTCGTTATGCATAATCAGCAATGGAGTTTTGATTTTGGGCACAAAAAACAGTGGAGAGTTCCCGATGTACTGCAAGGGTTTATCCCATAAAGTTCCACCAATCCGGCTTTGCGAATTCTCGTACTGATACATCCGTGACATACCCGATTCCCAACGAATGCCTCCATAGGCACTGGTCATGTTGCTCACCGGAGCTCCTGCCATGGCGGCAGCAAACATATTCGTTTGTGTAATCAGCCAGGCGGTCTGGTAACCTCCCCAGCTTTGCCCCTGAATGCCGATATGACTGCGATCAATAAACGGGAACATGCTGCTCACAATCTGTGTTCCGCTAACGACGGCATCAAATGCCGACTGGCCCGGGGAACCATCCTCATAAGTAATATCAGGAATAAAAACAATATAATCGTTGCTGGCAAAATAGGTTCGGTTGACTGTTGAACGGGTTGGTGAAGGTTCGGTATAGGTATGCAGATTATCGGCATTGCGTTCATAAAAATAAACGATCATCGGATACTTGCGGTCAGGATCAATGGTTTCGGGAAAATAAAGCAAGCCTTCAAGCTTTTTTCCTGAAAACGAATCCCAGTGTACCAGCCTTACACCCGGCCAGATAAACGATTTTTGCTGAGGGTTGATATCCGAAAGCCGGTGGCGGTGTTCGAAGTCCGGATTGCCTGACCAGACATCCGGTGAATCACTAACATTTTCACGGGTCCATATCAGTACTTCCCCGTTTTTTGACTTTGCCAGGTTTTCAAATCCGGAATCTTCCATCAGCATTAGCCGTGGATCGGCATAGTTGCGCAGATCAGCCAGAAAGTAGCCTCCCGATTTGTTTCGTTCGTCGAAGGCATGAACGATGACCGGTTTGCTGGTATTAATAAACTCTTCTTCCGGATCAAGTTTACGATAACGCAGGCTGAGAACATTTTTCCGGCCATAATTTCGGGTGGCATTAACCGGTACTCTGGAACCTTCCAGATCGACCTTCCAGATATCGTATCGGTCGTACAGAAAAACCGATTTATCGTTTTCAGTCCAGCCTGCTATCCCGTAAGGATCGGGTTCAGCGGGCATATCCCAACGTTCGTTGGCAAACGATGCCGGAATAGTTTCCGTGAGGTTAAATTTCTCCGTTGAATTGATACTGGTAGATTGGGAATAGTATGAACTGTCGGCCGGTTCGTACCAAACTATAAAATTACCTCCCGGCGACAAGGAAACCAGTGATTTATTCTGAACGATCATCCGTTTAATTCCGGTTTCAATATCAACCAGGTAATAATCGGCGGTTGATTTGCCGGTCCATGAAGCTTCAAGTTTATAGGGTGAAGGATCAATTCCCAGCGCTACCAGGCCATTTCCTTTCTGAATGGTTCTGATTTCCCTCACAACCGGATCGCCCAATTGAATAAACCTGTCTTTCTCTGCCAGGTAAACGGCCTTGTAAGTGCGCTTTTTTTCCTTTTCAAGCTTGATTTTTTGTTCAGGCTGTAATTCCTTGTCTTTCCACATCCAGACATCAAGCACTGGTTTTTCATCGTCCGGAAGGGTGTCTTTGGGTTCAGGCCGGGGTTGGTTGTTGGTACCAAAAAACAGGAACTCACCATGATCGGAAAATGACAGGTCTGCAAATTCGGAAGCCGACCAGCCCAAAGGCATACCTTGTGATTCGGGAGAAACTACCGACTTGGGTTCGCCGGTTGTAAGTGATCCGAAATATAAACTATATACTTTTTCTTTGATGGTGTCGGCAGAAAACAAAAATCCGTATTTGCCACCTTGCTGATCGGAGGTGATCTTTTTGGCCGTTCCGTAATGACTGAAAATAACATCGGCCTTTCGTTTATTGGTATCAAAAACGACGATCTCAGCGCGATCAGGCGAATCTTCAGATTGCCGGATAAATGTTACGCTGTGCCCCAGCGGGGCATAATAATAATCGGTGACATTCTGAAAACAAACCGTGTCGCCCGAGGATGCATGAAACAAAACCAACTGATACTTCTGATCCGCCGGCTCATCAGTTCCATTTTTGGATTTTGACTCTTCGTTCTTTTTCCCGGTTTCTTTTCCGGACTTACCTTCTGGTTTTTTCATGTCGGTCAGGAAAGCAACCCAACGGGCATTTTCCCTGGAAAGGGAAAACCGGTTCAGATTCGGGAAGGCATATACCTTGTGCCGTTTGAATACCAGGATACCGATACTGTCTTTTGGCATCTGGTCTTTTTTAAGTTTTTTCTTTTTTGCAGACCTGATCGAATCGGTGGGTTGTTTGATTTTATATACGATAAAATCAGATTCAGGAGAAAAGCTGGCAGCATAACCCCTGGAGAGCGTATCCGCTTTTTTGGAGTCAGTCGTTTTAACCACCAGGTTACCATCTCCTTTTTGCGGATTGATTTCGAAAGCAGCCAGTTTGCCATCGTTTGAAACAATCGGGTTATTCAACACTTTCCAGGCAGCAAAATCATCTGTTGTAAGTGGTTTTTTTTCAATATTCTGGGCATGGAGAATAGACGAAGAAAATAAAGTACAGATCAACAGCAAAAAACCGGTTCGTTTCATAATGAAGAATTCAAAGATGCGTTCCAAAGATAATGATTGAACAATTTCCAAAGAAACAGTTATTCAACATTAAAACAAGCGAAAAGGGTTTTACCATTAAGCAGTGGTAAATTTATCATTCCGTTATAAATCCAGCCATTCCTTAAATGCGGAAACTTTATCGCGACTGACGATAATATTCTCCTCATCCGTCTTTTTCAACTTGATTTTCAGGCGGCTGTTTGAATAAAAAACGATATCGGAAATCGATTGATTACTCAGGATGTATTTCCGGTTGATCCGAAAAGACCTTTGTTCATCAACCATTTCAGATATCCGGTCAAGCGAATAATCCACCAGGTAGTTTTTAAAATCAGCGGTACACAAATAGGTGGCCTTTTCCATGCTATAGAAAAAAAGAATATCTTCAACCGGAATAGATTTCAGATGTTCCCCCACTTTGATTACAAACCGGGTTTTATATTGCTTCCGGAGCATTTCCTTCACTTTGGTCAAAAGCTCCAGTGTTACGACCGGCGCAGACTGACTTTTAAATGTATTTTCGAACTTATGAAATGCTGTTTCCAACTCGTTGTAAGCAATCGGTTTCAGCAGATAATCCACACTGTTGACCTTAAAAGCCCGAATGGCATATTCTTCGTAAGCTGTAGTGAAAATCACCGGGCAGGTTACATTTACGCGTTCGAAAATCTCAAAGCTCAATCCATCAGCCAATTGGATATCCATAAAAATAAGATCCTAAACAAAAACCGTTCGGAGTTAAAATTGATCGTCACATTTTTATCCGTAAAAAATTCATACCGGTTTTTGATGTTCTGAATCCCACTCCCGCTACCTTCCGATCCGGATTTTTTCTGCACACGGTTTTCAACGGTCAGATACCGATCATCGCTCATAAATACACGGATTGTCAACGGTTTTTGATCCGAAATTTCGTTGTGTTTGATAGCGTTCTCAACGAGCATCTGGACCGACAAAGGGATGACTTTGAAGTGATTTGGAATGGCATCAATCTGTACATCCAGGTTGGCCCCGAACCTGATTTTCTGCAAAAAAACGTATGATTCCAGAAATTTCAATTCGGTTTCAAGATCCACCAGTTCCTGATTTTTCTGATCCAATACATAACGGTAAACATCCGAGAGTTTCTTCACAAAATCAATCGCTTTTTCCGGATTGGAACTGATCAGTGAAGTCAGTGAATTCAGGTTATTAAACAAAAAATGAGGACTCACCTGACTTTTCAGGGTTTCGTATTGCAATGCCAATTGTTCGCGTTTTAACTTTTCCTGCTGAACGGCGGCTTCTTTCCAGTTTTTGAAAAATAAAACTGAATTGGAAAGCAACGACCCGCCAAACACAAACAGGAAGGCAATCTTCAACATAAAAAATCCCTGATCAATAAAGTATGCTGAAGTGATTTCTTCATGCATGAAAAATCCATTGACAAGAAGTGCGATTACAAAAGGATAAAAGCAGGAACCTGCCAGATCAGTTTTTTGAACCGATATTGTTTGTTTGTCATTCATCAGAATAATTTGACAGTTTTTTTTCGAATTTACAGAATTTTAAAGATCAATTC
>JBBSBP010000257.1:0-4387 GCA_038251165.1 Bacteroidales bacterium | reverse complement strand
CTGGCTAAAAGTTCAGCGCTTAATCCTGAAAATGCTTTGTACGGTTTATTGCCCGGACTTGCAGTGATGCAGAACGGAGGAGTAGCAGGCAGTCGAAGTCCGGACATGTATATTCGTGGAAAAGGAACCATGAATAATTCAAATATCCTGGTTTTGGTTGACGGATTCGAACGACCATTGTCTTCGATATCCATTCCTGAGATAGAACGTGTTACGGTTCTTAAGGATGCCGCAGCACTGGCCGAGTATGGACAAAGGGGAGCTAATGGTGTATTACTGGTTACGACAAAAAGGGGCGAGAATGCGGCCCTGAAAGTAGATATTTCATTTGAGACCGGTATGAATCAGGCTTTTCGTCTTCCTGAATTATATGATGCAAATGCTTATGGTATGGCCTTAAATGAAGCGCGTGCAAACGATGGTTTACCAGCCCATTACTCGAACGATGAACTTGCTGCTTTTAAATCAGGAAATTCTCCGCAACTGTATCCCAATGTAAACTGGGTTGATCAGATCCTGCGTAATTACGGTACAAATTCAAATTTCAACGCGTCATTTATCGGGGGTACAAAAAATGTAAAATACTTTACAACCCTCAATTATCAAAAAGAGAATGGTTTATTTGATCATGGAGACGATAATGCTTACAGTACCCAAGCTGAATACAATAGGTTTAATTTCAGATCGAATCTGGATATAAAACTTACCCGGAATACAGATTTTCAAATCAATGTGGCGGGTAATATTTATAATATGAACCGTCCGGGAACTCAGGCTGATAATATTTTTGATGCGATGTACAGCATTCCATCGGCTGCTTTCCCGGTTAAAACACTAAATAAGAAGTGGGGAGGGACAGAGATATATGATAACAATCCAATGGCCCTGCTTACAGCTACAGGTTACGCAACAACCCATTCAAGGACATTACTCTTTGATGCAAGTCTTAAACAAAATTTCGACCAATACCTGAAAGGTTTATCCGGAGAAGTTGCTTTATCCTATGATAATTCAGCAACTTACTGGGATGGTAAGACCAAGAAGTTTGAATATGAGACTACGAAAATTCAAAGGGATGCCACAACAGGGGCCATTTCGGATACTATTTACAACACTTATGGACAGGAAACCTCCTTATCTCCTTATTCCAGCCTGGGAAGTCAATGGCGTCATTCAAATTTTTGGGGTAAACTGAATTATTTCAAATCGTGGGGGCAAAATAGCCTGAATGCCATGGTACTTTATCAGCAAGATAAGGCAACCAATAACGGACATTACAATACCTTTCTGCATCAGAGCATGATTGGGAGTGCACGATACAGTTATGCCGAGAAATATTTTGCTGCACTAACTGTTTCATACAGTGGTTCAAGTGTGCTTCCACCAAATGAAAAATTTGGGTTTTTTCCAGCTATTTCCGGCGCATGGTTATTGAACAAAGAAGCTTTCCTTGTCAATTCTGATGTAGTAAAACTTCTGAAATTAAGAGCTTCCTGGGGTATTGCAGGTAACGATCTGATGTCACCAAATTTATACGATCAGGGATATAATTCGGGCACAGGTTATTATTTCACCAACAACAACACTTCTCAGGGAGGGTATTACGAAGGCAGGTTGGCTACTCAGCAATTAACTTATGAAAAGTCGTACAAAACAAATGTTGGTGTTGATGCGAACCTTTATGGAAAATTAGCAGCTTCACTGGATATCTTCTACGACAAACGAAATGATATTCTCGTGACAACTGATGGCATCATTTCGGATGTACTGGGCGTTAATCCTTCCTACAAAAACCTTGGGGTTGTCTCTAATAGAGGTATTGAGCTGATTTTGAACTGGAATGATCAGATTGGTAGTTTCAATTATCATCTTGGTGGGCAGATTTCATTCGCCAGAAATAAGATTAATGAAATGGCAGAAAGTTTCAGAGCATATGATTATTTGAAACGCACAGGAAATCCAATCGGACAGACATTTGGGATGGAAGCAATCGGTTTCTTTAAAGATTTGAATGATATTGCCAATAGCCCGAAACAATTGTTTTCAGATGTCGCTCCCGGTGACATTAAATACAGGGATCAGAACAATGATAATGTCATTGATCAATTGGATGAAGTGCCTATTGGTTACAGCACAGGTTATCCGGAAGTCTACTATTCTCTTAACCTCGGATTCAATTATAAAGGCTTCGGGATTGATGCACAATTGCAAGGAACGGGCAACCAGTCAGTTTATCTGAATACCAAGAGTGTGTTTTGGCCATTAAGGGATAACACAACCATATCAACCTTTTCGGATAATCGTTGGACTCCAGCAACAAGCAGCTCGGCTACATTACCGCGTTTAACGACATTGAATAACAGCAACAATTTCAGGTCGAATACAACATGGATGGAAAATGGCAGCTATCTTAAACTAAGGACTGCTGAAGTTTATTACGAATTACCTAAGCAGATTGTTGAAAAATTAAAATTGAGCAAAGCACGGATTTTTGTGCGGGGTATGAACTTGCTGTCCATTGACAAAGTCAAAGTAATGGATCCGGAAGAAATAGGTACGGGTTATCCAACCTTAAGCTCTTACTATCTGGGCATAAATGTAGCTTTCTAACCAATTAAAACGAAAAGTAATGAAACGAATAAAATTAATTTTCATAGTTGGATTTCTGTCGGTGTTCTTTATAGGTGGTTGTAACTACGTTGATTATAGCGAGGCTTCCTATTTAAAAAAAGAAAATATATTCAGTGAAATAGGCCGAATCAAATCCTTATTAAATAATATATATTCTAACCTTCCTTCTGAATTTAACAGCGTCGATGGTGCGATGCGTGCTTCCGCGACAGATGATGCCGAGCATGTATGGAATTTTTCGCCCGTGCAGAAATTCAATGATGGGACATGGAGTTCCATTCAAACGCTTGATGACAAGTGGGGTAATATGTACAAAGGAATCAGAGCGGTTAATCTGTTCCTTGAAAATGCAGTTGGTCTGACTTTTGATGACTTAAAATGGAATGAAACTTATCAGGAGGATATGTTATTATATAATAATTATCCTTACGAAGCCCGCTTTTTACGCGCTTTCTTCTATTTTGAATTGATTAAACGGTATGGCGACGTTCCGCTAATTACCAAGGTTTTAAGTGAAGAAGAAGCAAATTCGGTATCTAAATCTTCTTTTGATGCTGTTGTTAGTTATATCATCTCCGAATGCGATGCGATCATTCCAGAATTACCTGTTAGTTACGCTGCTTTTGGTTCAGTTAAAGAAACTGGCCGTGCCACAAGTGGCGCTGCAATGGCATTAAAAGCCCGTGTACTTTTGTATGCAGCCAGTCCATTGCACAATGCATCTGGCGCTGCTCAGAAATGGGAAGATGCTGCAAAAGCTTCGAAAGACATCATCAATAAGGCAACCTATAGTTTAGAGGCAAATTACAATGCCTTTCTTAACAATGTTACGAGCAAAGAGCTAATCCTTGAATCCAGGGAAGGAAACGAAAATTATTTTGAAAGAGCAAATTTCCCAATTGGTATTGAAGGCGGTAATACCGGGACTTGTCCAACTCAAAACCTCGTTGATTCTTATGAGATGAAGGCAAACGGATTAAGTATTACTGATTCAAATTCAGGATATAATACTGCCGATCCTTATGCCGGAAGAGACCCCCGTTTAGCTTTAACCGTAATATTGAACAACTCGACATTTAAGAGCAAAACAATGGAGTGCTGGTACGGTGGGGCAAATGCAGCTCCATTAACCAATGCCACAAAAACGGGTTATTATCTTCGCAAATACGTAATCGAAGCAATTAACCTGACTCCCAGTAATACCACTACCAGGCAGCATACCTGGGTTTTGTTCCGATATGGCGAAGTTCTGCTAAATTATGCTGAAGCAATGAACGAAGTTTATGGACCGGAGAATGCCGGAACTTATGGAATGACAGCGCTACAAGCGGTTAATCTGATTCGGGCAAGGGCAAAAATGCCGGTTTTTCCTGCAGGATTATCAAAAGATAATTTTCGGTTGAAATTGCAAAATGAACGTAGGGTTGAAATGGCTTTTGAATCGCAACGGTTCTGGGATATCAAACGTTGGAAAATCGGGGCTACCACAACAAGTATTTACGGCATGGACATAACCAAAAATGCTGACGGAACTTTCAATTATACCAAAAAATTGATTGAGCAACGCGTTTACGAGGATAAGATGAATCTTTATCCGATTTCTTTAGCCGAAAGCTATAAGAACAGTAATCTGGGACAAAATCCAGGTTGGTAAATTGATTATAGAGATGCCTGATTATTCTGGCATCTCTATACTTGATGGATTTTAGATTAGGTTTAATAGTTTGATTAGCATGTTTTGAGGAAAGGTAGTGTT
>JBBSBP010000256.1:0-4490 GCA_038251165.1 Bacteroidales bacterium | reverse complement strand
TCAACAGTTACCCATTCATTGTCGTAATAATATTTTGAGGTGGATGGAATAATATGATCCCGGGTTAACTGCCCCTTAAACCAGACTGTTGTTCCCGGGGTACAGAGAAGGTATTCACTCCGGCCGAATCGCCGGCAACTTTGGGAATCCAGTCTCCAGGTTTTTCCCGTTAAAAATGCTGACCCATTCACCGGTCGTATTCTTTTTCGGAGTTGCTGTACAGGCACTTAAAAACATCCCAGACCATAATCTTCAAAATCAGGTTTGCTGTCGTAAGCGACAGGTTGTCCTTCAGAGGGTTGTTTGCCGGTTCCCTGTACATAACCCAGAAATCCATCCGGATGAACTGCTTCATTGGCCATGGCATTCCAGGCTTTGGTAATCGCCGGAGTATATTTCCTGGCGCTTATCAGGCCGTTATTGACTCCCCAGGCCATTCCGTATACAAACAATGCTGTTCCTGAAGTTTCTTTTCCACCGAAGTTATTCGGGTCATGCAGACTGGCATTCCAGAATCCATCCTTACGCTGAACCGGCAACAAGACTTTCATCATCTCCAGGTAAGTTTTCAGGTATTCTCCTCGATGAGGATCGTCATTAGGAAGAATGTCGAGTACACGGACCAAAGCGGCTACCACCCAGCCATTTCCACGTGACCAGTAACAATCCTGCCCGTTGGGTTCCTTGTAAGGGGCAATAAAATCCTTATCCCGCCACCACAGTTTGTCCTTCGGATTGTAAAACCCTTGCCTCACCTTCGAATCCATGTACATCTCATACATCCGTTCGGCGTATTGTTTGTCACCGGTAAGATTACCCAGTTTGGCCATCACCGGCATGGCCATCTGAAGTGCATCAATCCAGGTCCAGTCATCGATTTTATCCGTTGCCAGCATCAGGTCAACCGAAGCTTTAATGTCCTTCATTCGTTCAGGTTTAGGATCGATGACATACAAATCAAGATATGTTTGTCCGCAGACCTGGTTATCGGCATTACGGGTTTTGATTCCGTCCCGCAGTCCCCACTGATGCGCTTCGCCCCAGGAAACGGCATAACCGTAATACGTTTTATCCGGTTTGACATTGTACAGGGCCATCAGGCCTTCGTAATACACGGCACGTGTCCAAATGTTGCTCGGACGTTCGCGGTTGGTAATGATTGTTTTCCCGGTGTCGGGCCATTTATTCATGAAATAAGCATTGGCAAGCACCATTTTGTCCATCACTTCCTTTTTTGCCGGAAGATTCCGGGCAAGGGTAAAACTTGCGGAAGCAATGGCTAATGCAAGGAATAGCACTGTGTTTTTAGTTTTCATATTGATCTGTTTTTGATTTAGAATTGTATCAGCCAATTCACGGGGTGACTCGAAGTCACCCCGTGAATAAAGCACAGTTAATTTCCATCCGGTTTTAAAAGTTTTACCGAAGGACTTCGCGGCCAGTGAAACTGATCCAGCGCATCAGGATGTGACGGATTAAAAACCGGCAGTTCATTTCTCAGGTATTTTGCCAGTTCCGGAATAGAAACGCGGATACCTTCAGCCACACATTTCGCCAGTTCGTAGGCTCCGTAAGGATTAAAATGGGTATCGTCGGCCAGCGGTTTATCCTGACCCGGATAGGTATTTGCCGGATAGTGTACAAATGCTTTTTTCGAGTTTTCCGGCCCAAGCGCTTCGTAAAACTGTTTACTCATGGCATTCAGGTCGATCAGCGGCACGTTTTCCTCCCTGGCTGTCTGGCGCATGGCTTCCGGGTAATCTTCCAGCGTATTGATAATTTCCCCGTTTTCACCGAAACGCCGGCGGTTGGTCGAAGTGACCAATACGGGCTTCCCTCCTTTCTTCCGGGCTTCAGCAATAAACGACTTCAGTTCGTCCTTATACGAAGTGAAGGCATCCAGGTGATTACCTCCCGGTTTCTGGTCGTTATGAGCAAATTCCATAAACAGGTAATCGCCGGTTTTCATTTGACTCAACAATTTCTGCAGCCGTTTTTCGCGTTTGAAAGCCAGCAGTGTTTCGCCGGATTCAGCATAATTGGCTACTACAATTTCTGGCTTCAGAAAATTCGGGAACATTTGTCCCCACGATGCCCACGGCTCATATTCCTGATCGGTTACCGTTGAGTTTCCGGCCAAAAAGATGGTTGGCAACTCATCGGCCCGCTCAATTTCAATTCCGGCGACACACGGAAAATCACCGTTAAATTCGAGCGTTAATTTGTTGTCCCAGTTCAGGTAGGGCAACTCGCGGTCATTCAGCCTGATTTGTTCAGCGGTATTAATTTTTGGCATTCGGACATCCACCACTACCGTTTTTTGAATCGTTTGCCCCTTACCTGGTTTTACATTTTCGAGCATTCCGGAATAAGCAACTCCCCATTCATAACTCACCAGGCGAAAATCGCCCGGCTTGAAAATGGTTTTTTCATCAACCTGGGAATAATCCGTCACTTCAGCCTGGGTTTCCTTATTGATTAAAGCCATCGGTGTTGTTTGATCCAGGTAGTTGTAAACCCGGTCCAATACTTCAGTAATGCTTTTCACCGCCGGCTTTACGTAAGGGATTTCGTATGCCGGTTGCATCAGGTGGAGCGGAGTAGTTGAATCGTTTACTTTCTGGGCCTGCGAACCCAAGCCCGCGAGAAAAATCAGAAATGTGGTCAAGGTCAGTTTCATCTGTTACAGGTTTTTTGTTGTTTACTCACGGGGTGACTCAAAGGCACTCTGTGAGCATGTTATCTGTTGTTTACTCACGGGGTGACTCAAAGTCACCCCGTGAGTAGGTTATTATCTTTGTAAAGTCGCGGCCATCAAGCCAATCACCACATCGTTTGTCCGTGTCTCCAGTGTCAGTTGCAACAGTTCTTTGGCTGGGTTCAGCGGTAAATCGAGAACAGAGGCAGCGCCACCGTCAATTTTCCTGGTTTTATTCTTCGACCAGACATCATCCGAATCCAGGTGCCATTCTCCTGTTTTCAGGTAAAGCCGAAGAGGGCGTACCCCATCGACCCGAAAAGCATAACCATCTTCGTAAAAATCCTGCTCAACCGGCCACCAGTTGTCGGGACTGACCAGAGGCAATATTTCCATTGTACCGTCAAGATATTCCACTTTCACCACTCCGTTGGTCATCCGGCTTTGCATGTGATGTCCGCTTCCGGCCATCAGAAAATAGATGTGCGAAGCTTTTCCCGAAAGTTTAAGACCAAACGATTCGGGATAATTGTCCCACTTGGAGGTGAAAAGAATATTGGGAACTTCACTGCCAGGAGTTACAAACGGAATTAACTGGGGTGATGAAATTGTATTTGAATTTCCGGCAAGACTTCGTAAACCCGAATCATCAACAACCGCTGTTTCTCTGAAGGAACACCAGTCACCAATGCCCTGAACGGGAATAGCAAGTGTTGGGAAAGGCGAACGCGGTGACAAATATTGCTCCCTGAAAATATTGGTGATCCGGTCGTTGAGTCTTCCTGCCAAATCAACTGATTCATAATTGACCGGATTCATTGGAGTAATGTTCCAGTTCAGGATATTTTCAGTATAAACCGCCAGGCCTGCCTGAATTTTAACCCGATTGCTGCCAGGTGCCAAAAATTCTCTTTTTACTTTTATTCCTGAAGAAACAGATCGTGCCGGAATTTTGATTTTTTTCAGAAATCCGTTAACCGAAACCTCGCAATCCCGGACTGTTTCAGTATTGTTCCGGACAGAAAACAACAATTCGTTTTGAGGCTGCTCCCCGGAATAAATGATTTCAAACGGTTTTCGCAGTTCAAACGAAAGCGGCTGCCACCAACTCATCTGCCGCTGTGCAAGTTTCACAAAGACTGTTCGTTCTCCCAATTCGCCCTGAAGTTCAGTCCGGATCGAATGCCCGCCAACATTAAAGGTTTTAAACAGGTGCTGAGGATCAAAAAAGTCCCTGATGCGGGCTTCATTCATTTCCAGGTTCAAGGTTTCCCCAAGGGCATAAAAAGTCCTTACAGAGAACTTTTTCAAAGGAGTCCCCGTCCAGATAATCACAATTTCGAAGCTGGATCCCTCCGGCGTATCAATTTCCAATTCAGGAAATCCGATGGAATTTTCCGACAATTTCCATTCGCTTTCTTTTCCATTGATCCGGATGGAATGAACTGCGTCCAGTTGTGATTTCACCAGAAGTTTCAGGCTCAGAGGTTTCGGGAAATGGCTGTCGATGGTGTACATGTCTTTTTGTTCTTCCCGTTTGAACTGAATTTTCAGATCCGGAGTTTCCAGTTTTGAGAACGACCATTCCGACGGCCAACCCGGACGAATGGTCAGGGAATTGTTGATCAGATCAGGTGTTACACCAAAAAGTCCTTCGACCAAAACACGTGAAGCCATGCCGATACCATCGGCGAAATCGCGGTAGAGTTCACCACGAAATGCATCGTAAAACGAAAGCTGGCCGAAGTTGGCCGGACTGCTTCCCAAAAACATAAAATCGAGAAACATGCTT
>JBBSBP010000255.1:0-4557 GCA_038251165.1 Bacteroidales bacterium | reverse complement strand
TAGCGTTGACAATGAAGGATGCGAAACCCGTCCGCGATAAATCGTCCATACGCGAAATTGCCTGTTTTCGGACGGAATGAAAAATGGCCTGGTTATATTGAAAGTTGATTAAAATCAAAAAGGGAATTTTGTCGTACACCCTGCCGAAAGTAAATCATCGCTCGACACTGAAATGGCTACACTGCTGCATGACCTTCTTGGTATCGTCAAAGTTGCAGTTATTTCCGGAGGCGATTGGCCACAGTTTGAAAAACAGCTGCTCTCCAGTCTTTCCCACGACGAATGCCTGGAAAATCTTTCCCTGTTGCCAACCAAGCCAAATCAATTTTTCAGATTGGGATTTTCTCCAATAAATACCTGGTTGGAGCAATTGTTTTGGGTGTCATGTTACAATTAATCGTAATCGGTGTTCCATTCATGCAAAGGGCATTTCATTTGCAAATGCTTGATTTGGGAGGTTGGCTAATTGCGATTTCCTTAGGTTTGGTTCCGCTGTTGGTAAACGAGTTTTTCAAAATATTTATTCGTGCACGAATAAAAAAGCAAAATGTGTGAATCATGTAATTTCTTTCAAAAATTCTGTAATACATTCCCAATTACCAAACTGTAATTTAGCGACATGAATCATCATACACAAAATTTTAAAATTAGATTGGGATTATTCGTAGTTGGAGGTCTGACTCTTTTTGTACTGACCATATTTATTATTGGGAAACAAAAGAACTTATTTAATCCCGTTTTTAAACTTACATCCAATTTTTCAAATGTAAGTGGATTACAGGTTGGTAATAATATACGTTTTTCAGGAATAAATGTCGGTTCAGTTGACAATATAACAATTATTAATGATTCAACGGTAAAAGTCGATCTGACGATAAAAACAGACGTTTGGCAGTTTATCAAATCCGACTGTAAAGTTACATTGGGTTCAGATGGGATAATTGGTGATAAACTTATTATTATTCTCCCCGGAAGTTCTGATGCTCCGTTGGCAAAAGAAGGCCAAAGTCTTGAATCAATTCAAACCATTGAAAAAAGCGCCATTATGGCACGATTGGATGCAACCACAGCTAATGTAGAGGATATATCGAAACAAATAAACTCTATTACAGATCATATCAATACTGGAAATGGTACACTAAACATGTTAATACGCGATTCAATCCTTGCCAATAATTTGAATCAAACCGTAGCAAATCTGAATAAATTTTCCAAAGGTTTGATCGGGTCGGATGTTGTGATGGCAAGTTTGAAAGTGACAGCATCCAATGCTGAAGATATCTCGAACCAGCTTGCATTGATTATGTATAAAATAAACAAGGGAGATGGAACACTTGGTCGGCTGATCCAGGATTCAACTATAGCTGAGAATTTAAATCAGACCATATTGAATTTTAAAAAGAGTTCACAAGGATTGACCGGTACAGATTCCATTATGGCCAAATTGAATGCTACTGCCGGTAATACAGAGATTGTCTCGGAACAACTTACAAAAATAATGCATGATATTAACAAAGGAAATGGAACACTCGGACGGTTAATAAGAGATTCAACCTTTGCAGAGAATTTGAATCAGACCATGATAAACCTAAAAAAGAGTTCTCAGGGATTAGAGGAAAACATGAATGCAGTTAAGCATAATTTTCTTTTCAGAGGTTATTTTAAAAGGAAAGCAAAAGAAGCAGCTGAGAAAAAGGAAGAATTAAAGATATCTGAGGAATAAAAAAATTTAAAGGATTAAAAAAATTATTTGGTAACAAAGACTATAGTACAGCGATGGAAAAGATAAAAAAATTACCATAAAGAGATATCCGATGGATCAAATACAGCTTTATCCGCTGCAATTCGAACCGATTTATCAATATCGGCTTTGGGGCGGACGACGTTTAACAGAAATGCTCACCCTGCCTTTGATTTGAGGTTCAGCAAAACAGCGACGTCACCTTTCGTCTGTTCGACTGGAATCATGTAGATGCCAAAACCGGCCAGCCACGGCCTCTTCAGGTTGATCAGGCGATTGCATGCATTGATTTTGCGCAGGGTATGGCGAGTCCGGTAATTCCGGAAGAGGTAACAATAATACCGGCGGAGCGGGAGCAGCTTTTTAATTGTGAACAATTCGGGCTCTGGCGCATCAGCGGACAACTGCCATTTACGATTGGTGCCGTGGATGAACCCCGCATATTGGTTTGTATCGAAGGCGACGGCAGGTTGGAATATGAAGGTAGCCTGTATTCAGTCAGAAAAGGTGATGTATTTCTATTGCCCGCGGTGGCCGGAGTATGCGCATTTAGTCCGGAAGGATCGGTAACCGTGCTGGAAATCGAGATTGCGGATTAGATTATTGTAATTCAGAAAGTAGCAGTTATTTCCGGAGGTAACTGGCCGCAATGGCCGACAACCGCATTGGCGTGGCTCGTCTTGATTTGCCGGAAGTTCTGCCAAAGGGGGAAGTCGCCGATGCGCCGGATGCAAAAGTGTAATTCAACAAATTAAATATTCATCAACATTAAAAACAAATAAAATGAAAAAAGTACTGATTGCATTAGATTATGATCCTACCGCTATGGTAGTTGCGGAAACGGGGTACTTATTGGCTAAAACCATGAAAGCAGAAATTACTTTGCTACATGTAGTTTCAGAACCCGTGCTGTATTATGCCTCATACCGCGAGATGGCTCCTCTTTTAGAAAATTTGGATGAACGAAACACTGCATCTCAGGTTTTTCTTGATAAATTGAAAAAGGACCTTGCTGACGAAACAATCCAAACCCTAATTAAAGTGGGCGATACATCGGATTCAATATTAAAAGCAGCAAAGGAAACAAATGCTGATATTATTGTTTTGGGTACGCATAGCCGAAAATGGCTGGAAAATATTATAATGGGAAGTGTTGCTGAAAGTGTGCTAAAAGAAACGACTTTACCACTTTTTATTATTCCAACGAGAAAGAAGGAAAAATAATAATTACAAGTTTAAATTTAATTGGTTTCTGATCATGAAATGATCAACTTTTTTGCAAAGTTCTTTGGTTATTTGATGACTTGCGAACTTCGGATATTTATAAAAGCTGAGTTTGACAAGGCAAAATAATGGATTTCAGAAGTGTGAATTATGTAACATATTATAAGAATTATATAACACTTAAAAGGTCAATAAGCTCAAACTTTGTAATTAGAATACGATTAAATATTAAGTTCATTTTGATTGGAAAACAAAACAGACATATCGAATTTTGGAAAAGTCGTTTCGGTACGTGGAAGTGTTGTTGATATTAAGTTCGATAAGCTTTTACCGCCGATAAACACCGTGTTGCGTGCAGGTGATAATGAGCAAATTATTATCGAAGTGCAGGAGCAGCGCGATGCGCATCACGTTCGGGGAATTGCATTGACTCCTACTCAAGGATTGGCGCGAGGCATGGCTGTAAAAACCGAAGGGAAAGAACTTACTGTTCCAGTTGGAAAATCAATCATAGGTCGAATGTTTGATGTTTTCGGTAATACCATTGATCATGGGAAACCATTATCATCAGATATTGAAAGACGGAATATTCACCAATCACCTCCATCATTGGTAAAACGTTCAACAAAGTCTGAGGTTTTTTTGACAGGCATTAAAGCAATAGATGTATTGTTACCCTTGGAACGTGGCGGAAAAGCGGGTCTTTTTGGTGGTGCTGGAGTGGGCAAGACAGTCTTACTTACCGAAATGATTCATAATATGGTGGGGCACAACAAAGGGGTAAGTATGTTTTGTGGTATTGGGGAACGTTGCCGTGAGGGACAGGAACTTTATCATGAAATGAAAGCCGCAGGTGTGCTCGACAATATGGTTATGATATTTGGTCAAATGAATGAGCCTCCGGGCGCACGTTTTCGTGTAGGCCATGCAGCGCTGACAATGGCCGAATATTTTCGAGATGATGAGCATCAGGATGTGTTGCTACTCATTGATAATATTTTTCGTTTTATACAGGCTGGCATGGAAGTGTCGGGCTTAATGGGACAAATGCCTTCACGTTTGGGTTATCAGCCCACCATGGGAACCGAGTTGGCGAAATTAGAGGAACGAATCGCCAATACAGATGCAGGTGCTATCACTTCTATTCAAGCCGTTTATGTACCTGCCGATGATTTAACCGACCCTGCTGCTGTACATACATTTTCGCATCTTTCAGCATCTATTGTGCTTTCGCGGAAAAAAGCAAGCGAAGGTCTTTATCCGGCCATTGATTTATTAAAATCCAGTTCAAAAATGGCTACCCCCGGAATAATTGGGAAGCGACATTATGATCTTGCGCAAGAAATAAGGCATACGTTCGCACAATACGAAGAACTTAAAGATATTATTGCCATGCTTGGTCTAGAGCAATTATCAGTTGATGACCGCAATTTAGTAAACCGTGCCAGGCGTTTGGAACGTTTCCTTACCCAGCCCTTTTTTGCAACCGAACAATTCAGTGGATTGAAAGGAAAAGAGGTTGGTTTGGACGATGCTCTTAACGGTTGTGAGCGTATTCTTGCCGATGAGTTCAAAGATTTACCGGAGAGCGC
>JBBSBP010000254.1:0-4575 GCA_038251165.1 Bacteroidales bacterium | reverse complement strand
ATGGTTCGCGCAATGACGTTGCTACGAGCGTCATTGCGAGCGGAGCGAAGCAATCTGTTGAAGGTTCAGTTTTTTTTATTTTGTGTATTCGTATTACCAGGATGAGATTGCCACGCTCCCTGCGGTCGCTCGCAATGACGGAGCGTGGGGGATGTGAACAGATTGCCGCGTCCTCGTTCCTCGTCCTCGCAATGACGTTCTGAGGATGGTTCTCGCATTGCCAGATTATTAATACCTGTAATGTTCTGGTTTGTAAGGGCCGTTTTGCGGAATGCCCAGGTAACCGGCCTGATCGGGTGTGAGGGTTGTAAGCTTCACGCCCAATTGTTCCAGGTGTAAACGGGCTACTTCTTCATCGAGCGCTTTAGGAAGACGATAAACATTTACCTCATATTGTTTTTCCCACAATTCAATCTGGGCAAGGGTTTGGTTGGTAAAAGAGTTGCTCATCACAAAAGAGGGATGACCAGTTGCACAACCCAGGTTGACCAAACGGCCTTCAGCCAGTAAATAAATGGCATGACCATCGGGATAAATGTATTTGTCGACCTGTGGTTTGATGTTGACTTTCTGAATCCCGGGCCATTTTTCCATACGGCTAACCTGAATTTCATTATCAAAATGACCAATGTTACATACGATGGCCTGGTCTTTCATGGCTGCCAGATGATCGGCGGTAATGATGTCCTTGTTTCCGGTAGTAGTGACATAAATATTACCTTCAGCCAGTGAATCTTCCATGGTTTTCACTTCAAAACCTTCCATGGCTGCCTGTAATGCACAGATCGGATCTATTTCGGTAATGATGACCCGCGCGCCGTAACTACGCATCGAATGGGCACAACCTTTGCCCACATCGCCGTAACCAGCCACAACAACCACTTTGCCTGCAATCATTACATCGGTGGCACGTTTGATCCCGTCGGCCAATGATTCACGACAACCGTACAGATTGTCGAATTTCGATTTGGTGACCGAATCGTTGACATTAAAAGCAGGGAAGAGCAGTTTCCCCTGTTCCATCATTTGGTAAAGGCGATGCACCCCGGTCGTTGTTTCTTCTGAAACTCCCTTGATGGCAGGAGACTGACGATGCCAGCGACTGGAATCGGAAGCCAAAACTTTTTTAAGTATTTTGTTGAGTTCAATCTCGTCTTCGGCTTCTACCGGTGCATCAAGAAGGGCGGAATTGTTTTCGGCTTCGTAACCAACATGGATCATCATGGTGGCATCGCCTCCATCGTCCACAATTAAATTTGGACCTTGCCCGTTGCCAAAATCCAAAGCCCGTTCGGTACACCACCAGTATTCGGCAAGGCTTTCACCCTTCCATGCAAATACGGGAATGCCTGATGCCGCAATGGCAGCTGCAGCATGGTCTTGTGTAGAGAAGATGTTACAACTGCACCAGCGAACCCGGGCGCCCAGTTCAACCAATGTATCAATTAATACAGCGGTTTGAATGGTCATGTGCAGTGAACCCATGATCCGTGCTCCGCTCAATGGTTTTGAGGTGCCGTATTTTTTGCGCAGCGACATTAGTCCCGGCATTTCTTTCTCTGCTATTTCGATTTCCTTACGGCCATATTCGGCCAATGAAATGTCTGCTACTTTGTAATCGGTTAATGTTTGTGTAATACTCATGTTTTGATTATTATGTATTTAATTTGAATATATTTTTTCCCGTTTTCTTATCTCCTGATCCTTATTTGTATGGCATTTACTACCGGCTTTTCGGAAACCAAAACCAGATAACAAGTTCTAAAAGCGACTTCCCTTCTTCCTGAATATCAATTGCGGTATTTTTGAAACATTTTTTAAAGATAAAATCCATAATGGATAGGAAATCGGCGAACATCGGTAACCGATTCATTAATTCCCATATTGGGCGGGTCATTACCCCTTTTTTATTAATGTATTCCAATAATTCATCGCGCTGTGTCCTATCTTTTACGATGATAGCATTTAACCAGTAATTCGATTTGCAATTTTCAGGTTCTGAAAAGAAGGTGAATTCCGTATTTTTGAAAAACTCTTTGTATTGTTCTGCCAATGTACGTTTTAAGGTGAGTAAATGATCCAGACGTTCTAACTGTGCACAGCCCAACGCTGCGTTTACATTGGTCAGGCGGTAGTTATAGCCGATTGAATCGTGTACAAACTGTCAGGGATGCGGTACTTTAGCGGTTGTTGTTATATGTTTCGCGATTTTGGCCAGTTGTTCATCATCGGTCAAAATCATCCCACCTCCACCGGTTGTAATGATTTTATTCCCATTAAAACTTAGGATGCCTACTTTCCCAAATGTTCCTGTATGTTGGCCCTTGTAATAACTGCCAATGCTTTCGGCTGAATCCTCTACCAATGGGATGTTGTAACGCTCACACACTGCCTGCAACTCATCCAACTTTACCGGGTGACCGAAAGTATGCATGGGAACACAAGCGGCAATGCGGCGGTTGGTTGTTTTGTTAAAAGGCTGAAGGTTGCTTTGCTGAGATATGTTTTCCTGTTGTTTTGTTGTAAGGCTGCAGGTTGCTTCGCTGCGCTCGCAATGACGGTGGTAATCGGGCACTATGGTGGGGCGCATTTCCGCATTTTCTTGTAGCCAGACTTCTAAGGCTGTGGGCGAAAGTCCCATGGTTTCCTGATCGACATCTATAAATACGCATTTTGCTCCGGTGTATGAAATGGCATTGGCAGTAGCTATAAACGTGAGTGCCTGTGTGATGACCTCCTCATCTCGTTTTACGCCAACTAATTGCAGGGCGATATGCAAAGCAGCAGTACCATTCATGGCAGCCACGGCATATTTGGCGCCAGTATAATCGGCGCACATTCGTTCAAACCTTCCTACAAATTCGCCGACACTCGAAACGAAGTTGGTATCAATGCATTCCATCATGTATTTCCGTTCATTCCCAATAAAACGGGGATCATGAAGTGGAATAAACTCGGTTGGTTCCTGAAAGGTGGAACGGATAAATTCTGTCAGATTGTTGTATGAAGACATTTTTTGATAGTTTTATTAATAATTTTTCAATTCTCCACTTCGGCCCACTCGTGGAATGGTTGTGCTTTTATGGTTTTTTCACCAATAACAAAGGTATCCGACTGATTTTTTGTGATGATGCATGCTGTAGGTTGATCGAAATAATTCATTGCTTCCATCAGGCCCGAAATTTCCCTGTCCATATTGTTTTGGTCTAATTGCCAGCATACCTGGTAAAGTCCCTGGATTTTTCCCTGTTGAAATACCACGAAATCACATTCATTTTTCTCCATGAAGTAGTATATTTCAGAAGTTTGGCGACGGAGTTGCATGAATACCATATTTTCGAGTAGCCGACCGTTGTCGTCGTTGAACGAAATGGAATTGATTTTAATAAATCCGTTATCGATACAGTAAACCTTTTTAGGGTTGACCAATTGTACCTTGTGTGAGTAGCTGAACTTTGGAATATAGAAGAACAGATAGGCATCAACAAAGTAGGATAAATATTCCATTGTGCTTGATGAAGAACTTATCTGGAATATTTTTCTCAAACTGTTCCCGGTGAACGGTTTTCCTGAATTAGAAACCAGCCATACTGCAAGTTGCTGCAATACCAAGGTGCTTTTCAGATTGTACCGCATAGCGATATCACGTACGATTATATCATTGAAAGCTTGCATCAGCACTTCGGGCAATCCAGTTTTCAGATATTCAGGAAAACCACCACTCATCATATAATTGCCGGATGATTGTTCACTCCTTTCCTGATTTGTAAATGCCAGGTACTCGCTGTACGAAAAAGGGAAAAGTTCTTTCGTGATATGCCTCCCTGTAAGTTTTGTACCAAGCTCCTTGCTAAGCATTGACGCATTCGATCCGGTTATGAAAATCCGGTAGCCTTCATCCAATCTGAACCTGACAAAACTTTCCCAGTTGGGAATATTCTGCACCTCATCGAAAAAGTAGGTCAAAGTCCCCTCTTTAACCGCTATTTCATGCAGACGGTTGAAATCGCTGAGGTCGAAACCTGCAAGTCGGGGATCCTCGAAATTAAGATAAATTGAGCTATTTTCGTGCGTTTTATGGATATGTTGAAGCCATGTGCTTTTACCACATCTTCGAATACCCGATACAATCAACGCGTGTGAAGTAAGCCCAACGTATTCTGAAATATTACGCGGTAAGCCCGGGGGCATGTTGGTTAATCGTTCCTTTTGCGATTCAACAACCTGTTCTATAATTAATTTTGAAAGCATATATACTACTCATAATTAAATATATAGCCAACTATTTCGAATGCTGACTATTCCCTGTCGAGGTACATCGATAGTTTTCGTTCGTAAAGATAACTCTTTTTCGTTAATAACGAAAACCTTGTTCATTCCCAATAAAACGTGGGTCGTGAAGGGGAATAAATTCAGTTAGTTCCTGAAAAGTGGAGCGGATAAAGTTGATGAGGTTATTGAAATTCTGCATAATATGGTATATTCTTATAATTCTTTTGTGTAAACATTGGATAATGAATCGCCGTGAATTTTTATTTGAGTTGCCAGTACAAAACCATTCTTCAGATAGAATTT
>JBBSBP010000253.1:0-4613 GCA_038251165.1 Bacteroidales bacterium | reverse complement strand
GAACCCTTGCAGGGAGTAACCGTTCTATTAAAGGGCACAAAGACCGCAGCCACTACGAATGCTGATGGAAACTTCACCATTCAGGTACCGGAAAGAAGTGGTGTGTTAGTATTCAGTTATATCGGCAGTGCAGCTAAAGAAGTAGCATTTACCACCGCAGGTGTAATTAATGTTTCTCTGCAAGGTGAAAGCCAATCATTGGGAGAAGTTGTAGTAGTAGGATATGGTACACAGAAAAAAACATCAGTTACAGGTTCGGTAGCAGCCATAAGTGGTAAAGAACTATTGCAGGCACCTACCACCAATGTAACTAATGCCTTAGCAGGTCGGCTTCCGGGGTTAATTGCCATACAGGGCAATGGTAAGCCTGGTGCTGGCTCCTTCCTTAGTATCCGTGGTTTCAGTACACTTGGTGGTGACTACGCTAATGCAGCTCTTGTCGTAATTGATGGAATTGTACGGGATAATGGTTTGGATCAAATTGATCCCAACCAGATAGCGAGTATTTCTATTTTAAAAGATGCCTCTGCTGCAGCGGTTTACGGCTCACGGGCAGCCAATGGTGTAATCCTGATTACTACCAAAAGAGGACAGGCGGGTAAACCCACGTTTAGCTATAATGGTTTTGCGGGCACCCAACAGCCTACTGTATACCCGAAGATGATGAACGCCTATGAGTACGCACAAACGTATAATGAGGCTTTAAAAAATGAAGGGGAGAACCCTCGTTACAGCGACCAGGAACTGGCAGACTTTAAAAGTGGAAAGGCAGGAACCGACTACTATGCACTGACCATTAGAAATCATTCCCCTCAAACACAACATAATATTAATGTGAGTGGTGGTTCGGAAGCTATTAAATACTTTTTCTCCGGAGGTTATACCAACCAGCAGGGAATGTTCAACGCAATCAATTATCAAAACTACTCGCTACGGTCAAACGTGGATGCAAAAATCAATCAGAACTTAACCATTTCAGGCGATTTCGATGCGAATAGCCGAACCTATAATAATGCCGGGTATAGTGCTGAACAAATCTTCGCAGAAGTTATTGCTGCCAGTCCTAATGGAAATGCGTATAATCCCGACGGCAGTTTAAATTATCGGGCGAACTATGCACCAGAATATCCAAAATCATCAGGGTACGGCAAAGACCTGGTAAATATTCTTCAGGCCACACTTTCCTTCAAACAGGACCTCCCCTTCTTAAAAGGATTGTCCTTTGCCGGAAAAGGCTCTTATGGTAAAGAATATACGAATAGTAAAGATTACAGAGTAGCAATTGTATCTTACCATGATAGCTATTCCGGTGCTAAATCATTATGGGGAGGTGGTCCTAACAATCAGCCTTCGCTCACAAAAGGCTTTAATGAATACAACACACTTCAGTATTCCCTGAATCTGAACTTCAATCGCAATTTTGGTGACCATGAGGTTTCAGGCTTAGCCCTGTGGGAACAATTCCAGGCTACTGGAAATAATTTTAGTGCTACGCGTAATTTCTTCCCGGCTACAGGTTTGGATGAACTGAATTTTGGAGGACAGGAGCAACAAGGAGCTGGTGGTGGTTCTTTTGATGATGCGAGACGGAGTTATGTAATGCGGGGTAACTATGCCTACAAGCAACGGTATTTTCTGGAAGGGTCATTCCGCGTTGATGGTTCTGTTGCATTCCCAACCAGAAAAAAGTACGGATTTTTCCCAGCTATATCAGCAGGCTGGAGAATTAGCGAAGAGGTGTTTATGCAGCAAAGCCCCGGTCTCGCCTTTATTGAAAATTTAAAATTAAGAGCTTCTTATGGAAAGGTAGGAAACGATCGTAACGTTTATTCAGGAAGGGTGCCTACATTCCAATACCTGCAGGCGTATAACCTTTCCGGTACCTGGATCGGTGGTGGCAATCCGTTGTCAACAATAGAGCCCGGTGTATTTCCAAATCCAATTATTACGTGGGAGAATGCTGCGATCACCAATGTGGGTCTGGATGGCTCTTTATGGAAAAGCAAGCTTCAGTTCACTTTAGATGTTTTTCGTAAACGCACCTCTGATATCCTGATTTCCCGCAGCCGTTCTACTCCGGCCACGTTCGGTGCCGAGCTTCCTGCAGAGAACTATGCTGTAGTAGATAATAAAGGATTCGAGGTTTCGCTGACACACAATAACAGCATTGGCGCCTTAAAGTTTTTTGTAAGGCTAAATGGCAGCTATGCTAAAAACAAAGTGATCAATATTGATGAACCGGCCGGCAAAGCAGATTATCTGGTACAAACAGGTAGACCGCTTGATTTTATAAGTGGTTATAAGTCTCTTGGATTTTTCCAATCAGATGAAGATGTGCAAAAATCGCCTCCCCAGTTTAACGGCGGACAAAAAGCGGGCGATGTGAAATATGCGGACATAAACGGCGATGGGAAGGTGGATAATAATGATCAAACGATTATCTCTTACGATAATGATGTTCCAAAATTCTCGGGCGGCCTTACTATTGGAGGTACGTTAAAGAATTTCGATTTCTCACTTCTTTTCCAGGGAGCATCAAAAGTGAAAATACTGCTGTACCGTTCGGCGCGTCAATTCTTTGTGAACAGCGCTGAAAACAACTTCCAGGAGCTTTTAGATTATTGGACGCCGCAGAATCCAAATGCCAAATATCCAAGACCTTTAACCGGAGCTAAAGAAAACAACTATACTTCCAATTTGTATTTACGGGATGCCAGTTATTTAAGGTTCCGATCTGTAGATGTTGGTTATACCTTGCCTCAAGCATTATTAAACAGGCTTCACGTTCAGAGACTACGTCTCTACTTTTCAGGTTCTAATCTTTTCGTACTGGACAAAAACCTGATGTTTGACCCGGAAGCAGAAGCGACTGCGGGCAATTATTATCCGCAACAACGTACGTTAAACCTTGGTATTAACCTTACTTTTTAAATTATAATCATGAAAAAAATTAAAATTCGATATATCATTTTTGCCGTACTGCTATGCAGTTTGCTATCGTGCAAAAAAGACTTTTTGGAACGGACTGCCACAGACACCATTCCTGAAGAAAATGTATTTACTAATGTGGAACTGACGAAGCTCTTTGTCAACAATATGTATTTGGATATACCTGTATATTGGACTCCAAACGATCCTACAGGGCTGTATGATAACATTGCGGATGAATCCAGAAGCTTTTGGGATTGGGGAGAAAGCAATGTGCTATACGGCCAATGGAACGCCAGTGATAATCCAATGGAATACTGGCCTTATGACGCCATCCGGAAAACCAATATGTTTTTAGGAAAGATTGATGCCACCAACTTTTCAGAGGAGGATAAGTCTTCGTTGAAAGGACAAGTAAAAGCCCTGCGTGCCAAGCTGTATTTTGATATGGTAAAAAGATATGGTGGTGTGCCTATTATTACTGTTGCACAAACGCTTCAGGACAGCTTACTGGTTCCTCGGCAGTCCACAGACGCCACTTTCGATTTCATTGTACGGGAGCTACAGGAAGCTATTCAATTGCTGCCTGACAGCTATGGCAGCCGGGATGAAGATGTAAGCCGGTGGAATAAAAATTCAGCAAAAGCATTTTTGGGAAGAGTGTTACTTTATTGGGCTAGCCCCTTATTTAATCCGAATGGTGATGTATCACGTTGGGAAAAAGCAGCAGCCATCAATAAAGAAGTAATTGATACAGGCGTTTATTCTCTGCACCCCGATTTTCGCCGAATTGAGCTGGATAAAAACAATGAAGAAGAAGTTTTTAGCGTGCAATTTAAGTATGGCTTTCGTGAAAACGGTTATGATTCCGATGCGCAACCTGATGACCGATCACAGGGTTGGGCAGTGGTCAGAAGTCCGGTTCAGGAATTTGTGGATGCTTTTGAAATGAAAAATGGTAAAGGAATTAATGAGACGGGTTCCGGGTATGACCCAAATTACCCTTATGACAACAGGGATCCCCGGTTCAAACAAACTGTAATTACCAATGGTGACCCCTTTCCATTTTTTGTGGATGGCGTAAACTTACCGAAACCAATATGGATGTATGAAGGAAGAGGTGAAACCGGAGTAGGCGGACCCTATGCTACCGTTACGGGCTATTTATTCCGTAAAGGCGTTGATGAATCCAATGGAAGATTTGGAGGGTGGGGCGGAAGTGAACAGAACTGGATTGAACTTCGCTATGCAGAGGTGCTGTTGAATTATGCCGAGGCGCAGAATGAGGCAGTTGGTCCGGACCAGTCTGTTTCCAATGCTGTAGAACAAATACGCCAAAGGGCAGGCCTTAACCCTTACCAATTGCCTGCAGGCCTTTCCCAAGATGAGATGCGGCAACGGATCATGCATGAAAGGTATATCGAATTAAGTTTTGAAAATAAAAGGTATTGGGATATCAGAAGGTGGAAAATCGCTACTGTACTTCTAAATGGAACACAATATCATGGTATGTTTATTACACAGGCTGATGATAACACACCACCTTCCAAATACGAGGTAAGGCCCGTAGATCCAACTCCAATTGTGTTTCAGGATAAAATGTATTTGATGCCCCTGCCTCAACGCGAAATCGAAAAGAACCCTAACCTGAAACAAAATCCAGGTTGGTAATAGTCTTATCTATT
>JBBSBP010000252.1:0-4650 GCA_038251165.1 Bacteroidales bacterium | reverse complement strand
AGGCTATTGAAGTGGAAGAAGCAGTTTTGGGCGCTTTAATGTTGGAAAGGGATGCTTATGTTACCGTTGCCGATTTTATCGATACATATAGTTTTTATAAAGACGAACATCAGAAAATTTTTGAAGCCATAAAAAAACTGTCGATGAACGAAAAACCTGTTGACCTTTTGATGGTTACGCAGGAACTAAAAGACCGCGACCAGTTGGAAGAAATTGGTGGTCCCGCATATATTACGCAGTTAACACGACGTGTGGCATCGGCTGCACACATCGAATTCCATGCACGGATTATTGCACAGAAATTTATTCAACGTGAACTGATTAGGGTTTCAACTGAAATTCAAACCAAATCCTACGATGATACATTGGACGTTGACGAGTTGATTAATTTCTCCGAATCATCGCTTTTCAAGATTGCTCAGGGGAACATTAAAAAGGAAACAGTCCCGATAAAACCCATTTTGAATGAAGCAATTCTGCAAATTGAAAAAGCAAAAAACCAAAAAGAAGGATTAAGCGGTGTTCCGTCAGGTTTTACGGCCTTGGATCGCATAACTTCGGGCTGGCAGCGCACCGACCTTGTGATTGTTGCTGCCCGACCTTCGATGGGTAAAACAGCTTTTGTACTTTCAATGGCACGCGAAATGGCGGTTGCACATAATAAATCGGTCGCTTTCTTTTCGCTTGAGATGTCATCAATACAGTTGGTTACACGTTTGATTGCCGCCGAAACAGAATTAGGTTCGCAGAAACTAAAATCGGGCCGCCTTGAAGATTGGGAATGGGAACATTTGAACCGAAAAATCTCAAGTTTGGATAAAGCTCCTATTTTTATTGATGATACTCCAGCACTTTCAATTTTTGAATTCAGGGCAAAATGCCGCCGTTTGAAAATGCAATATGATATTGAAGTTGTAATCGTGGATTACCTTCAGTTAATGACCGCCGGATCTGACAACAGAGGCAGCCGCGAACAGGAAGTAAGTATGATTTCGCGCTCGCTGAAAGCCATTGCCAAGGAATTGAATATTCCAATTCTGGCATTATCACAGTTGAACCGTTCGGTTGAATCGCGCGAAGGTAAACGACCACAACTTTCCGACCTTCGCGAATCGGGAGCAATCGAGCAGGATGCCGACCTTGTTTTGTTTATTCACCGTCCTGAATATTACGGAATAACCGAAGACGATTCAGGAAATTCGTTGCTTGGAGTTGCTGAAATTATCATTGCAAAACACCGTAACGGTGCTACAGGCGACATACATTTATCGTTCAAAAAAGAGTTGGCAAAATTTTCGGATATGGAAAACCAATTTAATCAAGGATTTGGGAATATCCCGCAAACTTTCAGTTCGAAAATGAACGAGGAAGATGAACTTGCCGGTGCCGGAATTTCAACAAACAGCAATTTCGAAAAACAGGGTTCAGGCACTTCTGAATCTCCATTTTAAATCCTGAACAAAAGTATAAGGTCAGTTGTAATGTTTTCAGAATAAGAAACAAAGAATGAAAATCAAAATAACGATACTCTTAATAGCACTTCTATTCTCCTTTCATGCGAAAAGTATTTCATTGTTAATCCCTATGGATGATTCACAGAAAAATCATTTAAAGGCTTATGGAATATCATTTTGGGTACTTGAAAACAATATCGAAGTTAAGTGGCTGTTAAATTACCGTGGAGGTAGTTTTTTGATACAATCATCGCCACAAATTGAAAATGAATGTGTTGTGCGTGGTGTTACTTTCGAATCGATTGCCGATGCGCAGGCCGCAGCAATTTTGAACGGCATTTCCCAACCTGATGTAAACCAGGATGCAGTTGCGATGAATAAAGCGCCCAAAATTGCAGTTTATTCACCGCCAAATAAACAACCCTGGGATGATGCCGTAACTCTCGTTTTGACTTATGCTGAAATACCCTACGACGTGATTTATGACGAAGAAATTATCGCAGGAAAATTATCGGAATATGACTGGTTGCACCTCCACCATGAAGATTTTACCGGCCAGTTTGGTAAATTTTGGCGGGTTTATCAAAATGCTCCCTGGTATCAGCAGGACGTTGCAATTAATACTGAGTTAGCAAAAAAAATGGGCTTCCTGAAAGTTTCAGAAATGAAGTCGTTTGTTACCCGCGAGATTGAAAAATATGTGCTTAATGGCGGATTTCTGTTTGCCATGTGTGCCGCCACAGATACTTATGACATTTCACTGGCAGCAGTTGGCATTGATATTTGCGAAAGTATGTTTGATGGAGATCCGGCAGATAAACAAGCCCAGCAAAAACTTGATTTCACGCACACTTTTGCATTTAAAAATTTCGTACTGAACACCGATCCGTATGCCTATGAATTTTCAAATATCGATGTGACGGACACGCGAAAAGTGTTGCGCGACAATGACTACTTTACTTTATTTGATTTTTCGGCAAAATGGGACCCGATACCTACCATGCTTTGCCAAAACCATCGCAACCTGATAAAAGGTTTCATGGGACAAACAACGGCTTATCGCAAAGATTTACTAAAGTCAGGTAGTTTGATATTGGGCGAAAACAAATCGGCCAATGAAGCACGCTATATTCATGGTGAAAAGGGAAAAGGTTTCTGGACTTTTTACGGCGGCCACGACCCTGAAGATTACCGCCATTTGGTTGGCGACCCACCCACCGATTTAAGTTTGTTTCCAAATTCTCCGGGATACCGGCTGATATTGAATAACGTACTATTTCCGGCTGCTAAAAAGAAGAAGAGGAAAACATAACTGACACGAGTCATTCTCATCATAATAAATTCGCAAATTACTGATTTAACCTACCCCAATCAACCATCATGTTTATGAGTAGCTCATTTGGATTTGTAATTTTACCTGGCCACTTGCCTTCCCTTTGTCGGTCAGGAAACAAGTAAAAATGTTGATCGAAAGGCTACTGATATTACCAAAATCACTTCTTTGAATCAACCCTAAATTTGTTCTTTGAACATTATTAAAAACCTCTGTAAAAATATGCACCTACCAGTTCCAAGTAAATATAAACTAAATAGCCCGGTTGGTGTTCTTGTATTTGGATACATAATTAAGTTTAGCTATATTTCTTGTGTGGGTACTTTCTAAAAACGTTTACTACCAGGTAAATGTTGTTATTGCGTTGTACCTTACACAATTAAACAATCATTTTATGAACATAATTGGAAGAATAGATAAAGCAGATTTTCCTGAATTAAGTTTGCAAAACATTAATTTCAAAGTGGATACAGGAGCTTTTACTTCATCAATTCATAGCCATGATATTAAAGAAGTTGAATTTAACGGGAAAAAACACATTGAGTTTAAACTCCTTGATCCTTCATATACCAAATACAAGGATAAAGTATTCAAAGTAAAGAACTACAGGGAGAAAACAGTTAAAAGTTCATTTGGAGACATTGAGCTGAGATTTGTTATAAAAACAAAAATCGTGATTTTTGAACAGGAATTCGCGATTGAACTGTCGTTAAGTGAGAGAAGTGAAATGAAATTTCCGATATTACTTGGAAGGAAATTTCTAAATAAACGATTTATTGTGGATACCTCATTGAAAAACATATCATACAAATTAAAACGGGAAAAAAAGAAAAACATTTAGTAACATTTTAAATAATTATATAAATATGAAAATTGCAATTTTATCAAGAAATCCAAAGTTGTATTCAACCAGAAGATTAGTGGAGGCAGCCAAAGAAAAAGGTCATGAAGTAATAGTTGTGGATCATCTGAAGTGTACAATTGAACTTGAGAAGAAAAATCCCAAAATATATTATAATGGTTCTTATTTAGATGACATTGATGCCATAATTCCAAGGATTGGTGCATCAGTTACATTTTATGGTACTGCAGTTGTGCGTCAGTTTGAAATGATGAATGTGTTTTCAGCAATTGAATCGCAGGCATTGGTTAGGTCAAGGGATAAACTGAGAAGTTTACAAATATTGGCAAGAGCAGGTGTTGGAATGCCAAAAACCGTTTTTACCAATTATGCTAAAGATGTTGACCATGTAATTCAATCAGTAGGTGGAGCACCTTTGGTTCTAAAATTATTGGAAGGAACACAGGGATTGGGAGTTGTGTTAGCGGAAACCCATAATGCCGCAAATTCAGTTATTGAAGCATTTAATGGGTTAAAAGCCAGGGTAATTGCTCAGCAATTTATCAAAGAATCTGGAGGTGCTGATATTCGGGTATTTATTGTTGACGGGATCGTTGTTGGGGCGATGAAACGCCAGGGAAAAGAGGGAGAATTCCGTTCAAACCTGCACCGGGGAGGAAGTGCCTCAATTATTGAATTGACAGATGCTGAAGAACTGTCTGCAATTAAAGCTGCAAAAGCAATGGGACTGGGTGTTGCAGGAGTTGACATGCTCCAATCCTCAACCGGACCTTTAGTTTTGGAAGTCAACTCGTCACCGGGCTTAGAAGGTATTGAAGCGGCAACAAAAAAAGACATTGCAAAGGAAATAATCAAGTATCTTGAAAGAAATGTCTGATAGGGATTTCGTTATACTTGGCAATGAAATAAAAAAAGGTGAAGGAGCTGTACTTGAAGTGGAAGTAGCAAAACTTCATACAAGGAACAGGTTAACCATTCCGGTAATTATTGAAAGGGCTGCT
>JBBSBP010000251.1:0-4662 GCA_038251165.1 Bacteroidales bacterium | reverse complement strand
GAAGTAACCAGGTTTTGTTCGCTGTTGAGTTTGTTGTTCAGCGGTTCGATGATCCATTTTTCTTCTGCTTTTCCATTGAGCGGATTAATCCACTCAATTTGATTGGTACCGGCTTTTTTCAAAAAAGCCGGTACCATGCTGGCAATGTCGATCCATCCGGCCAAGTAGGCAGCAAACCAAAGTGGCGCGGAATAATATTCGTTATTGCTCCAGGAATCACGGATACACATGATAAATGATTTCCCGGTTGTCTGGCCAGCCCAACGGCGGCGTTGCAGGTCGGAGAAAGGATCATATTCATCCAGAAGATCATAAACAGTGTATTCGCCTTCAGAAGGAGTATCGGGCCACCTTCCGGAGACGATACAATTTTCAACCACTCCATCCTCATTGGCAACTGTCAGGCGGCAGTATTTTGAATTGATAGCGTTTACTCCAACAATTTGACTTCCATCAGCATTGAAAAGGAACTCCACAAATGCCACCCCGAGTTTAAGGTAATCGCGGATCGCTTTTTCCATATACCGCCGCATGATCCGGCTGTTGGCAAAAAGGGTTAATGAAGGATCTTTGGGAGCCTTTAAAAGTTCATTGCCTTTATCATCATAGCCGGTAACAATGCAAGGATAAATTCCCTGACCAAGGGTGAAATTTCTCGTAAAGCGTAAACCTGTGTTTAGCGTTCCGACTTTGTTGATGATCTCCTCTGCCTTTGTCGGCCAATCATTGTTTGATCCCCAGCTGGCAATTTCGTAAATCCCAACTGTTGTGCGATCAAGATCAATCTTTGAAGGTTTAGGATTGGCCGAGTTCGGTCTGTCAGCCGGAACTCCGGTTGTTGCGCCCATATAACTTCGACCGGAAGCAAGAAGCGGAACACCTTTCGCATTAAAAATAATAGTTGCCATCTTCTGTTTATTTACTATTTGTTTATTTACTATTTACAATTTCAAACCCCAACGCTTCGATCAGCGCGGCCAATCGTAAATAGTAAATCGTATAATCGTCAATTATTTCACATTCTTACTTTTTTGCCGTTCCACTCTATGAAAGAATCTATGTGTACCGGAGTGACATGGCCGCAGGCATTGCCGTTTTCATCAACAGGAAGAACACCGCGCATACGGTTTTCTTTCATATTCATTTTTAGTCCGGTAGCCACTGCACGGGGAATGAAAACCAGTTCTCCATCTTTTTTAACAAACTTGATTGAAAAGACAATTTGTTTCCCTTCCGGAGTTTCTTTGATTTCAAGTTCCTTGAGAACGAGATTACGACGTATTGATTCGATTTTTGGTTGAGACATAGGATTTTTGATTGATAATTTATGAATTATGAATCAAATGTAAGTTGGAGGGTTTTGGGGAGAAAGGACAGAATGTCCAGCAGCTAATGGATTGAAAAGCTGGTTTATCAATAAATGTTATTTCAGGAGAGTGAATACGAAAATACCAGATCCACATCTTTTTAGGGATGCGATTAATATATTTGGGAAATATTGAGTGAAAGTAGTACCTCTTTGATTAAAAATAGTTGTAACCGACTAATTTTTAATCAGCTGATCTAACGTATTTTGAAAATAATCATTCCAGTGGTCTTGAGTAATCAACTCTTTGTTTGTTGTTACACTATCAATTAGATCCAAGGCATTATTATATTCGTTTTCCAAATTCGGTTCTTGGGGTTTAGCAATTAATAGATCGAAACGAACATTGTTATTTTTTGCGTAGTCTTTTAATTGAATTAATTGGCTATGGATAATAGCGGATTTAGTTTGGATAGATGATTCGTCCGCCAAATCAAAGCTCAGGGGTTTAATGTAGTTATTATCCCAAACATAATCAAATTTCACTTTGCATGACTTTAACTTAATCGTTTGATTCTTTTTAATTCTTTCACTAATTGATGAATCTTTGCCAAGCAGATATCCATTAAATTTACTGATAATAAATTGCTCGTTGTGTTTAGTTGTATGAGGTTTTTCGATATTAATACCCGGCAAAAGTAATTTAGAATATTCGTCAATTACTTTTTGATTTGAACCAAAAACATTTCTAACATTAACTGCTTCACGAAAAATGAGACCAGCCGCATCCTGGGCTAATATGTATTTATGGATATAATTTGAAAAGTTTGACTGGTTAGGACTTTCACTAAAAAGATCAACACGATTTTTTATTTTCGAAAGAATCGACTTTAGGTAGCCATTAAATAATGAGTTATCAAAATCAGGATAAATTGCTTTAGCCCTATGTCCACCGCCTTCAACAAATTCAAATTTATTCTCGAAGGGAAAATAAAAAAGTATTCCTACATTAAGTATTTCACCTAAAGCAAGACTGTGCTTGTATTGCAAAACGCTATATGAAAAAAAATCATTCATTGTAAGGATCCTTTCAAAAGGGAAACAAATGTAGGAATATTTTGTTTGACTTCGTTCAGCCAATGGTGAATTTCGTTTGAATTACTTTTAAATCCTTCACTTGACAATTTGTTAAAGTAAGGATTTAAACTATTTATATTCAAGTAATTCATGCATTCAGCAAATACATTAAAGTAGTTTTGTTTGGTTTTGACCCGGGCTTTTTTTAGATTAGGATAAAACAAATGGCTTTGTGTAAATCTACCATCTAGCTGTAATGTTTTTATGCTAACATTGACAATATCTTGACTACGTAATGCAAGCAAGCTCGTGGTCAATGACATATGCTGACTCGGAAGTTAAAAGTAAATTAGTTTTTGGGTGGCCTCTATCTCCGTTTCTAATTAAATTATCAAATGCATAAAGCATTTCCATTGAAATTCTATTCTTATAGTGTTTCTTTTCCAAGTTTATTAAAGCACTATTTACATTTGAAATATATTCGGTAGCAAATTTTGGACGGGGATCAGCATTATACAATTGAAGTTGCTGTTCAGCGTTAAGGTTCATTGTAATTTCATCAGGAATAATAATTAATGCACATTTTGGAACCTTCAGCTCAAATTCAGAGGCTAATATATTACAAATCACTTCATTGTTAACACAATATGAATTATCAACCTGCTCTATTGTATAAAGTTTTACAACAAATGGTTTTAAGCCTTCCGGGGTGTTTGCTAAAATTACCCATGGTTTAGTATGACCAGAATTTTCCGGTATAAAATCAATTATCTCTATGGCTTCATAGATTGGTAACACTGAATCTTTATTTATTAATAAATTCATATTTTACCCCAGTCCCATTGCCTTAAACGCTGCATCAACCGGATCGGAATAGATGATCAGGCTGAATTTTGAAATCAGATCGGTGGGTACTTTACCGATTTGACTCATATCAATGGCTGGAATAAGCACTTTTTTTGCTCCGCTGTCAGCTGCTACCTGCAGGAAATCGGCCAGATTATCGGAGCCAATGATGGTGCCACCAATGCTCATTGAACCCAATACCGCTAATTGTGTGAGCAATGGCCTTTCGGTAATGCTTGACACAATAGAAAGGAAGATTGCCAATTCAAGTCCTTTAATATTACCGATTCCGTTTAAATCTGATGCTTTTAAATGGTATTCGTAATCGTTGTATTTTGCTGACTGTGTGACTCTGTTCAGATTTGAACGGACATAATTCACAGCCTCTTTTAACTCTTCTTTTATGGCTGTCCCTCCTCCAAATCCTGTTTCACCAAGTTTGCCATTGCCGGGCATTCTCTGAATATCCATGCGGAATAATCCTTTGTGGCCATTGTCAGTATTTGAAGCGATGGCGTAAACTGTACCGGCTGGTAAATCGCCTTCAGGAATTAAAAACTTTCCTCCACTTTCAGGAACCCCTACAAAATGTTCTTCATTATCTTCAAGGTCGATGTAGCTAAAATGAACATCGTAAAATTCCATTCCGCCGATTTTCTTTAACTGCTCTTTTACTCTTCTGCGCCCAATCAAGCCATATTCAAGACATTTGCGAATGTCGTCTTTGGTGTATTTTCCATCAGGAAAAAGAAGTTTTACCAATCCGCTTACTGTACGTTTCACTGCAATGGTATCTCTCTGATTCAAATCTTTCCCCAACCTGAAGAATTGATTTATTGCATCCGAAAAGTTACGCTTTCTCATTTCGCGCAAACATTCGGCATAATAATCAGAAATAAAACCATACGAATTGGTGAAAAATTCCGGACGCATTTTAGGTATTTCCCAGCCTGGCAGGTAGTGATGGAACCGATCAAAAAAGGCTGCATCAATCATCTCTTTGGGAAACGGCGAAAGCAAATGGCTCGTCTTTACCAGATTTTCAATTGAACCATTGATGTTGCCAACAAAAACCATTGAGGCATCCGCATTGATACTTTCTTTTCCACGACTAAAGGAACCATTGGCCATAAAACCTTTCATGATTTGGATTCCGTCTTTATCTTTAAAGTTGATACCAGCCACTTCGTCAAAAGCCACCACATCCCATAAACCGACCAAGCCAACTGTGCGGCTGCTCATGTTGTAGAAAAGGTTTGCGACTGTTGTCTGGCCTCCTGAAATCAGAATGGAATAGGGTGAAATTTCATCATAAACATAAGATTTTCCTGTGCCTCTGGGACCCAATTCGCAGATGTTAAAGTTCTTTTCAACAAACGGAATCATTCGGGCTACCAAGTGCCATTTCGTTTTTTCTTCAAGGTTTACCGGCT
>JBBSBP010000250.1:0-4726 GCA_038251165.1 Bacteroidales bacterium | reverse complement strand
TTTGCCACATCGTTGGCAATACTGAAAGTGGTAAGTGCGCCTCGTGTCATCAGCAGTTGCTTACCAACTTCAACCACTTCTATAAGTTTGGTAGGATTACTGTCAAGATCGACCATATTTCCGGCTTCGCGTGCCGCCTGGGTTCCGGAGTTCATGGCAATGCCTATATCCGCCTGGGCAAGTGCCGGGGCATCGTTGGTGCCATCGCCTATCATTCCAACCAGGTGACCTTTAACCTGTTCTTCGCGAATACGCTTAAGTTTATCCTCAGGTGTTGCTTCGGCCATAAAATCGTCAACACCGGCCTCGGCAGCAATGGCTGCAGCGGTCAACGGGTTATCGCCGGTAATCATCACGGTGCGGATGCCCATTTTTCGCAATTCAGCAAAGCGTTGTTTGATTCCGCCTTTAACGATGTCCTTCAAATGAATGACACCCAAAATCCGGTTATTTTCTGCCACAACAAGAGGTGTCGCGCCCTGCCGTGCCAGATCCGAAACTATATCCTGAATATTTTTGGAATAAAAACCGTTGCTGTTCTGAACAAAAGTTCGGATCGCTTCTGCAGAGCCTTTCCTTATCTGTCGTACCGAATCCTTACCGGATTTCAAATCAACGCCACTCATCCTCGACTGGGCTGTAAAAGGAATAAAAGTTGCATTTAGCTGGTGTACTTCACGTCCACGGATATTAAACTGCTCTTTGGCAAGCACAACGATGGAACGGCCTTCTGGTGTTTCGTCCGATAAGGATGAAAGCTGGGCTGCATCGGCAAGTTCTTCAACTGTAACTCCTTCGGCAGGTATAAAATCGGTAGCCATTCGATTGCCAAGAGTTATTGTTCCGGTCTTGTCAAGTAATAATACATCAACATCACCGGCAGCTTCAATAGCCCTTCCACTGGTTGCAATAACATTTCTCTGCAACAATCTGTCCATACCGCTAATACCAATAGCGCTTAGTAATCCGCCGATGGTGGTTGGAATAAGGCAAACCAGTAAGGCAATCAGCACGGGAATGGTTAAGTTATGAGATGACGGCATACCCGAAGCCGAAAGGCTGTATGAGAAGAAAGCCGGTAGTGTTACCACCGCCAGCAGGAAAATTATTGACAAGCCCGAAAGCAAGATAGAAAGGGCAATTTCATTCGGTGTCTTCTGGCGTTTTGCACCTTCAACCAGGGCAATCATTCGATCCATAAAAGTATTTCCAGGTTCAGATGTGATACGGAACAGGATACGGTCGCTGATTACTTTTGTTCCGCCGGTAACCGCCGAACGGTCGCCACCGCTTTCGCGGATTACCGGCGCTGACTCGCCTGTTATGGCCGATTCATCAACGCTGGCAATTCCTTCGATTACCTCGCCGTCGGAAGGCACCACATCGCCGGTTTCGCAAACAACAACATCTCCCTTTTTAAGATCAGGAGCGAAGATCAACTCTTCTTTAGTACCATTCATTCTGCGAGCCTGGGTCTGAGTGCGGTTCTTCTTTAAACTATCGGCCTGTGCTTTTCCACGGCCTTCGGCAATGGCTTCCGAAAAATTGGCAAACAATACGGTGAACCACAGCCAGATGGCAATCTGAAAATTGAAAGATGAAAAACCACCTTGAAAAACGTCAACAATAACTACAACCGTTGTAAGCACCGCGCCAATACCAACTATAAATATCACCGGGTTTTTTATAAGCGAAGCCGGGTTCAGTTTAATCACGCTGTCAATTGCCGCCTGGAGCAATATTTTTTTATTAAAAAGGCTTGTATTTTGATTTGTACGCATTAGGTCAGAGTTTAAAATGTAATGCCGTTATTCATTAAAAAATGTTCCATTATAGGGCCAAGGGATAAAGCCGGGAAATGTGTTAACCCGCCAACTATCAGTATTACTGATATCAATAAGCCTATAAACAGCCAGTTATCCGTGCGGAAAGTACCCGCCGACATCGGGGTGATTTTCTTACCCGCCATCTTTCCGGCAATGGCAAGCACAGGAATAATTATCCCGAACCGCCCGATGAGCATACCAATACCCAAGGTGAGATTATAAAAAACGGTATTGGCATTTAAGCCTGCAAATGCGCTTCCGTTGTTACCTGCCGCAGAACTATAGGCATACAAAATTTCGGAAAATCCATGCGGACCGGCATTATTCAGGCTCGAAAGACCCGGACTGCTGACAGAGGCCCATGCTGAAAAAAGCAGGATAACCACATTTGGCGCCAGCATCGCGATGATGGCCATCTGAACTTCGAAGGCTTCAATCTTTTTACCCAGGTATTCCGGCGAGCGACCGACCATCAGTCCGGCAATAAAAACCGTGAGGATAATAAATATCACCATGCCATACAATCCTGCACCTACACCTCCGAAAATAATTTCGCCCAGCATAATGCTTATCATGGCTACCATTCCGGCTAATGGCGAAAAACTATCGTGCATAGCATTAACAGAACCATTCGATGCGGCTGTGGTGGAAGTTGCCCAAAGAATGCTGTTTGTAATTCCAAAACGGGTTTCTTTCCCTTCCATTAATGGCAGATGCCCGAAAATCGGATGGGAAGAGTATTCTGCATATAAGGAAATTGAAAGCCCTGCCAGCAACAGTACCAACATCGCTATGAAAATTGTCCAGCCTTGCCGCGTGGAGCCAACCATTTTCCCATAAGTGTATGTTAATGCTGCAGGAATCAGAAGGATTGCCAGCATTTCTAGGAAATTGCTGAAAGGAGTTGGGTTTTCGAAGGGATGAGCGCTGTTTGCGCCAAAAAATCCGCCACCGTTCGTTCCAAGCTGTTTAATCGCAATCTGCGATGCAGCCGGCCCCATGGGAATTATCTGTGTAGTGCCCTGTAATGTGTGGACGGTTTCATAGCTTTTGAAATTCTGAACAACACCTTGGCCTACTAACAAAACAGCTAATAGTATCGACAGCGGAAGGAGTACATATAAAGTTGACCGTGTTAAATCAGTCCAGAAGTTACCAAGTTTATCGGTGCATTTGCGCGAAAGTCCGCGGATAAGCGCAATCAGAACAGCTATTCCAGTTGCCGCGCTGACAAAGTTCTGCACAGTAAGCCCGATCATTTGTACAAAGTACCCCAGTGTGGTTTCACCGGCATAACCCTGCCAGTTGGTATTAGTCATAAAACTAACTGAAGTGTTGAAGGCCGAATGCCAGGAAACATTTGCTAGTTTTTCAGGATTGAAAGGGAGGTGCAATTGTGCCATTTGCAGCATGAATACAAAAACGAATCCAACCAGGTTAAACATCAACAACCCGAAAGTGTATGATTTCCAGTTTGTTTCTTTATCGGGGTCAATACCGGAGAATCCGTAAGTCAGTTTTTCGAGCCAACCTAAAACCGGTAACATAAAATGTTTTTGCCCTGTGAAAACCTTGCTCATATAATTGCCTAATATGGGTGTTAAGCCAATGAGTATGGCAATAAATAATGCTATTTGTATATAATCCCTGATTGTCATGGTATCTGTAATTTAAATCAATCTTTCTTGAAAAGTTTTTGTATTAAACTGTTTTTGATAAAAGTGACTCATTGAAATATCATCCTTTTACCCTTAAACTTTCCGGTTTTTACACTTTTAGAATTTCGCCGCTTGCCAGATAACAAGGCAATAAAAATAATCGTGATAGAAGCAAAAAAAGCGAGTAGTGCTATTTCATAGGATCCATTCATAATTTCATTACGCGGAAATGAGACCGGAACTGTTAAAAAAATGTTCAGAAAGGTTTTCATAATTAATGATTTTTTGATGTTACAAATTTCCGTCGTATTCTATAAAGGTTTTATAAGGATTAGCCAGGGTGTATAAAAATTTTATAAAGAAAAATCCTGTTATGTCCTTGAACACCTTATCAAACTCACCACTTTATACAAATCAAAATTTTGAGCGAATTGCCGGTTTACAAGACTCGAATTAATGGACCACGATTCTGCTTGTTGATAAAGCAAATCAAAGGCAGGTACTGATGCCGAGCAATATCAACAACACGTATATCTGATCACACCGGAAAGATTTATTGTTTAGAATTTTTCGGGCTTCACAAGTGAATATACCAGGTATCCCAGTATTATCAAGGCCAATACTGCCCCGATTAAATAACCGGCTGAACTATTCATGTCCGGAACTGTGGAAGGGATAATGAAAATAGTTGCATTCATTTCGTATCATTTTAAAACGATACAAAATTGGGATGAAACTTATAAAGGTTTTGTAAAGATTTATGAAGGGAGTATAAAGAATTTATCAAGATGGGATAAACTATCCACGAAGCTGGCATGGGTGGAATGATTACAGCTCGTTTTTAATCCTTTGCGTTGTGGGTGGCTTGAGTGCGCCAGGCCAATATAAAAACATATTAGTGACAAGAAGTATTTACCCTGGAAGATTCAAAAATATTTTAAATCAATGCCTTTACAAACCTTCGTCCGTATTCTTCACTTGCCTTTAATGCAGGTTCATCAGGTGCCCAGATAAACCGTAGCGGCTCCTGTATGATTTCAAATCCGGATTCTTTCAGTGTATCTTCAATTATTTTTGTCGATACATCGTGCCAACCAAAACATCCAAAAGCTGCTGCCTTTTTATTTACAAATTTCAGGCCTTTCACCATTTCGAGCAAACCCGCGATTGATGACAAAATACCGTTATTTACAGTCGGTGAGCCAACCAATATGGCTTTTGAACGGAAAATATCAGTAATCA
>JBBSBP010000249.1:0-4774 GCA_038251165.1 Bacteroidales bacterium | reverse complement strand
CTGGTGCGGCCAGTTTCCATTGTCTGGAAATTCATCTTTGGCCAGTCCCCATGCCTGCATTTCTTCCTGAATCTCCTTCGGAATACGTGGATCGTTGGCCACGAAATACAGCAAGCCTTTCTGGTAATCTTCGTGTGCCTTAATTATTTCCTTGCGACGCTCGTAAGTTGCTTCGGGGTAATCGTAGTTCATGCCAATAAAATCACTGCTAAATGGTCCGTGATTGTTGGTATCGGTTTTCCTATTTGGAATCAGGTCGAACTTATTAAACCATTCTCTCCAACCTGCATCAAAAACCCTTCCCAGCAATTCATAGTCTGCCGCATTGTAATTTTCAGGCTTTGGAAAAGGAACCCGGTTTTCGGGATGATTGCTCATACACAACCGAAAACAATATGCCTGAATTTTGTTGTCACCTGAGCAATTTGGAGAAATCGGTTCAGGAGAAACGCCATACAATAGGCCACTTTCAGGCTTTCCTGGTGTTTTATACGGGTCAATCTGATCTTTGAAATAATGGCCATGATGTTTGGCATCGGCCTGAACGCCATTCCAGGTTTCGCCATAAACCGAACAAGCTTCGCGCCCCACATGGTACGAAATCCCTGCTGCGGCCATCAAATCGCCTTCATAAGTGGCGTCAATGAACATTTTTCCTGAGAAGAGTTTTCCTGAAAGAGTTTTAAAAGAAATGATTTTTGAACCTTCTTTAGTGATTCCGGCTGAAGTCCGGTCGAGCCATTCGTCACGCAGAACGGTAATTTTATTTTCGGCAATAAAGTCTTCAAAAACCTGTTCGGCCACATGCGGTTCGAATATCCACATGGTGCGGTTTTCTCCGTCCATGGCCACAGTTCCCTGGCCTTTGTTGCCATATTCCGAATGTTTTTGCCATTTCCATGCAGCCGAATCGTTGTAGTGCTGCCAAACACGGTGGTAAAACTCGCGAGACAATCCGCCAATAGTCGATTTGTTCCCGGTATCGGTAAAACCCAATCCACCGGAAGATAGTCCACCTAAATGGGTATCGGGAGAAACCACCAGCACTGTTTTTCCCGATTGAACGGCCTCCACGGCAGCAGTTACTGCAGCCGATGTTCCGCCATAAATGATCAGATCGGCTGAATACTCGTTGGGATTTTTGGGTTTGCTTTGGCAACTGGTAAAAAAGCTAAAAACTGAAAAGGAAATCAGGATGACAGATAATCGGAAAATCAAATAATTCTTGTTTGTCATTATTTTTTTATTTAGTTGGTTTATAAATTTACATCAGAACTTCACATCCGTATCCGGCTTTTTCAAATCAAGTTCTTTTACCCAAACATTTCGGAAAAGAACCTCATGACCCTCGGCCTGTAACTTAATACCTCCCGGAGTATCGGTTATTCCCTTTCCGCCATCGTTTCCGCCATCTACTCCTGATTTGGCGCCACCCCAAACCTGACTGATCGATTTATTGGTATGGACTTTTTTGCCATTAAAATACATCGTTACCATTGGTTGTTCCAACAGTTTTTCACCATTAAAACGGGCAGCCCTGAAAACAATATCATAAGCATTCCATTTCCCGGTACCATTGTAAGCCGAATAAGGAGCTGCTTCTTCGTTAATAACCGCTGCCATTCCATGAGCAGTTGAATCACCATCGAGAATCTGCATTTCGAACCTGTTCTGAAGATAAACTCCGCTATTACCGCCCTTTTTTGAAACAAGGAATTCAACATGCAGCCTGAAATCGTGGAACTTTTGTTTGGTAACAACTAATTTAATTATGCCGGCATATCAGGAAGACTCCATGGTTTGCGGTAAGTATGCTTGATCAGTTCGGCTGCAAACTCGTTAGCAGGAACCGGATCGGTATACGTTTTGGCAAATGTTGGGTGACCGTCTTGAATTTTGAAACCATCTTCGATAACGATTCTGATTTTTTCGTCAGCAGTGATGTTAGTGAACTTCATATTTGGTCCGTCCCACAGCAATTCTTTGTTCAGGGTTTGCAAACGAACTGCCAATACTCCCATTACAACCATTTCGTTGAAAGGACCTGCCATGCTGAAATCTGAAGCAGTAGCTACGCGGGTTTCAGAAGATTCTTTACACGCACGTAACCAATCCATTTCATGACCTCCTTTCCTTGAGTTTGCAATACGACGACGGAATTGTGGCACTTCCGGTTTTGCTTGAGTTCCATCAGGACGTAAAATCCAAGGATTAACGCCGTAGCAACCGCAAACTAACTTGCCTTTTGTTCCGTGGAAAATCACGCAACCGCCTGAATCATTCGGTTCTTTTCCAGCTGGCCATCCTTCAGGAAGCATTGGTTTAATGCCACCATCGTACCAATATACTTCTACCTGTGGAAGCGGAGCACCTTTCTTCGATCCTTTCCATGCGCGTTTTGGTGCACGGGCCGGGAAGGTCAGTTTAACCGACTGTGCAGTCGGGGCGCAATCCTGAAGCAATAAGGTTGAATTTCCCTGTGCTTTTGTAGGATATCCTAATTCGAGACCCATGAATACGGGATGAAGGATATGACAGGCCATATCTCCAAGGGCACCGGTTCCATAAGCCCACCAGCCACGCCAGTTCCATGGGTGATAAACTTCATTGTAGGGACGCATTTGAGCAGGACCGGTAAATAAATCCCAATCCAATGTTTCAGGAACCCATTGTCCTTGTTTTGGCGTATTTAAGCCTTGTGGCCAGATTGGGCGGTCGGTAAAAGCTTCAACTTTTGTGACTTCGCCAATTTCGCCATTGGCCAGCCATTCACAAGCTAGGCTAACGCCATCATCAGATGAACCCTGGTTACCCATTTGAGTGGCAACATTGTATTTGTCCGCCAGTTTGGTAAGCAGGCGTGATTCGTAAACCGAGTGGGTCAAAGGTTTTTGCAGATAAACATGTTTGCCCATGGTTAAAGCATTGGCAGCAATAATGGCGTGAGTGTGGTCGGCAGTAGCAATCATTACACCATCAATTGATTTGCCCAATTCGTCGTACATAACTCTCCAGTCCTTATACTTTTTGGCACCGGGGAATGTATTGAAACAGTTTTCGGCATACTTCCAGTCCACGTCGCAAAGTCCGATGATATTTTCAGAGGCAAGGCTTTTCAGATTAGCGAAACCCTTACCACCAACTCCAACACCGGCAATATTCAATTTGTCACTGGGTGCTTTATGACCCATACCAGCAATTACATTGCTTGGAAGAATAGTTACTCCGGCAGCAACAGTTGCAGTCGTTGCCAAAAATGATCTTCTGCTAAATTTGTCTTTCATTGGTTAAAAATTTAAAATCGATTTAAGTAATATAAATATGTGTGTGCTTTGATTAAATTATATAGATCATAAACCCGACTTGCCTGATTTAATTAGCTTCGGTTGTTGTTTGAGCAAAAGCATTATCCAAACTAAGTAAGTATATAAAAAGAAAAATTAAAGTGATTTTAAGTGTTTTCATAAAGAGTTTTTTATTTCTTAAGCAAAAACCGATCAAACCATTTATAGGCATATTCTCTCACATCGTCAATAGTATCATGCCCATCGCCATGCACAAGTATTGATATCCGGTTTGGTGTTCCTAACAATTGATAAACCTGCATGCCTTGATATATGGCTTTAAAACTTTCTGCAACATCTGGATTATAAGGGTCATTATAGTCTTCCAGAAACAACATGGCTCTCGGAGCACACAATGCAATTACTTCGTATATATCGTACGCTGGTTTACCGTCTTTAGCAACTTTTTTTGACTTTTCGGGTTCTTCTTTGCTTGATCCGGGTCTCATCAAACGGAAAACGTTAGTAGCAACCGGACTTACCCCTGTAGACGGAACCGATACTTTAATTCGGGGGTCAATTGCTGCATGATATAAAGCCATGCCACCGCCTAATGAGTTACCCATAGAGCCGTAAGAACCTTTATTTACAAAAGGTAGTTGCTCTAACACATCAATGGCGCGAACAAGCACCAATAGTTTAATAGCCCGGTAAGACCAGTTTGGATATTTTTTTAAAAAATCGTCCACTAATTTGTCTTCAGTAGTATTTTTTATGGTGGCACCGTAGCCAAATAAATCAGGCGAGAAGGTGATGTAACCTTTTTTTGACAGCTCGATGGCATAAGCCCTTCGTGTGCCGGGCGCTCCTAATGCACCATCTTTTCCACTGGCGCCATTGGTGCCATGAACGGTTAGTACAGCCGACGATTTATCGCCATTTTGAAATTTTTCGGGAAGGATCATAACAGCCTCGTTCCAGATTTCATCAACAACATGGTAGCGGTATTTTATATGTGTTAACCCATAGTTTTGATATCGTTCCATTTCTTCAAATTTATTTTTAGTTGGTGTTAATTCCACAGGCCCCTTCCCAAGACTTGCTTTAACACGTTCTAAAATTTTTGCCCTGATTGTTGGCCATTCTTCGGGTTTTGTGTCTGGCAGCAATAATGCGGGGAACGATAGCGAGTTTAGTGATTCAGATTTACCTGGCACTATATCGCCGTATAAATCTTTCAAGGATAAATCTGTTTCAGTTGTTTTTTGAGCAAAAGCATTACCCAAACTAATTACTGATAAAAAAAGAAAAATTGAAGAAATTTTAAGTTTTTTCATATTATTATTACTTTTTAATCAATTTAAAAATATTTTATTATTATCTATTAAGAACTGATCAAACCATTTGAGGTTTACCATCTTTAGCTATCTTTTCTTGTTCTGAATTTAACCGCATATATTTCCGTGTCATTTGACCCAATTCATTTTTCT
>JBBSBP010000248.1:0-4787 GCA_038251165.1 Bacteroidales bacterium | reverse complement strand
CGAATGAAAATATAGAGAATATGAATATTGAAATAAAACCGATCGCACCGCTTTTAAAGTCCTCCCCTTGGGGGAGGATTTAGGTGGGGCTCTTAATTCTTTTCTAATGCTATTCAAAACCATCGACGAAGTAAAACAATTTCTGGCAGTTGGCGCGGGAACCGACTTCAACAGGCTGAAGCCGCATATCCAGAACGCCGAATCGGCATTCATCCGTCCATTACTGGGATCCGGGTTATTCACAGAATTGCAGGATTTCTATGACAATCCACCGGCAGAAACAAACAGCCAAATAGCAGAGCTTCTATCCCTGATTCAACGATCATTGATTCACCTGACCTACTGGTCCGGGTTTCAGGTTCTGAATGCCACTATTTCCGACGGTGGATTTAAACGCACAGAAAACGAAAAGGTAAAAAGCCTGTTCAAGTACCAGGAAGTTGAATTGAAGGAGTATTTTAAAACAACTGGCTTCAACGGATTGGATGAAATCCTTTTTTACCTTGAAATGGAAATCAAAAAGTCAACCGGTGAAACTATTAATTTTAAATCTTTTGCCGAATCAGATGCATGGACTATCCTGAAATCATCATTCATTCCGGATACCAGCACTTTCAACGCAATCATTTTCATTAATCACAGCCGCCTTACTTTTCTTCGCCTGAAATCCCCCATGCAATTGGTGGAAGATCTCGATATCAAACCTGTTTTGGGAGAATCAATTTTTAATGATATTAAACTTGAAATGGTGAAGAAAACTCCTTCAGCAAAAGTGGCGGCCATCCTTCCCTATATTCAAAAAGCAATCGCTTATCTGGCCACAGCGCTATTAATGGAAGAAAGTGGAGCGGATCTTACGGACAAGGGTTTGTACTTTGAAAGCACCGCATCCTGGAACAATTTATTGACCAACAAACAACCTGCAGAAAGTGACAGGATTAATTTTCTTGCCAAACGAAACAAAGGCCTGGGGCAAAATTATCTGGAACGCATGAAAAGTTATCTCATTGCAAACGCGACAGACTGGCCATCCTATTCCGGTCAAACCGGCAATGTGCTGCGCCGGAATAATACCGACAAAAAATCATTCTGGGCATGTTGAAAATTGAAGTAAAATACCGACCTGTCAGATGGGTTCCTTTCACTCAAAACAGGAACAGCAACATTTCTCAAAACTGGGGAGAGGTGACTCAAAAGCAACTTATCTCCACTGCCTGTCTTTACAAATCTGCCATTTCAGACATTAATTTTCTGAAAACAATGTCCGGACTTAAAAAACGGATTCTGAATAAACTGTCAGATTTTGAACGGTACAAACTGATGGAAGTCTTTGAATTTGTTGGTGACCAGAAAGCTCATCACGAATTTATCATCCGCCGATTAGAACTGCGGTGTCTGAGCCTGTCGAAGCCTGGGTTTATTCTATTTGCTCCGGAAGGAAAGCTAAAAGGAATCACTTTCGGACAGTTCATTTTTGCGGATACCTATTTTGCCGATTATCAACAGTCCAATGATCAGACCGATTTGAATAAATTTATCGCTTCCCTGTACCTGAAAAAAGACGAACCCTTTGATGAAAAGATAATTCAAAGCCGACATTCACAGATTGATAAGATTGATCAAAATACCCGTGAGGCTATTGTTCTGAATTACCAGTTAATCCATGAATGGCTGGCCCTGGCTTATCCGCTGATATTTCAAAAACAAACAGAAATGTAAAGGGCAGAACTTCAAAATACGTTTCCCGATCAACCGGCAGTCAGCCTGATCCGTTAACCGTGCAAAAACAAAATGCGCTGGTTTTGAGATGGACACCAATGGTCCGCAGTTCCCTTCGAGGCAGTGCGCGATGGTTTTCAGATGGGAAAACAGAATCATTTGTTTTGCGCGATGGTGGCAAACAAACAGAGAAGAAATTAGCGGCAAGTATCATGAGCAAAGTCGGAAAAGAATTTGGCCTGGCCAATTACGTTGGCTTCTCCTTTGAAAGGCATGGAGTTTTCGTTCATAAAGGAGTTGGACGGGGTTATCAATCCAATGGAAACGGACTTGTTATCCGAACAGCCAAATATCCTGCAAGATATCGCGAACGTGTGGCTGTTGAATGGTTCAACCCTTTTCTTGATCGCTATGTTCCTATATTGGCAGATGAATTAGCCAATATAAATGCCGATGCAGTTCTCAATGCAGCACGTATCAAAATACGTTAACACTATTTTTTTTTATATTATTTGGATAATAGTAGTAATACTACTACATTTGAGAGGTCATTTAGAAATAAATAGTTCTATGAAGATTTGGAAAGCAAAAGAGATCATCAACTTGATTGAGGGGGATGGTTGGTTTCTTGCAAGGCAAAAAGGAAGCCACAAACATTACAGGCATCCGACAAAACAAGGGACAGTAACAGTTCCGCTTTCAGGAAACGATGATATACCACCTGGAACAGCAAACAGTATTTTGAAACAGGCAGGCTTGAAATAGCCCATTCAAAAAATGAAAAACATGAAAAAGGTAACAGTAACAGTAGAAGTGACAGAAAATAATTATGCGGGCCATTTGGATGACCTTCCCGGATGTGTGAGTACCGGTAAAACTTTTCGAGAATTGAAAGAGAATATAAATGAAGCCGTGAAAGACCATCTGGAAGTTTCGCGTGAATTTGGTGATCAGATTCCTTCGGCATTTCAGCACGAGTATGAGTTGATTTTTCGTTTCGACACACAAAGTATTTTACAGCATTACCGGGGAGTTTTCACCAACGCTGCTTTAGAGCGTATTTCGGGAATAAACCAACGGCAGTTGCAGCATTATGCTTCTGGAAAAACCCGACCACGTCCTGTTCAGGCAAAAAAGATTGAAAATGCCCTCCACCGCTTGGGTGAAGAATTATTGGCCATTGAACTCTAGTTTTTAATTGAATAGAAAAGCTTCTTTCTGGAACTTAGGGAAAATACAAATCTTTCCTGACGGAAAAATAATTTTAAATAAAATCAAATAAAAAACCGGCTAACTACCGGTTTTTTTTGTCCTTTCCTCTCCTCTTTCCCCACACGATATTTGATGCCATGAACAACAGCAGCGCCTACTCCCTCTCCTTTGCAGAGGGTTAGGGTGAGGCCGGGGTTCAAATTCTGACATTCGCCCATTGACTAGAATCCGCCTGGCTCAATGGGTATTACCCGTAATTTAATTTTAACCGGCGAGCCAGATGCCAATATAAGACCCTTGGGCAAAGGGCGAAAAAAAGATGTGTAAATCAAATGTTGCAGAAAAAACAGCACCGGTTGCTGAAGTTGTTGAAGCAGTAGTAATTCCAACTATGACAGTTGTGAAAGAGGAAAAATTCGAAGAACCAGCACGAAAGCTGACCCTCGAAGAACGTATCCAACGCGTTGAAGACCTCTCGATACTGATAGACCGCTGGAAAACATTGAACGATTCGCGACGCAAGTTGCAGACCTTCCAGATCGGGGCCGATTCACTTAGCTCTGTAATCAGCCTAAGGGATGCAAACGGGAACGAGTTTAAAACCTCCAACTCCGCTGTGATCACCTCTGTTATCGATGAAATGAAACGAACACTGGATACAAAAGTCCGCGATGTTGAAGAGCAAATCAACCATTAACGAAAAGTGGGAGCTAAAGCTCCCCTTTTTTGTTCATAAACACCCTTGCTCCCATTGATAAGCCTTTCGTCTTTTGTTTAGTGTACAATTCATCCCTATTGCTTGTTTTTCGGACTTGCATGCCTTTTCATCAGGATCATGTCAATCAGGCCGCTCATTGGTTTGTTCGTTGGTATATGATTCGTTATTCAGGGCAATTCAGCCACAATTCACTTAGATGTTACTCCGGAATCAAACGTTCAGGCATCTTCCGGAGAAACTACGCACGATTGCCCGATCTGCCTGCAACCCTTTTCCGGTAATGCTCCAAAGCAGGTCATAACTGGTTTAGTTTGCCAAATGATCTGCTAAGGTGGTTTCCTTGTCCCTGGAGAAGTGGAACCATTCAAGGATTTTCCCGGCATATCCTTGTTCTTCGTTGCTCTTTGCTCCCTGAGCAGCGCAGCGTGTCGAAGGGCGGTATTCCAGTTCCTCCTTGTCTGCTCCGGTTCACGTAGCCGGTTACCTGCATATAATTTTTTAACTTAAACTTTTTAGTTATGACAACTTTCGAAAAACATTACATCGGCAAAGGAACACAGGTAAACGCTCTGAACATCGTGAAAGTAGTAATCCCAATGGAAGAAGCCTTGAAGGCAACGTTCGAAAAGAACGGAGTAACTTACCTCTCATTTGAAGTGGCTAAAATGAAAAACCCTGACAAATTCGATCGCACACACACTTGCTACTTCCAGACCAAAGTTTACTCCGAAGATGCACCAACTCCAGAGGCTTCAAAACAAGCAAAGGCAAAGAAACCTTCAAAGAAAATCAAGCCGGTCGAAGAAAATGAGGATGATCTTCCTTTCTAAACCACTAAAAAAAAGCCGAAAGGCTTTTTTTTATGTCGTAAAACCTGTCCTTTTGAGTGATAAGTATCCCACGCATTTTTGCAAATAAAACTGCTATGGATGCTGAAGTTGCCAAATACCTGCTGATGGTGGCAGGTGCCTTAATTGTAATACTTCTGGGTATTATCGGGTATTTTCTGTCCAAACACATCAGTGTTACCGAAGAGTTGACCAAATCGGTTAACGCCCTGAATGTGACCGTTGGCCTTCTGCAAAACAACCAGCTGAATTTTTCAACCAATTGCGGTATCACTCACAAAACAATTGAT
>JBBSBP010000247.1:0-4795 GCA_038251165.1 Bacteroidales bacterium | reverse complement strand
GGCACTATTGTTGGCTACCAGGAACTTTTCCCTAACAACAGCGAAGATATTGTTATTTTAAACAATGTGATCGTTCCACGTCCGGGTGGAAAAGTAACCTCAAACAATCGAAACACAAATATCCGCTGGGACTACAACATTTATCCAACTGCACAAGATATTTTCAAGGGTGAACATGACCTAGTGGCTGATCCTAAATTCATTGATATTCAGCTTGATGTGATCAAAGGTAATTTCAAACTGGCAAAAGGCAGCGCTGGCATTAATTCGGGTAGCAATGATGTGGCACAGCCAACCGATATTAACGGAAAAAAACGTCCCAATAGAGGTCGCGATCGTGGAGCTTTTGAACAATAAATAATTATAAACAATATTCATAAATAAGTGCAATGAAAAAATTAATCTTTGGCATATTATTAATGTGTCAGTTTAGCTCATTTGCTCAAAAGTTTGTCTCAACCATTAACTCTTTGCCCAGCGAAAAATGGTACGGTGCTTATACAGCTAAAGCATTTTGTAATACCCCTCTCAAAGACATTACGTTTCAGCCCTATGCAGCCAACGAAAAGAGGAAAGATTTAACCATAGATAACAGGGGTAACCAAGCAGTGCCGCTTTTGATTTCTAACATGGGGCGCTATGTATGGAGCGATGATCCATTTGCTTTTGAATTTAAAGACGGCAATTTAATCGTTCATTCAGATGTTGAAAAAGTGGAGGCTCTTGTTGCAGGAAAAACGTTGAGGGATGCTTACATATGTGCAAAGAATAAGCATTTCCCTGCTTCGGGGAAAACGCCGCACCCGCTTCTGTTTCAAAGGCCGCAATACAATACCTGGATAGAACTTAATTATAATCAAAGACAAGATAAAGTTTTACAATATACCAGTGACATCCAAAAAAACAACTTCCCAACTGGTGTTTTTATGATTGATGAAAATTGGGCAAAGGCTTTTGGGATGTATGAGTTTGACGGCAACGCTTTCCCTGAGCCTAAAAAAATGGTTGATGAATTGCACTCGCAAGGATTTAAAGTAATGCTTTGGGTTTGTCCTTTTATTAGTGCGGATTCTAAAGTGTTTAACAAATTAGCAAAAGCGAACCTGTTGGTTTTAAGAAAAGACAGTAAAAAACCAGCCATGTTAAAGTGGTGGGAAGGATATAGCGCCTGCCTCGATTTAACTAAGCCACAAGCCATAGACTGGTTTCGGGAGCAATTAAAAAATCTGCAAAAAACGTATGGTATAGACGGGTTTAAATTTGATGCGGGAGATTTTAGTTTCTACGCTGACGAACCTACAAATACTACAGGTCCAATACAAGCTGAAGCCTACGGTAAATTTGGAGCTGAATTTGAATTGAACGAATTCAGGGCTTCCTGGAAAAATAGCAACCAACCTTTAGCTCAAAGGTTACAGGATAAGAGCTACTCTTGGGATGATTTGAAGCTGTTAGTTCCCGATATGATTTCTGCAGGCTTAATTGGGCATCCTTTTTCGTGTCCTGATATGATAGGCGGTGGATTGCTGGGTGATTTTAGTAATATTGATTCTACTAAATTTGATCAGGAATTGATGATACGTTCGGCGCAAATTCAAACCTTAATGCCCATGATGCAATTTTCTGTTGCACCTTGGAGGGTGTTGGATAAAAAGCATTTAAACCTTTGCCGGGAAGCTGCATTGCTGCATACAAAAATGGGCGATTATATTTATAGTCTGGCTCAAAAAGCAGCAAAAGACGGTGAACCCATTATTCGTCATTTGGAGTATTCATTTCCAAATCAAGGTTTTGAATCGTGCGATGATCAATTTATGTTGGGCGAAAAATATTTGGTTGCCCCAATGACTGTGAAGGGAACATCACGAACAGTAAAACTGCCCAAAGGCAATTGGATGGACGAACAGGGTAAGAAATACAAAGGCGGCGTCATTGTTTCAATCGAAGTTCCTCTTAACCGACTATTATATTTTACTCCATTATAGTAAACATATCATGATTATTTATTAGAAATATTATAACCAAATTTCACATGAGAATAAAAATCACTAATTAACTAATACAAAAAAAAACATTATGAAAACACTATTCTGCAAAACTAATTTCATCGTGCTTCTTTTCGCTATTTTTTCAGTCGTTCCAACGTTTGCTACCAACTATTATGTGGATGGGGTGAATGGAAACAATTCAAACACAGGTTTATCTGAAATATCTGCATTGGCATCTATTCAAAATGCTGCAGACCTTACAAACCCGGGCGATGTTGTGTTCATTAAAAATGGCACTTACAGCGATGTGACCTATAACTCTGCATACCACTATACCGTTTTAACTGTGACCCGATCGGGCAGCGCGAATGGTGGATATATCACATACAAGAACTTCCCTGGACATAAACCAAAACTGTCAGCTGTAAATTGTGTGTGGGGCTGTGTGGAAATATATGCTAGTTACATAAAATTTGATGGTATTGAACTTGTGGGTACTAATGCTGATATTACTTATGACTATGCCAAATCAGTGTTCGATGAGTACGTTGCCGGAGGTCGTGACTGGAACAAAATTGGAAAGGTAAATATTAATGGCTTAGTCGTTAAGGGTGTTGATCATGTTTATGTAAGTAACTGTATTGTTCGTGATTTCTCAGGTGGCGGAATGGCTATTGAACGAGACGATTATGTATATATTGAAAACAACATTGTGTATAATAACTGCTGGTACATGATGTATGCCGGTAGCGGTATCAGTTTGTTTCATTCCAGAGACATTGATACCAATACCACAGATTATAAAAATTTTATTAGAGGTAATACTGTCTACAACAATGAATGCCTTATACCATGGGCCAGTGGTAATCAGCCTTATAAGTTGTCAGATGGCAACGGAATTATTATCGATAACAATACCAATTCGCAAATAAAAAATCCATCGGTTCCGCCCTATAACGGCAGAACATTGATAGAGAATAATATTAGTTTTAACAACGGAGGTGGTGGCGTTCACGGTTATACTTGCGCAAATGTTGATATCATCAACAACACTGCATATAACAATGGTTCCACTTTGGGCTATGCCGATATTGATGCACAAAGCTGCACCAATTCAAGAATAATTAACAACATTATGTATGGACGCACCGGAGGCAATTGCAACGGAAATGATGCGAATGTGATTTACGATTATAATATCTATTTCAACGGAAGCGTAAAAAAAAGCGGATCGCATGACAAAACTATCGATCCAAAATTTGTTCAATTACCAACAATTACATCGGGCAAAGCCGATGCCTCAATAGCCAACTTCCGCTTGCAAAGCACCAGCCCGGCCATTAACAATGGAAGTAATATTGCCGGACAATTTTCCGCCAACGATATTTTAGGAGTAGCTCGTCCGGTAGGCTTCTCAACCGATATGGGAGCTTACGAATATCCTACTGTTATCACAGTCCCTGAAATGAACGTTAAACAAGGAACAACTGATATTCCAGACAATACTGGAAGTTTCAATTTTGGGCAAGTGGCCCCAACTTTGCCAAAAATTGTAACATTTACCATCCAAAACATTGGCAATCAAACGTTGAATTTAACCGGAACACCCAAAGTGGTGGTTACAGGCACAGGTTTTACACTTGAAACGGATGCACCTGCTACTGTTTCGGCTGGTGGAACGGCTACTTTTCAGGTAAAATTAGCTCCTACAACGTTGGGTGTTTACTCAGGCACAATAAGTATTGCAAACGACGATGCCGACGAAAATCCTTACAACTTTGCTATACGTTCCAGTATAGAAAATGGATTTAAGGATTTGTACAAGTTAGAAACTGCTCCAACGATTGATGGCAATGCTTCGGATTGGGGTTCAAATTGGACTCCAATTTCTAAGATTAAAGCTGGCAATACAACATCAGACTGTACTGCAAAATTCCAGATTGGTTATACCAATGATAAAATGTATGTAATTGTGGAAGTAACAGATGCTACTCCAAACAATGATGCGAGTATGGCAACATATTTGCGTGATTGTGTTGAATTATTTTTCAAATTAGACACAACGACAATTGCGTCTGGAGTGAATGGTAAAACCCAATACAGATTGCAACGCAACGAATCACTTTTAGAGTCCAGTAATGTTGCTGTGGTAGCTAAATCAGTAAGTACAACTACCGGTTATATTCAGGAATGGGAATTGCCTTGGTCGGGTATTGCCACCAGGGAAAATTATCCTAATTTTTCTGGTATTAGCGCCATTCAGGTTATTCGTTTTGAAATTCAGGTGGCCGATAACTCTGATGGTACAGCCAAACGTAGTGAGCAGCTTTATTGGAATGCTGCCACTGATACACAATATGGCAGTATGAAAGACTTGGGATTTTTGAGACTTAAGGGTTCAAATACGGGTATTTCAAATATTGTTTCCAATCAATCAGTTTTGTTTCCTAATCCTGTATATGATGTATTAACAGTTAAAATGGAATCATTGAAATCTGTTTCTGTTTATAGTATTTCAGGTAATGAACTACTAAACATAAATTCAGATGACAATTCTATTAAAATAGATATGTCTGGATTTAAAGGTGGTATGTATTTTCTAATATCTACTGATAATAATGGCTTTGTTAGCACACAAAAAATTATAAAACTATAATAATTACACAGGCAGGGCATCTGTCCTGCCTGTTTTTTAAATACTGCATTACTTAATTAACTAATACAAAATAAATTATGAAAACACTTTTACGCAAAATCAATTTCAGCTTACTCTTTTTCTTTGTTTTTTCAGTCGTTCCAACGTTTGC
>JBBSBP010000246.1:0-4830 GCA_038251165.1 Bacteroidales bacterium | reverse complement strand
ATAAAATAAAGAATGCACCCGAAGGGCAGTCAATACGGTGTGGAAATTTGATATTGCATGTAGAAATTTGATAAGAAGGGAAAATTGGATATGCAATCCAATAAAGTGATACCGTATTGCTGTACTTGAATTTGCCGGAATGCTTTTATCCCTTTGTTTCCTTTTTTGCTTTTTTCCCTTTTTCATTTTTTCCTCTAAAAATTGTGGAAGGGGAGCTAAAGGCAAGGTCCGAGGAAGTCCAAAAAACTCACTTAAAGTCCGTAAAGATGCACAAGATCACTACTTATGCCCCGGATCAATGCCGCACTCCATTCGCCTTTTTCATCCTGAATAAAGGCATGAATAGTGGCAAACCCATGGAGCAACCCTGCCCCAATTGTTTCACCTTTCACGCACCCACACAGGCCGAAAAGGACCTGTATTACTGGCTCTGCTTTGGCATGTGGAAAGCTCACACATTCCATTCCTACCTCAGAGGCTCAGTTATTCCTTTCATCATTAAATCTGATCTGGCCCAGCTTATCAGGGAAGCATCCGCAAAAGCCCTGGAAGCTCCTGGACAATTTGAAAAAGCCGTCGAAGCTCTTAAAATCCTGGAATGCCAGGAGCAGCAGTTCCACCGCAACATTCAATTAATCGCCGAGGCTAAAAAGATCATTTTCGCCAGGTACCGGGCATCCATTCGCTAAATTTAATCTGGCGTGCTTGATGCCACAAAAAGCCCTAAAGGCATAGGTATATTTTATGACTCAATCTGATGTAATCAACCGGACGTTTTTTTTCATCCACAATATCCCTTCGAATTTCATCGAGGTGATTTGGTGCGATAATCCACACATGGCCAACCACCTGCGGAGCAAGTTCAATTGCTTTTGCTCAGCTGAACGCTATGCTTCAGCCAACGCTATCCTCAAATTTTTCGCTGCTCTGGATGATGGCAACGCAGAAAAATTCTGCACCTATGCTTTCACCTGGATCCAACTGCACGGTCATTGCGAGCGTAGCGAAGCAACCTTAACCCTTTAAACCCAAATCCCATGAAAAAGCACTTCAACGATCCCCGCCCCATCACCGTCAGGTACCAGGGCACTTGTGCCGAATGTGGCAAAACGCTGAAAAGAGGCACAGAAGCCTATTACTGGCCTTCCGATGGTAAAATCTATTGCCTGGCTTGCGGAGAATCCGAATACCGGCAATTCCTATCGGCAGCAGCTGACGAAACTGTATACTCCGGATTCGGCAATCCTTTTGCCGGGTAATCTTCCCTTCAATTAAAATTTAATCTCATGTTATCCAAACATGGGATTTTTTTTTTGTGAATTCAAAATATTTCTGTTTAACTTTGAACTAGCATAATAGAAAAAAGCAAGTAATCCATCCTTATAGGAATGCACGCACACCTTTAGCAATCATATGGCGTACAAATTCTTCGTTAGCACCAAATTAATAAAAGGAAATATGAATAAGATTCTGGTTATTTTAGCTACAACACTATTCTTCACATTGACTGCAAATGGACAGCGATTTTTCTATATTGGCGAGAATAGCTATCCATGTACCAAAACATTCACATTGCAATCCAACTCGGATGATTCTGATATTAATGATTTGAACGTATTATTTGCTAAGCAATCCACAACGGGTCTAATCATTGTGAGTATAAAAACCGTCTCCACAGTAAGAATTAGTGAAAAACTAATTATATATCTGGATGATGGAACGGTTATATCTTGTATTGACAATGGGATTAACGACAATGTTGATGATATTGCTTCGTCCGCTTACTATTTGACTGATGCAGAATTGATAAAAATGAAAAACAGCAACATAACTACCGTAAGATATGTACTAAAATGTGTTGAATGTTTTTCGTCACCTCGAGAAGGGAACTATTCAGCTTCGAATAAAGGAAGTTCTAGAACTGATTTCCCTGCCATAATAACTGAATTTTTTAGTAAATAAACTACACCCCGATTAATACATAAGCCCTATTTAAGCCGTATATAAAGGCTATATGATTGCACCATTGTAACAAAACAGTGCCAAATAAACACAAAAAAAGCAGTCTCGAAAATCGGGACTGCTTTTTTACAATCAGGCTAGGCTTTTTAGCCTGGTTCCGGGCCGGGATCTTCTTCCACTGCAGTCTGACTGACTGCCGTGATTACTCCACCAGCAACAGCCAGGTATCCGGCTATTGTCAAAAGTGTCACAGGTAAAGCTAAAGGAGCTGCCAGGATAGCGGCAGATGCGGCACCCAGGATCAATCCGATATTTCGTAGTTTCCTGAAAAACTTTGGAGTTGGGGATTGAATCCGTTCAATAAGATTCATTTCATTTGCTTTCATGAGAATGTTCTTTAAAGGTTAAATGTTCAAAATTTTCTATTCTCTTTTCGAGAAATTCAACTCGCTGACAAAGCAGGTCGTAACGGCTCTTAAATTCAGTCTTAATCAGCATGGTTGTTGTTTTTACTTCGGACAGATCCAGTTCCATTTTGCGAAAATCGCTATGCAACTGTTTTATGAAGTATGCCACCATACTCAACAAAAGGCTGATGATAGAGCCAAAAATTATCTGGATTTCTGAAATCTGTTCCATAGTTTGGAGTGTTTTAGGATTTGAATATCCTATTTTCGATTACAATTTGGTCGTTTCCCTTCAGGATCTGTTCTACCAACTTTGGATAAGTCTCCTGATAGGCAAAGTCCGACATCAGCACCTTGTAATCGTCACAAATTTTCATCCAGTAGTGAGCGATGAGAGGACAACCACGGGTATCAAGATGTGTATTGCCTCTATGGAAAAATACCAGGTCGAAATTCGGCAGGCCATCAATTTCCACCATGCCCTTATGCATTTTGGGATAATCGTTCAAGTACCTGGTATGCATTCCTGCTGTTTTATTCAGTGTAAGCCGAAAAACTCCGGTGGGTATGCAGGTTTGACCCGGTATTTTGAATGCCCTAATGCTGTCTTCAAGCAGGTAACTTGCAAACAATCCTTTGATATAAAGATGGCTCAGGGTACTATATCTTCCCTGAGCCACTCTGATTATCCTGGTTTCCATCACAACCACGATCTTAATAAGCGTCAACCACTTTCATTGCGTTTCCGCTGGAAAATGCGTAGTAGTTTTCACCTACCTTTTGGAAAAACTCGATACCGGCTACAGCCATGATAGTGCAATCAGCCGGAATAGGATCAACAGTGTCCACATCAGCATTCAGAACGGTTTCGGGTACCGGAGCATAAAGGTCCAGATAGTCCGAATAAGTGATGGCCGAAAGCTCATGATTATCTGCGTTCACAGGTTCGTAATTGTCACTGGTGGCGTTGTAAGCGAAATCACTTAACACACCAAGCCCGAAGATCAGGCGAAAATGAGTTGCCCCGGCAGGAGCTTGAATTCCATCCATAGGGTTGAATGCAGGAACTGAATAATCAGCGATACCACGCTTTACATTCTTTGCGAGGTCGGCACCTGCCTTGAAGCAAGAGTCAAAATTCGCATTTTTGTTGAAAGTGATTCCCTTCAGGTATTTTCGCTGTTCGCTGATCAGGATGGCGCGATACCCACGAGGCTCAGACTGATCCTCCAGGTTGATTTTCTTCATGACGGCCGTGAGCCTGCCTGTAAGCTGGCTGTCGCTCATCTTTCCTAGTACAGAGCTGAAAACTGAACGTACGGAACGACCAGCCTTAGCACTGGCACCAAACTCATTCATATTTTCACGGGTGCGCTCAAATTCAGGAGCCGTTGCAACCTGGTCACCGGTAGGTCCACCGGACAAGCCGGCAAAATAACCTTGCTGACCTTTGATTTTAAAATGTCGGATGTCGCCAATAGTTCCCACATATTTGACGAGTCCCTTTTGTCTTGCCATTGTTTAAAAATTTAAAGAGTTAATATTGATTGAAATGCTTGCCTGATCAACCTCATCTATAAATTTTTACCTGCTAGCAACGGTAAAAAATAAAGTGTTGAAAATCAAGGCTTCATTATTTACAAATTTCTATGTAAATTTGTCTAAAATCAACTGTTAAAACGCTGTAAAACAATGTTATACAAAGCAAAAGCACCCATCATCGAAGAAACAGCATTAATTGTCAGTGCAGTTATTGATGGAGATAGTATTTATGTGAAAGGAATTTTCACCGGTATTGAAAAAGAAATCCGCTTATATGGCATTGATGCTCCGGAAACCAGGAGAGGAAGAAAACTCCGTGAAGATGAAGAAAAGACCATGATAGCAGGGGAGATGCTTCGGTTTATGGGAAACCAGTCAAAGGAATTTGTGATGAGGATCTGCCCACCGTTAACTCCCGTCTCTCTTTACACCGAGCCTGGCAACGAAACCGATTTCTGGGGCCGGCAGCTTGCGTATGTCATCCTGCCTGATGGAACATGCTTGAATGAATTATTGATTGCTGAAGGTTATGCAAAAGCCACTCCTGAATATTATTGTAGTGAGTTACCAGGGTACCAGGTTATGAACTGGGAAGCTAAACTTGGAAAGAAAGGTTTGTATGCTATTGGAGAATTTTAAAAATAAAATATCAACTAAAAATTTTGGTAAAACTTCTGGAACTCTAGTAAAATCAATGCAAATAGCCGATGTTTACCCTATGTTTACCCTGTGTAATGAAAAAAGCTGTAATATATTGAATTACAGCTCTCTATCGTGTGTAAAAGTGACCCCATCGGGATTCGAACCCAAATCTTCAGAACCGGAATCTGAAATTCTATCCATTGAACTATGGGGCCGGGTAACTTTGATGCCGCAAAAGTAACTATATTTTGGCAGATATTGCAATTCTGACAGTGGT
>JBBSBP010000245.1:0-4850 GCA_038251165.1 Bacteroidales bacterium | reverse complement strand
GTGTTCTTTTGTGTGTGCATCTTTTAGCTGCTTCCAGGTTTTTTGCCCTGCTTTTTCCAGAATTTGCTCTGCTTTTTCTCCGGGATTAATCGATGAATCAAAATTCATCAATGCAAGATTATAATCTGTTGCAGCGGTAAAAAGAAGAATCACTTCTTTCGCCCCTTCAATCTGCAAATTACTATCGTTTTCAATAATTTTTCCTTCGGAAATTTTAGTTTTCAGTCGACTTGAAAAGCGCATGTGTTTACCTCCCGGTCCAGAACCTCCAGCATTGTCATCGTATGCGTCCGGTGCTTCAATATCAACTATTTGTCCATCCATATTTATTCTTCCACCGGGTAATGCAAGCACATTTGCATCTTTAAAACGTTGCAACCCAACAGAGCAATTCAATTTATTCGTTACTGAAGACGAAATCTTAATACAAAGAACATCGTCGATTGCGGATATAAAAGATTCATGAGAAATTTTATTTCCACCTGATGTATAACTCACCCTGCAAATTCCAGTTGACATATCCAACTCCCTTTTATAGTTTGAAACCTGGTTTTGATCATCAAATTCAATAAACAGGTCGGCCAAAGGCTCATACGACCTAAATGAAGTTGGCCTTGCAGTTAGATTCTCAACTCCAAAATCATGCGCTTTTGCATAATCACCATCAAGCACCAATTTCTGGATTTCTTTTAATTTTTCTGAAAAATTGTCTGCGAAAGGATTTGTTTGACAGCCTGCCCACAAACTTTCTTCATTGATTTGAAAGTGTTCTTTTTTAGGATCTCCGTATGTCATTGCAGCCAGGCGTCCGTTTCCCAATGGAAAGGCTTCATTCCAATTTTGTGCAGGTGTTTCATACCACAACTTCAGGTTCTTATATTGTTGTGAATCATTTGAAGGGTTGCAAGCAAAAAAAACAGCCAATAAGAGGAAGGACAAAATGAATATCTTATTATTTTTCATTGTATATCAATTATATTTTTAAACTAAAATCAGAGAAAGTTGAATTAAAGATTATGGGTACAGAAAAGAAAGGGCAGAAATAAAATATCCCTGCCCTAATCTTCTAACTAAACTAACTATAGGAAAACTATGCAGTTTCTATTTATAACCAGGGTTTTGTTCAAGAACTGCCTCCGTGTTTCTTTCGATTTCGGAAAACGGAATTGGCCACAAGTTATGATAATCCTGAATGGTAGTACCAGCAGTTTCATAAGTTCCGGTAACATCGGTATATGAATAATTATATTTACGATTGCGCTCTGCCAATTTGCCCGTCCGGCAAAGTGTCAACATACGCGGTTCTTCATAGTACAGTTCCCTGAGCCGCTCATCGAGAATATAGTCAATATCCACTTCTGAAGGATCTGCCGACTTAGCTTTTGCACGGGAACGCAAAACATTAATATCAGATGCAGCAGCATTCTTGTTACTTTTGCCGATATAAGCCTCTGCACGTAACAAATACGTTTCAGCAAGACGGAACATGTACATGTCGCGGAAAGTACTGTTCCCGTTATTAGTCACTAAATGTTCGCCGAACGCTGTTAACAACGGGTTTCCATTCGCATCTCTCTGCCAGAAATCTTCAGGAATATCTCCTGTAGCTTTCATCATAACAAACGGAAACCATTGCCGTGCAGTTGCCTTAGTTGAATATCCATCAGCCGCAAACCATTTCCCAAAAGCAGGCGAGGCTGGGTTGTCTATCTTAAAATCACGAACGATATTGTACTCCGATATACGCATGTCGTTTTGATCTTTTTCCCAGATTCCAAACATTACATAATCGGTGGGGTGCATCCATGCTATACCTCGTCCGCCTTTTTCCGCAGTAATACCCTTGAATGCTGTTGTGGTTTTTCCATCCACTGTTATTGCAATATTTTGGTAAAACGGATTCATTTTCCATGCCCACATATCATTCCGTAAAGATGCCGGATTCAAATAATCATATTGCGATACCCAAAGCGATTCCCGATTTCCCGAACTTCTGTTCTGGTTTCCTGTCTTAAACAAGTCAGAATAAACGTCTCCGGGTTGATCAAGTTTTGTACCAAAGCGTTCTGTCATCAGTCCCATCGCAGGATAATCAATTACGGCTGTAGCCATACTAATTGCATTGTCATAATCACCCAGAGAAATATAAATCTCAGACAATAAATGTTGCGCCATTTGTTTCGAAATTTTTCCGTCTTTGATAGCATCAATATTTCCCAGCAAAGGGACAGCTTCCATCAAATCGTTTTTTGCTTGTGTATAGGTTTCTTCTCGACTTGCACGGACAAAATCGCGACGAGGTGCGGTAATTTCTTCCGTAATCAGAGGTACGCCACCAAACAAATTGGACAGAATACGATATGCGAATGCACGGAAAAAAAACGCCTCGCCACGTAGAACATTTTTATCAGTTTCCGGGATATTAGCATCAGTTAGGCGAGTCAAAATTAAGTTTGCCTGGTTCACCATAAAAAACGAATTGTTCCATAGGTGACTTAACAATCCATTCTCCGGAACCATAGTGGCTGAATACGTGTTCAGTCTGTCGAAAGCGGCTGTACAATAACCCAGGTCGGTACCGTGATAGAGCGCAAAAAAACCATCGTGGGTGGAATAAATAAATATATCCTGCGGCCTTCTGTACAACATATTGACTGCCGCCTGAAAATCTGAGGCTGTCACTAATGTATTATCCGCAGAATATAAAGCCAACGGTTCTTCTTTCAGAAATTCATTTTCGTTGCAGGATGTAGTGGCAAACAAGGTTACCACTGCCATCATTACTGTTATTCTAAATATCATTTTCATATCTCTCCGTGTTTATAAATCAAAGTTAATACCTAATGAATAAGTTCTCAAAAGCGGGTAATCGCCGCCCAATCCCGTACTTGTTTCCGGATCCCATCCATCCCAGTCGGTAATTGTAAAGAGATTTGTTCCCGTCACATACATCTTGAAATTATTGATACCAGCTTTTTTCAACAGTGCAGAAGACAACTTGTATGAAAGCGTTAGGTTCTGCAAACGAACGAAACTTCGCTGAATATAGGGCGAATACGAATCGCCTAATGCCGCAGTGAAAGTTCCTATCTGCCGATAGCGCGCATCAGGGTTTTCCGGTGTCCAGTAGTCAAATTTGAAACTATTGTTCTGATAAATATTGTCCGGATTCGACAGTCCGCTTCCGGGTTGTGCGTAATAATAATCCTTTCCGCCCTGGATAGAATTGATAAACATTTTCAATTCCCAGTTCTTATAGCTCAATACGTTGTCAATGCCGAAACGGTAAGAAGGATCGGTATAACCGAGAATCGTCCGGTCGTCGGCAGCAGTATATTTTTCGTCTTCGTTAATATCTCGCACTTTATACGTTCCATAGGTAAAACCTGTCGGGATAATACCCGCCAGATGGTCAGCCACCTGCCACATACCAATCTGCTCAAAATCATAATTCACACCGTAAGGATGGTCCATAAATATTTTACTCGCTACGAGGTCGTCTTCCTTGCCGTCGCCATCGTTATCAATGCCGAGGATGCTGACTATCTTGTTTCGGTTTAACGAAAAGTTGAACGTGATATCCCAACTGAAATCTCTAGTCTGAACAGGAATGCCGGTAATCGACAGTTCAATCCCTTTGTTTGCCAGTTTCCCGATATTAGTCGGTATTGAACTGATATTGTTGTTCAGAACAGGAATATTAATGTTATAAAGCAAATCATGTGTATTTGAGCGGTAATAATCTATGTCGCCGAAAAGTCTTCTGTTAAGAACGCCGAACTCCAACCCAATATTGAATGCATTGGTCGTTTCCCATTTCAAGTCGTCGTTGGCCATAGCGTTAAGGTAAACTCCTTTATCAGCCGGAGCACCATCACCGTACAAATAAGCATCCGTAGAACTCATCTTGGCCAAAGTCTGGTAGCGGCCTACGGTACGGTTACCGTTCGAACCATACGAGAGGCGCAGTTTTAGGTGATCTACCCATTCAAAGTTTTCCATAATGAAGTTTTCTTCGCTCAGACGCCACGCCATAGCTGCCGAAGGAAATAAAGCAAACTTGTTGTTTTTCCCGAATCCTGAGAATCCATCGCGACGAATAGTCCCTGTAAAACTGTAACGGTTATTGTAATTATAGCCGATACGCAACATTGAATAAAGGCTTGATTCCTTCCAGGCGTTGGAGGAGATGACTTGCCTGGCGGCGTCAGCCGCGCCCAAATAGTTGTATCCCAATACGTCGTTTGAAAAGTTCGAGCCTGTGGCATTCGTCTGCTCCCATTCCCTTTCTTCCATACCGTAAACAAATGTGGCATTGACATCGTGTTTTGCGAAAGTCCGTTTGTAAGTCAGGATTTGGTCCACTGTCCAATTGTACTGGCTGTCGTTTTGTTTGTTTCCAGAACCAAGCAGTTCAGCACCCCATGGATTGAACGTGAAATCCTTATTCATAATCAGGTTTTGAGAAAAATTCAGGCGATAGTTAAGTCCCTTGACAAATGGAATATCCACATCCGCATAAAAATTAGCGTTGAAATTAAAACGCTTGTCTAGGTTGTCTTGCTGACGTGCCAGCGCGGGATTCAGCGTACCTTTGTATGGATAGGTAATATATTCACCAGTTTCAGCATCGACTGAAGGAGTTACCGGAGGCAAGCCGCTACCTATACTTGCAATGCCCGACCAGTCGCCCGATGTAAAGAACGACTGAGTACCAACTTTCAGCCAGTCTGTTATTTTAGTGTCAAGATTCAGTCGGATATTGTAACGTTTGTATGTATCGTTGATGACCAAATTCTGCTGGTCGGTCAACCCGACAGACATATAATAATTGCTCAACTCACTGCGCC
>JBBSBP010000244.1:0-4893 GCA_038251165.1 Bacteroidales bacterium | reverse complement strand
TTGCTCATTTTGTTATGACAACAAGATACATAAAACAATTTAATTATGCGACTATTCGTTTGATTATTAACTGTTTAAAATCAATCACACTTTTCGGAGTGGACTCAATATTAATGAATTTATAAACAAATTAAGCCGTTCAACTGGTTCTACCTAAATATTCTGGTTATCTGTCGTATGTTTTCCAGACAGCAATTTCAAAAAACCGGGTAACACAATCAGCAACAAGGGCAGGGCTGCAATGAAACCTCCGATAACGGCTATGGCCAGGGGCTGATGCATTTGAGCGCCGGTTCCTATTCCAAGAGCAAGAGGCATAAGTGCCATAATTGCTCCCACAGCAGTCATAAGGTTGGGCCGCAAACGTGCCGAAACGGCCAGTACCAGCGAATGTTTTGTATCAGTTTTCAGTTCAGCCAAATATTGCCGGATCGTGAAAATGGAGTTTTCCCCGATAATTCCTATGATCATGATCAAACCGGTGTAGCTCCCCACATTCAAGGGAGTGCCGGTGAGAAACAAGGCAATAACGCTGCCCGAAATACCCAACAGGCTGATAAAAATTACGATTAACGAATATTTCAGGGTTTTAAACATGAACAAAACGATGGTAAAGACCAGCAACCCACCTGCAATCAGTATTTTAAGTAATTCGGCAAAAGAATTTTGTTGCTCGGCATACGAGCCCCCATACACGATCTGGTAAGACGCAGGCAAACTGATGCTTTTCATTTTACGCCGGATATCTGTCATCACACTTCCCAAATCACGTTTATTCAGCCGGGCGGTCACCACACCCATGGTCTGAAGGTTTTCGCGGTGTATTTCGGAAACACCACTTTGGACACTGAAATCGGCAAAATGGGAAAGTGGAAAATAATCTCCGGCAGCCGTGCAGATGGAAACTTGTTTCAATGCATCGAGTGGCGTTTTATTGTTGACCGGAAAGATCATCCGAATATTGGTCAGTTGTTCTTTTTCGGGTATCGTTCCCACTATCGTACCGTCGATAAAAGTGCTTATTTGTTCCTGCAACTGCAGCGGGGTAAGACCAAACTGTTTCAGCTTCCCTTCTTTGGGCATGATTTTCATCTCCGGGCCAACCGACACGATTCCATTGAACACATCAGCAGTTCCCGCCACTGTCTTAAGGCTGTCAGCTACTTGTTTCGACAGAAGTAATATTTCATTCCGATCGTTGCCAAATATCTTCAATTGGATGGGTTGCACACTGGACATCAGATCTCCCAGCATGTCGGAAATTACCTGGCCAAAATCAGTGGTCAGTGCGGGAACTGCCTGGTCTATTTTTTCCCGGATTTCATCCGACACCTCGTTGGTGGTCCGGCTCCGGTTTTTATTCAATTCGATTAAATAATCGCCCGTGTTTGGCTCGGTAATGAAGAAGCCCATTTGCGTTCCTGTCCGTCGCGAATAGGTTTTTACTTCGGGGATTGATTCGACGATCTTATCGACTTCATTAAGCATCCGGTCGGTTTCTTCCAGCGAAGTGCCTGACGGACTGTTGTAGTCGAGCACGATGGAACCTTCGTCCATGTGAGGCAGGAATCCGGTTTGCAGCTTGGGAAAAATATAGATGATACTGAAGATCAAAACGACAACAAGTCCCAGACTGAAGTAGGGTTTTCGGGTTAAAAATCCAATCCACTTATAGTTGGGAGCGTGAAAGGGCTTCGGTTTTTTCGAGAATGCTTTTTTGTTTGAAAAGAGCAGGTAAACCACCGGCAACCCGATCCATGTGATGAAAAATGAACAAAGCAGTGTGATGATCATCGTTTCGGTCAGGATTTTAAAATAGGCGCCTGCAACCCCTGTCATTAACTGGAAGGGAATGAGGATTACAATGGTGCTCAGCGAAGAACTGACCATGGCCGGGAACAGGAATTGAATGGCTTTTCCGACCAGCTCGTTCGATTTCTGCTGCGGGTTTCGCTCGTGGGCCCGGTGAATTTGTTCTACCACGACAATGGCATCGTCAATAATTAGTCCGATGGCAGCCGCAATGGCTCCGATGGTCATAATATTAAAATCGAAACCGAGCGAGTACAATGTTATGAGGGTAAGCGATAAAGTGAGCGGGATGGTAATCAGTAATACCAAACTTGCCTTGAACGAACGAAGAAAAATGATAACCACCACAATCGCCAGTAACAGCCCGATCCAAAGTACATCAATGATACTTTTGATGCTGGTATGCACAAATTTGGACTGGTCATAATAGGGTTTCAAAACTACACCTTTGGGTAAATTCTGATTGAGTTCCTGTACTTTTGCGGTTACCTGGGCTGCCACATCAATGAGGTTGCTGTTGGGCTGTTTTACAACGGCTACCAAAGGAAAATCCTTGCCATCGGCCTTTATTTTTATATATTCATTTTTTGCAGCAATCTCCACCCTCGCTATATCCGAAATTTTCACCTTCCGGGTCGCGTCGTTAAAAAGAACCAGGTTTTCAAGTTGTTCCTTATTGGCAAGCGTCGCATCGGTTGTTGTCAGGTAAAGCCGTTTGTAATCAACCGTATAGCCGTTCGATTTGATGAACCCGGATTGTTGGATAGCGTTGGCAATATCCTGGGTGCTGATATTTAACAGTTTTAATTTTTGCAGATCCGGAATAATCCGGAATTCTTTTTCCTTTCCCCCGATAACGGCAACGGTGGAAACTCCATCAATACGCGATAGGTAGGGTTTGACCGTGTATTCGGCAATCAGTTTCAGTTCAATCTGACTTTTGGTTTCCGATTGCAGCGAATACCCCATAACCGGTAAAATAGATGGGTTCATCTTCTCAACCGTAATTTGTACACCAGGAGGTAAGCTGTTCTTGATCTGGTTTATACGCGATTCAACCTGCTGTTTGTCGAGATTAATATCGGAGTCCCAGGCCATAAAAGCAGAGATTTCGCAACTTCCCATGCTGGTGGTACTGCGAATCAGTTTTAGGTTTTCGGCTTGTTTAATGGCATTCTCGAGGGGTTTGGTCACCGAAACCATCATCTTGTCAACCGGTTCTTCTCCATTGTCGGCAATAATTTTTATTTTCGGAAATGTAATGTTGGGAAAAAGCGAAGTTTTCATGCTTTGGTAAGAGAACGCACCGCCAACGAGTATAAGTAATAGTATGACTGCAATCGGGCTTTTAAACCGGACAAAAATATTCTTCATAGTTATTTTACTATTTTAACCACACTGCTGTCGGGCAGGCCGTAGCCACCTTCCAAAATTATTTTATCGTTGATGGAAAGTTGCCCTGGAAGGATTTCTGCAATGCTGTCGTTTTTAATTCCTGTTTTCACCGGTACCTCAATCGCGATGCTGTCCTGTACAATTTTCATCACCCAGAATTTCGATTGTGTTTCGTTCGAGAGTAAGGCGTTTTTTGGTAAAAGCATTGTTGCGTCTTTGCTATCCTTCAGAAACGAAACCAGTAGGTTCATATTTTCGGGCCACGCATGTGTTCCTTTTGGTTTTACCAGCACTTCCTGTGTTTGCGAAGTTTCATCCACATACGGGCGAACGCGGTAAACGGTTCCATCGGTTTGTGTATTATCGGGAAGCCAGAGGCGACAGTGCGTTCCGGAGTGTATCAGGTTGTGGTATTCAAACGGCATATTCACACGAACGAGCAAATCGTTGTTGTCGGCGAGCGTACACAAGGTGCTGCCTTCGGTAACATATGTACCAACACCCAAAACAAGTGGCTTGTTAACAACACCGGAAGTGGTGGCCGCGACCGTTATTTTACCATAGTTGTTTGAGATGGGATTGTCTTCTTTCGATTGTTTTAATGCTTTGTTTTCGCGGGTTTGAATTTCAAAAAGAACCTGGTCGGTTTCCACTTTATCTCCAAAATTAACTTTCACCTCAGTGATATATCCCGAAATAGGCGCAACCACCTCGTTTTTCTTCAAAAAAACGGTAATCCCGTTCAACGTCATCATTTCTTCAATGCGTCCCTGCGTGAGCGATATAGTGGTCACCGTGGCTTTCGGCACCGCCAATTCTTCGGTGTTCCCGGTGGTTTTGTTTCCACACGAAACGAGCAATGAGAGGCTCGTGGCGGTGAGTAGTAAAAGTGAAATATTCTTCATCTTCCTGCGATTAATAGTTCCAGTAATTCCATGCATTTATAACCATTTGTTTTTCCATTTCGAGCAGTAACTTTTCCTGCTTTTTTGTTGAAATATCTTTCAGAAGGTATTTGTAATCCATTACCGAAATAGTGGCTTGTTCCAACTGACTTTTGAACATTTCAAGCAGTTGGTTGTATTGGTTCAATTGCTCGCTGGCCAGTGAAATTCGTTTATCCAGTGAAGCCAGTTTATCGAGGGTAAATTTCTTCTGAATTTCGTTCTGTGTTTTTGTTTTTTCTTTTTTAAATTGAAGTGTTTCGAGGTTGATTTGCGACTTCTGCAATTCCATTTTTCGCTGGTGCCCGTCGAAGAGGGTTAGGCTGAAGGTGGCTCCGGTACTGAATCCCATCCGGTTAACCGAAGGTACATAAACCGCATTCATTCCGGCGTTGGCAAACAGGTTTACCTGTGGCTGATATTTCAGGTCGCTGATTTTACGGTTGGCAACAATGGACAGACTGTCTAAATAAAAAGAGGTAAGAAAACGCGAACCGGAAGTTACAACCGGGCTGAGTTGAAATTCAACCGGTTCAATTTCGGTATCTGCCCCTTCGTTGATTCCGCATAACAGGTTCAGGTTGTAGATGTTGTCGCGGTAATCGGCCCTGAACGTTTCGTAGGCCTGTTGATAGTTTTGAAGGGTAATCTGTAGTAGTTTCAAATCGCTTTGTTTGTAAATGGCATTTTGTACCAGTGGTTTCATGGTGGCGATTTCATCTTCCACTTCTTTTATCAGATC
>JBBSBP010000243.1:0-4921 GCA_038251165.1 Bacteroidales bacterium | reverse complement strand
GTTCAGCGGCATCTGCACGGTATCGAATCGGAATAGGTGGGCGGCAGCTATTTCCAGCATCCTCAAATGAACTAAGGGGTCTTTATGCCCGGTAAAGCCGATATAACTAATCTTTCCCGCCTGCTTTGCTTCCAGCATTGCCTCGATTGCGCCTCCAGCCGCGAAAATGCGGTCCGGATCTTCCAGCCGGATAACCTCGTGAAACTGCATCAGGTCAACGTGATCGGTCTGCAATCGCCGCAGGGATTCGTCAATCTGTCTTGCAGTGCTCAGCTTGGTTCGACCATCAATTTTAGTCATCAGAAATGCCTTTTGACGGTAACTATCGCGCAAGGCCTTGCCCATACGGATTTCGCTCACACCGTCATTATAATCCCAGCAGTTATCAAGAAAATTGATTCCATTGTCGATTGCTTTATGAATAATACGGATGCTTTCTGCTTCCGTAATTTCTGAAGTGCCCATGTGATAACCGCCGAGCCCGATGGAGGAAACTTTCTCTCCCGTTCGGCCCAGTGTCCGGAGGAGGACTTCTTCCTTTGCATTTTCTCCAAACATGAATGAGGGAGTGCCCGCTATAATCGAGGCGCCGGCGGCCATTTCCAAAAATTGCTTGCGAGTAATCGCAGTCTGTTTTGCTGCAATGGTCTTCATAGGTTTTCCTTTTTTGTTGTTTATTAAATTTTGAGGGTGTACGACAAAATTCCCTTTTTTGATTTTTAAAACCTTATTTTCACCGGGCAACCTTAGTAAAAAAGGCGAACCAAGAAAAACCAACCTTATTAATTCATTTAGTCATTTCAAATTTGTATATTTTATGCTAAAGTGAATTTTGTCGTACACCCAATTTTGTCCTGGAAAATAACTTTTTCAAATGGAGGCTCAATGACTGTCGAACAACTAGACTCTTGCTTCTCTTGGCCGAAACAGAATGTAGTATGAAGCAAAGAATTGCCAACAACTGCATCCCAAGTAACCGTAAAATGTTAGTCCTTGATAAAGGCCAGCAAATCGGCGTTGAGCTTGTCCTTGTGCGTTTCAGCCAGGCCATGAGGACCGCCCGGATAAATGATAAGTTTTACATTTTTCATGAGCTTAACTGCAAGCTTGGCCGAAGCTTCAATAGGTACAATCTGATCGTCGTCGCCGTGGATAATCAGCGTGGGAACATCAAACTTTTTCAAATCTTGGGTGAAATCTGTTTCCGAAAAGGCCTTGATACATTCGAGTTCGTTTCTCAATCCACCTGCCATTGCCTGAAACCAAAAAGCATCACGCATGCCCTGTGTAACCTTGTTACCTTTTCGGTTTGCACCGAAAAACGGAGTGGTCAAGTCCTTAAAGAACTGAGAGCGATCCGTTGAAACACCGGTGCGAATATCGTCAAACACCTTAATCGGCAAACCTTCAGGATTTGTTTTGGACTTCAGCATAACAGGGGTTACAGAACCCATTAGTACTACTTTGGCTACACGAGAAGTTCCATGTCGACCAATGTAACGGGCTACTTCCCCGCCACCGGTGGAATGACCAATCAAGGTTGCTCCTTTCAGATCAAGTGTTTCAAATAGTTCCGCCAAATCGTTGGCATAAGTATTCATATCGTTGCCATTCCATGGCTGACTGGAACGCCCATGTCCGCGACGGTCATGAGCAATGCATCTATATCCATTTGATGCTAAAAAAACCATTTGAGACTCCCACGCATCAGCGTTTAGTGGCCAACCATGACAGAAAACAACAGGTTGCCCTGTGCCCCAATCCTTGTAGTAAATTTGTGTACTATCCTTTGTTGTGAATGTGTTCATAATTTTTTTGTCTTTTTATTTCCGGTTCTGAAGCCGTAACAATTGTTCCAGAACTTTGCTTTTATAATGTTTAACACTTTTATTATTAGTTCTTTGAATAAATAGGACTGCAACAAATAGAATTGCCAGAATTATAATAAAGAAACCAAAATATTTAACTGATCCGTAATGAAGACTCAGGAAAATCACTCCAATGATTATCAGAGTAATGAATCCAATAAATAAATAATTTTTAAATGGTAACTTTTTCATCAAATATCTCCTTTTCTAATTTTGCAAGTCTTGTATAATAATCAGGGAACTCATTTAAATGAGACCAGGCTATTTCCCCGGTCATTTTATTGTCGTTATCTGTAAGATTATTTAGAATCTGCAACTTACTACTTCATCTTTTCGATTATTTCATCGACTTCCTTGGCCCCTTTTGCGTAAAATTTCTTTTCGTCTGGAGCCAACTCGTGAAGCAAACGGAGAAACTCGCCTACATGAACGAGTTCTTCATCGGCGATGTCCTTAAGAACTGCGATGGCGAGCTTGTTATCAGTTGACTCCGCAAGCTGCGTATATAATTGAGTCGCTTCATACTCCGCAGCAACCAAGAACCTGATTGCACGGATGAGTTCCTCATCTGTAAGTTTCCGGTCGTTTGCCAACCCCGAAAAAGGTGATCCAAAATCTGGCATAATTATTTTCCTTTCTTATTGTTTATATTATTGATTAACTAAAAACCTAATAAACGTCAGCATTGACCGTATTTTAACCTGTCAGAATTAATCCTATTCTTTACTTTCCTTTTTAGCCATGCTGAAAGCTATCGCTATTGCCTGTTTCTGCGCCTTTTTGTTTGACTTTGGGCTGGATGTTCCTATCGTCCCTTTCTTGTGGTAACTATGCATGAGTTCTTCTATGTTCTCAGATATTACCTTTTTCGACTTTCCCTTTTTTAGTGGCATCTTCTTCTGTTTTAATATTTTGAAAATGGCTTAATCAATTATTTGTGAATTATACAGGCTAAACTGCTTCTTTTGTAATTTCACTTTCAACAACATTCATGTTTTCAAGTTGCTTCAGTACTGCTTCCATCATAGGCGGCGGACCACATATATAAAACTGTTGATTGACGCCCGACAGGATAGCTTTCAGAAAATCTTCGGTAATCCTTCCATGATGATAACCGACTACCTTTTCATCCGATAGAATATTGATGAAAGCATTACCTAACATATTCTTGAACTCTTTTTCGAGAATAATGTCGGACTTGGTTTTATTGGCAAACACCAGCACATTGTTGCCGATTTTGTTTTGTTTCTGAAGGTACCTGAAGATGGAAATGAAAGGAGTAATGCCTGCCCCACCTGCAATGAACACCCCTTCTTTTGTGTATGAAATGGCACCGAATACTTCATGTAAGATCAACTCATCTTTCATTTTCAGTTTCAGCAACTCGTTGGTTACTCCCTTGTGTTCCGGATACGTTTTAATAGTAAACTCCAGATAATCTTCGGCAGGCAGACAAGTGAAGGTGAATGGTCTTTTTTCTTCAAGCCAACCCTTTTTATTGATGGCTACTTCAGTAGCCTGGCCGGGAGTGAATTTGTACCCATCAGGTTTTTCGGTAACAATTTTTATCACATCATGAGTGATCTTGCTAATCGATTCTATTTTTACGATATGCTTTTCCATATTAATGTTTTTTCAAATATTCGTGAGCTTCTTTCTCTAATTTTGTAAGTTTTGTATAATAGGAACTGATTCAGATGAGCCCGTTTTCATTTAATTATCTCCCCTAAATGCTTATAGTTTGATTTTACTGTATCACATACTTCTTCAAACTTTCCGCCAAGCATCAGTTTGGTCATAGACAATGTCATACCTTTAACCATTTCCAATTCCATTTTAGGTGGCATAGCGAGCGCATTCGGATCGGTCATTATATTTACTAAAACAGGTCCGTTAAATAGGAACGCCTCTTTTAATATAGATTTAAGATTTTCCGGGTCGTCGATTGTTAGTCCTTTGATGCCCATAGCCTCTGCAACAAGGGCAAAATCGGGATTGACCATATCGGTTCCGAAAGCAGGTAAGCCTGCCACTTCCATTTCTAATTTAACCATTCCCAACGAACGGTTATTAAATACAATCATTTTAACAGGGAGCTTATATTGTTTGATTGTAGCCAGGTCGCCCAGAATCATGGATATTCCTCCATCGCCGCACATAGCAATAACCTGGCGATCGGGACAAGCCAGCGCTGCACCAATGGCATGTGGCAAAGCATTTGCCATTGAACCATGTATGAATGAGCCCAGCATACTGCGTTTTCCGGTTGCATGGATATAGCGTGCACCCCATACACAACACATACCGGTATCTACGGTAAATATGGCATCATCTGTTGCCAATTTATCCAATTCAAATGCTACAGCTTCAGGATGAATGGCGTTCATTTTTCCTTTATCTGATACATAGGTATTTAAATGCTCTTTAACTTTATCATAAATTTGTAACTGTGCTTTTAAGAAACTATCGTCTTCTTTTAAATTTAACAGTGGAATTAAGGCCTGCAAAGTGTATTTGATGTCGCCATGTAAACCCAATGCAAGCTTAGCCCTTCGGCCCAACCTTTCCGGACGAGTGTCAACCTGAACAATTATTTTATCCTGTGGAATAAAGTGGGCATAAGGAAAATCAGTACCTAACAGCAAGATCAGGTCACTTTCGTGCATGCTGTGATAAGCGGAAGGCAAACCCAACAACCCGGTCATTCCCACTTCATAAGGATTATCATATTGAATACCCATTTTGCCTCTAAAGGAATAGCCTACCGGGGCTTTTAGTTTTTCGGCAAGTTGCACAACCTCATCATGTGCTTCGGTAGCGCCTATACCGCAGAAAATACAAATTTTATTATGCTTGTTGATTAAATCTACCAATGTGTTTAAATCAGCGTCTGTAGGGCGAATAACTGCTTTTGAGAAGTAATTTCCGTCCGATGTAACGTTTTCTACAGAGGTCATAGCCATTACATCACCAGGCAAACCCAGAATAGAGACACCATTTTTTTGAATGGCTTGTTGTAAAGCTGCCTGGGTCATTCTTGGTACTTGTGCAGG
>JBBSBP010000242.1:0-4943 GCA_038251165.1 Bacteroidales bacterium | reverse complement strand
TCCTGGAATAACTCTAAATTTGTCCCATCCCGAAAATGCACAAGCTATCTTTGAGGCGCTAGCCCAACATCTTGACATTGCGGATGTTGGAATGATCAACTCAAACGTTTCCTTGAACAATATTCCGCCAGACCGAAAACCGGAAGCGCCGCGCTCAAGGGAAAATTCAGTTAAAAAATACATCCCCAAAACATTTTTTGAAGCCTCTGGAATTAAATCAACCGGCAACAAAAATGCGGTGACAGATGACAGTTATCACTGTGCCCTAAAAGATGGAAAATTCGACCCTAATTTCAAGCGTAGTTCTGATACGGTTAGTTGGGGAAAAGTATTTGCCTATTTATTGCGCCAGCCTTTGTTAGCAAGGCAGGCCGGGATGATATACAGTGCCAGTATTCCGATTGAAGCTGATACCTTTCCTGATGGAGGCTACCTCTATGTTGACATAGCGGAAGGCAGCAGTTACTTTACCCAACAAGGGGAAGATGATGCATTTATTAAAAGATATGCCGCCAGAATACCTGCTTTATTGCCGGGAGATGACCCTCGGCAGGTGTTTGCTTCGGTATTGTTTCCGGTTTTGAATGTACACAAGGGCAATTACGATAAGTTGTTTATCGAGGCCGCGGAATACGATGATGGGTTTACCAAAATCATCCATACTTTTCAACCGCGCAACAGGGATTTTCTCATTGAAAAAAGTGATGGACACTACCCCACTAAAGATGTTGGGATACAGTTCGGTTTTGATGATGTAAAAATTCTTGACAGGTATATGAGGCAACTTATGGAAGATACTTCCGTGGGGGTTGGCAAACGATTGGATGCGCCTATGGGGGTTTATGGCTATAATGTTGATGTTAGGGAAACCGGGGAACCGGAAAATGAATGGGAATCACTCAACTTGGTTTCGAGCAGACAGGCTTTGATCCTTTTTAGGCAACCTGGAAATGCGGATGATCCCATTGTTATAGGTGAATTTACGGGAGAATTGCCATTTCAAGTGTATCCATCCCAAATAGATGGGCGTAAAAATTTGAATTACTGGCTTCCAATGTATTTCGGCAATTGGAATGGGCACAGCATTGTTCTGCCAGATGAAGATGCCGCGGCCATCTACCAAAACACAAGCGATCAAGTGGCTGGGGATGAAGAAAGACCAGTTCTTGACGATGACGGAAATCCCGTACTTGATGATGACGGAAATCCAGTAACCACTGGAACCGGTGTAGTTGCTGGTGGAGTTGCCAATCAATTGAACCAGATATACAATCCCGGGCCACTTAACACAAGCTTGCGCTACGGAAACAATTATGAGTTTCGGGCAAGGATGCAGGATATAAGTGGGGGTTCTCCCTCCATTGAAAGTGAGCCTATTTCCAGAACCTCTTCAGATACTTCAACCTGCAGGTTTAAAAGATATATTTCTCCCAATCAACCCAGGGTCTTCGAACTTCAACCCACTGGTAATGATGATGACACCATTGCAAACAATGATGAAGTAAGTGAAATTTCACAATTGAACATCCAACGTCCAAAATTGGGCTATCCGGCTGTTGTTTTTACAGGTAAATACGAAGATCCCGTACAACGCCTCATTGATCAAGCAACTTTAGGAATTACTTCGGGGGACGATCCCAACGAAAATGCCGAACATAGAACTGGGCTCGGAATTGCCGATCCCGATGTGGATAGGCTGGAAATAATAGTGGAAATAGAATCCCTTAAAATGGACAAATTGGCCAGTATATCTGGAAAAGAGGATTATGTGCATTTATATACCACTTACAGGAATTTCCCTGAAATCAATAACGATGATGATTATGAAACTTCGTTGAACATTCCCATTGAATATGTAGATGTGGAAGTTCTACATACCGGGGAGGAAGTGGATATTACTGCAGACCTCAATTTAGCAGATGATATAGATAATTTAACAGCGCTTGTGCTGCCCTCTGGAAGAACCATTCGTTTAACCGTTCGTGCGGTATGTGAAGAAAAAGAGGATGACCATAATTATTATGGAGTTATTGATGATAGCAATAAACAGATGGATAACCGTTACGGGGAAATATTGCAAATAACAACTCGGCAAGCTTCAGTGGAGGAAAACAATCTTTATGAACTTACCGCTGGTGTCCCTGAGCTTCAGGGTATTTTTATGAAACCCGACCTGCAAACATCTTTTGATGGTAAATTCACAACTTTCTTATTTGGAAGTGAAGCAGATGTGCAACCAGACAATATTCAGCGATTGGCAGAAAGGCTAAACATACGAAACAGTGGACTAACCTTGGTAGCGCCAAAAGGACAGCGCATAGTCTTTGGTTGTTCTAGTAGAATACGGCATACTTTGGCCCCTGATAATTCTTCGATTACGTTCGCCTCCAAAGGAGATTTAGTGAACCACTGGCTTTGCTGTATCAATTTGGAACTAAACAGGGATTGGATGTGGGATGAGCTTGAAACTACTAGTTTTAGGGTAAGGCGAACCAAAAAATACACAAATGACGACCAGCCAGAATCCACCGATGCCTTAGTGGGCGATATTGAAATGATTCGTACAGCGCCCTTTGATGCCCTAAAAAAACCGAATCGAAATGGTACGCGTATAATATTTATTGATGCGGTTGAACCTACCAAGGATAAACCGGATGATGCAGCACAACCTGACTACCCGGATACCATTGAGCTTAGTTATACAGTAGAAGCTCAATTTAAGGAGGAGGGCCACGAAGCTTTACGTGAAATGGAAATGGTTCTTCCCATTACCACGCCCCCAGTACAAATCCCAAAAATTGTTTCGGCGGGATACGCACTTTCCCCTTATGAAAGGAATGATATTTATTCAAAGTCGGAAATAAGACAACGATTTCTATGGATTGAATTTGAGGAAGCAATTAAAGATCCCAACGATACCTATTTCGCCCGCGTGCTTCATGTGGCACCAGATCAGCTTATAAGCAATAACAACCCGGGCTTGTTGCAAGCAAAAAAAGACCCTCAGTTACCAATTGACCCCGAATTTATAAGAATTGTTACCGAAGACAGCAGTAATGATTTAGCTGGCCTTAATGCCATGCAGCCAATGTCCAGGAGCACAACCAGCAAAAGGCACTACCTATTGCCAGTACCAGAAGGATTACATCCCGACGCAGACGAGATGTTCGGTTTTTTCACTTATGAATTTAGAGTAGGACATTATAGGAATCCGAAGAATGACGAAATGGTATGGACAACAGCCCAAGGTCGTTTTGGCAGAAGGTTAAAAGCCACAGGAATCCAACATCCGGCACCGCGATTAACTTGCATGACAAACCGCGACGAGATAAAAATGTGGGTGACCGCCCCCTATGCCGTAGCAGTACATAATGGTAAAAATGTAACAGCAGACCCACCTCGGACAGAGCTTTGGGCTTTGTTATACGCCCAAGTAAAACAAGCAGACAACCTTGATTATCGAAATATATTATTGGATGATAGGCCGCTGGACTGGCGTGTAAAAGTGGAACCTGAAAAAAATGTGGATATTTTTAAAAAGTACAATTCAGACGAAATCAAAATGCTCAATTCAATTGCCATTTCGCAGTTTAATGATAGTTTAAACTACGCGCAACATAAAAATGTACTTCAATTAATTGATTTCAGCAAGAAAAATAAAGATGCCACCAAATATGGCACTACCGTTTGGACCAATAATGAAATCAACCAGTTGTTGACGCACATGGGGCTACCGGACGATTCCCCCTTAAGTGTTATTGTTGTTGAAATATTACCACAAATAACCAATGTTCGGGAACACGTGTCACAGATAAGAAAACCAAATGTGAGAAGTAATGTTGAAAATCTCGTTTCGGAAGATGATATAAATTCATATCATAATTTTGTAAATAGGGATTTGGGCATTTTCACCTATAACAAACCCAATAGCCCAGTTGACGAAGATCTAGGAAATAAACGTATTTACAGGACATCTAATTTAACACAGATACCGGATATTTGTTGTACGGAATGTTAGTAAGGTTCAGATTGAAATATTCCTATATGACCAATCTCATTTTCCTAAGCAGTTTCAAGAATCCGTTTCGATTTTCTATAAGTATAATTAGGATAGATGGTACGTTTTGCAAAACGATTGAGCTTTGGGCTGTTGATCATTTTTATATATACTGATTTTGGAACCCCTAGATATTCATAGGTAGAGCCATCTAAAAAGGTAATTTCCAAAAGAAGGCCTTTATGTTGAAAATCAGCAATACCCAGCGTAATGGTTTCGGTATAGGCCGGCAGGTTTGCTTCCAAGGTTTCCGGGGCAATACTTACAAGAAAATGGTAGCCATCAATTATCTTTCTGCTGTTTATTTCAGCTTCCTGTTGCAAAGCATCGCCATCCTGAAACTTGTCTGGATGCCATTCCTTTACCAAATTGCGGTAACTGGTTTTCAGGGTCTTTAATTCAATTTCTTTTTCGACTCCAAAAAGTTTCTTGTATTCGTTTATGCGCTTCATGCTCTGGTTTTTTTTGCAGGCGCGAAAGTACACCTTAATTTCGAGGGAATTACGGAATTGAGAAATTTATTATATAGCGAAGAGCGAAAAGAGATTAGCGAAGAGGAATTAGGGATTTGGGAGGAGCCAAGATTGAAGATTCAAGATTGTTTGTTGGTAATGATACAGAACATTAAAGAATGGTTATTCGGACTTTTTTCTTTTTAAGTTTGGTGTTGTTGAGTTTGGTTACCAAGGCAGTGGCGAGTGTTAATGGCACTGCAACAAAAGCGCAATCCTGTTTCAACTCGATGGTGCCCAATTGGTCTGGGTTGAGATTGCCTTGTTTAAAGAACATGCCGGCAATATCGCCCTTGGAAATTTTATCCTTTCTTCCGCCAGAAATAAATAGGGTTTCCCAATACTGTGCCTTTCGCGGGGCTTGTTTATCGATG
>JBBSBP010000241.1:0-4981 GCA_038251165.1 Bacteroidales bacterium | reverse complement strand
ATTGAAGAAGGAGAAGCACTAAATACTATGCCCAGATTTATTTCGTGAGGCTGAAACTCTGAAACCCAGCACTTCGGATTGGTTCGGCTGCGCTTACCAATCATCTCTCGGCGGCCTGAAACCCTGAAACATTGAAACCCTGCCTTTCGACTACGCTCAGGGTCCTGAAACTCTGAATCCCGATAACTATCGGGAATGAAACCCCAACTCCTACTTCAACTTATCTATCCTCATAAACACTTCCCAATATTTTTCCTTGTTCATATCCGACCAATGGATCTGCATCCTGCGGTATTGGTAAGTCTGGATCTGGCAAACAATTATAACCAGAACTATCAAACCCAAAAACACTTTTTTGAAATTGCTGTTAACTATTTCCTGTATTGCAGTTGCCAGCAGGATTGCAAAAAACGAGTAGAATTCAATCATCACCCGCTGTGAAAAACTTCCCCCGTAAAACCACATAAACCAGGACGAAAAAACATACACAAGTATGGATAGGAACCCAAGCAAGGTGAAAAACTGAAAACGGCTTGACCGGAATATATAAATAAAACCAGCCAGGCTCAGGAATAATAAAGGCGTATATACAAACATTCCTTTCCGGTAACTGAATAGGAAATTCGTTATTTCCGGGTTTAAGAAATTGAAGCCTTCTTCCTTATATGAGTATATAAAAAAACTGCCAGTCGAAATTTTGTATATGATCAGTTGAATGGATACGACAAATAAAAAACCAAGAATTGAAAGAAATACCGGCCATTTTTTATTGATAAAACTTTTAAACCCTGATTGCAATTGATCAAAGCTGCCCGCTAAAAATGGAATTGCCAGCACGATCAGCAGGTTTACCGGCCGGATCAACGTAATTATTCCAAGAAGCAAGGCGCTGTAAATAAGGAATTTGTTTTCATATCCCGAAAAATATTTCCTCACAGTAACACTGAACCAGGTAATGGTAGTAAACGAATACAAGTGCGACATGCCAAATTCGGTTATCACATAATAAAAGAGGTTTGTGCCGAATACAATCGCAATAAGAACAATTGCAATTGTTTTTTCATTTATATGGAAAGAGCGCAATAATCTGCGTAATCCGAACAATGCCAGCAGGAAGTAGAACAATGCACCCAGGTGGACCATCATGGTATAATAGTAGCTGTATCCGTCGGCCGGAAGCCCGCTTATCAGCGTTATCGCATGCCCCACCAGGAAAAAAGGCATCAGGCATACTGCGGTTCCAACAAAATATTTATCAATCGTTTTGTTGTTGCATTCCCTCAGGTACTCATAATACAGATTAGGATTGTAATAAGTTTTATTTTCGATCTGGTTAAAAAACCCAAAATTCAGATCATGGTAAATAAACACGGCCGGCAGGTAAGCATAATACCCTTTTGCATCTGCTTCCAGTACGCTGTTTTTATAATCTTTTTTTATAGAAGTATTCAATACAGCCCACAATACCACCATGAAAATCAGCCAGGGTGCCAGGGTAGTCCATGATAGAGAATTGTATTTTGGATGATTATTCCCGGGTTTATCAATCATTTATTTTCAGTTTAAAGCCTGTGCGAATTGCAAAGATATACTTTACATGCTTTCCGATGATCGATTCCCGTGTTGGTTCTGTATGAACCATATATTTTTAGTTTTTTCTCACCCGGATTTAATTATCAAATGTAGATTTTCCCTCTCCTGTTTTCCATTAACTATTAACTTTTTACACCTTCTTCCAGGGAGTTATCAACCTTAATCTAATGAAATAAATACAATGTGTACCTTTACCGAAAATACCTGCAATGGACCAACGACTGATTGAATTTGAGCGGCTGCTGAAAATTATGGATGAACTCAGGGCCCAATGTCCCTGGGATAAAGAACAGACTTTTGACTCACTGCGGCATCTTACCATCGAGGAGACGTACGAGCTCGCAGATGCCATCCTCGAAAAAGACCTGGATGAAATACGCAAGGAACTCGGTGACCTGATGCTTCATATTGTCTTTTATGCAAAATTAGGTGAAGAAGCCGGTTCATTTGGCATGGCTGAAGTGCTTAAAGGAATTAATGAAAAACTCATTCGTCGTCATCCGCATATTTATGGCGATGTGAGCGTGAATAGCGCTACCGATGTGAAGGATAACTGGGAAAAAATCAAAATGACCGAAGGCCGTGAGTCAGTGCTCGAAGGCGTACCCATGTCGCTACCTGCCATGGTGAAAGCATACCGGATTCAGGATAAAGTGCGGGGCATAGGTTTCGACTGGGATAACGTATCGCAGGTGTGGGATAAAGTAGAGGAGGAAATAGCTGAACTGAAGCATGAATTGGTGAATGGTTCAGATGCACTGCGCGTTGAATCAGAGTTTGGCGACCTGATGTTTGCCCTGGTAAACTATGCACGCTTTATAGATGTAAATCCCGAAACCGCCCTCGAACGCACTAACCGCAGGTTTATCAGCCGTTTTAAACATTTGGAGAAAGCTATTAATGCCGAAGGTAAAAATCTTCACGATATGACACTGGCTGAAATGAATGTTTATTGGGAGAGCGCAAAAAAAGCTGAAAGCAAGTAAGGTAAGTCATTAATAATTGATGATTTGTCATTTCACAGTAGGAAAAGATAACATCTGGTTTAATGATAGCAAGTATTTAAATCAATATGATAGTGTTGTAAATTTAGTTAATTTTTTTACGGCATAAAAAAGCCCCGGATTTCTCCGGGGCGTCAATCAATCATCAAACAAAACTGTCTTTGTTAACTTAGTTTGTCGATTTTAATAAATTTTTCGGAAGGTGTCATTGATATTCCGCAGCGTTTTGGCGCGTTGGTATCATAGGTGTTTCCACAGGTAGGACAGATATAGAAAACCTTTGCCAATGATTTCACTGTATTGTTTTCGAGTGCGGCAAGCGCTTTTTCGTACAAGGGTTTGTGTTTTTGTTCAGTTTTGTAAGCATAATTCAAACTGATCATCGAAAGCTGATTCTTTGCTGAATTGGCATTGGTAATAAATTCAGGATACATGGTGCTGATTTCGTAACTTTCGCCTTTAATGGCATCTTTCAGGTTTTCTTTAGTTGTATTCACCGTGAATTCAGGTTTGATTACAGGAACCTTTTGGCCACCGGCCTCAATTACAGCTCTGTGATTATTGGCATGAATTTTCTCGGAAGTGGATGCCGCTTTGAAAAGTAAAGCGATTTCATGTAAGCCTTCTTCTTCTGCTTTTTTGCTGTAAGCTGCATACTTGGCACTTGCAGTGGTTTCGCCCTTAAAGGCAGCTTGCATGTTTTCAATGTTCAATGCAGCTAAATCTTTGGTACCGGATTTTGTGGCTGATTTATCGCCCGATTCCATCTCATTATCTCCGTTTTCTTTCATTGAAACCGAAATGGCTTCAGTTTTATCAGCAGTAGGATTTTGCATATCCGCTTTCGTTTGCGAATTTCCACCGCATGATTGGAATAGTATTGTGGAAGCCGTTGCTGCAAGTACTAAAAGGAATGTTGTTTTTTTCATTTTACCAGATTTTTTAAAGGTTTTTTTTATTTGTTTAACGATGCAAAGGTGCAGCCGTTTAAATTTATAAATCCTTTAGTGAATCTTAAAAATGGCTTAAGATTAAGATGTAAATTGAAGGGCGAAGATACTTCCTGTACCTGGCTGGCTATCAACAGTGAGAATAATTTGTTGAATTTCGGCTAATTCTTTAACTATCGAAAGTCCGAGACCGTTTCCTTTGATAGCAGAACTTCTCGATTCATCAACACGATAAAACCGGTTAAAAATATTGGGAAAGTCATTTTCGGAGATGCCTTGTCCATCATCTTTTATGGAAAGCGTTTTTGTTACTTTATTCCAGGAAATAAAAACATTGCCATTTTCTCTTCCATATTTAATGGCATTACTTAAAAGATTATCCAGCATTAGTTCCAGGAAAAGTTTGTCAACTGTTACGACTGTCTGGTTATCAATATTTACATGGATACTTATCTGACTTAAGTTTGCTGTTTCAGCCCATCTTTCTTTCAACGTGTTTATAAACTTCGGGAGTTGAATAGTTTCTTTTTTTGCATAAATAATACCTGATTCTATCCGGGCAAGTTGCAGCAACTGATCAAGCAATGTATCGAGCCTGTCGACCTGGGAAATCACATCTGCAATCTTTTCTTCATAAAGTTTAGGTTCACGTTGTTTACGGATCAATACTTCCAGTGTTCCCCGGATTGCAGATAAAGGTGTCCTTATTTCGTGCGATGCATCGCTGGTAAATTGTTTCTGCTGTTGTAACCCGGTTTCGATACGGGCAAGTAACTCATTGATTGTTTTAGTGAGGTCGAACAATTCGTCCTTATGCTCAGGCAGATCCAATCGGGTACCAAGATTTGAATGACTTATTCCGGAAGTGGTTTGGATAAGTTGATGAACAGGCTTAATGGCTTTTGATGCTGCTACTGATGAAGCTATAAACTGCATAAGTAACATAAACGGAAATGAAATCAGCAAAACCCAGATTAAATTATTCAATATTATATAGGATTCTTCCTGTGAAACAGCAATTGTTAGTTGGCCTATAATTTTTCCTGAATCATTTATTACCGGAAATTGTCCGAGCCTGATCCTTTGCCCGTTAATTTCGCCATTAAAAAAGAAATCTTGCTTGACATCCGGATTGTACGGGAACCTATCCTTAAACAAATTGGCTGAATGAAATACAACTTTGCCTTTGCTGTCAACAATTTGTAAAAAGGTGGGACTTACTTCAACATTATTATGTTCGGCTTCGTCCCATTCGGGCATTTTGTTTATAATAATAGAATCCTGTTTCCATAGAAGGTTGCTGCTCACTTCTTCTTTCTCTGTTAAAATATCCTCATCTAAATGATTATATGCTGTTTTATTTACTACCAGATAAATAACAACAAAAACCATCGCAGTTGTAATTGCGACGGCAAGTGTATTAAAAAGAGCTAT
>JBBSBP010000240.1:0-5018 GCA_038251165.1 Bacteroidales bacterium | reverse complement strand
TGGTAGAGCATCAGCTTCCCAAGCTGAGGGTCGCGGGTTCGATCCCCGTTTCCCGCTCTGATAATAAAGGTCTTAGATATTATTCTAAGGCCTTTTATTATGTTGATTACAATATAGTTGAAATATTCTGTTTGTAATTAACATTTCCAGGATTCATTTTTTCGGAATAAATTTACAGGGAATAATGCTATACCCAATTCAGTAGCTCTAAAGATGAGAAATCGTTTTATTTCAAAAGATTTTCAAATGTTTCTTTGTTGCATTTATTGGAAAATTCCGGCTGCATTTTTAGGGCTAATTTGCTAAATGTGTTTATTTAAATGTCCTTTCCTGAATATCCAATATATCTATCGCTCTATCTTCAGGAAGATTGAAAGAAGGTATAATTTGATTGAATATTCAAGATGGAATGTAGTTATTTGCATTGATGTCCTCATTCTACCTGATTTGCACAATTCATAAATGATTTTGCTGGTATATTTCTTCTCTTTATCCGGAAAGTCTTTTCGTAGGACTATGTTTTTTCAAACAGGGCGTAGAGAATTACACCTTCATCATAATTGCAGTCGGATTGGATCCAACTTAACACGGCATCTTTCTTTTCTTCCTGATTCATGGGTTTCTTTTTTCTGCAAAGAAAGTGAGCAGAAAAATAAGCGGAAAGGACAGAATTAAAGAATCCACCTTATTAGAGGGTGGATTCTTTAATTTCGACTGTTATTAATTAATCTGGCTATGGCTCTTGTGAAAGCACTTGTTTATCATCCAATAAGCGTATTTTAAGCTCATTGTAACTAAGCTCCTGTATATTTTTATTTCTATCAATTGCCATCACAGCTATTGTCGCAGCCGATTGCCCCAAAACCATAAAAACAGGTTCCATTCTTATTGATCCGAAAGCAATATGAGTAGCACTTAAACATACAGGCACTAGTAAATTGGTACATTCTTCCTTTTTAGGGACAATAGATCGATAGCTTATGGGGTAAGGACCAGAAACCTTTGATTCAACATTTCCTTCGTTTTTCACATGAAAGTTTTGATCGATATAACGTTGCGTATTATGTGAGTCCATGCCATAGGCTGCTAAACCAATTGCATCTTCGACAACTTTTATTCCTTCACAGTTTTGCTGTGTCATAACATAACTACTGATCATTCTACGTGCTTCTCTAATATACAATTGCTGTTGCCATCCATCTTCACGGTCAAATTCATCTTTGCACATACCCCAGCTCGACACTTCGTCCCGGATTTGCTGTGGTACGCGGGGATGATAGGCAAGGCTCCACATCAGCCCCTTCTGGTAATTCCGGTGTTTTTCAATTATCCTTTCTCTTTCCTCATAGGATGCCTCCGGATAATCATAATTTTGACCTATAAAATCAGTAGAGTAACCCTGTTTGTTATTTGTATCCGTTTTTCTGTTGGGCATTTCAGAATTTATCCATGGAATTGAGGTTTCTCCTGCTTCAAAATTCCTGAACAGTAATTCATAATCCAACTCATTGTATTGATTTGGCTTTTCAAATGGAATCCTGTTATCGGGGTGGTCTGTCATACACATTCTGAAGCAGTATGCCTGTATTCTGTGGTCTCCTTCTCCAGGATTGCCTGGTCCGTTAACATCGATAAAAGGCAATACACCACTTCCCGGATCCCCATTTTGAACATATGGATCAACCCCATCAACAAAATTATGATTTTTCCCATTAATAGAAGTTACTCCAAGTAAAGACAAACTAGTTTCATTTGGCTGGACACCATTCAGATTTTCACCATACTCAGCATTTGCTTCACGTCCGATTCTATAACTTATTCCAGCCGCTGCCATTAAATCACCTTCATATGTTGCATCGATAAACATTTTTCCTGAATAAATGTCCCCTGTTTCCATTTTAATTGATAAAATTTTTGATTGATTTTTCACAACTCCTTGTTTCTGTTCAAGTCGTTTCTTATATATCAATGTTATATTCTTCTCCTTATTGAGCATATGCTGTAACACATTTAGTGCTGAAGAAGGTTCAAAAGTCCACATGGCATCTTCATTTTCGCTTGTCTGGGTTTGACCGCCATCTTTGTATTCTGATTTTTTTTGCCATTTCCAGTTTTCCTGATTTTCATAATATCTACGGATATTTTGATAAAACTCCAGAGAAATGCCTCCAATGGCTTGTTTATTGCCAATATCTGTTTGCCCTAACCCACCGGTAGTTAATCCTCCAATACGATTTGTAGGTTCAATTAGAACGACTGATTTACCCATGCGAGATCCCTGAATAGCAGCAGAAACTCCGGCTGAAGTGCCACCATAAATCACAATATCATACTGTTTCGCCTTATTTGTACTTGTTTCGCAACTATTTGTAATAAACAAAAGACATGTAAGTAAAAAGGAGAGTGTGAAGCTTTTCATTTTGAATTAGTTATTGATTGTAAATATTTTTCATTGGCGCCGCTTCTGATAATTGAACTTCGATATGAACCATCTTTTTTCTATAAATAAAAAAACCGATCAATGAAAAAACCGAAAGCAACCCACCTATGGAATTGGAAATTTCTTTGGAAAGAGAAAAACCTTCCGGAGCTAAAAGCAGATATGTTGTAGTTACAGCTGTCATAAAAACAGCCGGCACAAGTGTAATCCAGTAAAATTTCTTTTCCTGCGCCAGGTAAACTGTTATTGTCCAAAGGACAATAACACCAAAGGACTTTTGGTCGGGAGCACCTCAATTACCTTTTCAAAAAAACCCTCATGCCCTCCCAGATGTGCAACATACATGGAGTGCCCGATATAATTGCGTTTTTTGGAAATTTCTTCAATCCTATCGCTGGATTGAAACATCCGCAGTAGCTTGACCTCTTTCCATGATTCATTTTTTTCTCGCGTGAGGATCATGCTGCCGTCCATCATGGCATAGGTCACCTCTTCTTTTAATGGCAAACGTAATTGAATGGCATCATTATGGGCTTGACACCAATCAATCTGTCCTAAGGATTCTCCATAGTGATGGCATAACCGCTCTATCTGTTTCGCATTTGTTTCTACTCCAAGCAGTTGGACTACTTCTTCGTTAGCTTCTTCAAAAGTCATCTTTGTGCCAGCCCTGCATAAATGTTCCTGTAGGTAAGGACTGATTTTGAACCCGCCGGGAGCAGTCGCCAAAGGGTGACTTTTAGGTAAACAAATATGGCCAACGCTTGTAAGAATGGTAATACGGTCATTCTTCGATTTTGGTATATCTCCAACTAATTGTTGATATACCGAATGTTCAAATTCCTTGAATATATCATGAAATGAGGATTCAAACTGATAGCTTGAACAGTCTTTATTGATGCTTTTCGATAAATCTTCCAGTATTGATGCTAAATCAGCAAATATTTCATTTAAATTTGTTGCCATGCTCTTTGGAGTTAAAGGTTATACTTGTTTGTATTTTTAGTTGATTTACAAATGTATAGCCTTTTTTCTTTTAAATCGGAATTTTGTCGTACACCCTTCACATACGATTTCCCGTTTTCAGCTATGTGTTTCCTGATGAATTCCGGCTGTCCCCAGCGCAATACAAAAAAATCTTCGTTGCGCATCATCCAGGCCAGGTAATAATTTTCCGGAAGCGGGTTCCAGTAGGCATCGGTTAGCGGACCACCGTGAACTTTAATCAATTCGGGGCAAGCATGTGCATGCGACCAGTTGAATTTCAACTCAATGTTGATCGGGCCATCCATACAAGTCAAGGTATCCAAAGTCTGACGGGTCAATTTCTCAACATACGAATCGGTGCTTCCGCCACTTCCTGTTCCGGCCGAAAGTGGCACCCGGTGAATGAACTTCACCTTCCGGGAGGCCATTCTCATTCCGGCCACATAGCTGTCCAGCAACCATTTTTCGCATTCGTCTGAAGTCATTCCGCCCATTCCTTCACCCAGGGTAATTCCCAAACCGGTCAGATCGGGATATTTATCGATGACCTCTTTCACACATTCGCGGGTGTAATCCTTCACTATTTCGGAAGTATCGCCCTGAACCACAAAATACGCGTTATCGACGCAGTATTTCGCCACATTGTGAGCGCGGGCAAACTCGGGTGAAACAAAAATGTTCCAATTAATCAGGTAAGTTTCGATACCCGATCTTTGGCCATCCGGAAAAGTGATTTCCAAAATTTCTGCCACTCAGCCATTTCCTGATCAGAAAAGCCGCAGGCTTCAGGATATTTTTGTGTTTTTACCAAATAATTGAACGGATGCAGGTTCCACAAGGTCAATTTATTGAATCGGTTTTCAGCCATCATGTCGAGAAACGAATGCCAGAAATTAGTATCCTTGCAGGTTTCTGTATGAAGCTGAAGCGCTTCTCCATTCCGGTAAGAATCCCATGGCAAATTGAATTTAAGCGCCCGAAAAGCGAATCTTGGCTTTTCTTCGATGGGTTGAATTTCAGTTTTACCTTCAACCAACTGTTCTTTAATGTAGAGTAACCCATACATCACCCCTACTCCATTTCCGCCCGTAACTTTCAGTTTCTTTCCTGAAGTTTTTACCTGGTAGGCTTCTGCTCCCAGCAAAGTATCCAGGGCAGTAGAAATTATCCAGTTAGGGTTTGAGGCGCTAAACTGAAAAGTAACCTTTCCGGTTTGTTCCTGAAATTTTTGGATGGCATGTTTGACTGGTGCATCGATTAGTTCATTTTCAATTTGCACTGAAATTCTATTTTCGGAACATGAAAATAACAGCGAAATTACTAGCAGGAAGAAAAGTTGAGATAGTTTCATAATATAAATTTTGTAACTATTTACCTGCCTACTGAAATAAGGTTGTTTGTTGAAATTACTCCAAAACAGCAATAATCATACTGTTATTAACAATTCAACCATTGGATTGTGGATAAGTTCCTTAGTGCGCAAGGCTTTAAGCCTGCCAGAATTAGATATTTGTGTTTCTCGCATTCGTGTTATTTAAATATCCGAGCCTGAGTGACATGTTTCTCCAGAATCACCATTTATCAACATTTG
>JBBSBP010000239.1:0-5033 GCA_038251165.1 Bacteroidales bacterium | reverse complement strand
CAGACCAACCGATAGATTTGATACTGGTGACTGAACAATCTCGTTGCTGTTAATGGTAGCAATCGAACCTACCATGGTCTCCTTCATCTGAGTACCGTAACCAACCACAACAACTTCATCAATTGCCGTAGTCGATTCTTTCAGGGAGACATTAATAGTGGTTTTCTGACCAACAGGAATTTCCTGTGATTCCATACCAACAAATGAAAATACCAAAACCGCTGATTGAGGTTTTTGAAGCTGGATTTGGTAATTTCCATCAAAATCGGAAATAATTCCATTCGTTGTTCCTTTTTCCATAATAGTTGCACCTGGAATGGGATTCCCGGTCGCATCCGACACTTTTCCTTTTACCTGGGAAAACATCTGCTGACTGATCAGCAGAAGAGCACCAAATAAAAGCATCTTTTGCCAGAACTTAACTTTTTGTCGTTTCATAAGCAAGTTTTACATTAATGTGTTAGAGATTAATAAAACATTCTCAAAGCTCTGGGTTTTAACTAATTTTAACATTCAATTTTTGGTCGATTACTTTCAATATTGTTTCTAAAATGGTATTCCGGATAAAAAACAGGATTGGGAAATAGGGGGATAGATAGAATTATCTTCTACTGAAGATCATCATCAGGGACAAAATAAGCGAAATCCATTCAGGAACATTAAAGTTTTTGCTTATTCAAATAGTCTCTCGGGCTAACTCCCAGTTCCTTTTTAAATGCAGTGCTGAAATAAGAAGGTGATCTGAAACCGGTCAATTCACCAATTTCAGTTATGGAATATTTACCGGTTTGCATGAATTCAACCGATCTGTTGATACGAAATTTGGTGATGTATGTAACTGGAGAGAGCTTGGTCAGGCTCATAAATTTGCGGTAAAAAACCGAACGGCTTAAATTCATCGACTCAGCTAAAAATTGAATATCAAGGTCCGTGTTGCCCAATTCCTTTTCAAGAATTGAATTTAATTTGGATAAAAAACTAATGTCAAGTTGATTAATTTCAGAGCGTTCCAAATTTGGCATCCGGCCGCTCAGGAAAATATCCTGTATCCGTTTTCTGTTTTTCAACTGGCTTTTAATGGCTGAAAGAAGAAAATCAACATTAAATGGTTTGGGAATGTATAGATCTGCTCCACAATTCATCCCTTCAATTTGACTTGATATTTCAGTTTTTGCAGTTAAAAGTATCACCGGTATGTGACATATTTCCCGATTTGCCTTAATTGATTTTGTTAATTCATAGCCATTTTTCTTAGGCATCATGATATCAGAAATAATCAAATCAGGATTTTCCTGTTTGACCAGTTTCAAACCCTTTTCTCCATCGTGGGCGGAAATTATTTTATAATAGTCTTTCAGAACGCTGATTAAAAAGGTATTTAACTGTATATCGTCTTCAACAATTAACAGTGTTTTATCAAAATCAGTAGGATTTGAATTATCTTCTTCAATTGAAATTCTCGCCCGTTCAATTGTAGTTTCCAGAAGTTCATCTTCCTGTTGTCGGGGAGTGGCAGCAAAATCTCTCTCCTCAAACATCGATTTATTGAATGGCAAAATAAATGCAAAAGTTGATCCTTCCCCAAACTTGCTCTCCAGTCGTATTTTCCCCTTATGAAGCTCCACCAGCGATTTGGTAAAATTCAATCCTATCCCCGTTCCTGAATAATCTGGTCGTACCTTCCCATCAATTTCTACTTGTTTGTATCGGTCAAAAATTGTATCCCAATCCTTTTCATCAATACCTGAACCATTATCACATACACTTATTTCAAGGAATTCCTGTTCCTGATAATCATTTTCGAAAGCATATTTAAGTTTGGCCTGAGCGCCGTTAATCTTTGAAACCACTACTTCAATAAGCCCTCCCCGGTGCGAATGCTTAATCGCGTTCGATAAAGGGTTACTTAATATCTTTTCAAGTTTGTCGTAATCAAACCACAACTCATAGCTATTGTCTTCCTGAAATTCAATCCTGACTTCTTTATCGCTGGAATACAAGCGAAAAAGTGCCAGGATTTGTTGTATCGCCTCATTAATATTTCCTTTTTCAAGCCATAACGAAAGGGTTTCTCCTTCAAGCTTTTTATAGGCAAGTAGTTGGTTAATCAATTTCAAAAGCCTGTTCACGTTAACATCCAACGTTTGGGCAAATTCCCTGACTTTGGGACTTAACTTTTCCTGAGCCGATAATTGTGTAACCAAACCGTAGATTAAGGTGAGTGGAGTTCGAAGTTCATGCGAAATATTGGTAAAAAACTTCTGTTTCATCACATTGATTTCCCGTTCACGCATGTGCTCTGAATGTTCAATTTCAAGATTTTTCTTGTACACGAACGTTTTAATCCTTAGCCCAAAAATAAAGTAGGTAATTCCCGAAATAATAAAAAGATAGATAGCCCAGGCTGTATAAGAAAACCAGGGGGCAGGACGAACTTTTATCCTCAGTTCAGCTTCGTTTTCAGAACGGATGTCCGCATGGTTTACCGACTTTACTTTAAAGACATAGGTACCCCTGGGTAAATTGGAATAGGATACCCTCCGCTGAGTCCCGATGCTGTACCAATCGCGGTCGAAGCCTTCAAGCATATAATAATATTGTACTTTTTCAGGCGATAAATAATCGAACGATACAAAATCGATACTGAAAAGCTGGTCTTTATGTGTTAAGGTGATTTCTTTTGTAAAAGGAAGACTATTTTTTAATATCCTATTCTCAACAGAAGGGCTTACCAATGAGTTTTTAATGTACAAATTCTCCAAAACAACCCTTGGCGCCTCGCTTATTTCCTGAATAATTTCGGCCGGATTAAAATAAGTCAGACCCAAATTACCACCAAAATAAATAATTCCCTGTTTATCCTTAAAGGAAGCTTTCCCATGAAACTGGTAATTATTGACCCCTTCATTCAGGAAATAGGTTTTTATTTTATGGTCATCCTTTTTCAATTTAACTAAACCATAGGAAGTACTAATCCATAAATTCGAGTTCTCATCTTCAACTATTCCAAGTGCATCACTACTTGGCATTCCTTCATGAATGTTTAAATTGGTGACTTCAGATTTTGCGAAATCAAAACAGAATAATCCATAATTGTAGGTACCCACCCAGACCTTTCCATCTTTATCCATAAAGGCGTTAAACGCGAAAGTTAATCCTGGATATTTCCTTACATCAGCGAGTTCAATACGCCTGACTGAATAATCATTTAGATTCATCGCGAACAAACCAAAGCCATAACTGGGGAAGAGGATTTCCTGGTCATTAAATTTGATAATGCAGGGAATATTTATCCCACTTGAAAGAATTTGATTCAACAACTTTCCATTTAAATCAAATACCAGCAATCCCTGACCATCAGTCCCAACATAAATCCTGTCTTTAATCTGGATCATCGAAACAGCTCCATTGTTTGGTTCCGGAACGGCAAGTGTTTTAAATGTTTTTTTTACAGGATCGAAAAGCTGCAACCCAAAATAAATACCGATCCAATAGGTATTTTCAGAATCAACAAAAACCGACCTGATATTAGAATGTTTCAATCCGCTGTTGGTTGTATTATAAATTGAGTATGATTTCTTTTCCGGATTATAAGTCATAAATCCATTTTCACGTGTGGCAATTAACAGGGTTCCATTTTTATCTACAGTAATTGAAGTGACGAATTTCCCGTCTGTAATGTGGTTAAGCAATACATCAAAATTAAAATTACGTGCCTGCTTGAAACTGACATCCAAACCGGCATCAAAAGTCCCAAGCCAGACATTACCTGTTTTATCCACACAATAGGACATGTAATTATTCGAATGTATTTCAGAAAATCCATCATCCTGAAAATGCCTGACCAAAGTATTTCTGGCTTTATCGAAAATGAATAATCCGTTTTGAAGGGTGCCAATCCAATAAATGGAAGGCTCTTTCTCCATGATAAACCGGACATCAATACCTGAAAGACCTGAACACAGGAGTGAAAAATCTTCAGAAGAAATAAACTGTCTGTTTTTGAGATCAAAACATGTAATTCCACCTGCGGTACCAAGCAGCATAGTATTTTCAGAAGCCTGAAATATGGTTTTTACTGTATTCAGGTTTATTGTAGCCGAAGATGAATTATTTAAGAAGATATCGAACCGGTCTGATTTCAGGTTATATACAGCCAGGCCCCTTCCATCTGTAAGTCCGCACCATAAATCCCCATTCTTTTCGAACAACAGATTATTAATCGCCAGTTGTTCAGTCAGATTGCTCCCTAGTTCTTCCAATTTGTCTGAACCCGATTTGAAACGATAGAGTCCGGAAAGGGTGCCTAAATAAATAAAACCATCATGCTCGCATATATTGGACACGCTTATTCTAAAGTCGGGGAACGGTGAGAAAAGCTTATCTTGCCGGTTATCGTAATAGTTTATTCCCGTAGCAGTACCGATATAAACCAGTCCATCGGAAGCACAAAAAATTGAAGGGACATGATTTGAATTTAAGGAAGACGGATTGCTGGAATCAAAATAAAATCGTTTGAATTCGTATCCGTTATAGCGGCTAACGCCGCCCATTGTTGCCACCCAAATATATCCCAGTTTATCCTGAACGATTGCGTTAACATTCATATTGTTAAGGCCTTCTTTAAAAGCTATATTCCTGAATTGCAAACGGGTGGAAGCAACAATTGTCGATGATATAATGAAAAAAAAGATCGGAAAAAGTATTCTTTTCATTTTAGTCTGGTTATACGAAACGTTCCCTGGTTCAAAGGGGTAAAGTTAATTTTTATCAGGAGAAAACTTAGTCCAGTTTAAAAAGTTATATTCTACCGTCACCCGGTCTAAATGGGAATTAAAACCAAGTAAAAGACCCAAAACGTTGATTTTGTGGTCTTCATTGTTATTATACTTCCATCGGTTATAAATTGAGATTATATATTACAAAATTATCAGTACCTTTACCCAATATAAATTTGATTATTTATGTTGCAGATTTCAATTACACCAGAAGAAAGGGAAAAATTGCACTATGAGAGGTTCAATCATCCACAT
>JBBSBP010000238.1:0-5065 GCA_038251165.1 Bacteroidales bacterium | reverse complement strand
TGTATTGAAAAGTACGGAAAACCATCCGGTACCTTTTACCGACGAAGTGATTTTAAGGGGGGAGTATATTGGCGTGTGCTAAAAATAAGTTGAAAATTACTAAAATTGCCCTTTTTTTACTGAAATTGCTATTGCATCTTTGCTTTAAATAAACTATATAGCAAATGCAGTTTACCGTCGATCTGCCAACTAAACCCTACGTTGATCAATACATCAAAAAACATTTTGGAAATCCTGCCAATTTTTCGAAGGACAAAGATATCCTGGATAGGTTCCGGAAATGCCTGTCGAAACCCGACAAAAGCCGGGACAAGGAATATAAGTGCAGGAATCTTTCGCTGCAACGCTATTCCGAAGTAACTAAAGTTTTGATATCGGAATGGGATTTTTATCACTATGGCTGGGAGATATCGGTAACTGATACGGTTTCGTTTGGCAAACGCATGGAACGACGGGCAAAATATGAGATGCGCTCGTACATAAGCCTGTGTTCAGCCTTAATGATGAAACGTGATGCTGTGCTTCGGTTTCAGAAAACATTCGGCTATACCGAAGACGTTTGGCCATACGAAAGTATTTGCCGGGATTATTCTCGTTTCGGGCCTATCGAAAAAATTGACATTACCAGCGAAGTTGTATTAAAAATTGAAACAATAATCATGCGCAACTTGTCGGAGTTAAGGACTAGTAGCGAACCGTTAAAATTATGTCATGGAAACAGTAAATAAAAACTTTGAACTCGGTGGCAACATCAAACTTTACGTTATCCCCAATAACCTGGTGAAACCTATCACGGGTTTAAATATTGAAGCACTGGGTCCAGACCCAACATGCAAGCTTAACTGTGGCAACGAAACCATAAGGCATATTTGCAAACCACAGCCAACACGCGCCGGTTTAGTTTACGAACATACGGTTACAGCATTTGTGCAAGGCCGCAACGAAGCTACTGAGCGGATACTTGAACGGCTGATGTACTTCAGGCACATTGTAATACTTGCCGATTCAACCGGCGCATATTGGCGCATTGGCGATAGTACCGAAGGACTTACTTTGCTCTCCGATTTTGATTCGTCAGACAATCCATCCTCAAAAAATGGGTATAGCATAACGCTTTCCGGCATACTTACTTCTCCTGCACGGAAAACAAATTTTCCTTTAATCTAAGGCCATAAGCCTGCAATATAAAGGATAAGAGACTAAATATGTCCTTTATCATTGGTTTTCCGTCATGTAATATTGCTGGAAAATCAGCATATGAAATTCCGCTTAATATCTGCTATACTACGTTCAGCATGGGCAATTGACGAAAGATACGCCATAGCCCATGGGGGTATTGTAGCCGGATTACTTAATGGAATGGATCTGCAGGCATCAAAAGAAGATGCTGAAATTCCTGAGAATATACTCCCTTATTGTATTGAAGCTTCATCTCCAAGTCGGAAATATTCATCTTTCGACGAAGCCCCACGCGGTAGCATTGCCGTGATCCCAATTCGTGGCCCTCTGTTAAAAGATGACCAGGACGATTGTGGTGTTTTGAACTATGGGATGGACACGCTTGGCAAAATGGTGGTTGATGCCGGTAAGCATCCAAATATTGACGGTACTATATTATATGTTGATTGCCCGGGCGGAACCGTTGACGGAACCCAGGCTTTTGCTGATAAGATAAAAAATAGCGAAGTCCCCATTATCACATTTGTTGATGGGTTGATGGCAAGCGGCGGATTATGGGCCGGAACTTCATCCAAAAAAGTTATCGCGCAAAATACCACTACCGAAATTGGTAGCATTGGTGTTATGATTGCTTTTGCCGACATGCAACCCATGTGGGAAAAAGAAGGCGTAGTATTTCACCGCATAAATGCTGACCAAAGCAAGGATAAAAACAAAACCTATACCGATGCTTTGAAAGGCGATTACAAAGCAATAAAAACGGAATCGCTCAACCCGATAGCCGATATTTTTATTGAAACTGTAAAGGCTAATCGCCCCAACGTTGCCGAATCAACACTTACAGGGAAAGTTTTCATGGCCAAGGATGCGCTTGCATTAGGACTTATTGATGAAATAGGATCCTTTGATCGTGCTGTGGAAGTACTATCGGAAATGATTGCCGCAAATCCCTCAAAAAAATCAAAATCCAATTTAAAACAAAATAATAAAACCAAAAATAACATGGAAGTCCCCGTATTGATCGATCTGTTGCAGGTATCTGCAATTGAATCAACCGAAGATGGCATATACCTGAGCGAAGCTGAAGTTTCGACCATCGAGGCTACGTTGGCCGCAAACAGAGAAACAATTGCCGGTATTGATGCAAGAATTGCAGCCGCCGTTGAAACTGCCACATCCGAAACCGAAGCCGCACGTATTGCAGCCGTTGATGCACTTGCAGTTGCACAAACTGAACTTACTGTCACTACCGAAGCCCGTGATCAGGAACTGGCCGCCCGCGAAACCGCCGAGGCTAACCTCACATCAGCAACCGCTTCCCTTGATGAAATCCATCCTGAAATAGCCGAAGCCGAAACGGTAACTGCCAAAGTAGAAGCCGTACGTACCATATTGGCACGCAAACCGGGTGTAAAACCTGCAGGCGTAAAATCCGAAAATGATACTAACCCATCAGCCGACGGTGTGGATTGGGAAAAAATGAATAGCCTGCCTCACATGCAAGAAGAAAAATAAATTTTAATAACTCTCACTCCTAAACTCAAAAAAACTACCCAAATGGACGTTTCCGAAATTTCATCCGCATTCGGCGCTTACTACGAGAACGCAGGCCAGAATATGACCCGCATACTTGGCATGTTGAGCCAGGGCCAGGTAACCCCAGGCTTTTGCACCCCGATTAAAACCGACGATACAATTTTTAAACTTTCGCAGCTTACGCTGGGGAAAATTGTTCAGTCGTTCCAAAAAGCATGGACGCCTAAAAACGCCGCAGCTTTCACTCCCAACGAACTCCGCTTGTATCACTACAAGGTGGACGAAGAAATTTTTCCTGATGATATCGAAGCAACCTGGTTGGGTTTCCTTGCCGGACAGGGTCTCGATAAAAAGGACTGGCCACTGATCAAATTCTTACTGGAGCACGCAACACAGGGTTACCTGGTGAAGATTCAGGAAGATATGGAACTTTCGGAATACGGAAAAGGTATTTACGTTGCTCCAACTCCAGGCACTGCCGGTGTTACCGGTAACGGTATGGATGGCCTGATCAAACAGCTTCAGGATGGCGTTAACGACGAAACCATTAACACGATTTCGATTGGCGCGCTGGCCAAAGCAACCATTTTCGACCAGGTTGAACTGTTTTCTGATGGAATTTCACAGGTTTACCAAAACAGCAACATGAATATCTTCATGTCGCCCGACTGGGTTAAAATGTATCAGCGCGACAAACGCACCCAGGGTTTTTACGATATTAAAGCCGCTGGCGAAATTTCCACCGGAATTGATTTCACCCCACTTAAAGTTGTAGGTCTTCCTTCTCTGAATGGTACTGATACCATTTTCGCTACTCCACAAACCAACATGTTGCATCTGACTAAACGCAGTGCCGGTAAATCGAGCATCAAGATCGAGGAATATCGCCGTAACGTTTCGCTGTTGTGCGACTGGTGGGAAGGTTTGGGCTTCGGCATGAATGGCGCTGTATGGACCAATATCGCAGTTAACTCCTAGTCAACCAAATTTTGTAAGAGCCGGTAACCAATCCGGCCTTACTTATAACCTTTAAAAACCTACAACCGTGGAATTTACAGATATCACCAAAGACCTTACCGACGGAGCTAACATGGGCGGAATAGCCATGCATGTTTTCTTTGGTTTGTATGCCGACGTACTAACGTGGCCAACCGAACCGTCAAACGCCATATCTCTCGAAGCTCTTGGAAAGCTTACCGGAGATATTGCTATGAAACCGGGTAAATGCTTATTCGAAATGTATGTTACCGACGATTCAGGCGAGTTCAAAATTGAACCTGTTGGCGAATTGGATGGTCACAGCTACGTAATGCATCTTACCGTTTTCAACCCAGGACTTAAAGCCAAACTTCTTGGTTTCCTGAATGCCATCAAAAACGAAAACCTGGTATTTATTGTTCCCGACAATAACGACCAAATGTTTCTGATGGGCGACGTAAAACGCGCAGCAGTCTATACAGGGGCTCCCGATCAGGCCGGAACCGGTAAAGCAACCGCCGACCGCCGTGGTATGTCCATGGAGTTCACCTTCAAATGCAAAAACGTGTACGAGTACACCGGATCAGTTCCGTTGACTCCTGCAGTAGTTAGCTAGTCATGCACCCGTATTTTAAACTGATAGGTATCGAACCTGGGCGTGTTCACACGTCCCGATTCGGTACTCTTGATTTCAGAGGAGAGGTAGATGTGGAAATATTAAAGCAATTAGTTGATTCGGGATTTCCTTATCTAAAATTATCCCCTGAAGGAAGAAAAACGTTTTATCCATCGAAAATCGTGGATAAAGTTGCAACTCCCAAAGTGCAGGCGGAAATAATTCATGAAGCCACACCAAAAGCTAAGAAAAATGAAAGAAAAAGTAGAAAAGTGGGTTAAAAATGGCCGCGATTTCAATGCGGGTATATCCCTGTTATCCGAATCCGGAAAGAACAAGCCAATGGTTAGGATTATGGCAGGCCGTGAGTTCACTTACGCTGATAAGCTTTATTATGAGCTTTTAAAAGTTGCCGGAATTTTAGCCTCTGATTTTGGCATACTGCAAGTCTCCAAAGAAGCGATTGTTAAAAAATCGGTTAAAAAATCGGATGTTTACGTTCCGGTTTTAAATCCTGTCAAAGATCAGCGCGATAAAAAGCAGTTGCCGCCCGAAACCGAACAGCTCATCAAGCTCCATGCCGCCGATTTTAAGGAAAGGGCTATTTTGCACGACGCCATGGGCAACCTGGGCAACGAAAATACAGCTGCCATAGTTTCAAAACGCAAACAGCTCAGCGATAAAATACACGATCTTTCATACAGGATCGACACGCTTTTCACTGCTAAAGAAGAATTTTACCGTACCGGAAAAATT
>JBBSBP010000237.1:0-5075 GCA_038251165.1 Bacteroidales bacterium | reverse complement strand
GAACCTGATTTTTTTTTGGAAAAATAAATGTCAGAAGTTGTATCATCTGATAATCAGACAATTCTTTGCGAAGTTTTTTAAGTGCGATACCGATTTGCATCTCCACTGTTTTTACTGAAATATTCAAACGGGTGGCAACTTCAGCGTATTTGAGTTCTTCGAACCGGCACAATACAAATACTTCGCGGCATCTATCCGGAAGTTTCTGAATGGCTTTGTTGATGCGGTCAGCCAACTCGGCTTCTTCCATTAAATCAGTCATTTCGCCAGGGTCTGAATGATCCAGTGAAGCCAGGTAACGTGATTCCACTTTTTTATGCTTCAGCACATCAAGGGCCGAATGACGGACCGATTGATACAGGTAGGATTGCAGTGAAGTGACCTGTAGCTTTTCACGCCTGATCCACAAATCAACAAAAACCTGTTGAACAACGGACCGGGAGAAATCAAAATCATGAAGTATTTTATTGGCAAAAAAACACAAGCGTGAATAGTACAAGTCGAAAACCTTGTTAAAAGCTTCTTCATTGCCTAAGGTTATCTGCTCGTAAAGATTATGATCCTTTGCCTGCGCCATGCAGTAAAAGTAATAACATTTTTTAATGAAGATAAAATCAGTCCCGAAAAACCGTGGAGATCTGCAAGCTTGTCCGGGAGACGTGTGTTCTATGCTGTTGGTTAACATTTTTCCCCAATTGAAGACGACCGGATATTTACTTTCAGGAAAGAAACCTATATTTGAATAATGTTATTTGTAAAAAGGATATTTTAATCTAACCCTCGATGAACAAACAGCTTTTCAATAGTAAATGGATATACGGATTGTTATTGTTTCCGGTCATCTCGGCAATCCTGGCTTTATGCTATCACAACTTTGTATTTAAATCGGGCGTTGCCGGATTTGGAATACTCATACTTTTATTGCTGTATCTCAATCGGCTTAAACAATCGAAAGAAGTCTGGCTGATTATTTGCTTATTTCCTGTTTTTCACTGGGGGCCGCAGCAGGTATGTCGGCACGTGCACCGGTGAAGTGGACTTTTATTTTCGGTATTTTTCTGATCTTATTTTCGGACACGATTATTGCATTCAATGAATTCGCAGCTTACCATGACCTGGATTTTGTGATTTTGCCCACTTACTACCTGGCACAGATCAGTGTCACACTGGCCCTGATGATGAAAAAGATTCCCATGGTAAGTTGAGCCCGGTTTGAGAATTAAAAACCAACTGCTTAAAACAGGGAAGCAAGGCTTTTAACCTTGCTTCCCTGTTCTTTTTGAAAACTAATATTCATCCTCATTAAAGAAGAAATCATCTTTGCTCGGATAATCAGGCCAGATATCTTCAATACTTTCGTATATCTCACCCTCATCTTCAATCTCCTGCAAATTTTCAATAACTTCCAGAGGTGCTCCACTGCGTATCGCAAAATCGATTAATTCATCTTTGCTGGCTGGCCAGGGGGCATCCTCTAATTTTGAGGCTAATTCGAGAGTCCAGTACATATTTATTAGAAATTAGGAGGTTTTTACTTTTTTTTAAACTTCTGCGAATATAACAAAAAATCAGATTCTGCAAACAAAACAAAAATTTATTCCTAATTGTCAGGAGACCATAGTATTTCCGCGGCATTCTGGTCCATCGACACCTTTCTGGAAAGCACAAAAAGGTAGTCCGACAGGCGGTTAATGAACTTAATCAGGTTGGAATCCACCTCTGCCTTTTCCGATAATTCAACAATCCGGCGTTCTGCTCTCCGGCAAACCGTTCGTGCCACATGACAAAATGAGGATGCCTGGCAACCTCCCGGTAAAATAAAATTCCGGAGCTCCGGCAAGACATTAATCATAAGATCCATCTCTTTTTCGAGCATCAAAATATCGTCTTTACTGCAGGGAAATTGTCTCCTGAGATTTCCGATTGAATCTTCGGTTGCCAGATTGGAGCCGATCACAAACAATTTGTTCTGAATTTTTTCCAGAACCTTGTCGGCATGCTCATCCGTCTGAATCGAACGGATCAACCCGATGTATGAGTTCAGTTCATCAATTGTTCCATAGGCTTCGAGCCTGATGTCGTATTTTTTTACCCGGGTACCGCCTATTAAACCGGTAGTCCCGTCATCGCCGGTGCGGGTGTAGATTTGCATGGTTTCAAATTTAAAGATTCAAGGTATGAGTTGAAATTCACGGCCACGCGTTCCGCGAATCAGAGTAAATAAAGTATTCCGGGAAGTTGCAGGATTCTTTGATTAATATACCGGGTCCGGATTAATATAATCAGTTTCTATTTCACCATCCTTCAACCGGATAATACGATGCGCATGTTTGGCAATGGATTCCTCATGAGTCACCACAATCAGGGTATTTCCCTTCCGGTGAATCTCGGCAAACAGCTGCATAATTTCTTCTGATATCTTCGAGTCGAGGTTACCGGTAGGTTCATCAGCCAGCAGGATACTGGGATTATTCACCAACGCACGGGCCACGGCCACACGTTGCCGTTGTCCTCCCGACAATTCATTCGGCTTGTGTTCAATACGATCGGCCAAACCAACTTCGGTCAAAATCTTTTCTGCCTGAATGATCCTTTGCTGTTTTTTAATCCCGGCATATACCAAAGGCAACATGACATTTTCGAGGGCCGTATTACGCGGCAATAAATTAAAGGTCTGAAACACGAAGCCGATTTCCTTGTTGCGTATTTCAGCCAGTTCGTCGTCAGATAAATGACTCACATCCTGATTATTCAATTCATAAAAACCGCTGGTTGGAGTATCCAGGCAGCCAATCACATTCATGAGTGTCGACTTCCCGGAGCCCGACGCACCCATTATGGCAACATATTCCCCTTTGTTAATATAGAGTGATACAGAACGTAAAGCCCTGACTATCTGAGTACCTACTTTGTAATTCTTAACGATTTTTTCCAGCTTGATAACAGCTTCCATCTTATTGTGTTGATTGGTTAAAATTGATTAGTTGAAATTTAGTTCCCTGCATTACATTTTTTGCACGGCTAATTTAGGACTTATTGGATTGATTCTCCTAATCATCCTGATTTTTACATTTATATTTTTGTTTTTTTCATGACTGGAATGAATGAACGTGATGATTTGCTGAAAAGGAAACTTTTACTTCATGCCTTTATGCCGATCCCCTGATTAGTTCGCCATTTTTTTATCTTTGCCCTATGTCAGAGTATCTGGAACAGGATATCAAGTTTTTACCAGGAGTCGGGCCTCAGCGGGCCGAACTGCTAAAAAAGGAATTGAAGATTTTCACTTTCAACGATCTGCTGTACTATTTTCCCTACAAATACATCGACCGCACCAAATTCTACAAGGTTTCCGAAGTGACGGGCAACATGCCGTACATTCAACTGAAAGGAACAATTTTCAGGTTCGAAACAACCGGTGAGGGACCGCGCCAAAGGCTGATCGCTCAGTTCCGCGACGAATCCGGTGTAATGGAACTCCTGTGGTTTCAGGGAATCAAATGGGTCAGGGAGAATATCCGGCCCAACGTGGAATATGTCGTTTTCGGGAAACCATCTGTTTTCAGCGGAAAGCTCAATATCATTCACCCTGAGCTTGAACCGGCCGAAAATAAGCCGGTGAGTACGGGCGTTTTCCAGGCTTTTTACAACACCTCCGAAAAAATGAAACAGAAGTTTATGACGAGCAAAGCTTTGAATAAATTTCAATTCAATTTATCGGCCCTCATCGAAGGTAAAATATACGAATCACTGCCTCAGGCACTTATTTCCAGATTAAAATTAATGACCTTGCCGACAGCTCTCCGGCAGGTACATTTTCCGGAGAATCCAAACCTGCTGAAAACGGCCGTTTTCAGGTTGAAATTTGAAGAACTGTTTTACATTCAGCTAAAAATATTAAGCCTTAAGCACCAGCGCGAAGGCTCATTCAAAGGTTTTGTATTTTCACAGGTGGGATACAATCTCAATACCTTTTTTTCCAATTACCTTCCGTTTGAATTAACCAATGCTCAAAAAAAGGTAATTAAGGAAATCCGTAAAGATATGGGTTCAGGCAAGCAGATGAACCGTTTGCTCCAGGGTGATGTAGGAAGCGGGAAAACCCTGGTCGCCTTAATGACAGCCCTGATTGCCTTCGACAACGGGTTCCAGGTGAGCCTGATGGCTCCAACCGAAATTCTCGCCATCCAGCACTTCAACTCGATCAAAAAAATGACTGATGGTCTGGGAATCGAGATTGCCCTGCTCACTGGTTCAACACGGGTTGCCAAACGAAGAATCATCCACGAAAAACTGGAAAACGGAAGTCTACAATTGCTGATCGGCACCCATGCCCTGATTGAAGACAAGGTCAGCTTTCAGAAACTCGGATTGGTCATTGTAGATGAGCAGCACCGGTTTGGGGTTGCCCAGCGCGCCAAACTCTGGAAAAAAAATGAATTTACGCCTCCGCATGTGCTGGTGATGACTGCCACTCCCATACCGCGCACCCTGGCAATGACTGTTTATGGTGATCTTGACGTTTCGGTGATCGATGAATTGCCTCCCGGCCGGAAACCCATACAAACCATGCATTATTACGATAACCGCCGGAAACAGGTGTACGATTTTATCCGCGATCAGGTGGGTGCAGGCCGCCAGATTTATATCGTTTATCCGTTGATTAAAGAATCGGAAAAACTCGACCTTAAGAATGTGGAGGATGGTTATACATTGCTCAAACAGGTCTTTCCCCGGTTTTCAATCAGTATGGTTCATGGTAAAATGAAACCGGCCGACAAGGAGGCTGAGATGAACCTGTTCAAAGAAGGTAAAACACAGATCATGGTGGCCACTACGGTGATCGAAGTAGGTGTGGATGTGCCGAACGCTTCGGTCATGATTATTGAAAGTGCGGAACGTTTTGGACTGTCGCAGTTGCATCAGCTTCGCGGCAGGGTTGGCCGTGGCGCCGAACAGTCCTATTGTTTGCTGATGTCGTCGTACAAAATCAGTAACGAAAGCCGAAAACGCATCGAAACAATGGTCAGAACCAACGATGGCTTTGAAATTGCCGAAGTTGACATGCAGTTGCG
>JBBSBP010000236.1:0-5140 GCA_038251165.1 Bacteroidales bacterium | reverse complement strand
TAATTAAAATGGGTTCCGGTTGTTTGCATTGGATTGATTTAGATTGAAATAGATTGAAAAAAAAAGATACTTCGACAAGTGTTCAAATGAGCTCATTCCGAAGGCTCAGTAAGCGAAAGAGAGGATTGATGTTAAGTAAGCCCGGCTTTTCTGAACTCATCTTTTAGAGCTGGCAAATTGGGTTTGTTATAGTATAGGCTTAATGTCAGTGTTCTGATTTCCTGGTCAATTCCGTCAATCTTTTTGGCCACGATCAGCAAGTTGGCGATATAGACATAAGTGTCTCGCGACCGCTTAATGCTTGCCATATTCATAGTGATCATTTTTTGAATCATTTTCCAGGCAATAATTGGCCGATCATCAAATAAATATGGGATTACTTTATTGAAATCTATCATACTATATGTTCGATGGTATTCCAGACAATTAACATTAATCAAGATAATTAGCTTATCGAAAAGCTTTTCATGGGCATAAAACCTGGCTTTGGTATTGCTTGCAACCATCAAGTCGATAAATTCTTCAATTTCTTTGGGCGTAATGTATTGTTTTAGCAATTCAAGGCTTGCACTATCACCTTTTTGGCTGGCATTGTTTTTCAGGAGTGTTATATGAAACGGTGTACCTTTCACCACTCTGTCAAGCAAATAGTCTAAAACATTACTCCTGAAAGTTTCCCAAAGCCGGGGCGCGGCTTTTTCAAACTCATCAATTTTATTCTCATAGTAATGTTCCATAATGTCCATTGATGATTCCAGGTTTTGCAAGAAACACGATTCCATGCTTTCGACCCATATTTTTTTATCCCCAATCAATCTGGTCACTTTGTTTAAAAATTCAGGAACGAGATTTAACCTGCCATTAAATTTTGCTTTTGCAGCCCATATACTTTGAGCCAAATCTTTATTCTTAACAGTTGCAATCAATAGGCCCGAGATAAATTTCAGATAATCTTTTTCGTCACCGTAATGGAGTTCGTCGAACCGGAATGCAAGTTCCAGCGCGTTTTGGTAATCAATTTCGGCAAACACACGCATGGCCAGGCTTTTCTGGTTTTCTTTAATCAGGTTAATTAGCTCACCAACAAAATATTCATTGGCCGGATCACCGAGATTACAATCAGGGTCGTTTATTTCGGCACAGGCAATACCATGGAAAACAGCGCTAAAATCGCTGATAATATCGGTCAGGTTACCGGTTTGCAAAACGATTTTCAGGTCCTGGATAAATTCATCAAAGATTTCTGAAGCTTCATTTTCGGCCACCACTTGGGCAATCTCATAATCGGGCACATAATGGTCAGAACCATGCCACCGGTCCCAGTCTGTTTCTTCAAAATCAAGTTCTTCCAGAATTTCAGTTACACTCTCGGCTTTTTCGATTATTAAGGTTTCCTGATCGTCAAATGAAAAAGGCAAAACAGTATTTAAGCGTATCTTCTCGTACCTGGATTCGAAATACCTAATGAAATCTGATTTTAGCGTTGAACTGCTTTCCAACAGTTTTAAAAGGTAATCGCTTTTGTCTTTTTCGCTAAGGCTTTGGTAGAGATTGTTAAATAATTCCATTTATTTTGATTGATTGGTTATAGTTTTTTGAAGGCGCCGCATTTAAATTCGGGTTCATTCCGCTGATCGTTCCGGTTCATCTGGCAAAGCAGATTTTCGTCCCAGTCGTCGATCTGGTATTTTTTACAAATGATGCACAGACTGGGTACAGGAATTGAATGTGGGTCGATTTTGTTCCCATCGTCATCGTAAAACCCGTTTATTTCCTCGAAGTCAAAATCTTCAAATTCAAGTGACTCGAATGGTGACATCATTTTGTTGCCTGCTTCTTCTATAACAATTCCCTGTTGTTTCATAAAGTTTTCTATTTCTTCAGGGCTTGGAAGAAAGTTGTTCACATCAATATCGAAATCAACTTTACTGCATTGTTCTTCATCGAACTTCATTTGTTCCGCTACTTCATTACAGGTGTTGCAATATCCCGGGAACGGGCAAAATTCTTCGTCCATATCGCAAAACTCAATATGGTTTTCGCCAAACGATAAAGCCACATGTTCCTCAGCCCAAATTTTCAGGATAAACGGATACCGCAAATGAGCAGGGTAATTTTCCGGAAAATCGAGGTAAAAATAAAAATACTGCAACAACTTTTCCAACTCGGTAGCCAGAATTGACTGTTCCTGCTGGGTTAGTTTATCTGCTTGCGGAAGTTGTTTTATGTCGATTCCGGTGATTTCTGAAATTGGTTCCGCCTCGCCATACATGATTTTTTCGATATACGACATATCTTCCAGCTCCAGTTCATCATCGGGGTCGGCGCCCGATTCTTCCCATAATTCGTGGGGAGGCCTCACTTTCCAGGTTGCCTCGCGAAGGTCTTCAATCAGTTGTTCGATGTAACGTTGCATAGCGCCAGGTTTTAGCTTTCCGGTAAAATTTCAAATTCAATGTTTTGCCACACATATTCTTCCAATTGTTTTTGCTTGAAGGCGAACCACTGCTCCCGATATTCTGGCTCATCAATCACGTTTTTAAAATTGGCAAAAGGACTTCGTTTTTCAAGGGCATTTACCAACTGTTTTTGTAGCTTCTTATTTTCAAGCTGATTAGCAAATTTTTTCATTATCCTGAACGATTCTCTCGATTCGGGCGGATCGACCGTGATGCAATTGTCCCAATTATTGTGTTCAAGGTTTAGGTCATCCTCGTCGGTGCCGGTAAGCATCCGGTATTCGTAAGGATCGTTAATCATATTTGCAGGTACATCTTCCATTTCAAGCGTATCTGGATTGATGAAACAAACCATTCCGCAGTCGATCGATTGGGCGGCTTTTCGCACAAGCTCCCGGTATTTCTCCGGAATTACGGTTTCATCGTCAGGCTCTTCATAAATTTCTTCGAGTAGAAAATCCAGTATCTGCTGAAGTTTTTCTTCGTCGTTCTTCGCCGAGTGAAGGATCGGGAGGATTTGGTTTAACAACTCATCGGTTTTCATTTTTTCTGATTTTAATAGTATTCGTTATACAAACGGCTGATCTCGTCCGAAAAACCATAACCACAATAGTTCGAATATTTTATACAATTGTGGAGGCGCAGTTTAAACTGATCGAGCAAGTTGTTTTTTTGTAAAAATTTCAAAGCAAGTTCGTAATTGGTTGCGGCGCTGGTATAGTATTGTTCCGACATATTGCCATGACCGGAGGTAAATTTACACGCATTTTCAGCCAATACAACCATTAAATCGCCCAATAATTCGGGTGTAATACACAATACACGAAAATCGGCAATTGCTTTTTTTGCCACTGCAAAACGAATTTTAGGGAACGCGAACATCCTTATTGGGTAAAATTCGTTGACAATGATGGCTTTAAACTTCTCGAACTGCCCTTTTTCGTCGGGGTTTAGCCAGTACTCGAAATACGCTTTGGCTGGTTTACTGGTATCGTACAAACCAAGTACCTGCTCAATAACCTGCTCTTTGCTGAGCGATAAAAGGTGCTTTTTTAATGCGGTTTTCGACATGGTATACGTTGTTTTGTTTAGTTGTTTTACCCCTGACAGGTTTTGAAAACCTGTCAGGGGTGGAGGATTATAAAAAACAGTCATCAGTTAAAATTAATCCTAAATCATGGCTGTAATGTTGAGCTACAAATATTTCTATTTTATCAGCTCTAATCATGATTGGTTGTTTATAAATTAATCCATCTTTAATAGCATTAATTAATAAATAATTAGGACAATTTAAAGCGTGTTGATTTTTAAACAGGTTAAAATCACTATAATTTTCAAAATAGCAATCGTTGATGCTTTCCGGATTAATGGTAAATACTTCTGATTGATTTCCAATATTTCTACTTTTCCAAAAATTTGAAGCATTATCATCTTCTTCTAATTCCTCTTGAGGTGTAATTAGCCAATTATAAACTATGCTTTTTCGATAATTATCGATATTATTTTGAGCTTCTGGAGTAAATTCAATTATTTCTGGATAAATTAGGTTAATCAACTCAACAAATTCTTTTGCATTATAACCTTTGCATTCTAACAACCTTAATGTTTCGGTCATTGGAAGGATTGGTTTCCAGCCTTTTCCTTTGTGATAACTACCGTAGGGAGCTGGATATAAAGAATTTTTCTTTTGAGGAATTAAAACATTCAAGGTTCCAATAGTTTCATCAAAACGGGATAATCGCCCAACTCTCTGAACCAATCTATCCATAGGGCAGATTTCAGAAATCATATAATGAGAACTGATATTAACGCTCATTTCCCCAATTTGAGTAAGAATTGCAATTCCTTTTGCTTTGTTTTCTTTCCAAGCCTCTTTCCCTAAGTTCTTTATCAACGAATCTTCTTTTTTAACTTTATCCGGTTCAGTAAAACGACTATGATACAAAATTGGCTTAATATCTTTTGTTTGAAACCAAGCGTACAAAGACATTGCTTTTGCTACAGTATTTGCATAAATAATTGTAGGTTGCGATATTGCTTGTTCTAATATACTTTCGAGTTCATCGAGTTCTTCATATTCAATTTTATTTGCAATATTACAACGGATGCGTTCATAATCAGATTTATCCTCTTTAATCTCTTTAGGTGAATATCCAGTTGTTTGATACATTTTTAATGCAGACTCAGGTAATGATGCACTCATAATTAATACAGGTACATCTAAAATGCTCAATACTTTCAATAACTCCAGAATATTCGCTTGTGTAAATTCATCATAGAAATCCGCTTCATCAATAACTATACAACTATGAGCCATATTGAAGGTAACAGCATGGTGTTCTTCTTTCACATGAGTAAGTGAAATAAGTAAATGGTCAATTGTGCAAACCGTAATGGGAGTTTCTAAGTGTTTGGCAAATTCATGTTGTAATTTTTGATAATCAAGAGCCTTTTTAGATTCAGAAGCTTTTGAATAATGTTTGGAAAACCATGAGCTTGAATGATACAATCCTGTTTCGGATAAAGAACTCTCAACATTGATTGCAAGTGCATTTGATGTAAAACGGGTAGGCATTGCTATTACAAGTCTATCAGCCCTATAGTTCTCAATCTGCTTTTTTGCCCAAAGCAAACAAGCATCAGTTTTTCCCGCACCTGTTGGTGCTCTCATCAATAATAAC
>JBBSBP010000235.1:0-5164 GCA_038251165.1 Bacteroidales bacterium | reverse complement strand
TTCGGGAATAAATAAAGAAGTACCGGCTCCATTTACAGTTGGAATTTTTGTCAGTATTTTATAATTATCAGGAGTAATTTGACTCACTATATCAAGATAACCTTCGGCACATGAGATATAGATTTGTGAGCGTTTTGCATCGTAATATACGCCATCACATTCTTTACTAATTTCTACGTTGGATTCAGGCACATTGATATACATTTTATTGCCAACCTGGTCGAACTGTTTTGGAAAATTCGATAGTGGAATTTCGCCTATAATTTCATCTTTTGTAACATCAATAATTCCAAGTGAGCCAAAAGTATTTCCAACGCCAACATACAAACGATTTGTTGCGGCATCGAAACGCAGGCCATTGCATTTTTCTTTAAATGTAAACGATTTAATTTTTTTATAGGTACGACTATCAACAACAGTAACCTTTGCATCGAGTCCGGTGGCCACATACAAGCGATTGCTTTCAGGGCGATAGGCTACCCATTTGGGTTCTTGAAAGTCAGGTAAACTAATTATTGATTTCATTCCGGCTAAATCAATCACTTCCACTGTATGATTATCCTGAGCCGAAACAAATAAGCGTTTCCCATCCGTATCTGCCGCCCATTAAGTCAAAGCCACCTTTTACATTGGGTAAGGTTATGGTGTTTGAAAGTTTAAGACCATTTGTTTTGATTTTTACCTGAGCAAAACTTACCAGAGTCAAACCTGACAAAACGAATAAAAATGCTGATATTTTCACGATACTGTAATTGAATGTTTGTTTCTATAAATCAATTTCAGGAAAGCGGGCAACACAAAGAGAAGCATCGGCATAGCCATTATAAAACCGCCAATTACTGCAATTGCCAGGGGTTGCTGCATTTGTGCGCCAAGTCCAATACCCAAAGCAAGTGGTGTTAAGGCAAGTATGGCCGATATTGCTGTCATTAATTTTGGCCGAATACGGGTGGAAATAGCAAAATTTATGGCATGTTCTACATTGCCGCTCTTCTTCAATTCCCATAAAAACTGCTGAACAGTAAATATTGAATTTTCGGCAATGATTCCAACAATCATGATGATACCTGTATAACTACCGACATTTAACGGTGTACCAGTAAGGTATAATGCCCATAAACTGCCCGACATACCCAAAACTGAGATGAATATGACAAGGATTGAAATCATGAAATCTTTATAAAGAAATATCAAAATCATAAAAACCAATATGATTGCCGCTATCAGAATAAACATCAGCTCTTTAAACGACTGTTGCTGTTCGGAGTACTGACCACCGTAAGAAATGCTGTAACCTTGCGGAAGCGGAACGTCTTTTTGTAGTTGGTCTTGAATTTCCTGAATGGCGGTTCCAAGTTCTTTGCCGTTTAAACGAGCTTCAAGCACAATGTCCGAACGTAAATCTTCGCGTTTCAACTCAATTTCGCCGGGTATAATGTGGTAAGTGCAAAAGAGGTTCAGCGGTTTTATGGTACCATCTTTCATAAATAGAGCCTGTTTCATTACATCGTCGATGTTGTTGTCGGCGAATTTGGTGTAACGCATCAGTATTTTAAGCATCTGTTCGCCTTCCTGTATTTCGCCTACCTGCAAACCACCAAGCGCCGATTGTTGTGGCGAAACATTGATGTCAACTGAATTTACACCCAGCGAAACCCCGCCAATGATGGTACTTAGTTGGGTTTGGAAATCTTTTAACGATAAACCATTTTCCAGAAGTTTCTTTTGGTTTGGTACAAAAACAATGGAAGGCCCATCATTAATAAGCCCATTCTGAATATCTTCAATTCCTTCAACTTTGCCCAACGATACCCCAACCTGATCAGCCAATTGCTCCAGTTTTTGTTGGTTGTCACCGAAAATCTTCACCTCTATTGGAGCAGCCGTACTCATTAAATCGCCCAGTAAATCAGCTATCCGTTGTCCAAAACTAATATTCATCACTGGCACATTGGTCTCAATTCGTTGTCTCAATTCTTCAATCACCTCTTCGGTTGTGTGTGTTCGGCTTTTTTTGAGCTGAATTAAATAATCGCCACCATTTGAAGTCATCGAATTGAAAGCCATGCGAATACCCAAACGACGTGAATAGGATTCCACTTCAGGATGTTCGAGGATTATTTTTTCCATCTTTAGCAAAAGTGCATTGGTTTCATCGGGCGAAGTTCCTGATGGTGAGGTATAATCCAATACAATTGTTCCTTCATCGAGCTTTGGTAGAAAGCCGGTCTCAACTTTCCCGGTTAACCAAACCGACGAAATCAAAAGTAATGCACAAAAGCCTGCAGCAAACCAAGGTTTATCGAAGAACCAAAAAAGCCAATTAAGCCCTTTCCGCTCTCCTTCATGCCCAATTTCACTTTTAAGCTCCTTTTTCTTCTTGGGGTCTAATTTTGCATCACCGGTCATTAAATGCAAAGCCGGAATACCGAGCCAGGTAACAAAAAAAGAACAGGTTAAAGTAACTTCCATGGTTAAAGCCAATTCTTTGAAGAATGAACCTGCGACACCGGTCATTAATGCAAAGGGGAAAAATATGGCTATTGTACTTAACGACGAACCAATCATGGAAGGAAACAGAAACCTGATACTGTCTTTTACCACTGTATATTTGTTCTTATCAGGGGCTTCCTCGTGACCCCGATAAATTTGCTCGATAATTACGATGGCATCATCTATAATCAGCCCGATGGACGCGGCAATTGCGCCCAGCGACATCACATTCAGGGTCAAACCCAGAAAATTGAGCATTCCAATAGAGAAAGCGAAAATAACCGGAATGATTAAAACAAGTTTGATACCGGCTTTGAAAGATTTCAATGAGATAAATGTTACAAAAACCGCAAGCAACAAGCCTTCCAATATACTTTTTATAACACTGCCGATGGAATCGCTGACAAATGCTGCCTGATTGTAATATTGTTTTAGCACAATACCCTGGGGAAGTTGTTTTTGTATTTCATCAGTTTTCGCGATAACTCTTTGGGCAAAATCGATTAGATTGACACCTTCCTGTTTCACAAGGTCAACAATAATCGCTTCGTGTCCATTGGCATTGATTTTGGTGAATTCAAGCTCTTCATCCAGGGTTATTGTGGCGATGTCTTTTAGCTTTACTACCCGGTTTTTTTCATATCTGATGATAATTTCGCCTAAATCGTCCGGCTTTTCAATTCGGGTATCGGTTAAGGTGAGGTATAGTCTGCGGTTTCCGCTTAATTTTCCATTCGATTCTACAAAATTATTGTCGGCAACGGCTTTCGATATATCATCAGGAGTTATTCTCAATGCACTCATTTTATTGACATCGGGAGTAATCACATATTCTTTGGTTTTACCACCGCGAACCACGACATTCGAAATTCCATCGACCTGCGAAAATCCAGGGCGGACAATGAACATTCCGGCTTTCTTTAATTCCACGAGGTTAGCTGTATTGCTTTCCAGGGTTAATCCATAAACCGGAAAGATTGATTGGTTCATGGCTTCAACCTGAATAGTCGTATTGGGGGGCAGAAAGTTTTTTATTTCGTTAATCCGCGATTCGACCAATGTTTTAGTGGCGTAAATATCGACATCCCAATTAAAATATGCCGAGATAACGCATGAGCCACGCCCCGTTGAACTACGGACAATGGTTACTCCTTTTACACGTTTCAATGCGCTTTCGATGGGTTTTGTCACGGTAACCATCATTCGGTCGATGGGTTGGTCGCCATTGGCCGCGATTAAGGTAATTTTCGGGAATGTTACTTCGGGGAAAAGCGAGGTGTACATGCGTTTGTACGAAAATGCACCCCAAAGCAAAACCACTACCATCAGAAACAACAACGGTTTCTGAAATGTCTTAAAAAAGTTTTTTGATTCCATGGTTATTTCTTTTCAACTTTAACCAATGCTGTGTCAGCCAAACCATAATTTCCGGAGGATAAAATGCGGTCGGACGGATTGAAAATTGGATTGGCGATTTCAACTTCAGCTTTATTTTTAAGTCCTAAAGTAACATCTACTTTCACCGCAGTAGTGTCGTTTATCAGTTTCATTACCCAAAAATTCTGCATCATTTCGTCTGTTAACAAACAGGCAACGGGCAATATTTGAGGACTATCTATTTTCTTTGTGGTGACTTTAACTGTAGCCAATAAATTTTCAGGAATAAAAGTATTGGTGAGTGGTTTAACCAAATATTGGCGTGTTTGTCCATCGAGGTTCATTTGTCCAAGTTCGCTTTTAACAGTTCCATGCAGGTTATTTCCATCAGGCAAAGTAATCTGGCAAGTTGCTCCGGCTTTAATCAGGTTGTTGTATTCAAACGGCACCTGCAAAGTAAAAACGAGGCTCGAAATATTGCTTATCTCGCACATTTGATTTCCGGCAGAAACAAAATCGCCGGTCTGGGTTTGCACTGAACTCACAATGCCGGAATTATTTGCCTTAATTTGAATGATACCCATATTGTTATAAATGGTATCTTTTAAATGCTCAGTAGCTTTTCCTTCTTTGGTGACTATTTCGTAAAGCATCTGCCCGGCTTTTACTTTATCGCCCGGCATTACAAAAGCCTTTTGCACGTAACAATCGATTGGGGCCAATACGATATTTTTTATCTGGTAACCTGATTGTGCCTGAAAGTTTATTTCTTCTGAAATTGAGCCACTTTTGAATGTCACTGCTTCAACAATGGCTTTTGGTGCAGTAACTACTTCTTTTTCCTGAACGTTATGACATTGTGTGATTAAAAGAATCAGGGAAATGCCTAAAATTATCGGGTTCTTCATCGCTTTTGTTTTACCAGTTATAATAGTTGCTTTCATTTATTATCAATAGTTTATTGGTTTCGCCAATGGTTAGGTTGTGCTGTGTTTCGATGTACGATTTAACTGTGTTCATATAGTTAACAATGTCAAGTTCGCCAATTTGCAATTGGCTTTTATAGAGCTCCATCAGCATTTCGTACTTTTTTAATTGCTCCCGAATCATTTCGATCCGTTGTTTAAGTTGGTTCAAATCAGATGCGATGGCTTGTTGACGGTTTGTTTTCTGAACCTGAAAATTCTGGCGGTAATTGTTGATCACCCCAAGATTGATTTCTGATTGCAGTTGGGTGTAGTTTTTTTGACGTCCATCGTAAATTGGAATAAACATTGAGATTCCCATTCCAACG
>JBBSBP010000234.1:0-5255 GCA_038251165.1 Bacteroidales bacterium | reverse complement strand
CTGGGTGACGTGGCAAAGGGACGCCTCATTACCATAAGCAATTACTACGAGATATTTAACGGTATTCTCAATCCCAAGCAACTTGAAGGGCTTAGGCTTCTCGTTACCCAATTTCCTCAACAGCAATTCAATGCTACTGAAGATAGACGAACCGACAGAGCTGACGGCATGCTGGGTGTAACCTGTTTCGATTGTCATGTTAATGGCCACACAAACGGAGCAAGTCATCTTGTTGGAGATATGCGGCCGCAGGAATTTAGGCACAAAATTGAAACACCTTCATTGCGTGGTGTAAACATCCAACAACTATTTGGTTCTCAGCGTGCACTTAAAACGGTAGAGGATTTTACCGAATTTGAACAGCGTGCCGCTTACTTCGATGGAGACCATTGTATGGCTGCTAAAAAAGGTGTAAATATTATGGAAAGAGGGTCTCAGGTTCACTTCATGGCGGAATTCCAGGCAATATTGGATTTCCCGCCAGCCTCCAAGCTGGATATCTACGGCAATCTTGATAATACCAAAGCAAGCAAAAGTGAACTTAGAGGCGAACAACTTTTTAATGGCAAGGCAAGATGCGCATCATGCCATCCTGCTCCTTACTATACTGACAATAGTATGCATAACCATAAAGCAGAACGCTTTTATAAACAAGAAATGGTGAATGGAATGATGATGGCGCATGATGGCCCCATTAAAACCTTCCCCCTAAGAGGGATTAAGGATTCTCCACCCTATATGCACGACGGGCGGTGTTTTACGCTTGAGGATATAGTGGAGTATTTCAATCTTATTCAGCAACTTCAATTGAAGGCTGAGGAAAAGAAAGATCTGGTTGCTTTCATGCGATCATTGTAATGATAACTTTAAAGGTGGGCATGAAAATGTCCACCTTTTTTCTAAATGACACGTTATGATTTATTTATTACATTCTTGTAATTAAAAACAAAGAGTATTTAGAGTGAAATATCTGTTAATATGTGAATTGTATAACTATTTTCAGAAATTGTGTAACACATTTCATTCTCAAAAAACTCACCTTAGTTAATTGAAAATTTATTCGCATTTTAAAAATACATATTATGAAAACACTTCAAAAAGTCACCATGTTTATTGCAATAGTTGCTCTGTTCGCATCGTGTGAATCCAATACTGATGTAACTAAAATTCTTGCGAATCAGGAAACAAAACAAGCAATCATGGACACCATTGCGAATGACGGTAATTTGTCTGTTGAAATGATGGAGACGATGATGAATAGTGAAAATAGCAAATGATGGATATGATACATAAAAACATGGGCGGAAATATGGACACAAAGGGTATGAATAACATGGAAGGAATGAATCATAAAATGAAATAACACATCAATCTTTGAAGTCTGAAAACCTGATAATTACATAAATGATTCAGGGAATTTTGTAACATTTCAGAGGTATATTTCAAGTAACTTTAAATTATTAAAAAAAATATCATGAAAATTTCAAATCAAGTATTCGGTGGATCCGATCAAAAAAGTGAATCTAAAGAAACACATTCGTGCTGCGGTGGAAGTAGTCATCAACATCATGAAGTAAGTAGTGTCGATTCAGTAAAAGGCTACCAGTGTCCGATGAAATGTGAAGGGGACAAAACCTATGATGCTCCGGGCAATTGCCCTGTTTGCCACATGCATCTGGCTCCGGTTAATTAAGTTCATAATCTTTAAAAATTAAAATAATGAAGTATTACATCAGCAAAAAAATCAGTACCGATTTTGATCAGGCTGTTCTGCTTGTAACCGAATCGTTGAAAAAAGAAGGATTTGGAGTACTTACCGAGATTAACCTTCAGGAAAAGCTAAAAGAAAAACTGAATGTTAATTTCAGAAAATACACTATTCTTGGAGCCTGCAACCCGGCATATGCCTACAAAGCATTGCAGGAGGAGGATAAGATTGGAACGATGCTGCCATGCAGTGTCATTGTACAGGAATTGGAAAATAATGAAATAGAAGTGGCTGCTGTTGATCCGGTTGCTTCGATGATGGCCATTGAAAATACCGGTCTTGCCGGCATTGCCAAAGAAATAAAGGAAAAACTTGAACGTGCGATTGCATCGCTTTAATTAAGGCAAGAATCGTTCGGTTTTATTTAATAATTAATTCTAAAAACAAATCTAATGATGGACGGAATGAATAATGGTTGGGGAATGGAATCAGGATTGGGCTGGGGTTTGATTATCGGCATTGCTATTCTGGTTATTGTTATTGGAATTTATGCCAGGCTTAGAAAAAAATAAAGGCAAAGGTTTTAATAAATATTTTTCTAAAATAAAAGTTGAACATTCAAACCTCAAAGCTGCTGTTGACAAATATTTTTGTCCCATGCGATGCGAGGGTGATAAAACATATTACAGACAGGGCGATTGCCCTGTCTGTAATATGGATCTGGCTCCGGTCGGCTAAGTATATAATCTTTAAAAATATAAAATCATGAAGTATTACATCAGCAAAAAAAATCAGTACCGATTTTGATCATGCAATTCTGCGTATAACCGAATCGTTGAAAAAAGAAGGCTTTGGCGTACTGTCAGAAATTAACATCCACGAAAAACTGAAAGAAAAGCTGGATGTGGATTTCAGGAAATACATTATTCTCGGAGCCTGCAACCCGGCATATGCCTACAAAGCATTGCAAGAGGAGGATAAGATTGGAACCTGCCCTACAATGTTATCGTTCAGGAACTGGATAACGGCAAAATCGAAGTCGCTGCCGTTGACCCGGTAGCCTCGATGCAAGCCTTTGAAAATGATAAACTTGCATCCATTGCAGGCGAAATGATAGGAAAACTTGAAAAGGTAATCAGGAATTTGTAAAAACAAGCAAACAGAAAATTTTTATAAATGTAGGAAGAAACTGTAAATGGGAACAAAAGAAAAAACACACAGTAGCTACTTGAAATTTTTTGCGATGATAGGCACATCTATGGTTGCAATGTTCTTTTTAATGTATGCGAATTCATACCAAATCATTCAACACTTTTGGTTTAGTGAAACGCGTCTGTTTATGACCTTGATCATGGGGGGAGCTATGATAATTATAATGCTCCTATTTATGATCAAAATGTATGAGAACAGCATAAAAAATACAGCGATTATTATTGGTGGCATCTTGCTGCTCGCTGCTTCTGTATGGCTTGTCAGAAGCCAGGTTACAGTTGGCGATGTTGATTATATGGAAGGCATGATCCCCCATCATTCCATTGCCATTTTAACAAGTGAGGAGTCAAAGATCAAAGATGTGAGGGTTAGGGAACTCGCAGATGAAATTATTAAAGCGCAGCGCAGGGAAATCAAGGAAATGGAATGGTTGATTAAGGACATCAGGGAAAATGGTTTGGTGAAAACAAAGGCAGAATCAGAATCACGTTCGGTCCCGGAATTCGCAGGCACACCGGATGAGGGAGTAAAATATGATCCACCGAAACCTGAAGATGCTCCGGAGGAAATTCGAAAGGCGGTTTTATATGGCTACGAAATTTTAACAAACACAAAAAAGAATTTGCCAGATTATGTGGGCAATGAATTGAATTGTCACAATTGTCATTTTGAAGGGGGCATTACCGAAGGGGGCAAAAATGGAAGTATCTCCTATGTAGACGTTGCGGCAAAATATCCAAAATACCGAAACCGGCAGGACTATTCGGTAGATTTAATGACAAGGGTTAACAATTGCCTGATGCGCAGCCTTAACGGCGATCCTCTCCCCCCCGAAAGCAAAGAAATGACAGCTATAATTACTTATTTCCACTGGATATCAAAAGGAATCCCAATATACGCTGAGATCCCCTGGCTCGGACTAAAGCCGCTCAAGAGCAATCACAAACCTGATAAAGTAAATGGCCAGGAACTTTACGCCGGTATTCGCGCAAAATGCCACGGCGATAATGGCGAAGGTGGAAAGCATAAAGAAATGATGAAAAAAGAAACGAATGGTGAAAAAGGAAAAATGGAACACGGCGAAAGCGGCCCTCCACTGTGGGGAGAAAAATCCTTTACCGATGGTGCGGGAATGTCAAAATTGGGAAATATGGCTTCGTTTGCATATTATAACATGCCGCGGCACAATCCGGTTCTTACTGAAGAACAAGCCCTGGATATTGCAGCCTGGGTTACTGACCAGCCTCGCCCCAAATTCGAAAAAGATGATAAACCATGGTAACAGTTGAAAAACATGATGATGCAACAAGGCGGAATGATGCAGGGACAAGGAGGCATGATGCAAAATCAAAATAACCAATAAAAAGAAAGGAGAATATTATGATGGATGGATTTGGCGGACACGGTTGGGGAATGGGAATGGGCTGGTGGTGGATTATCGGCATTGTCGTGCTGATTGCTATTATCTGGCCAATGTTCCAAAGATACAACCGGAACAATAGTGCCGCCCCCCGGGAACCGGGAAAAACGGCGCTCGACATTTTAAAAGAACGCTACGCCCTTGGCGAAATAGACAACCAGGAATTTGAAGAACGTAAAAAGAATTTAGAATGAAGATTATAATAGCAGCTACAAAAACATGCACACACCGGCCAAAACTTGAAGAACAATTGCAGGAGGTCGGGTTGCAATATGAACTAAAATATTTCGAAGACCATCCGGAGTTAATTGAAACGTATAAATTAAAAACATCGCCCCTCTTAATTGTGGATGAAAAAGTAGTTTCGGTAGGGATGCCTGAACATAGTCAAATAACAGAATTAAAAAATAGAGAATCATGAAGTATTACATTGAGAAAACAACAGCGTACGGTTTCGATGAAGCCGTCGAAAAAGTGACCGAAGAATTGAAAAAAGAAGGTTTTGGCGTACTGTCAGAAATAAATATCCACGAAAAGCTGAAAGAAAAGCTGGATGTGGATTTCAGGAAATACCGGATTTTAGGCGCCTGCAACCCGCCCAAGGCGTATGAAGCCTTACAGGCAGAAAACAAAATCGGGACGATGCTGCCATGCAATGTTATTGTTCAGGAACTGGAAAATGGTAAAACCGAAGTGGCTGCCGTTGATCCGGTAGTCTCGATGCAAGCCGTTGGGAATGATAAACTGGCATCCATAGCCGGCGAGATAAAGGTAAAACTTGAAAAGGTAATCGGGAATTTGTAAAAAGGAGGAAACAGATAATTTTTATAAATATAGGGGGAAACTGCAAATGGAAACACAGGAAAAAAAGGGCAATAACTATTGGAAATTTTTTGCGATGATTGGTACATCCAT
>JBBSBP010000233.1:0-5259 GCA_038251165.1 Bacteroidales bacterium | reverse complement strand
GGTGTGTGTTATTATAATCCACTTATGGGCATAAAGCCTTATTATACATTTATCCGATGTTGCGTGTCGAGCATTCCACGAGGAATAGCTATGATCCCGTTGTTTGCCAACGGAAAGATCAATCATTCTCCGGCATTTCTTTTTTATCAGCCCGGAATATACAAAACGGCGCTGGAAAACAAAGAAAAAACGACAGTCGAATTTGTAACCGCTACTGATTTTCCAAAGGATGGAAATATAAATATTACAGTTAATCCTTCAAAATCAGCCACATTTAGAGTACTTTTCCGCAAACCATATTGGGCCGAGGGGTTTACCATTTCCGTCAACAGTAAAATACAGACTTCATCATCTGAACTTGTTGCCATTGAACGAACCTGGAAAAAAGGCGACAAAGTTGAAGTTCGTTTCACTATTCCGGTAAAAGTGCTGGATGGCAACATCAGCTATCCCGGACAAATTGCGCTGCAACGTGGTCCGCAAGTACTGGCTTTCGATCAGGCACTCAATAAAATGGATGCCCGGAATGTGGAAATAAACGTAGGTTCAATTCAATTAGGGGAAGCTCCAGGTGGCGCTTTACCAGCAGGATGGGGAGGCACACAAGCCTACCAGGTAAATGGGGAAGTAAATGGCAGGCAAGAAAAAATTATACTTGTTCCCTATGCCGAAGCCGGACAAACCGAAGGCACAATTTCGACGTGGATGAAGAAGAAAAATTAGAGAATAACCTTGTTAATTAATGTGTTGATAAAAGCGTAAACATCTTAGTCTGGAAACAAAATAAAAATTCAACTGAACACAGAAATATCAATTAGGTAAAAATAAAAACATGAAAAAGACATCAATAGTTTTTGTGCTATTCTTACTGTCGGTAAATGTAGCATATTCAAAAATTTGGACGATTTCAGACAACAATCTGGAAATTCGTTTCGACGACCAAACAGCGCTATTAAAAGTTACCGACAAACGCTGCAACAAAATTTGGGAGCAAACCCCTTTTGACAACCAAATACGGGTAAGAAAAGTTGATCAAAAAGGGAATGAATTGACTGTTAGCCTTTCCGGAGCTTTTGAATTCAAAGCAGTTTTATCCTTAACTCAAGCATCTGATTTAGAAGTGAAAATTCAGGCAGATGCAAATTTGTCCTTAAAAGAATTAGCTTTCCCATCAGCATTTAAAGCACCCGATAAAAACCATTACCTGTTGCTTACCGATGGCGAAGGATTGTTGCTTCCGATTGATGATCAGAATTATCCGCTTGGAAGTGGAGTTACTTATTTTTGTGGAGGTGGTCTTTCTATGGCTTGGATGGGAGTGACCGATTCGCAGTTTAATACCGGTTACATGGCCATTATCGAAACGCCGTATGATGCTGCTTTAAGGCCGAAACGTGAAAACGGACTGGTTACTTTTTCACCAGTTTGGTTGTCTTCGATGGAAAAGTTTGGCTATGAACGCAAAGTAACCTACCATTTTTTTAACAAGGGAGGTTACGTGGCGCAGGCAAAAACCTACCGCAATTACATCTGGAAAAAAAACAAGGTTATTACCCTAAAAGAAAAACAGAAACGCTTTCCGGCAATGGAAAAAATGATTGGCGGAGTGCAGCTTTACGTTTGGGACAAGATCCGTGATGTTGATTTTGCCAAGGAACTGAAATCATTAGGAATAGATAAAGTGCTCTTTCAATGGGATGGCAATCACAGGCCATATCCTGAAATAAGTTTCGATAATAAATTAAAAGAATTGGGTTTTGCAACCGGCGGTTACGAGCTTTTTACTGATATACATTTGAGGGATACTGCTTTTCGTGAATTTGATTCGAGTGGACCTTTACGGTTTGCTCATACGGTTTATCCGGGGAAATTCAACCAGTATGCGGCAAGGCCAAAAGATGGTAAAACTTACTTCAACCAGTTTGGACACACTACCTGCCCGGTAGCCATCAGGCCGGAAATATACAGGAAGGTTGGTAACAAGCTAAAGGAATATCCGCACGAAACCTTATTCCTGGATGTTTATCAGGCCAATGGCCTTTTTGAATGCTATTCCAAAGATCATCCTTTGACCCGGCAACAATTTGCTGAAGCGGTAATTAAAAATTACCAGATTATTGAGGATAAATATAATCTCTATCTGGGTGGTGAGTGGGGAGCAGAATTTGCAAATGCCCATGTAGTCTACGTTCAGGGGATGATGACTTTGCAAAGAACATGGTGGGGTCCGGAAATTGGGAAAAAAGGCACCATTTATTACACGGGTGACTTTAAGAATCATACGAACCCTACTCAGGTATTGGGAACAAGGGTGGCCAATGATACTTATCTTAAATATTCGATCAACGAATACACCCGTGTCCCATTGTACGAATTAGTTTACCATGATGCGGTGGTCACCTCGTGGCGTTGGGAAGATTGCAACCACCATACTCCGGCAATCTGGTGGAAAAAGGATTTATTCAACATGTTGTATGGTTCAGCACCAATTTGGAACTTGGATCGTGAGCATTGGGAGGAAGCCAAATACACTTTCATCGACAGCTATAATAAGGTTTGTCCATGGCTGCAGCAAATTGCCTATGACGAATTGGTTTCTCACAGGTTTGTTACCGAAGACCATAAAGTGCAGGAATCGGTTTTTTCTTCCGGAAAAAAGATCGTAGTAAATTTTGGCGATAACGATGTCACTTTTGAGGGAAAGACTGTAAAAGCAAAAGGGCAATTAATAATGACGTAATCCGAATATGTTCTAATCAAATAAAAAGTAATGTTACTTTCGAATGAAATCAACTAACTATACTCTCGCATTTTTAATTTCATAATATCATGAAAATAAAATTATTGTTTGTTCTTCTTTTTGTTCTAAAAACAGGTTTATCTGATGCCGGAAATTTTGGTTCCTTTTCATTTTTCAATCAGCAACTAAAACGGGTTGTTGAACCTAGTGTTTTTGACATAAAAATTGGTGGAAATTCAGTTTATTTCAAATCGGTTGAATCGACCCTGAAATCTGAAACTATCGCTGTGCCTGCAGTACAAATCACGGATAAAAATAAAGTCGATATTTTAATTTCCCCAAAAGCTGGCATTCAGGAGGCAAAAGCAGCTGATCAGCTTTGTGAATGCCTTAAAGTTATATATCCAACCTACAAGTTTTCTGTAACAACAGTTCTAAATAAGGGCAACAGGATAATACGAATGGGACTTCCCGGATATTTTGCTGCAGGTGAACCTATTTTAAAGGAAATCCCGATACAGAACGAAGGATTTATCATTCGCAGTTATAGCAAAAACAGTGTTGTTATAGTTTCCCAATCCCCGAAAGGACTTTTCAATGCTGTCTATTCTCTTTTGGAAAAACTGGGTTACGACTTTTATCTTTCCTATGATGTAAAACCTGTTCCTAAGAATGAGTTGTTATTTAATGAATGGGAGATATCCGATTACCCTTTACAATCTGAACGCCTGATATTTAATTGGCACAACTTCTTAAGCGGCTGTACAGGTTGGAATTATGAAGATTGGTGTTCGTGGATCGATCAATCTGCAAAAATGAAGTTCAACACAATTATGGTACATGCCTATGGCAATAATCCAATGTTCAGCTTCGAATACAACGGTTTGAAGAAGGATGTTGGTTATCTGACAACTTCAATCTCAGGTCGCGACTGGGGAGCTCAGCATATAAAAGATGTGCGGACTCTACCGGGTGGAGAAATTTTCTCTGGTCCTATTTTCGGATCATCTGCAGCAATGGTGCCGAATCAACAACGCAGTGCTGCTGCCACCAACCTTATGGCCAAAGTTTTCGAGCATGCCAGCGAAATGTCAATGAAAATAAATTTCGCCATTGATGTTGACACATGGTCGGCAAACCCCAGAAACATTATTGAAAGCTTACCTGCCGAATGCCGCATTAAACTGAAGGAGCAAGATATTGTAAACCCAGAAACTCCCGATGGATACAAGTATTACAAAGAACAGGTGAAAAGCCTATTAACTAGCTACCCTCAAATATCGACTATTACCGTTTGGGTCAGGCACGAGAGCTCTCTTTGGCGACTCAACATTAAACCCGAGCAATTTCCAGCATCGTGGCTAAACGAATGGAACTTGTTAATTGCCAAGAACCCCGGTTTAGAAAATGACAAGTATGCTGCCAGCACTTATGCCATTTCGAAAATTGTAATTGCCTACAAAAAGGCGCTTAAAGATATTAAACGTGACGATGTTAATCTGGCTTTCGGCTCATGGAAATGGGATTTTTTGACTGCTGCATCGGTTTTTATGCCAAAAAATTGTACCCTTATTCCTTTGGATTTTAATATTGTTTTTGATTCTGAAAATTCCGAAAAGATATTGTCTAAAATTGGAAATTCACATAAGGTAATACCTGTTGTATGGGCTCACCACGATGATCACCGTTATGTTGGAAGACCATATACCCCTTATACAGATTTCAATAAATTGCTCAAAGAACGGAACGCCGCAGGTTTTGGAATAATTCACTGGACAACGCGTCCAATGGACCTTTACTTTAAAAGTCTAGCCGAACAGGTTTGGAGCAGGTCGGAAAATAAAAGTATTGATTCGACAATATCCGATTACAACCGAAGTGTTTTTGGATCGAAACAACAGGCCCTACAGGAGTACATGTCAGAATGGTTAAACAATGGCCCAATGTTTGGCCGTGAAACAGGCGGACATTTTTTTGATTTGGGGACAAGTGGGGAAAAGTTTGAACCTGATGAAGTCACCCTTAAACGTATAAATAAAAGAATAAACATTTTGGCCGGGATTGACAAATCGAGTCTTTCAGAAATGGGCAAAAAAATGGCTGATTTTTACCTCTGGACTGAACAGTTTTATATGAGCTTGTTTCAAAATAAGGAGAAATTTTCTAATGCCTATGACTTGCTAGCACGCAATAGTATAGATTCGGCAAAATTAATTTTACAAACAGTTACACCTGAAAAAACAATTGAGTTATATACTAAGGCATCAACCATACTGCCAATAACTTCAGGCGAAAAAGCATTGGTCATATCGTTGGGAACCCGGTGGCTACCCGATTTTGTCAATTTGAAACAAAGGGCCAGAATGATGGATATCTGCTACAAGTTTGAAGACACTCATCATGATGCCCTGGCTCAATGGCCAGGGACACATACTTATTTTATCGATGACAAAAAAACTATATGGTCTTGTCTGGGTGAAAAAGAGGTGAAAGCAGAGGTTGTCGGATACTTTAGCAAG
>JBBSBP010000232.1:0-5296 GCA_038251165.1 Bacteroidales bacterium | reverse complement strand
ATTTCTCCCTCACGCCATATACATTGAAGTATAGGCACCACAAACATGGTCATGATCTGGATAATCATACCACCGAATGTTGGAATAGCCATTGGAACCATAATATCGGCTCCTTTTCCGGTAGAAGTTAATACAGGAAGCAAGGCGATAATAGCCACGGCAGCGGTCATCATGGCAGGACGAACACGTTTTTTACCGGCTTCAATTACAGCTTCGCGTACTTCATGAACAGTGGAAGGCTTTCTCTCTTCAAATACCTGGTGAATATAAGTACCCATTATTACCCCATCATCAGTCGCAATGCCAAACAGAGCGATAAATCCTACCCAGACTGCAACACTCAGGTTAATGGTATGCATTTGGAAGAGGTCGCGCATATTTATTCCGGCAACCGAAAAATTCAGGAACCAGCCTTGACTGTATAGCCAAAGCATAATAAAACCTCCGGCAAAAGCGACAAACACACCTGAAAAATGAATGGATGAAGCAGTTACTGTTTTAAATTGAAAATAAAGCAGCATGAAAACTACGATCAGACTAATTGGAACCAGTATGGCCAGACGTTTAGTTGCCCGTAACTGTTGTTCATAGTTTCCGGCAAATGTATAGTTTACTCCTGCTGCTAAAGTTAATTCGCCTGATGCCAGCTTATCCTTCAGGAATTTTTGAGCATTCTCCACCACATCCACTTCAGCTATTCCCGGCTGTTTGTCAAAAATGACATAACCGTTCAAAAATGTATTTTCGCTGCGGATCATTTGTGGACCACGGGTATAATTAAATTCAGCCAGTTCGCCCAACGGAACCTGAGTTCCTCCCATGGATGGTACCAGTATTTTTTTTAATTCTTCAGGAGTGGTGCGCAATTCACGTGGATAACGTAATCTCACCGGGAATCGTTCACGTCCTTCAACGGTCGTAGTTAGTGTCATTCCTCCAACCGCCGCTTGAAGCACCTCTTGTATATCGCTGATAGTCATTCCATAGCGGGCAATTGCCTGACGATTTAGTTTTATTTCAACGTATGGAGCTCCTACAGCACGGTCGTAAAAAACGGATGAAGGAACGACTCCGGGCGCCTGTTTAAGCAAACGCTCAAAATCGAGCCCCGCCTTTTCAATCGTTTCCAGATCAGGACCAAAAACTTTCAGGCCCATCGGGGCGCGCATTCCAGTCGATAACATGACCAAGCGTGTCTGAATAGGTTGTAATTTCGGAGCGGAAGTCAGGCCTGGTAAATTGGTCACTTTTACAATTTCTGTCCAGATATCATCAGGCGACTTTATCTCTTTTCTCCATTGCCTGAAATATTCTCCATTTTCTTCAGCAATCAGCAATTTCGTATCAATTTTCCTGAAACCATCACGTTCAGGATTATAGGTTGTACTGTCGGTCAGAACAAAACTATCGTCCTTGTCAACTTTAAATTGCATGCGGTGACCATCTTCATTTAGAATGTATTCAGGTAAATAGTTAATTGTATTCTCGAACATCTGGACCGGGGCTGGATCGAGCGCTGAATTTACGCGTCCCCACTTTCCAACTGCTACATCAACTTCAGGAATTGCCATTAAACGTTTGTCCAAATCCTTGATGTAATCCACATTCTGCTCAATTCCTGCATGTGGCATACTGGTTGGCATTAACAAGAATGAACCTTCATTCAGTGCCGGCATAAATTCTTTGCCAATTCCGGGGAATGTTTCGTCTGCACCTTTCCAAAAAGAAGTTTGACGAATATCCCAACCTACAACATTGGTTACTTTCGGAACAACACCAAACAGTGTATCAAACCCAAGCCAGATATTTATACCTAACAATATGGTAAACACCGGTAACATCAGGAACTGCCACTTATGCCGGAGACACCAGCGCAAAACCGGTTCGTAAAAGTGAACCATTGCCATGAGCAAACTCAAAACAAAAGTTACAATCCCGGCCACAAACAGAAAGTTTGTAAGAAAACTATTGTGCGCACCGAGTGGCAACCATTCTTCAGTTAGAAAGAAAAGTGCAAATAATAAGGTAATCCCAATATTAATCAGGTTAGGAATGTATTTTCGTTTTTCGGGCCATTTCGCTTCCAATAAGTTATTGATACCGATAGCTGGTAAAGCGAGTGCCTGCCAGGTTCCCCAGAAAATTACTGCTGCCAGACCTGTCAAAATCAAAATGGAATTAAAAATCCTACTGAAGCGTTTCTTGTCAAAACGAATGGAAAACAAAAAGTTGGCCAGGGTAGGTAAAACAACCACACCCAGAAGAAACGAAGCTAACAGAGCAAACGTTTTGGTAAAGGCCAGCGGACGGAACAATTTCCCTTCGGCAGCCTGCATGGCAAATACCGGTAAAAAGCTTACAATGGTGGTAAGCAAAGCTGTTGTAATTGCCGATGAAACTTCGATGGTCGCTTCATAAATTACCGCTTTAAGTTTTTCACCCTGAGCGCCTTCATTTTCTGGCATCTCCAAATGTCGGATCATGTTTTCTACAAACACAATCCCGACATCGACCATCACCCCAATGGCAATGGCTATTCCTGAAAGTGCCACAATGTTGGCATCAACGCCAAATAAACTCATGGCCACAAAGGTCATCAGCACGGCTACCGGCAACAAGCTTGCGATCAGAATAGATGCCCTCAGATTAAACATCAGCACAATAATGACAATGATACTGATCAAAATCTCATGTGAAAGTGCCGATTGCAATGTGCCAATGGTTTCCTGAATCAGACCAGTACGATCATAAAAAGGCACCACAGTAACTTTCGAAACTGTTCCGTCGGGCAATACTTTGGATGGAAGTCCGGGAGCAATTTCTTTAATTTTATCTTTTACATTATTAATAACAGCCATCGGGTTCGACCCATAACGCGCTACAACCACAGCACCAGCTGCTTCTGCGCCACTTTTATCAAGGCCTCCACGCCTGGTTGCCGGGCCAAATGAAACACGTGCAACATCACCAACCCTAACTGGCACATTGTCGCGGACAGCCACAACGGCCAACTTCAGGTCATCCAGACTTTTAAGATAACCCAATCCGCGAATGACATACTCCACTTTATTCAGCTCAATAGTTTCGGCACCGATATCGAGATTGCTCTTCTTCACAGCCTGCATCACGTCCATAACCGTCACTCCGGAAGCTTTCATCGCATCTGGATTAATGTCAACTTGGTACTCTTTTACAAAACCTCCTATGGAAGCAACCTCAGAAACACCTTCTGCGGTTGCCAGCGAATATTTGACGTAATAATCCTGAATAGTGCGCAATTCCTGAGGATCCCAGCCACCAGTTGGTTTTCCCGTTTTCGGATCGCGTCCTTCCAGCGTGTACCAGAAAACTTGCCCAAGTGCAGTAGCATCAGGCCCAAGCGATGGTTGAACACCCAGAGGTAAAGTGCCGGTTGGCAGTGAATTTAATTTTTCGAGAATACGCGACCGGCTCCAGTAGAATTCCACATCATCTTTAAAAATAATGTAGATAAACGACATGCCAAACATGGAAGTGCTACGAATTGTTTTTACTCCCGGCACTCCAAGTAAAGTTGAAGTAAGCGGATAGGTGATCTGGTCCTCAATGTCACGAGGTGAGCGACCCATCCATTCTGTCGCGATGATCTGTTGATTATCGCCGATATCAGGGATCGCATCAACCGGAATCGGATTGCGGGGCAATATGCCTGTATTCCAGTTAAATGGCATAGTTACAGCTCCATATAAAATGAAAGCAAGGAGTAAAATAAATGTAACCAGCTTGTTGTTTAGAAAATATTTGATAAGTCCGTTAAACATAAAATTGATGTTTAATTAATGAAAAATTGAAGAAAATACGTAGACGTGAGCTTTATAAAGTATTACATAATATTCCAATCGTTTTTCAATTCAGTGATAATCAAATGAAACACAACGCAAAATAGTAATAATATTAAAGTCCACACCAAAGCTAATTAATATAAGATTTTTCCAAAATAAGATTCAACCTTATTTTGCGACGATAAACGATTATCGTCTTACGTATTTACAGCATTGGTTGAGTTTGGCATACACCTTATCTTCTGCCTTGAATTTTTCGGTGTCGTAACCAACTTCCGCTATTTTCTTTTGAATGAAGTCGATTGAGGTCTTGGAGGGATCAAATACCAACGTAAGCATCTTTGTTTCTTTGTTCCAACTAGCTTTGCTTACACCATCAACTTTGGCCGCTTTTTCAATTGTAGATTGGCAAGTTTTGCACTCTCCCCAAACCTTGATGGTTTCGGTTTTGGATTTGGTCATTTCCATTTTGGTATTCATTTTAGTTTTGGACATGTCCATTTTGGAATGATCGTGCACTTGTGCGAAGGAATTGGAACTGAATACGGTTGCTATTAAAGCAATTATAATGATATTTATAGTTTTCATGATATTTAATTTTGATATTTATGAATAAAGAAAAGTATCAGGACAACATTGCCAGGATACAAAACAAAATCAATCAATAGAAGAATTTCTACTGAAATCAATATTCATAAAATCAAATTAAGAAAACACAAATTTTGGGCAAGCTTACAGCATGAACAAGAAGATTTCCAGGTGGACTGGCATCTGTGCTGGTAAGATTTATAGCGGTAAGGGAATGGAAATTTACAGTTGCAGGAATAATAAATACCTGCAGAATATTTTGTGCAAATGAATTAAACTCGGTAAAAGAAGGAGCATAATTGGGATCAACTGCAAAAGCCGAAGCATGGTTATCGCAGCAATGATTTTCAATATTAATTCCTGTATGAAGATAATCGGTATCAGTTTCCATACCACACGAGGCTGATTCGCCCGTAAAAGATACCTTGACAGCAGCCATTTCACCTTCACATGAATGTGTTGTAATGTTAAAGTGCATGCCTGAAAGCACAATAAGTAGGGCAAATGATATGGATAAAACTTTCTTCATTTAGTAATAAAAACATAAAAAATGTACATCAAAAGTAATTTATTTTTTATTGGTTGTATAATCTGAACTATTTATTTAGGAAATATTAACAATAATGCGGGAAAAATTAAAGATCCATTTTAGAATTTTTTTCCATTCTTTTTCATTAGGGCTTTCAACTTATATCTTTTATTTTGCAACCCTGATCCTTCACTAATTTTAACATTTGTTTGTCTAATCATTCTTTAAAAATTAATGATTTGAACGCTCCTCTTGTCAAGTCCATATTTTCTATTACTTTATATCGCTCGTGATTAGCTTTTACTGCTATTAAACTTGAATCTAAAACCTTCATATCTGACTCATAAAACTTAGGCCT
>JBBSBP010000231.1:0-5370 GCA_038251165.1 Bacteroidales bacterium | reverse complement strand
TTGATTTCAGGTATTGCCTCATCTGCTCCACATTCTCTGTTTCAAAGGACAACGAAACAAGCCGTTTTTTTTCTTTGGCCTGACGATCTTCAATAAATTCCAGAAACTGCCGGTCGTTCACCTTGAATGAGATTACTTTACCCAAATCGGACGGATACGAAAACGCCTCGTCGAAACCCAAAAACTGCCCGTAATAATCGCGTGCAATCTGAAAATCACTGACCAGAAAAGTCATTTTTGCGATGCCCCAGATTACAGGACGTTGAACCTCTTGCGCAAAAATGAATGTAGATTTCAGGAGAAAAAGGAGAAGTAAGATTGCAAACCATTTGCATTTCATGACCAACAGCTTTAATTAATAAATTTGGCGTAGTTGGTAAAAAAAAACAAGCATTCTCTATATGAGAAATGCTTGCTTTTTTGTATTCGTTTAGTACCCTGCATTCTGTGGTGCAAGATTTGGATTAACATCAAATTCAATATTTGGAATCGGAAACAGATAATCGCGTGTAGCATCAAAAGTTGCATGAGGCTCGGTTGAGTTTGCTCCCTTGAAAGCGATATCGCCCAGGTTTCTGCGTTTGATATCGAACCATCTTTTCCATTCGAAAGCCAGTTCAATCCGGCGTTCTTCCATCACCGTATCGACAAATACGGCCTTTGACAAACCACTTTGAACATTGGCTGGGTAAGTACCTGCTACGCCAGCAGCATTGCGGGCTCTTGTTCTGATTTGATTCAGATATCCTTCTGCTTCAGCATTCGGACCGCTTGATTCGGCTAATGCCTCAGCTGCGATCAGCAATACTTCGGCATATCGCATATCGATATAATTGTTATCAGAATACCTGAACCCACCTCCTGTAACGCCCGGAAATCTGGAGAATTTGGCAATATGAGGACGATTTTCCTTCCATACTGAATAGGGAACTGTATTTCCGGTTTTAAGATTTAATACTGCGGTTTCGAAGCTCACTTTTTTACGATAATCCAAATCATTGAACGAATCATATGTTGCCATGGAAGGTACAACAACACCAAAACCTGCATTAATATCCCTTGGATAGGTCATTGGGATGATCAGGTCATCGTTATAACTACCCTGATTAATAGCCCCAAGAAAATCAATTGCAAAAATCACCTCCGTATTGGCACTGGTCTTGTCGGCTTTGAAGACATCCTGGAAATCGGGCATTAGCTGATAGCCAAACTGAGCTTTATTGTCGATTACATATTTTGCTTCGGTATAAGCTTTCGCATAATTATGCATGGTTAAATAAACCGATGCCAGATATGCTGCGGCTGTTCCTTGCGAAGGTCTTGTCCTGCAATCAGATGTCTGCTTTGCTGGTAACCATTGTTTTGCGAATTCCAGATCGGCAATAATCTTCTGATAAACCTCGGCTTCCGGAGTTTTTGAAAGTGTTTTAACGCTTTCAGGATTTGAGACAGGATAATCGATGTATGGAAGATCGCTAAACATCCGGACCAGATTAAAATAGCAGAATGCCCTCAAAAACCGAGCTTCTCCGATCATTGGATTAATTTCAGCATCAGGAAGTCCCAGGCTAATTGCTCCGGCTTCAGCGGTATTGGCACAACTGATGGCTACATAGGACTGTTGCCAGACCTGACGCATCCATTGATTGGTAGAATTTACCCCAAAATCGTTGACCTGTATACGGTATGTTGCTGTTGAGCGGTTACCGATATCACACTGATCGTCGCGAAGCAAAAGGTTACAAATATAGGCCCGTCCAAAAAGTGATTCGTGTGCCAAAGCTCCGTTTACTCCGAATATGGCTGTCTGAACATCTTGTTTCGATTTAAAAAATCCTTCAGGAGCCAATAATCCTATTGGTTCTTCATCAAGATTGGTACAACTCATTGCTCCGACAATTAAAATAAGGAAGAGCATTTTTAATTTTATATTTTTCATTTTAAATCTTTTTAAGTGATTAGAAAACAATGTTTAACCCAACAGTGTAGGATTTTGCATTTGGATAACTACCAAAGTCTAGCCCCTGATTTCGATTCGACTGTGTGCCGCTGCCACTTCCCCGATAGTTTACTTCAGGATCGAAACCACGGTATTTACTGATGGTAAAAATGTTTTGAGCACTTACATAAAGTCTCAGCTTTTGGATAGTTAATTTATTAAGTACCGATTTTGGCATATTGTAACCCAACTGAATGTTTTTCACACGCATGTAACTTCCGTCGAAAATCCAACGGGTTGAAACCCTTTCCGAACGAGCGGCGGTTTTCATCGGAACATCAGTGTTGGTATTCGTAGGAGTCCAGCGATCCAACGCACGGGTTGTTGAATTGATAGGTTTTCCAAGTGTTTCAAGTTCCAGCAAGGTATAACTTAAAATGTCGTTTCCTTGTGAGCCCTGGATGAAAATATTTAAATCAAAATCCATCCATTTGAATTCATTGTTGAATCCGTAAATGAAGTCTGCCTGAGGACTACCAACAATGGTCTGGTCGCTTGAATTAAGTTGACCGTCAGGTTCACCGGTTAAATTTCCATCAGCATCTTTTGTCCCATCGATGTCACGATATTTTTCGCCACCGGCAACCTGTTCAAAACCAGATCCGGCAATAAAGGTATCGCCTTGCTGATAAACACCATCGTAAATATATCCGTAAAAGCTACCAACAGGTTGACCAACCCTCAGAATTTGGGTATTCCCCAATGAAATTAAGTGACCGGGACCCGATCCGTATAAGATGTCTTTCCCATCAGGAAGTTCGAGTATTTTGTTGCGATTGGCAGAAAGGTTGAAATCAGAAGTCCATTTAAATTTACCAGTCAGAATTTTCCCTGAAATGGTAAACTCAAATCCTTTGTTTTCCACTTTTCCGATATTTTTTAACTGGTCAGGAACACCGGAATATAGAGGCAGTTGAACTCTGAATAATAAATCAGAAGTCTCCATTCTGTAATAATCTGCAGTCAAATTAAGTCTTCCTCCAAAAAGCCCGATATCCGTTCCCAAATCGAGTTGTGCTGTAGTTTCCCAGGTTAACTCATCATTTGCCACAGAGAATGGTCTTATCGCATTCACAACTACACCATTTACAACTGAAAATACATTGGTTAAAAGAGCCAGAGTCTGATACGGACCAATAGCCTGATTACCGGTGATACCATAACTGGCACGCCATTTCCAACTGTTTACTGAACCTACATTACGCATGAATTCTTCATTTTTCATGTTCCAGGCCAATGCTCCTGAAGGGAAAAATGCCCACTTATGGTTTTTACTGAAATTGGATGAACCATCGTAACGGGCATTAAAAGTACCCAGATACTTGTCGTTAAAGCCATAATTTAAACGGCTGTAGAAAGATGATAATTTCCCATCAGTCAGACTGGAACTTGGAATCTGAGGTACAGCGCCTCCGCCAAGGTTCCAATACGAAACGGCATCGGTAATGAATTTACTCCCGGAAGCCATCCAGTTTTCGTTCCGGTAGGTTTGATATGAATACCCACCCATAGCCCCAAATTTATGGATTGAAGCAAATGTTTTATTGTAAGAGAGGTAATTTTCAGAGGCAATGTTCGTATTTTTATATGCTGTGATATTTCCTAATCCACCATATGATCGACCCTGATTAAGCCTGGTTGTTATAAATTCACCCTCCCTGCTGTTTGATGATGATGCACCGAGCGTAGTTTTAAAACTCAATTCCTCGAGCAATTTGTATTCAGCAGAGAAATTTGCCTGAAGCCTGTCAACAACCTGATTGTCCGCATGCTCCATAGCAATAGCATATGGATTGTCAATCGGATCGTGCATGGCAGCCGTAGTGTAAGTTCCGTCTGCATTATAAATCCCCTGGTCAGGCATAAATTTCAAAGCAGAACCAATGACGCCGGCCTCGTTGGCACCACCTGATGATTCCTGAGTTCTGACACCATCAGTCATTGATCTTTCGCCGAAGATATTTAATCCAATTTGCAATTTTTCAGTTGCATTCAGGTTAATATTGCTCGTAACCGAATACTTTTTAAATGACGAACCGATAATAATCCCGTCCTGATCATAGAAATTCCCGGAGATATAATAATCTACATTGTCGTTCCCGCCTGAAAATGAAAGCTGGTGATTTTGAATCATACCTGTACGGAAAATTACATCCTGCCAGTTGGTGCTTTCACCTGAACTGACATAATTTGGAAATGCTTCTTTGGTCATTGCTGTATATTGCTCAGCATTCAGCAAATCGAGTTTTTTAATCACTTCCTGAGAAGAGTAGGACGTATTAAATTCAATTTTCGTTTTGCCTTTAGTTCCTTTTTTTGTAGTAACCATAATCACACCATTAGCACCTCGTGATCCATAAATTGCTGTTGCGGAAGCGTCCTTCAATACTTCAACCGATTCTATATCTTCCGGAGGAGGCAGTAACCCACCAACAAAACCATCGACTACAAAAATAGGATCGCTGCTCGCGTTAATAGAGGTTCCGCCTCTAACGCGAACCCGCATAGAACCTCCCGGATCGCCATTATTTGCCGAAATCTGAACTCCGGCCGCACGTCCCTGTAAAGCCTGAATGGCTCCCGAAGCAGGAAAGGTAACAAGTTGATCAGATTTAACCGAAGCCACGGAACCAGTCAAATCCGATTTCCGGGTTGTTCCGTAACCAACAGCAACAACTTCTTCAATGCCTATGGTTTCTTCCTGAAGTACAACATTGATGCTGATTTTATTTCCAACAACAACCTCCTGAGACTTCATTCCAACAAATGAAAACTGAAGAACTCCGTTTTCAGGAACATTCGATAAAGAATAATTCCCATCACCATCGGTAATTGTACCTATGGTTGTTCCTTTTACCACAACAGAAACGCCGGGCAAAGGTAACCCTGATGAATCGGTAACTTTACCCGAAACAGATTTAGTTTTATTGTCCTGATACGTAGGATTATCGATTCTGGAAATAACAATATTCCGGTCGATCATTTTATATGCAAACTGATTGGCATCTAAAATTTCGCCGAGGATTTTATCAATATTGGCATTCTTGAAATCAAGAGTGTATTTTTTATTCAAATCCAATTGATCGGTTTTGAATAAAAAGCCATAATCCGACACCCGTTCGATTTCATCAAAAACCTGAATAATGGATGCATCCTTTACATTCAGATCGAATTTTGCATTCTGAGAAAAAGTACTTGCGGCAATAGCCATGACCGAAAGGAACAAGAAAAAAGTAGTTAGTTTCATAACCAGTAATAGTTTCTTAAATCCAGATCGATGATGATCTGGGAATTGTTGTTTTTTCTTCATAGTTTTGAATGTTATTTGTTAAACGATTGGTCATGGTGATCCGCGAAAATGATCATGATCA
>JBBSBP010000230.1:0-5388 GCA_038251165.1 Bacteroidales bacterium | reverse complement strand
GGTAAATAAGGTTGGGTAAATGGTGTTCATTCTTTTTTACCAAGGTTTGCCTTGAAAAATAAGGTTTTAAAAATGACGGGAGACGGGAAAAGTGGACAATTGAAACGATTTACCATTTAACCATCTATTCATTTACAATTTGACCCATTCGTGTAATTTGCTTTAATTCGTATTTTCCTGAAATTAGTAAAAATTCGTGAAATTAGTATCTTAGTGAAATTAGTATAATATGAACATAGACATACAACAACTTATTGAAAACGGCGAAGGTGTTTCATTGGAGTTTAAAAGGGCTGGAAATAAACTTCCGGAAAGCCTGTTCGAAACAATATGTGCATTTCTAAACCGAAATGGAGGAATTGTTTTATTAGGCGTTAACGATGATAAAACAATTGAAGGGGTCAATGCTGATGTTGCCGGTTCGATGGTCAAAGACATTGCCAATTTGAGCAATAATCCCCAAAAATTATTCCCTTCTTTTTTGCTCGAATCGGAGGAGATCAATTATCAAGGCAAATTGCTTATTTATGTTTTTGTTCCGGTGTCGTCGCAAGTACACCGCTGCAATGGTAAAGTTTACGATCGAAGTGCTGATGGCGATTTTGAGCTAAAAACGGATGATCAAATTAAAAATATTTACAGCCGAAAAAATGCTCTTTATTCCGAAAATACAATATATCCTTTTCTATTTGAATCAGATTTTGTACCAGGTTTATTGGATAGGGTAAGGAAAATTATAAAAATAAACCGGCCCGATCATCCTTGGAATGAACTCTCAAACAAAGATTTCTTTAGTACTGCCGGATTATTTCGTCGGGATTTGGCTCTCGGAAATGAAGGTTTTACATTAGCTGCATTATTGTTGTTTGGCAAAGACGAAGTGATACAAAGTGCAATACCCCATTACAAGATAGATGCCCTTCTACGTAAACAGGATTTGGAACGGTACGACGATCGCGAGAATATACGTTGCAACCTTATAGAAGCCTATGACAAACTCATGGATTTTGTTGCAAAACATCTTCCCGACAAGTTTTATATGGAGGGCGATCAGCGTATTTCATTAAGAGAAAAGATTTTTCGCGAAATTGTGGCCAATATGCTTATCCACCGCGAATATACCAATGCTTTCCCTGCCTCGTTCGTTATTTACAAAAACAGGGTGGAAACAATAAATGCGAACAAGCCTCATTTATACGGACAGTTATTTCCCGACACTTTTCAACCTTTTCCTAAAAATCCTCATTTGGCACAACTGTTTACCCAATTGGGACGTTCCGAAGAACTTGGTACCGGCCTGCGTAATGTATTTAAATATTCAAAAGCATACTCTGGAAGTGGAAAAGTGATCTTTCTCGAAGAAGATATTTTTATTGTAAAAGTGCCTTTGGTTAGCGATGACACTGAAAATGTTACTGAAAATGTTACTGAAAATGTTACTGAAAATAGATTAGAACAGATAGTTATACTGTTGAGCAACAACCCAAATATCTCTTTTGATGAATTAAGCGAACAATTAAATGTTGCAAGAATGACAATTTATAGAGATATTGAAAAACTCAAAAATAATGGTCAAATTAGAAGAATAGGCCCCGACAAAGGTGGTCATTGGGAAATTCGCACTACGAAAACTTAACTAAAACCCAATTCGTGAAATTCGTGTTCAATTCGTGAAATCCATTTTCTTATGCTAGCAAAAAAATACAAATCTGAAATCATCTCAATCAACAACCCTTTTAAAGGAATCTATACATTGGAATTTCGTACACTGGGAAGCAAATACAAGTTCCTCCCCGGCCAATTCCTCCACCTCGCCCTCGACGAAGATTACGACGGCATAGGCCAGTGGCCCCACTCACGCTGTTTCTCCATGCAAAGTAACCCAACCGACGAAACCATTAAAATAACCTATGCCATAAAAGGAGAATTCACAAAACAAATGGAAGAAACTCTAAAAGTGGGTTCCGAAGTATGGCTCAAACTCCCCTATGGCGATCTCTTCCAACAAACCCACAACAAAGAAAACACCGTTTTTATCGCAGGCGGAACAGGCATCACCCCCTTCCTCTCGCTCTTTACCCACGAATCATTCGACGAATACATTAACCCCAAGATCTACCTCGGCTTTCGTTCTAAAGAATACAATATTTATAACGATGAACTTAGCCGTTCGTCAAATTCGTCATCATTCGTGAAATCATGGAATGAAGACAAGGACGGCATAATTGATATTGAAAGAATATCTAGTGAGAATGGCATAGAAAGCAACTACTTTATCTCCGGGCCACCTGCCATGATCAAAGCTTTTAAACAAACATTGATCACAAATGGTGTACAGACAAATAACATACTTACTGACGACTGGGAGTAAATTCGTGCCATTCGTTTTAATTCGCCTGCCCCGTAAGGAGGAACGACTGTACGGGGTGTAATTCATATTTCACAGAAATAAGTATCTTTGATTTAAAATCATATTATTATGAAACCATTTATTACATGTTTGCTGGTATTGATTTTATGTTGCACCCTTACAGGAAAGGCACAGGAACAACAAATTGTACCTTATACCCTGGCCGACCGTGACCGTGCTATTCGTACCGAAGTAAAAATGGAAGCTTTGGAATCCAAGATGGATTTAAAATTTGAAAGTGTTCAAAAGCAAATTGATCAGTTATCCTCGCTCTTTTATTGGGGATTTGGAATATTAATATCATTGTTCCTTTTCAACCTGGGATATACCATCTGGGATCGTCGAACAGCACTCAAACCCGCTCTCGACAAAGCTGATTCTGCCAACTATAAAAGCACCAACCTAACAAATGCACTGCGTGAATATGCCCAAAAACATCCCGATCTGGCAAATATATTAAGAACTCACGGACTACTCTAATTCGCCTGCCCCGTAAGGAGGAACGACTGTACGGGGTGTAATTCGAGTTTAAATTGTAATTCGCTTAAATTCGAGAAATTAGTCTTTACTACTAACCGACGACTGGGAATAATTCGTGACATTAGTTTCAATTCGTGATATTCGCACAATTCGCATTCTTTCGTAACTTTGAATCATGGATCACAAAGAATTTGAAATATTCATAGCGCTTAAAATCAACGATCTGGTTGCTTTGGTCATTGAGCGTAAATCGCTTGAATTTGAAGAGGCTCTCGACTATTTATACAATTCCGGTTTATATACCTACTTACTTGACGAAAACAATAAGCTTTGGCACCTTAGTTCTGAAAAACTTTTTGCGATGCTTGAGGACGAAAAAGAAAATAAACAGTTAATTTTCCCCGACTATGTATAAACAGCATAAAAAATTAAACCCGATACAACAATTTCAACTGTTTTGCCTCGAAAGTTATCGGAGTGCAAAGGGAGTTTCCGGCATTTTGGCATTAAATGATTTTAAAGAAGCCGGGGTTTTCAGTTTTCTTTCGTCGGGATATGAGGTGCTGCATACGCAAGGTCAAAGTTTTATAGTGTCCGAAATAAACCGTTTCATTAATCGTAATCATGAAGCTTTACCACGGAAGCGTTGAAATAGTATTTTCATCAGGCAAATGAAGAGTGGCTCGATTTTGTTATTAGCAACCGCAATGAAGAAAATGTTCATGATTACGATATGGTCATTGGGCCGGTTGCCAACGACACGCTTTACCAAACCCTATCGTTTTACGAAGCCGGTATTTTAACAAAACCCGAAACCATTGCACGTCTTAAGATACACCCTTTATACGATCAAATTGCATTCAATACTTCGAAAATAATTTCTCGATTAGTATTTGAATCTGCGTACGAAGTTTTTTAAGTAGTGTATCACAGACAGATTACAAAGAGAAACCTTAATCCGTGTAAATCTGTGCTATGGGTGGTGAATAACTGACTTCATCGAACTTCGTTTCGTGACATTCGCTTAAATTCGAGAAATTCTTCTTTACTACTGACCGACGATTGGGAATAATTCATATAATTCTTTTTAGTATCTTTGATTTAAAATATAATTCAGATGAAACCATTTATTACAAGTTTGCTGGTATTGCTTTTATGTTGCACCCTTTCAACAAAGGCACAGGAACAACTTGTTGTACCTTATACCTTAGCCGACCGTGACCGTGCGATTCGTACAGAAGTAAAAATGGAAGCATTGGAATCAAAAATGGATATTAAATTTGCAGCATTGGATATTAAATTTGCGGCGATTGATACTAAATTCGAAAGCGTTCAAAAGCAAATTGATCAGTTATCATCGCTCTTTTATTGGGGATTCGGAATATTAATATCATTGTTCCTTTTCAACCTGGGATATACCATCTGGGATCGGCGCACAGCTCTCAAACCCGCTCTCGACAAAGCTGATTCTGCCAACTATAAAAGCACCAACCTGACAAATGCTCTACGCGAATATGCCCAAAAACATCCCGATCTGGCAAATATATTAAAAACTCATGGCCTGCTCTAATCCGCCTGCACCGTAAGGAGGAACGACTGTACGGGGTGTAATTCCATCTTCATTGTAATTCGACCAAATTCGAGAAATTAGTCTTTATTACTGACCGACATTTCATAGACCTATTGATTTAGTGGAGAATCAAGCAATAAGAAATCCAATTTTCAGAAAGGTCATTGAACGTGAAAAACAACTTATTTATGAACGAAAAAGTGCTTAAATGCCTGTATGATATTAAATTTGCAATTGACGAGATTGATTCCTTTTTTATTGGACGGATGAAACGATTTGATGAATATTCCAGGGATATTATACCTTTTTGATTTGAAAATGCCGATGCTACAACAAAGAAGCAAACTGAGCAAAGCGAAAGCCTGCCTGCGGTAGGCAGGTGTGCGACATTTTATAACATAATCGGTATTACATCTGAATCATATCTTTCAATGACTACAGTAAAATCTAAAGTCTGGCATGTTATCTATATTCGTTCATGGGAAAAACAGGTTTATTCTTCGAATTGATTCAATAAGTATGAATTTTATGGTGGACATTCCTGATGATGGGATTGTATTGATCCCTCCTGACAAAAAATGAGATAATGACAATCCGTTTAAACAAGTGTCAAAATATTTTATGTTCAAAACAGTTTATATTTAAAAATTAGTATTAGTTTTGCGCTGTATTTTGTATATAATTACTACACTATTTAATGCGTATTGCTTTTGGTTGCATCTATGAATAATGTAACTGACGGGGCGAAGCTGTAAATTATCGTTATTTTATTACAGAGAAAACACATGCTACTTGTATTCATCTTTCGAACCTGGTTCTATACTGTGAGAGGGATAGATTTCCTTACTTTAATTTTTATATTATGATGAGATTCCTCACTTCACTTTGTTTCGTTCGGAATGACAGTTCATTTATTTTAAGGTGGAGG
>JBBSBP010000229.1:0-5421 GCA_038251165.1 Bacteroidales bacterium | reverse complement strand
TGGTCTGACCGAGCGGCTTTCCTTCCGGTTTTTGATGGGGCAAAGTCAGTTCAGTAGATTCTTTATAGATAACCTCGCTTCTTGAAACTGCCCAGTTCGCAGTTATCCAATAGTTCAATTTATTTTTAAGTGAATTGCGGTAGGTGATTTCCAGTTCCGCCCCATGAGAATTTGCCTTTCCGATATTAGCTGGCGGCGCTGGTTTCCCAAAAATAGGAGGTACAGTATTTTCCCTGTCCGATGCTCCAATCAACATATCTGTTCTTTTTTCATTAAATATATCTGCGTTTAAGCTAAGCTTGTTGTTAAAAGCTGCAAATTCAAAACCCAGGTTCTGTTTTATTGCTGTTTCCCAACGTAAATCAGGATTGCCCGGATTTCCCTCGTTGTACCTTTTATATCCTTCGTAGCCGTAGGGGTATCCATACCAGTTTCTCTCATAGTCATTCACATCGTATGTATTCCAGATGGTTAAGTAAGGCCAGGTACTTCCGGTATTTAGGTTATCATTTCCAACTAATCCATACGAATACCTTAATTTTAGCTTGTCAAGCCATTTCAATTTTGGCTGATCTTTTATAAAATTCTCATTGGATATCAGCCACCCCCCTGCAACAGAAGGGAAAAAGTCGAACCGGTAGTCAGGACCAAATTTTTCGGAACCATTGTATGCTCCATTCATTTCAAAGAAATAACTCTGATTAAAATCGTACGTGATACGTCCGACCCAGTCTTCACGTTTTTTTGGCCAGTTGCTACCCCTTTCAGATTGATCGCGGCTAAACATGGCCATGGCTGAAACACTGTGTTTCACAAACGACCTGCTGTATTGAAACTGCAATTGATAATACAAACTACGCTCAGCGTCTTTTAATTCAACACTCTCAGTGCGATATGAATTCGGAGTTTTTACCCATCCAAAGCCTTCTCTTCCTGCAGTGGGTTCAGTATATTGGGTCCAGTCGTCCATATTGGCCGGAATGCCATTTAGCATGTAAGTTTGGGTATCGTAATCGTAAGAGCCACCTTCAAGGTAAAAATCCTTAGCTATTGTTTTCGTGACAACTCCGGCATTCCCGATATTTCTCCCTTCATTTCTGAATGTATTATCAAAGGCCAGTTTTCCTGCGAAAGACAAACCTTTGGTTATAACATCAAGTTTCTGAGTTAAGGTATAGTCCATGTTAATCATGGTTCGCGGATAGGTGCTCGTTCCTGTAAAATTAAAGTCGTACCAGGGATTGGCAGCATTAAACCTGCCATCCTGGGTCCCGGGAACACCGTCTTCATATACCCTTATAGGTGTCTCGCCTCCAAGACCTGACAAAGCGGGAAATATACCATTCAGCGCACCGCTATTTCTATTTGGAGTGGTTTGTAACCCGTACATACCCGCGAAATTTGCAGCTAGATTAGTTGTTTTTGTAATTTCAAAATCAAAATTTGCCCGAATATTCAACCGGTCGTATAAGTAGGCCGGCACATAACCTGTTCCTACGTCCTGGCCATCAAAAAGGTCACCAACATGATTGTAACTTACAGATGTAAAATACTTTGCCCGCTTTGATCCTCCACTGGCGGTAGTATTTACCCTGTATGTTTTCGCGAAATCTTTCAGCATAATAGCTTCCCAATCCTGGCTGGCATATGCATAGGGATATTTTCCGGTTCTGTAATATTCTATCTCCTGATCAGCAGCATAAAGCTCTGTCCATGATCCGTTATTGAAACGACGGGTGCGCTCGATGGCATAATTTCTTGCTATCGCTCCTTCCCAGGTTGGCGCTCTATCAATTATTTTTGATGCAGATTCAAAAGACATCTCTGCTTCTACAGTAAACTTTGTTTTTCCTTCCTTTCCTCTTTTTGTGGTAATAAGTATAACTCCATTACCACCTTTTACTCCAAACACTGCGGTAGCTGAAGCATCCTTTAAAACGGAAACACTTTCCACTTCATTAATATCCACTTCGTTCATCTGACGTTCCACACCGTCGACTAAAATCAAAGGAGAGGAATTGTTCCAGGTCGTTTTCCCACGGATAAGAATTTCCGAAGGAGTATAGATTTTTAATCCGGTATCAAAATCACCTCCGGGCATACCAGAAATGGAAAGGACCGATACTCCGGGTATTAAACCGGTTAGTGCATCGGTCATGTTGCTGACATTTCCCTGTACTTTTATATCGTCTGCACTAGCCGTACCGATGGCACCGACAATACTCTGCTTCTTTTGAGTACCATAACCGACCACAACGGTTTCTTCCAGCTCTGTAATATCTTCCAGAAGTGTTACTGCCAGGAATGTATTAGCGCTCTTGATTTCCAGGAGCTGGCTTTTCATTCCTATGAAATTAATGAACAATTTTTGGCCTACACTGGCCTGAATGGTAAACATTCCATTAACATCGGTGATTGTACCGCTGGTTGTACCTTCAATCATGATACTTGCACCCGGAATAGGGCCGCCATCTTTATCGCTAACTTTTCCCTTTATTTGCATCTGGGCAAAAATAATGGTGAAATTGAGCATAAAAATGACAAATAGAGCAAGAAATTTTTGCCAATTTTTCATAGTAATGAGGGTTTTAGATAATTAGTTAAATTTGCTTTGAAGAAATTTTTCATCATAAATTTGGTTTTGTTTGTATTTTAAAACTTAAATGGGTAGTTATATTCCATGATTCAAGATTAAATTGTACAGCCCAAACTTAAAATAATAGGCTTAAAATTGAATTAATAAAAGATTAACAAGATTAACAGGGTTAACAAAAATTAACAAATACAAATAAAAACATTGTAAATGACTGATGCATAGAATTTATTAATGCAGGTTTAATCCAAAGTATTTTTAATTTTTTTTATTCTATTCTGGTGAGCTTTGAATAACTTGTAAATGAAATCCTGTTTTTTTTGGAATATTTCTTTTCACTCATCGTTACCGTACACTGGAAAATTATGGTTTTGAATGGGTAGTAGGTCCATATTAGGCCTGTCCCTTTATTTAGGTTTTACATCCGAATATAATTTGTTTTTTATTTGCCGGATGGAACTCCATACGATTTATTCACTCTTATTTCTGTATAACTAACGTACACGCTTTTTATTCCCAAAAACCTTTGGCAAACTCTTCGGCATAATACCAGTGGATATTCCCGTATGTTCCTGGCCCGGTCCAGGAATCTCTGTCAAATGTCAGCCGATAATATGCCGTGCCTGAGCTTTTGGTTACCGGTATGATAGATGCACTCGTAACGTATTTGGAGCTTTGACTCCTCTGTCTGTTAATGTTTGATTAAAATCTTCTCTAAATCGGTTGTAGCTTAAAATTAATTTCCCATTTAGTCACCATTTATTTGATAGCCGTGATATAAATAGAGCGCGCCATAGGTCCAGTTTGGGCCTTTCATGCCGGGATAGTTAAATCGGTCCATCATTAAGGCCACGTATTTAAATGGATAACCATCAGGTAATTGTACTACATTCGGCCAAACTCTTGTACCCGATGTTTGTGTCCAGGGAGGTAAATCCATGTTCAGAGTTCCTGCCTCTTTCAAATCGGGATAGGTATAAATGAATATTTTTCGTTCACTACTTCCAGAAAAACAGTAGCGTTTGTTCCCTATTTTATGAATCGATGTCCCGGTAGAATTATGGTCCACCGGTCCTGCAATTTGTTTATAATCTCTATTCCAATAATCTGACTCCAACAGAATTGCTTTATAACCATCTTGATTTACACAGGTAAGCATCCTCCATTTTTTAACTTCGGAATCATATATGATATGGGGATCCTCAAAATCTCCTACCATTCCGAAAGGAACAGCCTGCATTACAGAGAACCCAAAACGTGGATCTATTTTACTCTCAACGGCAAGCAGTTGTTTCTTTTCTTTTTCCAGATTTGCATAGGCGCTAAACCCGGTAGTAAGTCCATGCCAGATCTCATTTTTTCTGTCATAAAATATATGTGATGCAATCTCATTTCTGAGTATACCGTCATTTCGGTCAAATAAAATGATTCCTTCCAGTTTGATATCAAATACGGTAGGATCCATGCTGAATACACCTTGTATGTGGTGAGGCAATGCACGGCCCCGGATCGACATGGTGTACCACAGTCGCCCCTGATCAAGCATTGGATCCCCATTTTCATAGGTAATCGGTCGAATATCCGCCAAACCCATACCCGTTGTAAATGCCATTTCCACCTTTTTTACCCGCACTTCTCCTTGCTTAAGATTTACAAACAGGCTTGATTGGAATGAATTAATAATTTGTTTACTGCGCAAATCAATATACTTGTTGAAATCGCTTTGACCAATTACTTTGGGTAATCCTTTATCCAGTGAATACAATACCAGGCCGCTTCCCAACATCTGAAGAATGATTTTACCTTTAATCCTTTCCGGATTTGATAGGTTTACTGAAACAGACTCATCTGCAATCACTGCGGAATTATTTAATACCTTTATTTTTACTCCGGTTAAAATTGTGTCATTGAACCCAACCTTGATGAAGAATTGATTTTTTTTATCAGCACTCGAAAATTCAAATCCAATTTCTCCCTCTCCTGAAGTTGAAACAAGATCAATCGTATAGCTTGCAAAAGGATTAAAGCCGCCAAACCATATTCCGGTTTGGGTTTCCTGCTCCGATTGAATAAGTAACTTGTCCTCTTTTATGGTAACATTGGCATGTTTCTCTGAGTAATTCGTGATGGGATGCATGGCTTCCAAGCCAATTATTTTTCCAGGTTGAAGCTTTGCCAGTGGAATGGATTGATCTTCGTCGAAAATCATACGCTGTACTACTTGTCTGACGAATTTTAGCTTATCCGGAGCCAGGTCTTGTGCATATATATTTGTCGCATTGACAAAAAGAACTACAACAAGAAATATAGGTATGTACTTTAAATCTCGTTTAAACTTTGCAGTTTCATTTTTATGAGGATGAAATAAAATCATGTTGTTTTTCTTTTGAATTCAATGACTTTTAGATTTCTTTCTTATTAACTACATCATTTAAATGTCTTGTTGTATAAATTTTCATCTTTATCAAAACATCCCGAAACAGATATTACAGCCTTATCATTTTCAATTGTAACCGGAGATTCTGCCATATAATTTCTCATACGGCTCCCCCAAATCGAGACTGTTAATTTTTTGTCTCCCCTAACCAGTAAATAATCCCATGACATGTTTTCGGGTACAGTAGTGAGCGCCCCGTTACCACCCGAGAATGCTTCAACATTACTAAGCGAAGTATGTCCCTGACCTTCAATAATTATGGGATGAACATTTTCCACTTTCTCACCGGTGTTTGCAATGATTGAACCTTGGGCAATTTGCCAGTTGCGGTTTTTGGTGTTGTTTACCCGTTTTAAAATGCCAATAGCCACACAGTCGAAATTAAAGTTGG
>JBBSBP010000228.1:0-5465 GCA_038251165.1 Bacteroidales bacterium | reverse complement strand
AGCTGCAAATACAAACGTTTCAAACGCAGCAAAGTTAAGGCTGTCCGTTGGTTGAGATGGGTGTATAAATCGTATCCAAAACTATTTTATCATTGGGTATTAGGCTACCAATTAGTCTAATGAAAGTTGACTGCATAATAAGTTTAACTGCTAATCCACAATAAGCAAGTTATCCGGTAATGTCTTTATACGTCAACGGCAAGTTGCTTACAGCTTGTTGCATTAACCTGAAAAACAGCTTTCCTCTGTGAGTGGACAACTTTCTATTGAAACGGAATGCGAATTCATTCAAGTAATATTCCAGGTGCTTTGGAGATATTTTCCCTTGGTGCGTTCCGTTGATCCACCGTTTTATCAGGGAATCCACCATGTGGACATGGGGCAATAATTCATGCGCTTGCTTTCCACTGCCGGATATGACTTTTTCAATATGTTCATATTCTTTGTCTTTGGAAAGCGAGGCATAGCCCGACCAACCATCCGTAATTACCGTGCTCCCGGATTCTATGTTGTCCTTTATGAATATCAGGAGGTTTTCTTTTGAAGCATCTGGTATTATTTTGAAGCGCACCCTGCCTATTTGCTTTCCCTTACATTCTGTGGCAACGGCCACTAAACTTTTCTCCTCTGCGCCCCTTCCTTTTTTTTCGGTTCCAATTTCTTGGCCGCCTATGTATGTTTCGTCCACTTCGACAATGCCCGATAATTTTTCCCTGCCGTCCCTGACCATTGCCCTGCGGAGCTTGTGCAACCATAACCATGCTGTTTCGTACGAACCGAAGCCCATAAAATCTTTCAGGTTGTGGGCGCTTGCGCCCGTTTTTTGTGCTACCACCCACCACATAATATGAAACCACAGCAACAATGGTTTTTTGCTTTCTTGGAATATTGTCCCGCTTGTTATCGAGAACTCTTTTCCGCAGCCCGAACAATGAATTTTATGCTTGGCCGTAAGCCAGTATTTTCTCGATTGACATCGCGAACACACGTACCCTTCCGGCCATCTTATGTGCATAAGATAATGCCAACAAGCAGTCTCGCCCGGAAATTGAGCGAGAAATTCCTGAAAATCCTTTGGGTAATATTCTTCTTCCTTCATGCGACTAAATTAATCAAAAACCTCACTTGCCTGTTGTGGATTAGCAGTTAAATTAAATTAAAACTTTACCTGATTCAATAATTAATTGGGTAATTTCTGAACCTTTCCAGAGCAGTTTAGTTTTAGTAACAGAATTTGGTAATTCAAAAAATTACTTCACAATTTTTTAAGAAACAACACCATTTGCATGTTTCACCTGATAATTTTTCTGGATTAACGCAATTGGCCTGTTTTTGATTTTCTTTGCAAACAAAATTGATTTTAAAGAACTGAATGGGAAAGGAAAGAAAAAAAGAAGGCAGCAAAAAAGACAAACCCAATATATTTGGCTTGTTGAAACCATATCGTGGTATGGTTGTCTTGCTCATTATTTTTGCCTTGTTGAGTAACGGTGCAAATCTGATAATCCCTAAAATTATTTCGCACGGTATTGATGACTTCTCCGCCGGAAATTATGATTTTATGAAAATCCTTATTGAATTTTCGGCAGCAGGTATTTTCATTTTCTTCTTCTCCTACCTGCAAATGATTGTACAAACTTACGCTTCCGAAAAGGTGGGCTTTGATCTCCGCAAAAATCTTTCTGATAAAATATCGCGGCAAAGTTATTCATTCATTCAAAAAGCCAATCCTTCGAAACTGCTAACCAACCTCACTTCCGATATGGATTCGGTAAAAATGTTTGTGTCGCAGGCGGTTACTTCAATAGTTTCTTCAGCATTTATTATTATTGGTACTTCGGTACTATTGCTGATAATAAACTGGAAACTTGCAATCCCTGTTCTCATGATAATTCCTTTGGTTGGGATTACTTTTTATTTGATTTTAAGGAAAGTGAAAGTGTTGTTTGACAGGAGCCGCCAGGTTATTGATTGGCTGAACAAGGTAATCAATGAAAGTATTTTGGGGTCGGCCATTATTAGGGTAATCAATTCGCAACAAGCCGAATACAAAAAGTTTCTTGAAGCCAGCGCCGAGTCAAGAGATATTGGTATTTCCATAGTTTCGTTATTTGCCACTTTGATTCCTGTAATCACATTTGTAGCCAACCTTGCAACTTTAACCATTTTGGCGTTGGGGGGGCATTTTGTAATTTCAGGAAGGCTGTCGATGGGTGATTTTGCTGCCTTTAACAGTTATGTTACAATACTTATTTTTCCAATACTTGTAATCGGTTTTATGAGCAATTTAATTGCACAGGCAACCGCATCGTACGAAAGGATTGACAAAGTATTAAAGGCTCCTGAAACAGCTGATACTGGTGTGATTGACATGCCTTTGGTTGGGAAGATTGAAATGAAAAATATTTCGGTTTTGTATGATGGGAAACCTGCGTTGAAAGAGGTATCGTTTTCAGTGGAACCCGGTTCGCGCACCGCAGTTATCGGACCAACTGCCGCCGGAAAAACCCAGTTACTTTACTTGCTCACCGGACTGATTAAACCAGATGAAGGCGAGGTGGAGTTTGATGGTATAAAAATCGACGATTACCTAAAGGAGGCCTTTCATAAACAGATTGGTTTTGTGTTTCAGGATAGTGTTATGTTCAATATGACTTTGCGTGAAAACATTGCGTTTAGCGATATTGTAACTGATGAATTGTTGCAAAAAGCCATTGATACCGCCGAGTTGAAAGAATTTGTCGATTCACTCCCTAAAGGACTTGATACAATAGTTTCAGAGCGTGGAACAAGTCTTTCCGGCGGACAAAAACAGCGGATTATGCTGGCACGCGCACTTGCACTCAACCCAAAAATACTTCTGCTCGATGATTTTACAGCTCGTGTTGATCCTCAAACTGAAATAAAAATTCTGAAAAATGTTCGAACCAATTATCCTGATTTGACATTGATTTCGGTTACACAAAAAATTAGTCCTGTTAAAGATTACGACCAGATTTTACTGCTAATGGAAGGGGAACTAATAGCATCAGGTAAACATAATACCTTGCGTACCACTTGCCCTGAATATGTTCAGATTTATGAGTCACAAAAAAGCACAAGCCATTATGAACTACAATCTTAGCATTGAATCCGACGAAAAGGGCAAAAAAAAATCCGGCTTTAAATCGGTAAAAAGCCTTGTAGCTCACATGGTTGAAGAGAAGAAAATCCTGCTGATTGCTTTTATTGCAATGGCCGTTACTGCCCTTTTAAACCTTGCCGGTCCAATTATCATCGGGCATACCGTTGATAATTATATTCAAACAAGCCAGTTTCACGGTGTACTTGTTAATAGCGGAATTTTGCTGATAATGTTTGTAGTAGCGCTGGGTGCCGGTTATCTGCAAACCAAATTAATGGGCAATGTTGGGCAACGAATGTTATACACACTTCGGAATTCGGTGTTTAACAAACTACAGGAATTACCATTCGATTTTTTTAACCAGAACAAGGCGGGCGACCTGATTTCACGCATCAATAACGACACAGATAAAGTGAACCAGTTTTTCTCGCAGTCGCTGATGCAGTTTATCCGTGTGATTCTGATAATGATTGGTTCAGGCATATTTTTATTGGCCATTCATATTGAATTGGGTGCGGCAGCACTTGCACCGGCACTTTTGATTTGGGTTTTTACAAAAATTGTTTCGCCCTGGGTTAAAAAGAAAAATAAAATTAACCTGAAAAGTGTGGGAAACCTAAGTTCGGAAGTACAGGAAAGCCTTAACAATTTTAAGGTAATTGTGGCTTTTAACCGGCGCGATTATTTCAGAAAACGATTCAATGAAGTGAACCGCGATAATTACTCCACTTCAATTAAAGCCGGAATTGCGAACAACAGCTTTTTACCGGTTTACTCGTTATTTTCAAATATGGGAATGCTAATTGTGCTGGCATTTGGAATCTATTTTATTTCGATTGGGCAGTTTACAATCGGGCTTTTAATAAGTTTTATTGCATATGTCAATAGTTTTTACAGTCCGCTGAGGCAGTTGGCATCACTTTGGGCCAGTTTTCAGGTTGCCATTGCCGCCTGGGACAGAATTAGGAAAATTCTTGAAATGGAAAGCAACCTGCCACAAATAAGTTCAAATGGTATAGATGAAACTGCAACATTGGTTTCCTTTCGTGATGTATCATTTTCATATCCAAACGGGAGCGAGGTGCTACACAACATTACTTTCAACCTAAAAAAGGGAAAAACCTATGCGTTTGTTGGTCCAACCGGGGGCGGTAAAACTACAACAGCTTCGTTAATTGCACGTTTGTATGATCCCTCAAAAGGCACTGTTTTACTTGATGGTCTTGATATCCGTTCGTTCTCACCCGGCGATCGCGTGAAAAAAATTGGGTTTATTCTGCAGGATCCTTTTCTATTTACCGGTACAATCAGGGAAAATATTTTGTATGGGAATGAAGAATTCAGTAAATACGAAAATGGTAAACTGAAACAGTTAATCCATGAATCAGGTTTGGAATCGCTGTTGTTGCGGTTTGAAAACGGATTGGATACAAAAGTAGATGTTTCGGGCGATGGGATTTCATTGGGGCAAAAACAACTGATTGTTTTTATGCGCGCCGTGTTGCGTAAACCCGATTTGCTGATTCTTGATGAAGCCACTGCCAACATTGATACGGTAACTGAAAAATTGCTGGATGAAATCATGCAAAAACTTCCGGCTTCAACTACAAAAGTAATCATTGCCCACCGCCTTAATACAATTGCCAACGCTGATGTTATCTATTTTGTTAACTCAGGAAATGTGACCCGCGCCGGTTCGCTCAATGAAGCTGTGGATATGCTGATGAAAGGGAAAATGGCAAGCTGAATTTCAAGATCAACCAATCTCAATTTTAGTTTTGTTGATACCTCAGAACCAATAAAAGAGGGATTTATTGGGCAATTTAGTTATCCAATAATTCCCTCTTAATACTTTTTGTTGAATCAAACTTTGATTGAACTGCGACGAAGCAAATTTATACCTTCAACACAATCCTATACCTTGCTTTTCCAGATTCCAAATGCTCCAATGCTTCATTGGCTTTTTCAAGCGGAAACTCTTCCACCATTGGATAAATATCATGGCGAACGCAAAATTCGAGCATGGTACGCGTTGCTGCCGGGCTACCTGTCGGACTACTGCCAACTGTTTTTTCGCCCATCAATAATGTAAATGTTGGTATTGCCATTGGTTCAAGCACAGCTCCAACATTATGAAATCTGCCTTGTGGAGCAAGCACAGTTAAATATGCATTCCAGTCGAGCGTTACGTTTGTAGTATTCAAAATGAAATTTAAACTGCCGGCAATACTTGCCAATTCATCCGGGTCTTTGGAGTTAATCACTTTTGTTGCGCCCATTGCCAAAATTTGCTCCTTTTTATCAGGATTTGAACTAAATGCTACAACTTCGCAACCCCATT
>JBBSBP010000227.1:0-5489 GCA_038251165.1 Bacteroidales bacterium | reverse complement strand
TTTCAGCATTTATGAAGCAAGCGGCGGCGATATTCTTCCTTATGGGGAAATTGAACTCCGTGGAACCAAAGGCAATGTTTTGGCGAGCCAGGACGGGTATAAGATCATCCCATCAAAAAAAGGACAGTTTCAGGATTGGAATAATCTTATAGAAGCTGAGGAATTTAACCTACCCGGTCAATATCTGAGTGATGGAAGTAGTTCTTATTCAACAGGCAGCCTCATCCGTAACTTTCTGGATTGTATTAAAACCAGGGAAGTACCGTTGTGCAGCCTGGAAGACGGACATCGTTCGACCAGTTTTGCCCACCTGGCCAATATTGCCCTGGCCACGCAAACACGATTGCAGTGGGATCCTGAAAAAGAACGGTTTACCAACAGTGAAGCAGCCAATAAGCTGTTACACTACGAATACCGTAAACCCTGGAAACTATAAAACAAAAATCTATGACCATCAACCGACGTAATTTTATCAGAACAACAGTACTTTCAGCTGCCGGATTAAGCCTGGCAGGACCCGGACTTTCAAATTCGCTTCTGACTGCAAAATCGCTGAAAAGACCGGTTTGTGCATTTACCAAATGCCTGCAGTTTTTAAATTTCGACCAAATTGGGGAAGTACTTGCCCGCCTTGAATTTGATGGAGCTGATATCACCGTCAGGCCCGGCGGACAGATTGAACCTGAAAATGTAAAAACGGAATTGCCCAAAGCAGTAAAAACACTGCGGAAATCAGGTATCAGCGTGCCGATGATGGTTACCGGCATTGCGGATGCGGACGATCACTTATCGGTTGAATTGCTGAAAGTTGCCGCAGATTCAGGAATCGGTTATTACCGCATGGGATGGCTTGCCTACGACTTTTCAAAAACGATACAACAAAATCTCGACAGTTATAAACCTCAGCTGGAGAAACTGGCCAGACTGAACGAAAAACTTGGAATTCACGGCGGGTACCAGAATCATTCGGGATTACATGTCGGAGCCCCGGTATGGGATTTATATGAACTGATGAAAGATGTCGATCCGAAATACCTGGGTGTACAGTACGACATTCGACATGCGACAACAGAAGCAGGCTATTCCTGGATGTTGGGAATGAAAAGGGTTGAACCCTGGATCAGGACGATTTGCATCAAGGATTTTGTTTGGGGTAAAACAGAAAAAGGCGATTGGAAACACCAGAATGTGATGTTGGGGGAAGGCATGGTTAATTATGACGTATTCCTCAAGGAATATAAATCGTTAAATGTGGAAGCTCCGATCAGCATGCATTTTGAATACGATCTTGGAGGCGCCGAAGCAGGGAAGAAAACAACGACCATGGATCCTGAAAATATTTACGGAATGATGAAAAAGGACCTCGGCTGGTTCAGGAAAAATCTGATCAAAAATCAAATCGAAACGTAGTCGAAAAATAATCTGTTCCAATTATGAAATCTAAATTAATGATCGTCAATACGTTGAAATTTTTCCTGAAAGAGCAAAAGGGGGAAACCGAATGTATCATTTTGCTGTTGAAACCAGTGATGCCGAAGCAATGCGCAAATATTTGGCTTCAAAAGGAGTGAAAGTACCTGACAAAACACCCAAAGGAAAAACCGGAAACTCGAACTTCTTTGTAACAGATCAAAACGGTACCATTTGCGAAATAGTCCAGTACGAACCAAACAGCATGTCGGATAAAACTATTGGCAAAGACATGCCTGAATCCAGAATATCAGCCAGAATAAGTCATGTGGGTTTCATGGTTCCGGATTTAGACAAGGCAATATCATTCTATTGCCGCATCCTTGGTTTTAAAGAAACCTGGCGTGGAAGCCGCGACGGGAAAAATGTCACCTGGGTCAATTTGCAGGTGCCCGACGGAAAAGATTACATCGAACTGATGTTATTTGACAAAGCGCCGTCAGAAAGCTCAATGGGTTCAATGAATCATGTCTGTATGGAGGTTAAGAATGTATCAAAGAAAGAAGCAATCCTGAAAGAAAGAAAACTGCCTGAAGGATTAAAAACTCCCACAGCAATGAAAACCGGCATCAATAAAAAAAGACAAATAAACTGCTACGACATTGATGGAACCAGAGTTGAAATAATGGAAGCAAAAACTGTCGATGGGAAGCGGGTTCCTTCTTCAACAGCTCCTCCTTTAAAGTACACACCTGCAGCAAATTAAAAAAATGAAAAAATCATTTACCAGAAGAGAATTCATTCAGACAACAGGAGTTGCCGGCGCCGCAACTTTTGCCGGATTTAATGGCATGGGAGCATCGGTTGTTTCAGGTGCACTCCACCCAATAACGATTACAGAAGTAAATTCCAATTTTGAGCGGGAGCCGCTTGTAAGGCCTTTCGGCTTTAAAGGTGGTTATATGACTGAAATCTGGCAAACGGTTAATTACCTGAAAAGCAGTTCCGGAGATCATCAGATTGGCCTTTGCACACAGAATGTATTGTGGTCGGATGCACAGGTTTTTGCTGCCCACTCCGAAAGCGGCGGCAATGCACTGATGTTTGCTTTGACCGAAAGGGCCCTTCAGATCATCAAAGGCCAGACGTTTTCCTCACCGGTTGAGTTACTCGGCAATATTTTGCCTGAAGTGTATGCTTATGGCCAAAAAATCACCTCCAATCCCAATCTCCGGAAAACATTTGTGTTGAATGCGTTGGTGGGCACCGACAATGCCGCCTGGCTGCTGTACGCGAAGGAGAATGGAATGAAAACCTTTGATGAGATGATCCCAAAGGCCTATTTGCCTTCTCTTTCAAATCATCACAGCGAGGCCGCGGCCATTCCGCTGATGGCCTACAACATTCCGATCAACGAAATCGAGGCCGCCGTTGAACATGGCTATTTCTTCATGAAAATAAAAATCGGCCAGCCCGGAACACAGGAAGAAATGCTCGAAAAGGACAAGGCACGTTTAACAGCCATTCATCAGGCCATTGGGAACGTAAGAACCCGGCATTCCAAAGACGGTAAACTGCCTTATTATTTCGATGCCAACGGCCGGTACGAAAAGAAGGAAACTTTGCTGAAACTGATCGACCACGCCCGGAAGATCGGAGCCTTCGATCAGATCGCCATCATCGAAGAACCCTTTGCCGAAGAACTTGAATTCGATGTATCAGATATTCCGGTACGTCTGGCTGCCGACGAAAGCGCCCATACCGATGAAGATGCCATCAAACAGATTGAAATGGGATACAAGGCCATCGCACTGAAAGCCATTGCAAAAACCCTGAGTATGACCATGAAAATTGCACAGGCAGCAACTGACCGGAATATACCCTGCTTCTGTGCCGACCTGACCGTTAATCCGGTTTTGGTTGAATGGAACAAAAATGTGGCTGCCCGGCTGAACTCCTTTCCGGGGTTGGGAAATCTTGGATTAATTGAAAGCAACGGACATCAGAACTATAAAAACTGGAATACCATGTTGAACTACCATCCGCGAAAAGATGGCGCCTGGGTTCAGGCTAAAAATGGCGTTTATGAACTCAATGATGAATTCTATTTGACCGGTGGTGGAATTTTTGACCGCATGCCGCATTACGAAGAAATGTTCCCGTCAAAAAAAATCTGACCGGATTTCACCGTGCAAATATTCTGCCTGCATTTCTGATGGTTCCGGGTATTGGAGCCATTTATGCTCCCACCGGAGCCGGAATCGGGGCCATTACATTCAGGCCTGTTTTTCTGCTGATGCATGGCGGTGGATTCCGGATTGGAAACGACAAAACACAAAGTTACATCGTGAAGCTGGCGACAGATTTTGCCAAACGGGGTTATGTCTGCGTTTCCATTAATTACCGTATACGGCAAAATCCGAAAGATGATCAGCCGGGAACCATGGCCGATGCGCTGGAGGATGCCATGTCGGGGCTGAACTGGATCCGGAAAAATCATCAGCAACTGAAGATAGATCCCCAAAAGATTATTGTCGGAGGTGGTTCGGCAGGCGGCATGCTGGCGGTCAATTTTTGTTACAAAGACCATTCTGCTTCCGGTAAATGGGATAAAAGCGGCATCATCGGGCTGGTTGATTTTTGCATTATTGAAATAACCTGAATTTACCGCACGACTTTAACCGATTGGGTACTACCGTTTGCAGTTAAAACCTGAACAATAAAAACTGAACCTGATGTTTTGCTGATATCAGGCAGGGCAAAATTCCCGAAGACACGAACCTCCCGGATTAAGCGGCCCATCAGATCGTACAACCTGATTTTCCGGGCATTTTCCGGAAGATTCAGGACACAGATCCGTTCACTTTTCGGATCATAATAAGCCGAAAAAACCGGTTTTTTCTGTAATGATTCAACCGCAGTAACCGGGAGTGGCATCATTTTCACATCATCCACATACAGGATTAATTCTTTCTCCTGAAAAGCTTCCGTTCCGTTTCGTTCGGGTGAAATAAGCAAATACCCGGAAGGCGTGAAATTAAACTTCGATAAATCCTGCTGACCTACAGCAAACTGTGCTGTTCGCCATTGTTTGGTCGCGTTCATTACAGCTGTTTCATTGGGGTCGGTAAAATCAACCACTACCATATTGCCATTGCCATCGTAAATGCGCACACCCAATTTCCCATAGGCTTCTTTATAATACTTGAACTCGATAACAGAATTCGTGTTAACCTTCAAATCGTAGCCATAAGCCTGTGCACCACGATAGGTAATCAGACCGGCATTGGCATAAGTGACATAGCCGCTATCATCCTGACGGGTTATCTTCAGCACTTTATCGCTGGTATTCATACCTGTTTTAAACGGATTGGCAACCACTTCGCCCAGGACAGCTTTCAGGGATCCATTGGAAGCAGGATTCAATTTCCAGCTTACGAAACCACTTGACAGCGAACCCAAACTGAATGATTCAAAATCTTCGTTCATCACATGGCTGGTAGTTGTCAAGTCCAATCCATCTAAAACCGGATCACCTTCCGGAACTAATTTTACCGAAATCGATTTTGTTGCTCCGGCGGAAATGGAATACTCGAAACCGGTGAAATAGGTGTCGGAATTTGATTCTTCGTAGGTCGTTGGCGGTTTTGTCGGCCAGGCTTTGGCTGTTACGGCATCCGTTCCGTCGAAAACCAGATAAAGTGTTTTGGATGACTGTGTGAGGCGGATAATTTTATCGCTCACCTTCTGCGGAACTGCTTGTGTCAGCAGGTTCCAACGAATGGTAAGCGGCGTATTTTTTGCCTGAACCACATCTTTTATTTCAACATAACGGTTCGAAACAATGCAAGCTGTCCGAAGGCAACTCGTTACATCGCCCTGGTATACCGAAGTCATATTTAGAGCTGCCGACTTCAGCCCGGCCGTATTTACGAAATTTTCAATCTGGGTCATTCCGGCAACCAACTGTTTGTTTCCGTTGATTGTCAGTGTATTGTGAGCCATGTTGTTGTAACGGAAAACTTCCCATCGTTCAGAATTCTGGCTCATATTCCATAAATCTACCCCATTAGTTTCCA
>JBBSBP010000226.1:0-5505 GCA_038251165.1 Bacteroidales bacterium | reverse complement strand
GAATTTGGCTTTGGCGGCATGCTGGCAATCGATTTCGGAACCGTTTCGAAAGCCAACCAGGTGATGCAAAAAATGCAGGAAGCCGGCGTCGGTTTTCTGGCAGTCAGTCTGGGCTATTTCAAAACACTTTTCAGTTGTTCCGGGAAAAGTACTTCGTCTGAAATTCCGGAGACAGTTCAACATGAAATGGGTCTTTCACAAGGCCTGGTGCGCTTTTCAGTCGGCATTGACAATAACATTGAAGACAGCCTGAAGCTGATTCTGGCTATTTGCAGGGAAGAAGGGGTTATTGAATAAAGTACTATATTTGCCGGCGTAAAATTTAAAAATCACGACCAATGAAAGCATATGTATTTCCAGGACAGGGCGCCCAATACCCGGGAATGGGTAAAGATCTGTACGAAAAATCGGCTATGGCCAGAGAATTATTCGAAAAAGCCAATGAAATTTTAGGATTCCGGATTACAGATATCATGTTCGACGGAACTGAAGAAGACTTAAGGCAAACCAAAGTAACACAACCTGCCATTTTTTTACATTCGGTTTTGCTGGCCAGAACATTGGAGAACTTTCAGCCTGAAATGGTTGCAGGACACTCGCTTGGTGAATTTTCGGCGCTGGTTGCCAACGGAGCGCTAAGTTTTGAAGACGGGTTGCGCCTGGTTTCAAAACGTGCACTGGCAATGCAAAAGGCCTGCGAATCAGAACCCTCTACCATGGCTGCCATTGTTGGTCTGGATGATGAAGTTGTTGAAGAAGTTTGTTCTTCGATCAAGGAGATTGTGGTTCCGGCCAATTACAACTGTCCCGGACAACTGGTTATTTCAGGATCAATAACCGGTATCGACCAGGCCTGCCAGGCTCTGACTGCCCGGGGCGCCAAACGTGCCTTGAAATTGTTTGTTGGTGGTGCATTTCACTCCCCGCTGATGGAACCTGCCCGTGAAGAGTTGGCTGCAGCCATTGAATCAACGCCATTCTCAAATCCGGTTTGCCCGATCTACCAAAACGTAAATGCAGCTCCGACATCCGATCCTGAAATCATTAAAAAGAACCTCATTTCACAGTTGACTGCACCGGTAAGATGGACACAGACTGCTAAAAACATGATTGAAGGCGGCGCAACTTTATTTACTGAAATTGGCCCAGGAAAAGTACTCCAGGGATTGATTAAAAAGACCGATAAAAATGCTGAAGTAGCAGGTGTAGACAGCTTTGAATAGAAAATGAAACTTTCAAAAAGCAGAAATTAGTAAAAAGAGAGATAGAACAGTTTGTTCTTCAGAATCTTAAAGTTTTCCCAGCTGTTGTTATTCTGGGTCCTCGTCTTTATGATTCGCTCCACCTTTGGCAAACCGAAGATGTGTTTTGGATGTCAAAAAGATAGCTTTTCGTTTTGCTTCAACGTAGTTGACTGGGAACCAGTCCAAACGGGCGGATCTCATACAGGAGAAAGAATTTCTCCGGATCGTTTCAGGTTTTAAAAACTTCTGCTTCAAACTCATGAATGATTTGCTGATGATCAAAGGCCAGTTCAGGTAACTGTCTGAGCGGAAACCATTGGGCTTTTACGGCATCATCACCGGCACACGCGGTTAATTCATCGTCAGTAAACGCATAGAAAAGCACCGAGATAGTCCGGTGTCGCGGATCGCGGTCAACAGCTCCAAAAGCCTTAAACTGTTTCAGCTCCCCTACCCTCAATCCGGTTTCTTCTTCCAGTTCGCGCCGGCAAGCTGTTTCGAGCGATTCATCCATATCGACAAATCCTCCCGGCAGGGCCCATTTGCCCTTAAAAGGTTCGCGGCCCCGTTCGATCAGCAGGACAGAATTTTGCTTACTGATTAAAATTGCATCAACAGTTACGGCAGGACGGGGATATTGGTAAGTGTACATAAAAAAATTCCAGGTTCCAGGCTTTTAATGAGACAATAAACGTTAAAAGAGATATCCTTTGTCGTCTGCTTTCGCCGACGGGCATACCTTAAAATCAATCTTTGATGATCCGTTTCATCACCCGCATTTGGTGGGTGTATTGTTTGGTGTCGACATTGTAAATTCCAAACTGATCCACATTATCGATCCTGACTTTACCGGATGCATGGATAATTTTTCGTTTTTCCCAGATGATTCCGACATGTACAATCCGTCCCTCTTCATTGTCAAAAAAAGCCAGATCGCCGGGCCTGGTCTCTTCTACAAAACTCAGGGCTGTTCCGCAGTGTACCTGCCGGCATGCATCACGCGGAAGGGTATATCCGGCCATTTTATAAATGATCTGGCTTAAGCCCGAACAATCGATTCCCATTGGCGACCGGCCGCCCCACAAATAAGGTGCATTAAAATATTTCAGGGCCTGGTCGATAATTACCTTCCGGACATTGGATGGTTTTTTATAGGTATAATTTCCGGTATGACTAAAAATCTCCTGCTGAATCGAAAATTCCCTGAGGTACGGGCGCCAGCAGGGTAGTGTACTTCCGGCAACAATCATCATGGTCTGCTCGGCATTTACCGGGATAATGTTAAAAATATCGGTAGTAACGGCAAAAGGCGCCTGGTCAATCTTCTGATAGTTACGTTCAGTCAGCGGAGTGATCATTTTCAGATCAACCCAACCATCGTATTCGTCAAAAGCAAGCTTCACATGTGCCCAGCCCAGCATGATTTCATTGACAATGAAATGTTCTCCATACAGAATCTGAGTAATCATTTCACTTTGTTCTGATGGTTCCCTGCGTACAGGAATAATGCTTAATCCTGAAATGCCATAATTCATAATGTTAAAATATTACCGGAGTGACCAATCAATACCTTGTTCAACCTGATTTCAAATTACCCTGATTGTTTGTAACTACGAAGTTTTTATTAAATTTCGTTTATCAAAGATAAAATTTCGCAGTTACTTTCTAAATTGCAAAGGATTTCAAAACGCCAAATTTATGAAAAAGTTATTAACCCGACTGAATCAATCCTATCATCTCTTTTATCTGGCGATTATATTTATTACCGGTATTGGTTTAATCTTTCTTTTATTTCCGGGTGAAAGTCGGTTTAAATACGAATTTCAGAAGGGAAGCCCCTGGCGGCACGAAACGTTGATCGCTCCCTTCAATTTTGCGATATTAAAAACGGACCTTGAACTCGCAGCAGAAAATGATTCCATTTTAAAAACATATCTCCCTTATTTTATGATGGATACGCTGATCGGGAGAACTAAAGTAAGCGAATTCACCCGTGCTCTTTCCAGATTAGCCGACACGGATCCGGCAATAAAATCGGTAAAAAAAATTCAGTATTTCCCGGAAATTCTGCAAAAGATCTACAATTCCGGAATATTACCCCAATCCATCAGTTCATACGAAGACCTTGCAGGCAAATCAGAAATCATGCAGATCAAAGGGAACAAAGCCATCAAAATCCCTGTGATGAATTTACGTTCGATAAAAGATGCCTACCAGGAATTTAACGATACGATCCGAAATTTAGCCGGTAAAGATTACCAGGAACTGATTCAGAAAATTAATCTGAGCGATTTTGTGATTGAAAATTTGTATTTCGACGATCTGCTTAACCGCAATGAAAAGAAACAACTGCTCGATAAACTTTCGTTGACCAAAGGAATGGTACAGGCAGGTGAACGCATCATTTTCCAGGGAGACCTGGTTGGCCCTGAAAAATACATGATTCTTGAATCGCTGAAAAAGGTATACGAAACCAAGCGGGGCGACAATATTGAATATTTTCTGGTCATTGCCGGCCGGTTGGTTATTATTACCATTCTTATCGTTCTGATGTTCCTTTACCTGATCTTTTACCGGCGCGAAATATTTGACCATAAACGAAAACTGTCATTCATCATCCTGATGATTGTACTGATGGTTTTTATGGCGGGATTTGCCCTCAAAGTTGAACTGCTCAACATTTATATGGTCCCGCTGGCCATTCTACCCATAATGATCAGGATCTTTTTCGATTCGCGTACGGCTATATTTTCACTGATGATTACTGCCCTGCTGATTGGTTACTTTGCACCAAACAGCTACGAGTACATTATTTTGCAAATGATTGCCGGAATTTTTGCAGTTTTCAGTCTGAACAAGCTCAATAAAAGATCCCATATTGTTTTTTCAGCCTTATGGGTATTTTTATCCTACAGCGTTGTTTACATTGCGATGGCTATGGTTCAGGAAGGTAGTATAAAAACCATTGACTGGTATGCATTAAGATGGTTCGGAATAAGTAGTTTTTTCATCTTTATCACCTATCCGCTCATTTACATTTTTGAAAAAGTTTTCGGATTTGTCTCGGATGTGACCCTGATTGAGTTATCAGATACCAATCAGCCTTTGTTGCGTAAGCTGGCCGAAGAAGCACCGGGCACTTTTCAGCATTCGCTGCAGGTAGCTAACCTGGCAGAAGCTGTGATTCACCGTATCGGAGGAAATCCTTTTCTGGTCAGGGCCGGAGCTTTGTATCACGATATAGGGAAAACAAATGATCCTGAATTTTTTATTGAAAATCAGGCCGTCGGGATGAATCCACACGACCAGATTGACCATCTGAAAAGTGCAAAAATAATAATTGATCATGTAGCAAATGGTGTCCGGTTGGCGAAAAAACACCAGTTACCCGAAGTTCTGATTTCATTTATTGAAACTCACCATGGAACTACCCAGGCCAATTATTTCTACAAAATGTACCAAAAGGAAAATCCGGATTTAAATATCGACCAGGATGTATTCACCTACCCCGGACCAATACCTCATGAAAAAGAATATGCCGTACTGATGCTGACTGACGGAATTGAAGCTGCAGTCCGAAGCCTGAGTGAAAAATCTGTTGATACCATCCGTGACCTGATTGAAAATATGGTGGAACAAAAAATCAAATCCGACCAGTTAAGCAATGCCGATCTGACTTTCAGGGAAATCACAATCCTGAAGAGTACTTTACTCGAAAAACTCGTCAACATTTACCATGTCAGGATCGAGTATCCCAAATAGTTCCAGGTTCCAGGTTCCAGGTTCCAGGATGTCCTATGATAATTAGTAAATGGTGGATTGTTAAATAGTAAATAATTTTTATGTCATCAAATTTTTATACCAGCATTTCCGATCACTATCAGCATATTTTCCCGTTTAATCCGGCGCAGATTAATTTTTTAAGACAAGTATTGCCATACAACGGTGCAAAAGTGCTGGATGTAGGTTGTGCAACCGGTGATTTGTCGTTTGCCCTGGCTCATTTTGGCTTCCCGGTATGGGCTTTTGATTCCGATGCCCAAATGATTGAAATTGCCCAAAATGCAAAGCCTGAAGATACAATGTTCCCGGTTTTTGAACAGTTGGATATGTGCCTGATTGGAGGGCAATATCCCGAATCATTTTTTAACACCATTATTTGCTTCGGAAATACACTCGTTCATTTGCTCAATAACGATGATATCATGAAATTTATCCAGGGCACATACAAACTACTTGCTCCTGAAGGCAAACTCACCAT
>JBBSBP010000225.1:0-5517 GCA_038251165.1 Bacteroidales bacterium | reverse complement strand
TTCATATTCTTGTAAATTACCGATAAAATTTCAGTCCGCACATTCATATCGCTGATCAGGTTATTGTTACGCGTTGGAAAGACCCGGTTCGAAAGGAAAATGTACAGCAATCCATTTTGGGGATCCATCCATACAAAAGTGCCGGTATAACCTGCATGACCAAAACTTTCGGCACTCACTTCCGGGCAGGGATAAGCACTGGCACGATTCAACGATTTGTTGTTGAGCGATGGTTTATCAAAAATCAGTCCGCGACGGTTATTGGTCTGAGGAAACTGTACCCGCGTAAATTCCTTCATGGTAGCTTCTCTCACATATTGTTTTCCACCATAGGTTCCCATTTGAAGATACATTTGCATAAGCTTTGCAAGGTCGTTGGCCGATGCAAACAGACCGGCATTGCCCGAAACTCCGCCTAAAACAGCAGCCGATTCGTCGTGAACCGTTCCCTGAAGTTGTTGAAACCGGTAATACTGATCATCTTCAGTTGGAACAATCCGGTCGCGCGAAAATTTCCGGAGCGGAAGATAGGTTAATTCATAAGCACCCAGCAGACGATAAAAATTGGACTCTATATACTCCAGAAAATCTGTTCCTGATGTATTTTTTACGATTTGTGGTGTAATGACCAAAGGCAAATCGCTGTAAACGTATTTACCCCGGTTTTTCAGCGGCGCTTTCCGGATATCCCGGTTGACTGTTTTCTGAAAACGTTTGTCGAGGTAAATTCCGGGAGCTACACAAAGTGTATGTTTTTCATCGGCCTGCATCCAATACCATTTGGGCGAAAGTTTCCCGGCAACCAGTGTTTTTTTCCAGAAACCGATAAACGGAACAAGTCCCGACTGATGTGCATACAACTCGCGAACAGTCACATCAGCTTTGTCGGAAGGGTGAAACAAGCGCTTTGTCCAATCCGGGAAATAAGTTGAAACCGGATTGTCCAGCGCGATTTTTCCTTCATCATACAATTTCAGGATTGCCGGCGCACCACCACTGACTTTGGTTACCGAGGCCAGGTCGTAGAGGTCGTCCTTTCTTGCCGGAATTCGTTTTTCGAAGGTAAAATAACCATAGGCCTGGTGGAAAATCACCTTACCGTCTTTTGCCACCAAAACATTACAGCCGGGAAAAGCTTTTTTATCCAGCGCATGGTTCACAATTGAATCCAGATCATTTTTCAGTCTGAACGAATTAATGCCGACTTCTTCAGGAATGGAATATTTTAACCGGATCGGATTTTCGATCGTGATTCCATCCCCTTTTTTATACGATTGACCCACATCAGACTGCAGCTTTCCTTTGGCTCCGATTCCACCAAAAATCAGTTGAGCCGACAACGATTGGGACAGGCTGTCATTTTGAAAAGCCACCAGCAGTCCGGCAGGCGTTCCGGCGGAATTCTGATCACCCGATTCATCCGGATTTAAAAACCAGGTGATGACAGATGTCTTTTCGTTACATAAATAGGTGTTCAAGGATTTAAATCCTGAATTTTGTTCGTTCTGCAAAACGTCAGCCGGAAGCGAATGAATTCCTGCAATCACCAGGTTGTAACCGCCCAGTTTCGCTTTCAGTGTGGTCAAATCCTGTTCAGTAAACTGCTCCGGAAGATTGAAAAAATCAACTTTCATATAATTCGAAAGCATTCGCTGAAAGGCAGTTGTACCCTTTCCACCCACCGAAAGTGCGGCAATTTTCAGGGTATCCAGCCGAAGAAGCGGAATCAGCTGATTTTTGTTTTCGAGTAAGGTAAGTGAAGCCTCAATCATTTGTCGTTGCGACAATTCAGCCTCCGGAGTACCGGGGCTGGCCGAATTTACCGGGTCCGCCGGATTGTTGAGTTGAGCACTTCCCTGAAACGTAAATACGAAACACAGAAACACCAGAAATCCGAACCGTAATGAAAGGATTGAATTCCAAACTGATTTTAAAGGTTTTAACGACATATTTATTGTTTTCAGTTTATTTTAAATCATTCCTGATTTGCTCAGTCAATTCCAAAAAAGTATCCTGATCGACGCACACCTGAGCCAGGATATCCATGATGTCCTCTCCGGTCATTTTATCGAAATCCTCGCGTCGCGGAGTAATAAAAACACCTCCAAAATCAACCGATCCGGGGCTAATGAGAATCTGATTTTCGCCGGATTCAAAAAATTGTGTCGGGCGATGCGCCTTCCGGGGGAAAAGATGAATGGTCCACATTCCGTTTGAGAAGGAACAAAGTGCATTCATCATTGGCTCAATCTTTTCGGGCTGCAGGATCTGAAAACATCTGTAGTAAACACCGATCACCTTGAGTGCTTCGACCTTTGAACTGGTTTCAACCGAAATCATTTTCCGGAGGTAATTATCGAAGGCCCAAACCCGGGTTTTTTCTCCTGCATAGAGTTGTCTTCCGGCACCTGTTTTCATTCGTTTAAATTCTTCATGAATGGGCATAAAAGAACTTTCTCCGGCCTGAAAATGCAAATGATCGGGAGCCGACGCTCCACATTCCGGACCATTGTAAAACACGGTAAATCCTTTCATCGCTTCGGCCAGTTCGAGCAAAGCCTTTGCGCCTGACAAAAACCGCTGATCGACATGGGTATTGGATGAGATGGTGAAATGGTTCTTAAATATCGGGAACGGATTGACCAGAATCAGGAATTGATCGCCAAATGCAATAGCCTCCTGTTCAGCCGGACGATTTTCGCTGCACAAAAAACACTGCCGGGCTGCAATCGTTTCTTTATCCACGTTGGCAACCGATGAACGCATTCGTTCCGGATTAAACTGAACCCTGACCTCAAAACCATCGAACCGGAAACTTTTTTCCTCTACTTTTTCAAGGCCTTTGAAATTGGCCGCCGCCAGCGGCCAGCTTTGTATTTGTGACTCCGTAAATTCCTGAAGAATCCGTTCTGCCGTTTTATTGGTATTTTTTATTAATTCAAGTAGTTGTTCCATGTTGAATAAAGTTCATTTTTAATTTCGTTTTCGGGCTGAAAACCCAATCTATCCTGGCCCAATGGCAACGCCTTGGGTTATAAATAGCACAAAAGGCATTCGCCCTGAAAAGGCAGTATAAATTTATGACCATAAATAATCTTCATTGTATTCAATCCCGTTTTCTTTCAGAAATTGAATGTATTCCTCCTTGAAAGTCTGATGTTTATGGTGCTCCTTCTGGTTTTCGATGTAACGACTTACATTTTCAACCTTCGATTGACTAACAGAATAACCAGCATATCCTCCCTGCCACGCAAAATTCTGATAATGAATGCCTCTTGTTTTGATCCATCTGCTACTGTTCTTCTTTGTATCCTCCAACAAATCAGCTAATGAAATATTTTTTGACATGATACATAAAACATGAACATGGTCTTCAGTACCATTAATTTTGATTGGAATTGATTTTGACAATTTGATTACACCTCCGATATAGGCATATAAATCCTTTTCATCTTCTTGTATGATTTTACCTACATTATTCTTGACATGGAAAATCAAATGCACATACAATTTGGATAATGACTGCGACATAACTCTATTTTTTTTCTTGTTAATATATTGTCCTTTCAGGACTATATTTATTCCTAAGTACTTTAAGTAAATATACTCATTAATTCCTAACAGTAGGTATTATAGAGGTTTTTACATTTTGTTTTCCTAACTTATTTTGGACGTTTTTGGAATCAATCTTGCTATCTCGGAAATGTAAACATTACCGTGATGGATGGCTGAATGTATCTTGTTGTAGTTCAGCATTTGTTATTTAGAATTTGTATAAACAGACGATATACCGTAATTATTTCTATACAATTCATGCGATTTTCGATGTTATTCCGTATTATCGTGTTATTAAAATAATAGAATTATATTAGAATGGCAACATCTAAAATTTTGAAATTACTTCTACAGAAAAACGACTCCGCTATCAGTGTGGTAATCCCTCAGGAAATGAAGCAATTAATTGCTAAGTGCGCCAAAGAAGAGAAAATGTCGGAATCACAGTACGTGAAATTAGCTATCATCGAAAGGCTTGAGAAGGACATGAAGTCACAGTAAAACAAAATCTTCTAACGATAAAAATAAAGCTCCTGTCAATCATTGACAGGAGCTTTATTTTTGTAAAAACCCAGTGATTTTTCCGGGTTTTACTATAATAATTACAGTTAAAGTATCTGAAATTCAATACACAATATTTAGAATTGTTATAAATAGACGACATGGTGTAAATTCCTTTAAAATGCGTTATAAAATTCGATGTTATAACGTATTATTGAGCAAATAAATCAACATAAAGTAAATATAATTACAACATGATAACAACAGGTAATAGCGTGAAACTACTGATGCAAAAGAACGAATCGGCAATCAGTGTTATGGTTCCAAAAGAGATGAAAAAGTTAATTGCAGAGAATGCCAGAAAGAATAGTATGATTGAATCTCAATACATCAAACTGGCGATTGTCGAGAGGTTCGAAAAAGACCAGCTTGGAGAAATTCAAGAGTCACCCTTACCTCAATGAGAAAGCAATTAAAAAGTATGATGAATTTAATGGCACAAAATCTTTTTTGTTGTTTCAAAATTCAAAGGATTGTATTACTCTAAAACAACAACACTTTTAGAAAATTAATATCATGACTAAAATTATTCTTGAAGGTATTTCTCTTGAAGATTTTCAGAACATGCTCCGCGAATCATTCAGGGCTGAGATTTCGGCAAACGAGAGTAAAGTAGTTGTTCCAATGACCAAAACAGAAGCTTGCCGCAGGTTAGGTATCACAAACAAGACACTCCAGAAGATACTTTTTGAGATGAACCTAAAAGATGTATATCCATCTGATATCAACCGCATACTGCTAAAATATCCGAAATTTATTAAGAAGGCAGCGGTGATCATTGAGTAATGCAGAACTCATGGTTGTCTGGCTACAATGGTAAAATGAATCACTGCACTTTATTTGCAGTGATTCATTTCATAGGGTTCGATTCCCTCTATGGCCCCGATTCTGTAACAATTGGTATCCTGATGTGATTAATAGGGCTCGAAAGAGTTGGCAGAAATGCCTGGAGCAGATCATCGCAAACGTCAAAAGCAATAGGGATAGTTTTGAATAACGGTTGATCGCACCCACGATCAACCGTTTATTTACCGGAATAGCAAGGGATGCATCAGCGAAATATGGCTGAAAAGGATCGGTTCAACTCCGTTTCCGGAACAACGGTGATTCAAGCAAAATGGAGGTAAATTCCTTATCGGTGCCTCTGTTTTCACCTTTTAATCTCATTTTTTCTCAATAAATGAATCGATGAAACTAATCAAAACAAATCACGGCGAGCAGGCTCTTGTACTGGATGAAAAAACAAATCTGATTATCCAACAGTCAATTACCTTCTTTTATAATTATAAAATTGGATCAGTTGATTTACGAAAGAAATCACTGGAATTTCTGACGCTTACTATTTCAGAAAAACAAAACTTTCTGGACAAAATCGTATCTAAATGCGAATGCCGCGAAACT
>JBBSBP010000224.1:0-5596 GCA_038251165.1 Bacteroidales bacterium | reverse complement strand
GTTGTTCTTTAAATTGTAGTTTCATTCTTCAGAACTAAGATTTGATCAAGCTGATTAATTTGTACCCGGCTTGCGTTAATTTGTATTTTTGGTTTCTGTCTTTTGTGTTTTCAGGAATAGTATATTCTATCCATCCAATATCCAATAGTGGATCAATATAACGTTGTTTATTAGTTATATGATTGCTTAATCCAACCTCTTCAAGAATACTTTTCTTCGACTTTGGAACGTTTCGGATACCCTTTATAATTTCTAAGGCATTCACACCAAATTGATTCGTAATAATCTCACTTACTTGATCACTTACTTGATCACTTACTTGATCACTTACTTGATCACTTACTTGGTTACAATAAATCAATAAATCATTTAAACTACTGAAATTCAATGCAGTTACTTGGTTAGTTACTTGGTCACTTACTTGATCACTTTCCATGGCGGGTAGAGTCGTCAGAAAATAAGTACTTAGTACATCAGTGTTAAAAACAGGATCAGGCGAACCATTGTTACGCATGGCCTTGTATATGGTAGGAAATCCCGTTCCACGCCCCTCGGTCAGGTGTAATTCTTTCAGAAAATCGCCAATTCGCCTGTTGCGGTATTCACGGGCAACAATTCGTTCTTCATGTTTGAGTATTTGAGCATCGACCGGAGGCACAGGCCCCGGATAACTCAATATCTCGATTTTATCAGGCCAAATCTGAATTTCTATGGGTGAACCAATCTCGTAACTTTTATGATACACGGCATTTGAAACCGATTCCTCCACTGCCTGGTAAGGAAAGTTCCAGAATCTTTCTGCCTCGGCTTGACCAGGCACTTTGGTTACTACTTCCTCAATAATATTGTTTTGAATAAAGTCTAATACCGATCGTATTTGTACATGGAGCGGTCCTTTGAAATATTTTTCGGTAAAGTTTCGTCCTGAAGTGTCTTTATGCCAAACCAATTCGATCCAACATCGTGTCAGGAAACGTTCAGGTTCCCGGCAGAAAAAGAGAATACCAACATTTACCGGACGCAAATCTTCATCCGGTCCTTTGGCGATCAGCATGTTTCGTGAAAGATCAGACAATGAAATATGTTTGCTCTCTTCATACAAGTCGCTTTTTATTTCCTGGAGAAATGCCTGAATGAGTCCCAAATCAAAATCGTCTAATTTTGCCTGACCATTTACCCGGTCATCAAATGGAATACGGGCAGCCAATTCATTCAATCGTCTTAGATTATCGTCCTTGGCAATAATACTGCGCGAGCCATAACGGATATACGGATGGCGTTCGGCTTTTTTGCCCTGTGTGCTTGGTGCAGTGTAAGGACGGTTATCCCCAGCCGGACACCACAGCACCAGAATATGCTTTTCCTGCAAAATATAGGGTTGCATCACCGGAAAATAATTGGGTAAAAGCTGATAAGCCAGTTTTAATACTTCGCCCTGCATCTGGTCTAAATCATGCGGATTTAAACCTTCAGGTGGCAATACAGGCTGTCCTTTAATTTCTTTGATCCCAATAACAATGTAGCCACCTCCCCAATTGTTAAGGTCGTTGGCAAAGGCACACATGGAGTGAACAATCTCTTCCGGGTTCCACCCCTGCTTAAATTCAAGGCGTTCCCATTCAACGGCCCTACCGTGGATTAGTTCATTTATATTTACTGGTAATCCCATTTTTATATCACTTTCATTTCCGTTTCCGGGCTTAACTGCTTCAACAACTGTTTCACGTTTTCTTTGGCGGTGTCGCTGGCGAAGGAACGGTCGCGGAAAACTACGCGCAAAGGGGCGTGAGTGGCCAGTTCTTTGGCAAATGTTTCGTTAATGCCATTGTCGAAACAAGCCATTAGTGAGTTTTGGGCGACACGGAACACTTGTTTTTCATCTATTTGTAATTCTTCAATACGGTAAGATAACGGTAAGCCCCAATCCAACATTACCTGTGCCAGCAGGTCGCGTGGAGTGCGGTCGGGTTTGATGTTGTCGGCAAATATATCCATCATTTCGGGTTTGTAATCCTGCGGACGATAATACACATCCTGCATATTGCTGGTGTCGAGTTTGTAAACGCGAAATCCAATGTCTAAGCCCCTCCCGGCCTCCCCGGAGGGGAGGAGTTTGGAGTCGTCAATAGTTATCCCATCGAACAAATTTGGCTGCGCAGCCTCTTTCTCTCCCCCTTTGGGGGAGTCGGAGGGGGCTTTGGCTTCCATTATTTTCTTACCGGCACGTCGAATACGTTCTTTGCCTATTTCACAAATGTTTTTGAAACCGGCTTTGAAAGCTTCGCTTTGTTCATCGGTTTTTTCGGGCAGTTGTACCATGATGAATTTTCGATTTCCTCCATCTTCAACATTAAGTTGCATTACTGATTGAGCTGTAGTTGCGGAGCCAGAGAAAAAATCAAGAATTATAAAATCGGATTCAATTTTTTCGTTAGTCGAAATAGAAAACAGTTGATTTAGCAGATTAACTGGCTTTGGAAAGGGAAACAACGTTTTAGGAAAAAACACTTGAAAATCTTTGGAACCCTCTTGAGTATAAGGACCTTCAAGAAGGGACAAGGGTGTTCCTCTTCTTACTATTCCATTTTCATCCTTTAAATAACCTTTAAATCGTATTTTGTATGAACCACTTTCTTGTTTGTTAAATTCCAGCAAGTTATTAGTTTGTGCTTCAATAACTCGGTCTTTTGACCAAAGCCATTGTTTTTCCGGCCAGATTTCTACTCCCTCATGAAAGATAGCAAATTTCAGGTTGGGTCTATCTCCCATGCTTGTTGTATCCAATGGCCAAGTAGCATAAGAGCCTCTTGTATCAAATTTTTCATCTTTTTTCTTGTACATTGAAGATGTTTTATCTGAATAGGGAATAGAAATATCTTCAATATAGAAACTGTTTTTCGCATAGCATAATATATATTCATGCAATGAAATCCAACCAATTGATTTAGCTCCTCCCCCAGTTTTATTCTTCCACACGATTTCGGTCATAAAATTATCTTCACCAAATATCTCATCGCATATTTTCTTTAAATTGTGCGATTCATTTTCGTCAATTGAGATAAATATTAAGCCGTCGTCAGTCAAAAGATTTCGGGCGAGCTTCAGACGGGGGTACATCATCGTCAACCAGTCTGAATGGTATCGACCAGAGGTTTCAGGATTTGCCACAAGTCGACTACCTTGTTCGTTAGTTAGACCACTCTGGGATTTAAATTCATCACTGTTCTGAGCGAAATTGTCTTTATATACAAAATCATTTCCAGTATTGTATGGTGGGTCAATAGCAATCATCTTAATTTTGCCCAGGTAACTTTCCTGCAATAATTTCAATACTTCAAGGTTGTCGCCTTCAATGTACAGGTTTTCGGTGGTGTCGAAATTCACGCTTTCTTCAGGCACCGGGCGCAGTGTTTTGGTGGTTGGTAGGTTGGCTGTAACAATGGCCTCACGTTTGCCCGGCCACTCCAAACGGTAGCGTTCTTTGCTGCCTTCCACAATTTCGTGGTTTAGTTCCTGTCGGAGCAAATCAAAGTCAATGGCTTTCCCCTCGGCAGTTTCTGTGATACAATTCGGGAAAAGAGCAGCTATTTTTTGTATGTTTTCACTGACCAGGTCAGGTGATTGGAGATCAAGTTTATCGGACATATCGGTCAGGTTCAATTTGTAACGTTTAAATTTTCGGATATTTTACAAAAAGGTAAATTTAGAAAAAATGACCGTTTTTACTGACAATAATGCAAAATGATTTGAACGATTTGGGATTACTCTTTGATTTTATACAAAACGAAATTAAATTCTTGTGTTTCCATGGAAACTATCATGAGAAGACTTTGTGGTCAGCGACTAAAAAAAGAGGCGAAGCCTCTTTTAAATTATCCGTAGTATGGATTTCATTTTCCGGCATAAACTTCTTCATCCGCTGCCGATGAGCGGAACTGTCGGTAAGGAGCTTCGCCGCATTTCAGGCAATATACTTTCCGGTCGGATGGCCAGTAATAGATGTTTGTGCCTTTTTTAATGCTGCAGCCGCACTTGGAACAAGCTGAAGTAAACTTTGCAGTAATCATTCTTGGATCGTTTTTGTAAGTCATGATAGTTGATTTTAATGGATGAAATTATTTTGATTGGAAAACTCTGATTTTATCTTTTCGGAGCCCCAGGCATCGCGCATTTCGTCCATTGACATGAGTTTGCCGGATTTTTTGAAGTATTCGCCTTTGTGCCAATACCAGGCAGCTTTGGGGTGCGAGAACTTGTATCCTTCGCCTTTGAGTGTTTCCCTTACCGGAAAAGTGTTTCCTGTAATCCAGATCCAGGAACCAATCAGTTCGATTACAATTCCCTTCAGAAACATGATCCGGTCCAGACGCTCCCGCATTTCTTCCGAAACCTGCTGCTCGTATTCTTTCCGGGCTTCTGAAAAATCAGCATTGCTGTTGATTAGTTTCTTGGATAGCCGCTCATACTGATCATTTAGTACCTGCATCAGGTGTGTACTGCCTCCTTTATCTGGGTGATAGATAAAAGCAAGGCGTCGGTATTCCTTGCGCAGTTCATCCAACGTTTTAACATTCTCGAAAAATTTCATGTGATTTTGCTCCTGCCCGGGAGACTTGTTTTGGCACCCTTCGGTTAACTCAGGGCTGGTCTGGCTCGCCTGTTAATTTTGAGCCAATACCACATCGAGCAGACCGGATTCTAGTCAATGGGCGAATGTCAGGTTTTTACGAGTTGCGGGATATGTGTTTCGGGTTTCCCCGCCTGCTGTGGGCAGGGAGGAAAAAGCTGAACGAGCACGAAGTGTCGTCTAAAATAAGCACATTCCGAAAAAGCCAGACTCTTGACTTTTCCGGGATGCGTAGATAACTTTGCGAGGAAATTGTAGGAGAGAGAACCCTCTCAGTACCTATTAAAAGATTTTTTTTCTAACAAAACATTCACCTTGGCATTCTCTTTTGGTTCTTTTCGCTGATGCACCTTTTCAAATCGAGAGAAAAGAACTGCGCTAAATTTTCAGACCGAAGGTGGTTCCTGGAAATTCATACGTTGGCAGAACAGATGTTAAAGCTATTTTGGAGTAATCCTGCAACGAGCAGACCGGATTCTTGTCAATGGATAGTAAGTTTTTGACCGAGCGCGAAGCGTTGATTATATAAAACACATCCCGAAAAAGCCTGACCCTTGACTTTTCCGGGATGCGGAGATAACTTTGGAGAAAAAATGGAGGGGAGATACCCTCTAAAAGAATAACAGACAAAGTATGCGCGGTGAGACTGACTTAAAAATGATTTTCAATTTTATCCAGGTCGCTGATCAAAACAAATTTTCGGCACATGATTATAGTTTAATCAATTTATATGATTGAAATATAGTCGAAATTTAAGAATGAACAAAAAAGATTTTTTGGTTCTACGTTTTGTTTCAGTGAGCGGACTCCTACTTGGCCAATACAACTTGACGCAATGGCGGAAAATCAAGTATCAGGGGTAAGTTTCAGTGAGCGGACTCCTACTTGGCCAATACAACCCAACATTTCTGCTGCGGGTTCCCCGTCATTGCGAGCATAGCGCGGCAATCCCACGCTATTATCGTTACC
>JBBSBP010000223.1:0-5646 GCA_038251165.1 Bacteroidales bacterium | reverse complement strand
TAGTCGCTCCTTAAAATGCAATTACATATTTGATAGTCAATAAAATAGTTTCATAAAAGCTTGTGTATAATTGCAGGATTTTGTATATTTGTGGTATAAAAGTCTGCAAATTATGATAGGAAAATTAGCCCAAAAAGGTCAACGAGATTTGTTTCGCCCGTTGTTGGAAGATTTTATAGACATGAACCAAGAGTTGGTTTTGTTGTCGAAAAAGATTGACTGGTCTTATTTTGAGAAAGAGTTCTCAGTTTATTATTCGGACAAAGGAGCTCCCAGTGTTCCTATTCGACTGATGGTCGGCTGTCTTATGTTGAAGCATTTGTATAGTCTTGGTGATGAGCGTATTCCTGAGTTTTGGGTACGGGATGTTTATTTTCAGTATTTCTGTGGCGGCGTACATTTCGAACATAACTTTCCTTTTGATCCGAGTGATTTTGTTCATTTTCGTAATCGGATTGGTGAAGAAGGTATTTCGAAGATATTTGCATACAGCGTCAAACTGCATGGGGCGGAAGTTGCCAAGAAATCGAAATTTGTATTATCGGACACAACTGTTCAGGAGAATAACACGACTTTTCCCACAGATGCCAAGCTTTGTAAAAAGGTAATCGACAACTGCAATAAAATAGCGCAGAAAGAAGGGATTATTCAACGTCAGCGTTACACACGTGAAAGTAAACAATTGGTCAGAGATACTTACAACGGTAAGCATCCTAAACGAGCTAAACAAGCAAAGAAATCAAAGCGACGATTGAAAACCATAGCCAACACTCAGGTACGAGAGTTGGAACGCAAGATGAGTCAGGTGCAGAAGAATCAATACACCAATGAATTTGATCTTTACAAACGAGCTGTCAATCAGCAGAAAGGCGATACGAACAAGGTTTACAGTCTTCACAAACCCTTTACCCGTTGTATTGCCAAAGGCAAACCACACAAACAATATGAGTTCGGAAACAAGGTGGGGCTGATAGCCACGGGCAAGAAAGGGAAGAAAATCATAACTGCAATAAAGGCATTCTTGGGAAATCCCTTCGACGGACACACAATAGAACCCTTGCTTGAACAGATGGAAAACAATAAATTTAGATTACCTGAAGAGTTAGCTTATGACCGTGGCGGTAAAGGGAAAACACAAATAAAAGGAGTGAAGATAATAATCCCTGGTAAGCCAAAAGCGAGCGATACAAAATATCAAAAAGAGCTCAAGCGTAAAAAATGCAAAGCAAGAGCAGCTATTGAACCGATTATCGGACATCTGAAAACTGATTTCCGAATGGGACAGAATTATCTACTGGGTGAAAAAGGCATACAAATTAATGCTTTAATGGCGGCAACTGCATGGAACTTGAAGAAAATGATGGAAAAACTCAAGCAAGAGCTTTTGCGTTTTATTTTCCGACTCGTTTTCCAGCAAAATATTTATTATACTGCTGCCTGAAATATGACTTTATAAGGAACGACTATTTAAGCCAAATGGCAATGTGTATGCAGTAGGTAAGTTTAAACCCAAAGAGGTAAAACAGGGTGAATGGGATGCGTATATGCAGGCATTTGAAGCAGACAATTTATTGGGACCATACAAATTAGTAGGTGACAATGGCAACCGATTGCCAAACAATTACGAATTGGAAGACCCAACTATTTGGTGGGCAAACAACCAATACAATGTAATTTGCACCGATTGGGAAGGCAAAGTTACCGGCATAGATAAGGCGGTAGTATATTATACATCGAAAGACGGCATAAATTATACGCTCTATTCAAATTTGCCTGTTTGGTCACAACAAGATCAGATTCCTATGGTGGGTGGTGGAACTTTGCAGGTGCGAGGCGTTGAACGTCCGCAGGTTTATTTGAACAATCAAAATAAACTCACTGCATTGCTGGTTTCAATTTACCCTAAGGATAAAAAGGAACCAACGTATGTAATTATTCGCCCTGTAGATAATTTCGTTCCTTCAAATAAATAATTTAATGATTATCCGCAAAGTATGCAGTTGCATAATAAAGGACGAATTTTTCGCACCATGTTCGTTTAATCCTCGTAGCGAAGGACCGACCTCGTCCGGTGAGTCGAAAAATGGAGTGAAAATGGCGTAGAAAACTTTTCTGTTTGAGCCTCGACGTATTCCGTCGAGGTGAGTTTAAAGTTTTCAGCCATTGAACGACTAATTTTTCGAACGAAGCGGGCGCAGTCTTGACTTTTTTTGGTTACTTTTTTGTGTCAAGACAAAAAAGTAACTAGGGTTTGGAGCAAAGCCCCAATGGCACGATGACATTGTCTGCTCCACTTGAACTGTATATTATGCGGATAATCATAAATAATTTCTATGTTTTAAAATATAAAATATTAAATATCAAACTGGTACAACTTTTATAATACTTATTATCCATTATGAAACGAATCATTCTTATTGCAATCATTAGTTTAGCAGTTTTTTCGCTAAAAGCGGAAATTAAAATCGCTTCGGCACTTGGCTCAAACATGGTGTTACAGCGAAGTACAACTGTGAATATTTGGGGAAGTGCTGCTCCAAACGAGAAACTGAACATCACAACCAGCTGGAATAAAACCAAAGTTCAGGTTCAGGCTGATAATTCAGGCAACTGGAAGGCAAAAGTAAAAACTACCGAAGCCGGAGGACCTTACACCATTTTAGTAAAAACGGCCAAAGAAAAAGTGCTGTTGGAGAACATTCTGCTGGGTGAAGTTTGGATCTGTTCCGGACAATCGAATATGGAAATGCCTGTCATCGGGTTTCCGTATCAGCCTGTGAATGGATCAAACGACGCTTTAATGCGTGCTGAAAATCCAAACATACGCTTGTTTTCCGTTAAAAAAGCTCCTTCCACTGTTCTACTGGATACTTGCGGGGGAGAGTGGCAACAAGCTAATGCCGCGACCGTCAGAAATTTTAGCGCTGTGGGGTACTTTTATGCAAAAATGTTGCAACAACAACTCGGAATTCCCGTAGGTATGATTTGCTCCAGTGTGGGTGGTACCCGAATTGAAGCATGGATGAGCCAAAAAACTTTAGCTAAATTCCCTGTTCCGTTTCAATTATCATCGCAGGAAGTTCGTGAACAAAACCGCCCGTCGCATTTATTCAATGGAATGATTTACCCCATTCTCAACTATACATTCAAAGGAGTTATCTGGTATCAGGGAGAGTCGAACAGAGCTAATTACCGCGATTATGCTGAACTTTTTACAAGCATGGTTGCGGACTGGAGAGCTGAATTTGGAAACGGTCAATTCCCTTTCTATTTTGTTCAGATTTCACCTTATTCGTACGGCAATAATGCCGAATCGGGTACTGCATTTCTCCGCGAACAACAGCTGAAGGCTTTATCCACCATTACGAATGCAGGCATGGTAAGTACAATGGATATCGGAAATGAACTTTGGATTCATCCTGCTGAAAAACAAAAAGTAGCAGAGCGATTAAGTCAGTGGGCATTAGCTGAAACGTATGGTGTTAAAGGATTGAGTTACAAATCGCCTGTTTTTAAAAGTTTTGAAGTAACGGACAATGTTGTTACAATCGCCTTCGATAATGCTGAGTTGGGCCTTACTTCGTATGACAAAAGCGTAGATTGTTTTGAAATTGCCGGTGCTGATAGCGTATTCTATCCGGCCAAAATGTCACAAATGAATAATGATTTAAGAAAAATTCAAATCAGTAGCAGCAGGGTTCATCATCCTGTGGCTTTTCGTTATGGATTTAGTAATTTCCCGAAAACCGAGGGCTATCTTTTCGGCACAACGGGTTTGCCAGTTCCTTCTTTCAGAACAGATAAATGGTGATAAATAGATTTAATTATTTGATATAGATTGATTTGGTAATGATAATTTATATCTGATTTGAAGGTAAACAAACCTGTATTTCTAAAAATAGCTTAACAGATAATTTTTTACACATTCGTTGCCTTGAGAAATAACTGAAACGCCAACTGTTTCTCCCAAATCATAATTGTAAAAATTAGTGAAGCGTTTTATGTTGTTATAAATTCAATCTATAAAATTTAAATATTATGCAATTGAAAATTACTATTATAACCCTGTTATTATGTATTTTTTCAATTTCGGCTCAAATACAGAATAATCACATAGAATATGAGTGGAAGCAATCATATATGGGAGGTGGTGGCTTTATCATCGGTATTATTCAGAATCCAAAAAATACAGATATTGTTTATTCAAGGTGTGATGTGGGAGGAGTTTATAAAAGCCTTGATGGTGGTAAAAGTTGGCAACCCATGAATAACAATATGACCGAATATTTCCATCATTCCGTGGAAAGTTTTGCTATCAGTCCTTTCAATCCTGAAATTTTGTTTCGTTGTTCTGGCGATGCCAGAGGCCATGAGGTTTTTGGCACTATTCATAAAACAAAAAATGGAGGAAAAAGCTGGTATCAAGTAAGTCAGGCTGTTGATTTTTTTGGTAATGGACCCAATCGTGCTTTTGGTGAAAAAATAGCCATAGACCCTTTTGATAAAAACTTTGTGGCAGCCCTAGGGTATAAAAATGGACTTTTTGTGAGTCATGACGAGGGTGAAAGTTGGAAGTTATCTGGTTTAGCAGGTGAACCTGCTGGCTGTATTGCTTTTCATCCTTACGTAAAAAACAGGCTTTATGCAGGAACCAGAAATAAAATGGTATTCGAAAATTATTTATTTCCAAAAGGACCGATAAAAACCGATAAAATGAGTCGATTGTATTTCAGTGATGATCAAGGGAATACTTGGACAAAACTGTTTGAAGGTTTAGATATTGAATTTTTGGATATGGCTTTCGAAAAAGCAAATCCGAATATTATTTATGTTTCTTCAACAAATGGTATCCACAAAAGTACAGATGGAGGAAAGTCTTTTGAGAGAAAGAGCAAAGGGTTGGTAAACGGTATGTATAGAAATATTTGTTCAGACCACAATACCCCATCAAGAGTCTATACTTCTGTCAATAGAAGCGGGGATGTAGCAGGTATTCCGGTGATGCCTATTTATATATCAAATGATCAGGCTGAAACATGGGAACTCCTCAACCCGAATTATACGATGGCTAATTTCAAAGACTATCCTGAATACATTAAAACAATGAACATGATAGGATGGGCGATTTGTAAAGTCCGCGTCGATTTGAAAAATTCTTCCAAGCTCTTTATGTCCAATTGGTATGGTCTCTCTACTAGCGAAGATGGTGGAATGAATTGGAGTGGACATAATTTCAAAGGCACAGAAACCGTCTGTATTCAAAATATTGTTGCCGATCCTTTAAATACAAATCAATATTATTTCTCCCTTGCCGACCATGGTTCTTTTGGATCGAAGGATAATGGTCGGAATTATTTGCCCACAAGGATAAAATCGGAGGGTGCCAGTACTGTTGTTTGTCCTTCCAGGTTCAAAGCTGGATTTTTAATGGTCGGTTCTGCCGGTCGTAAAGATGACGAAGTCTCTCCTACAGGTTCAATTATTGCTGTCAGTCCCGATGGTGGTAAATCGTCTGAAATTACCTTCAACGTTTTGCCTGGTCAAGTAGTACAATCCATACAGGAAGATTATTTTGACCCCGGTACATTTTATGCCTTTGTTGATGGAGATTTGAAAAAGGATGCCGGAATATATACTACCACCGAC
>JBBSBP010000222.1:0-5678 GCA_038251165.1 Bacteroidales bacterium | reverse complement strand
TCTCCCTGCATATTTATTAATGCATAAAACTGCCAGGCTTAGTGCAATTGGAAAGACTATGCTGATAAAATGGGCTCAACAATCAGCAGATAGCCTGTCAGCCAAAGAATAAAGGTGAAAAAATAAGATGGCTACGTCAGAATCAGTAACAAGACAATTTAAATTGTTTCAATAATAATAGTATTCTTATGGGAAACGAACAAAAAATACAATATTTCTGCCCAATGAATTGTGAAGGAGACAAAATTTATGATTCTCCGGGCAATTGCCCTGTATGCAATATGAAATTGGTACCTACCGGTAATCAAAAGCAATGAACATTATATAATGTTCATTGTTAATATAGTAACAATTAATTATATAAAAAATTAACAATCAATATTTAAAATTTAATTATCATGAAAACACTTATTTCACTTTTAGCAGTTATTTCAATTCTCACTGTTAACAGTTACGGACAAAAATCAGAAGCAAATGCTCTTTTGAAAAAACCGGAAACCCGGAAAGAGATTATTAACCTGATATTAAATGATCATAACTACATGACTGAGTTTATCCAGGATATGCATGGGAATCAGCATGCAATGATGATGATGAACAGCAACAATCAAATGATAGGTAATAAGGAACAAATGGATATGAATGATCAGAATCCTGTGCCGGACAAGTCGTATATGATGAATATGATGCATAATAATCCGGCAATGATGCAAATGATGATGGGTAACATGATGGATGTTGTCGCTACGGATACTGCTATGAGCCATAATATGTTAAATATGATGACTAATCATCCTCAAATAATGCAAATGATGAGGCAACAGATCAACCATAAAGGAATGACGGGAACGATGGGAAAATGAAAATGATCTATAAGGAAACCAGCCAGAATAAAAATAACACGATAATCAAAATTAAGCCAAAAATTATTATTGATAAAGAAATAATGGATTTAATGAAGTGTGTCTGGATGCTGGGATTAGAACGATTTATGACTTTAAGTATATGAAATTTAAATTAATACTTAAAAATCAGATTTGCGCATACTATGAAGCGTATTATATATTCACTTAATAAATAAGGAGGTTATTATGGACATGGTACACGATCCGGCAGCATATGGATATGGTTTTCCTGGCATTGGATTTTGGGATTAATTGTTGTTTTTCTTGTTGGTTTTATAATTTTTAAGTTAATACAACGAAAAAAGAAACAAAAATTCGATTCACGCTGAGTTTTTCAAATAAGTCCTATTCAACTGCAGAGTCGGATAAATTGATGTGTAGTAGCAAAAGAGAATCTTTTCTATCGATTTGTTTTCGTAAGAAAGTGAATCTTTGTTGGAATAAGTAAAATTATTTTATCGGCACATTTCATTAACATTTTAAAATTGTCTCAAATCATATAAAAATTAAAATCGTAATTATGAAAATCAGGATTATTCTTATTCTAAGCATCCCTGTCCTTTTATATGGCTGCAGCCAGACAAGCGACAAGGGATTGGGAAATGGAACGGCATGGGCTGTTGGATCATTCGATTCCAATGGCAAGCAGATCTACCTCAATTCCACAAGTCAACGTGGAACTCCAATCACTTATACCGGAGGTCCTGTAATGGGGATGATGATGACCGGAGGGAATCTTGCCTGCGCATCATGTCATGGTATTGATGGAAAGGGAGGTAAGCATGTGATGCATATGGAAGTAATGGATTCCCCGGATATTCGCTGGTCTGCACTGGCTAATCACCACCATGAAGAAGGAGCGGGTAAGGAGATGGAACAAAATCATAATGAGGCTTATACTCTTGGAAGCTTTAAGAACTCCGTTGAGAACGGCAAACATCCTGATGGAGATGTGGTCAGTAGGGATATGCCTCGCTGGAAAATGAGTGATGCAGATCTTAAAGATTTAATGGATTATCTTAAGTCATTGCAATAGCTGGTGTAATTTAAAGCAAGCAAAATGCTTTATCCTGAACTGGAACTCAGAGGGGAAATAAACAAAGATGCTATGAGTCTTTATTCACTTCTGGGTCTTAAATTCAGGATAGCTGATGAAGTTGCTCTGGGTGTGGGTATTCAGAATATTAAATGGAGTGAAAAAATTGTAATTAATTATTACAGAGATAATAATAAATTTTAAAAATAAAATAAAAAAGATGGGAGGTTTATTATGATGAATGGATTTGGGGGACACGGCTGGGGAATGGGATTTGGCTGGATTATCGGTCTCATACTTCTTGTAGCAATAATATGGTTAATAATGAAAACTGTAAACCAGAACAGCAGCACTCGCAATTCTGGCAATAAGTCGGCACTTGAAATATTAAAGGAAAGATATGCCCACGGCGAAATCAATAAGCAGGAGTTTGAAGAACGTAAAAGGGATTTAAAATGAAAATTATAATAGCAGCTACCAAAAAATGTACACACCGGCCAAAACTCGAAGAACAATTGCAGGATGCCGGATTAAAGTATTAACTACAGTATTTCGAAGACCATCCGTAGTTAATTGAGGTGTATAAATTAAAAACATCGCCCCTTTTAATTGTAGATGATAAAGTAGTTTCGGTAGGGATGCCGGAACATATTCAAAATATTGAATTAAAAAATAAAATATCATGAAATATTACATCGAAAAAACAACAAACTACTCTTTTGATGAAGCAGTAGAAAAAGTGACAGAAGAACTAAAAAAAGAAGGTTTTGGCATATTATCGGAAATAAATATTCATGAAAAGCTAAAAGAAAAGCTGGATGTGGATTTCAGGAAATATCGAATTCTCGGGGCCTGTAACCCCCCCCAATGCTTACAAAGCCCTTCAGTCTGAAAACAAAATCGGTACAATGCTGCCCTGTAACGTCATTGTGCAGGAGTTGGACAATGGCAAGACAGAAGTTGCCGCGGTTGACCCTGTAGCCTCTATGATGGCCGTGGAAAGTCCTGAACTCGAAAATATTGCGAAGGAGATTCGCACAAAACTCCAAAAGGTAATCGATGCATTATAATCATAAAATTTTAATAATGAAATTCTTATTATTTCCAATAGTTAGTGTTGCATTACTTCTATTTGGCTGTAACCGGCCAATAAATAATGGAACAACCTGGGGGACAGGCTCGTTTGATTCAAACGGTGAACGAATATTTTTTACCGCAACAAGTGAGCACGGAACGCCAATTACATACACTGGTGGCCCCATACAGGGAATGATGATGACGGGGGGAAACATGGCTTGTGTTTCCTGCCACGGAAAAGATGCACAGGGAGGCAGACATGTAATGCACATGGAAACAATGGACGCTCCCGGTATCCGCTGGACTGCCCTTTCATCCGGTCATGACCACGGCGGTGAAGGGCATTCGGACTCAGAACAGAAACATCTTGAAGCGTATTCCTTTGAAAACTTCCGCAATGCCGTGGAAAACGGGAAACACCCCGATGGCGATGAACTCAGTAAAGACATGCCCCGTTGGAAAATGAGTGAGGCAGATTTAAGGGATTTGATGGATTATCTGAAGACACTGAAATAAACAAAATATAAAATTTAAAATGGCATGAAAAATACGTATTGGTTGGTATTGATTTTAATTGCAGAATCAGCTATTTCGGCAAAAGGACAAGAAACCGGAAAAAGTGGGATGGGCGATATGTTTGTCCACCCTTTCCTGACCCACATGGCCCTGCCAGATCCTCCGGGGGAAATGAGCCTGCGGGTAACCCCGTTCCAGGAACGCATCGGAAGTCATGTTGAACAAAATCTGGGTGTGCATGTGGAAGCCGGATTGTTACCAAATCTGGGGATTCATATTCGTAGTGATGGCATTAAAAATTCGCCATACTCCGAGGTGATGTTAATGTACAGTTTTCTCCACGATGCCTCCATGAACAATGGGATGAGTGTTTTTGGGCAGCTCAGCATCCCGACGGGCCGGGTTGAATCCAATGCCCTGAAATATCTTTTTGGATTATCAGGCAGGCTCACAATTCCCAAAATCATGGTTATGGATGCCAACATGCACATCAACCTGGCCGACAAAATGGCTGAATATGAAAGCTCATTTATATTCAAAGCATCTGAAATGCTTTACCCCGAACTGGAACTCAGGGGCGAAATAACCGAAGAGGCAACCAGCTTGTATTCCCTGATTGGCCTTAAATTCAGGATTGCGGACGAGATCGCCGTGGGTTTTGGTATCCAAACCCCGATAACCAAGGAACGCGAATATGATACACAAGCGTTGTTTACGCTGGGAATGGCATTTTAATTTAAAAAATCAGAATATGGATATTAATGAAAGAAGAACGCCCAAAAGGGCCGAGACACAAATGGTGCCGCAACCGGTGAAAGGTGAAACCGGGTTAGTACAGGTAGATACTACCTGGGGAATAATCCAGCCATTGAAAGTAAGGGAAGATGTCCGTACCGTGGATGAAATAGAGGTACACGAATTTCAGGAAAAAGGGCTGCCGATAATCGATGCCCGGACACCCGGTTTTTATGATGTTTCAACCATTCCCGATGCTAAGAATATCCCGCACAATGAAATAACCGATAGAATGGGTGAGCTGGATCGCCAGCAGCCAGCAATATTCTTTTGCAACGGCCCGCAGTGCCCGCAGTCGCCCATGGCCATCCACAATTTACTGGAAGCCGGTTACCCGCCCGATAAAATACTATACTACCGTGGCGGTATGCACGACTGGGTGACGCTGGGATTGCCGGTAGAGAATAAAAAACAGTAAACAAAATCAGGGCAGGAAAAATTCATTCCCGGCCAGATAAAAATAAGGCGAAATGGAACAACAACACAATCATAAGGAACCTAGGCACCCCGAAGGACATGAACACCACGAGGAACACGAACAACCTAAAGAGCACGAACAACATAAAGAGCGTAAGAAGCATAAAGGACACGAGAAACATGATGGGCACATGCATAAAGACAGTAACCACGGCGGTCACGGCCATGGGTCGCACGATCATCACGTCATGATGATCCGGGATTTCCGAAAACGGTTTTGGATATCAACCATCATATCAATTCCAATTCTGGTTTTCTCACCCATGATCCAGGATTTTTTGGGTTACGAGTGGCTGCTCCCGGGCAACAAATATATCCTGCTGGTCCTTTCTACCTTTGTCTACTTTTGGGGAGGCTGGCCTTTTTTAAAAGGGTTCTATGAGGAGATAAAAGCCAAAGGCCCCGGAATGATGACATTAATTGCCATGGCCATATCTGTCGCTTATTTTTATAGCACTGCCACGGTATTTGGGTTGCCGGGAGTTGACTTTTTTTGGGAATTAGGAACCCTGATAGTAATTATGTTGCTGGGCCATTGGCTGGAAATGAAATCTGTGCTTGGCGCTTCAAAGGCTTTGCAATTACTGGTGAGTATGATGCCCGCTGAAGCTCACCGTGTAAAAGCAGATGGGCAGGTTGAAGATGTGAAACTGGATGTGCTGGAGAAGAATGATGTGATCATGATCAAACCGGGTGAAAAAGTGCCGGCTGATGGCATCATAATAGAAGGTAGCAGTTATTTGAATGAAGCTATGCTAACCGGAGAATCCAAACCGATAAAAAAAGAGATTGAAAACAAAGTAATCGGCGGCTCTATCAATGGCAATGGTTCGCTCAAAGTAAAAGTAGAGCATACGGGGAAAGATAGCTAT
>JBBSBP010000221.1:0-5812 GCA_038251165.1 Bacteroidales bacterium | reverse complement strand
TTTATAAAACCCTGGATGGTTGACCTTGCAGATGATCATGCAGAGATTGATATCACACGGGCTAAAAACCTGCTCGGCTGGCAACCGAAACATTCGCTCAGGGAAACCTTGCCCAAGATGATCGCTTTTCTAAAAGATGACCCCAAAGCATTTTATAAGGTAAATAAATTAAAGAAATAAAAAAGTACAGATAATCATTATGTAAAAATAAAAGTAAGATTATGGAAAATATGAAACATGATATGCCTGCTCACGATCATGCTATGATGGGCGATAAAAAACAAGGCACACAATATACGTGTACAATGCATCCCGAAGTTATCAGCGATAAGCCGGGCAAATGTCCTAAGTGCGGAATGGAGCTTGTGCCCAAAGAAGGAGAGACTGATCACAAGCAAATGGTCATCGCTAATCACGAAAAAATAATTTGGACGCATTTAACCATTGTCTTGCTGGGTGTATTTCTCATCATGGCTCCTGTTACATTTGGTTATAAAAGCAGCGAGATGGTTTACAGTGATGTTATCAGTGGAGCATTACTGATTGTGTTCGGTTTATTATCCTCAAATCCATTTAGGCTTTGGGCCCCGTGGGCTGCTTGTTTTACGGGGATATGGTTGCTGTTTGCCCCGCTTATTTTTTGGGCGCCCGATGCGGCAGCTTATTTTACTGACTCTGTAATTGGAATCATGGTTATTGCACTTTCTGTTCTTATTCCAGAAATGCCAGGCATGATGGCCATGATGATGAAAATGCCACCCGGCCCTGAGACACCTCCAGGTTGGTCATACAATCCATCCTCGTGGTTGCAGCGAACACCAATCATCATATTGGGATTTATCGGGTTTTTCGCCTCACGTTATCTTACCGCCTATCAATTAGGATATATTGATCATGTTTGGGATCCGTTTTTTGGTGTGGGCACTGAAAAAGTATTGACATCAGCAGTCTCTAAATCCTTTCCTATTTCTGATGGGGGACTTGGAAACATTGCATATACAATTGAAGCTTTAATGGGATACATGGGCATGTCTAATCGTTGGCGCACGATGCCCTGGATGGTAGCCTTCTTTGGCATACTGGTCATACCGCTTGGTGTGGTTAGCATAGTACTCATTATTTTACAACCTGTATCTGTAGGCTTTTGGTGTTCGATTTGTTTGCTTACGGCTGTTGCCATGGTTGTTATGATTCCGCTTACGCTGGATGAAGTGGTAGCCATGATTCAGTTTATAGTTAAACGAACAAAAGAGGGAAAACCTTTCTGGCGTACTTTCTGGATGGGAGATACCATTGAAGGCGGTGGTAAAGATAACCGGACACCAGGTTTTATTGGTCCGTTAAATAAAACAGTTCCTTCCATGTTATGGGGAGTTAATATTCCATGGAACTTGCTTTTGTCAACAGCCATCGGACTTTGGTTAATGTTCTCGCCTTTTTTATTTTCAGTAGAAAAGCCCATCGCAAATCATCTTACGACCATAGGAGCCCTGATTGTAACATTTACAGTAATTGCTATGGCTGAGGTAGGTCGCTCCATACGGTTTTTAAATATCGTATTTGCAATTTGGCTCATTGCAGCAAGCATAATAATAAAAGACCCGTCCGGCAATGCGCTATGGATAGCAATAGCTTCCGGTGCTCTGCTGATAGGTTTAAGTTTTCGCAAAGGTAAAATCAGCGAAAGCTATGGCACGTTTGACCGTTACATTATCTAAAGAAATGGTGAATACAAGTAATTATAGAAAATAAAAAAAATAATCAATGCTTACACTATCAAACAATCCTAAAATGCTATTGGTTACCTCTTATCCGCCCAGGGAATGTGGCATAGCTACTTTTTCCCAAGACCTGACTAATGCAATAAACACAATATTCGGACACACCTTGCCGGTAGAAATATGCGCATTGGAAAATGATGCTTCTTCAGGGAGAAAATACGGGAAGCAGGTCACTAATATTTTGAACACAAGAGATTTAGAGCAGTATCGCCTTAAAGCTGAGGCCATTAACGAACGAAATGATATTGGGATGGTGTGCATCCAACATGAATTTGGTTTATTTAATGGCTTGTATGGAGATGCTTTGCTTTCTTTTATGCTGGCTTTGAATAAGCCAATAGCTACTGTTTTTCATACTGTTTTGCCCAATCCGGATGAAAAGCGAAAAAAAGTAGTTACTGCTATTTGTGACCTTTCTGAAAAGGTTATTGTACAAACCATAAAATCATCTAAAATATTGATGGAGGAATATGATTGTTCTAAAGAAATGATAGAGATTATTCCACACGGAACACATACTGTGCTTTGGAAAGATAAGGCTCGTCTGAAAAATGAATATGGCTATGAGCAGAATATTGTAATGTCCACTTTCGGTTTGCTAAATGAGAATAAAAACATTGAAACTGTATTGTATGCTCTTCCAGAAATAGTTTCCAAACATCCAGAGGTTTGCTATTTAGTATTGGGGAAAACTCATCCAGAAGTTAGTAAAAGAGAAGGTGAAAAATACCGTGATAAACTAAAAGCCATTACGAAAGAACTGAACCTGGAAAATCATGTAGTGTTTGTGAACAAATATCTTGAGTTAAACGAGCTCTTGGAATACCTTAACCTCTCCGACATCTATCTTTTTTCCTCTAAAGACCCTAACCAGGCTGTGAGTGGCACTTTTGTCTATGCCAACAGTTCTGGATGTCCGGTGATTTCAACACCCATACCCCATGCCCAGGAGATTATTGATGAAGGAACAGGAATACTACTCCATGAATTTGAAAAACCGGAAGCCTTTACTAAGGCAGTTTTGCATTTGATTAATAATCCTGAAAAAAGAATAGAGATGGGGAAAAACGCATTTTCCAAAATGAGGTCTACAAGTTGGGAAAATGCAGCGCTGGCTTACGGGAAAATATTTGGAGAATTAACAAACAAAGCAGAGGACTTGTGCTTTCAACTTCCGCCAATTAACTCCATGCATATTCGGGAGTTGACAACAGAGTTCGGCATATTACAGTTTTCTCATTTTTGTAAACCCGATCCTGATTCCGGATATACATTGGACGACAATGCCAGGGCTTTGATAGCAGCTTGTATGCTCTATAATACTCATGGTCAGGAATCGGTTTTGAGCTTAGCCAAAACTTACCTTTCATTTTTTGGGTTTGTGCAACAAGAAGACGGCTGGTTTAATAACTATGTTGATTTTGGCCATAACATTACCAAACAAAATGCTGAGGTGAACCTGGAAGATGCCAATGGAAGGGCTTTTTGGGCATTGGGATATCTGCTTTCACAGGCTGAATATTTGCCTTATGAATTGACAGAACACGCACAAAAATATTGGGATAAAGCGTTTCCGCTTGCAGGAAACTTTACCTCGCCAAGAGCAATTGGTTTTATCATGAAAGGGCTTTATTATCATCATAGTTTCAGTAGAGACAAAGCCGATATACAATTAGCGGATGATTTTGCCCAAAAATTATTAGGGTATTACGATCTGAAATCGGATCCAACATGGGTATGGTATGAAGATTATATGACTTACGCCAATAGCATCTTACCGGAAGCCATGATGTATGCGTACGTGTTGACAGGAAAAGCAAAATATAAGCAGATTGCCGAATTAACCTTTGATTTTTTACTCTCTCATTATTTCATGAAAGGAAAAATTAAAGTGATTTCGAACAATGGGTGGTTTCATAAGGGAAATGAACGTAATTCTTATGGAGAACAACCTATTGAAGTAGCTTATATCATTTTTACTTTAGCGTTGTTTTACGAAGTGACCGGTAATAGCAAATACAAAGACCAGCTTGAAATTGCTTTTAGCTGGTTCTTGGGCAATAATCACCTCAATCAGATTATGTATAATCCTGTAAATGGAGCTTGCTATGATGGCTTGGAGGAAAATCATATCAACATCAATCAGGGAGCGGAATCAACAGTATGTTATTTTATGGCCCGGCTGGTGATGGGAAAAATGGCTGCAAATACTCTCCCGGATATAAGGATGGGATCTTATTCAAACAAGAACTATGATAATGTTGATTTCTATAAACCAAAAAATAAACAAAGAAGGGGAATCACAATTGATCCAATAATGTAAAAACATGAAATCACTCATAAAACACTTGGATATTTCCCTTTCTGGACTGCTAATGCACAAAAGAGCGAACGCTGAAGCAATGTGGTCCATTTCTAAACCATAGATATAAGCAATGAAAAAATTGATTGTTTTTGACCTTGATGGCACCCTTGCAGAAAGCAAATCTTCGCTTGATGGGGAAATGTTGTCGTTGCTGAAGGAACTGCTCGGTACCGTGAAGGTGGCCGTTATTTCAGGGGCTGATTGGCCACAGTTTGAAAAACAACTGCTGGACAAGCTCTCCAGTGGTGCGTACTTAACAAATCTATCCATCCTTCCGACATGCGGCACAAAGTATTACAGGTACACCAACGGTGCCTGGGAAAAGCTCTACTCGGAAGACCTATCGTCCGGAGAAAAAGAGAAAATAATTCATGCGTTCAATAAAGTATTGACCGATTTAGACTTGAACAACAATAAGGTTTGGGGAGAAGTAATCGAGGACAGGGGAAGCCAGATAACATTTTCGGCATTGGGCCAACAGGCCCCATTGAAAGAAAAAAAGAAATGGGACCCTGATTTTGCAAAGCGCCAAAAAATAAAAGCATCACTTGAAGCCCTTATCCCTGAATTTTCTGTACGTCTTGGTGGCACTACCTCTGTGGATGTTACCAAACCCGGCATAGACAAAGCCTACGGCATCAGAAAACTGCGGGATACCCTTGATATCGCCCTGCATGAAATGATTTTTATCGGGGATGCTCTGTTCCCGGGAGGAAACGACTACCCGGCCAAAGAAATGGGGGTTACGTCCATCCAGGTAAGGGTCCCGGAAGAAACCAAACGGGTAATTGAAACAATTAATGCAATCGTGGGGAAAAACGATGAAAAACATATCGTAAAATGAAAAAATATAAAGAAGAAAGGCCGTGGGGACAATTTGAACAGTTCTCCAAGAATGAAAAAGTTACGGTCAAGATACTCCGGGTAAATCCCAATGAAGAACTGAGCCTTCAGTTTCATCACAATCGGGATGAATTCTGGCGAGTATTAGAAGGAACAGGAGATATAGTGATCGGCAAAGAAACGCAAACAGGAAAAAAAGGGGACGAATTTTTTATTCCGAGAGAAACAAATCATCAAATCAAAGCCTATGCTTCTTCTATAAGCATTTTGGAAATATCTTTTGGTGACTTTGATGAAGATGACATTGTCCGTTTATCGGATAAATACCACAGGAGCTAACAGAAAACAAGTAAAAATCAATAACATGATCACAATAGAAAAACATGGAATCCTGCTTAGCCCTACCGGAAATGATTTTGAAAACAACGGGGTATTAAATCCGGGGATCTACCAGGAAGGTAACACAGTGCATATTTTCTACCGGGCTGTAGAGGATGGGAATTTTTCTACCATCGGTTATGCAAAAACCGAAGGGCCCTTACAGATAACCGAACGAAAAGCGGAGCCTTTGATTTTTCGTGATTTTGATTACGATAAGCATGGTATGGAAGATGCCCGGATCACCTTTACATCTACTATGGCGCGGCCGATACGCATATCGCAGTGGCAAGGGTCAGTATGGCGGAACTTTTAGGCGAACTGAAAAAAACATCTCAACCATGAAAAAGCGTAAAATATTAATGATTACAAAAACAATTGAACAAACAGCCATTGACACTGTAAGGATTTTGGCGATTGATGCTGTTCAAAAAGCAAATTCAGG
>JBBSBP010000220.1:0-5813 GCA_038251165.1 Bacteroidales bacterium | reverse complement strand
TACAGTGAACCTTTGATCACAGCAAGCCGTCTGACCGTTCCGGCATTTCTGAAAACACAAGGTTACAAAACCGCTTGTATCGGGAAATGGCACCTCGGTATGAGTCTGCCTAAAGATGAACCATCGCCTCAAATCACCGATGGCCCAATCACACGTGGCTTCGATTCTTATTTTGGTATTGCCGCCTCACTCGACATGCCTCCCTTTGCTTTTATCGATAACGACCATTTTACCGAGCCGCTTACAACCACAAAGAAATGGCAGCGCACGGGTCCCGCTGCAGTGAGCTTTGAGGCTATTGATGTCCTGCCAACCTTGACCAAAAAAGCAGTTGAATACATTGGTGAGCAGTCAAAGACAGGAAAGCCATTTTTCCTTTATCTACCATTGAATGCGCCACATACGCCAATTGTTCCGACAAAGGAATGGCAAGGCAAAAGCGGAATCAGTGCTTATGGCGACTTTGTGATGGAGACCGACTGGACGGTGGGTCAGATACTTGGGGCGATTGACAAAGCTGGAATCGGTAGCAACACGATCGTTATCATGACCAGCGACAATGGCTGTTCTAAGGCTGCCAACATTCCTGAACTTCAGGCACACGGGCATTATCCCAGTGCTCAATATCGGGGTTCCAAATCCGATATCTGGGATGGCGGCCACCGTATTCCATTTATTGTTCGCTGGCCGAATACTGTCGTTGCTGGTACATCGAACGACCAGCTTATTTGCCTCACCGACCTGATGGCTACCTGCGCGGATTTGACAGGAATCAAACTTCCTCAAAATGCGGGTGAAGACAGCTTCAGCTTTTTATCGGCATTAAAAGGAAAAGCAATTGTTTCTGATCGCGCAGGAGTGGTACACAATTCAATCGAAGGATATTTTGCATATCGGCAAGGAAAATGGAAGCTTGAGCTTTCAAAAGGTTCGGGAGGCTGGAGTTCCCCAACAGAAAAAGAAATTCCGAAAGGCAGCCCTGTAGCACAGCTTTACGATATGGAAAAAGATCCCGGCGAAACCAATAATCTTTATGCTTCACGTCCTGAAATAGTTGAGAAACTGTTAAAGCAACTTGAATCTGATGTTCAAAACGGACGAACAACCAAAGGCCCGGTTGAAAGCAATGATATCGATAACATTGTACTTTGGAAGAACATTAAATAACACATGAAATAGCCATGATTTGCAAATCACCAACCGAAATGATAATAAACTTCGTGGCTATTCCATCTGGCCATTAAAAAACAAAATATTAACACATGAAAAACAACAAGTTGATTTTAACATGCACAGTAGCTTTATTTTCTTCTGCTGCATTTTCGCTGAACCCAGCTCATTCCTCTTTAAAAGATCTGGCAGGTCAGAAGCCAAACATTATTTTTATTTATGCTGACGATTGGGGATATGGCGATTTGAGTTGCCATGGTCACAAGGTCATTCGAACCCCAAATCTGGATAAAATGGCTTCCGAAGGTTTGGAATTTACTCAGTTTAATGTGTGTAACCCGGTTTGTTCACCGAGCCGGACAGCAATAATGACAGGATTGTATCCGGCACGGTTTAGTATCCATCAGCATTTTGCCGATCATAAATTGAATTTGGAGCGAGGTATGCCCGACTGGCTCGATCCAAAGGCAACCACATTGCCAAGGATTTTAAAAAATGGTGGTTATAGTACAGCCCATTACGGAAAATGGCATTTAACAAACGCGGGTGTGAATAATCCGCCATTGCCTGTACTGTATGGTTATGACGATTCAAAAGTCTTCAATGGTCCCGGACCGCAGGTTGATAAGCCAATTGGAGAGGCAACCGGAGCATGTGTTGATTACACCATTGATTTTATTAAAAAACATCAGGCCGGACCATTCTTCATTAACCTTTGGATACACGAATCGCATCAGCCAATTCAGCCCAATGATGATGCTTTGGCTGAATATGCAAACACCGCTGAACCTTTTAAACATTATTATGCTTGTATTACCTATGCCGATAAACAGTTAGGGCGCTTATTCAGGTATTTGAAGGAGAATGGATTGGATGAAAATACCCTTGTTATATTTTCGAGCGATAACGGGCCAGAGCAATCGAATGAAAATCCAAATAATCCATTGTGGTATTCGAGAGGCGAAACAGGCGGGTTGAAGGGGTACAAAAGGAGTCTTTTTGAAGGAGGGGTTGGATTGCCATATATTGTTCGCTGGCCGGGAAAGGTTCCCGCAGGAAAAGTTAACAACACAACTAACCTTGCAGGAGTTGATATGTTACCTACACTCTGTCAAATTGCCGGAGTAAAATTACCAGCCGGATATTCTTCTGATGGGGAAGATCTTTCAAGAGCTTTTTCCGGTGATTTGGTAAAAAGAACCAAACCTCTCTTCTGGGAATGGCGGGGTACAGGACATGACCTGGATTGGCCACGGCTTGCAGTCAGAGAGGGTGATTGGAAATTATTGACGACATATGATGGTTCAAAACAAGTCCTTTATAACATTCAGGAAAACCGTAAGGAAGTAAATGATCTTTCATCTTCTAATCCTGAAAAAGTTAAAGAGTTATTTAAACTGGTCACTGACTGGAAAGCTTCATTGCCCAAAGAACCATCGGCTGATTGTATACAGCATTGATTCGAATTTGAAGGAGACACCAGGTGCATGTGGAAAAAATACAGGTCAATAATTTATATCCGACATAACAACAATGAATTAGTTAAAGGCAATAAATTTGTCCCAGTTCTTAAAAATAAGTTTAAAAATTTGATTAATAGTTAGTTTAATAACTTATTGGTATAAAGCGAAAATATTTAAATAGAAAAACTATGCGCTACCTATTTTTAAGTTTACTGTTCTTTACAACAACATTATTTGCATCGGAAATTGTTGTAAAACCGGGTGGAAGCATTGCCACCCTTGAGAGAGCCCGGGACGCAGTGCGTGTTCTGCGTGCCAAAGGAGAGATGGGCGATATTAACGTCATTATTCATGATGGCATTTTTACATTGGATAAAACTTTGGTTTTTGGGCTGAAGGATGCTGCTCCTGAAGGCGCCGTAACCCGTTATCGTGCGGCAGATGGAGCTCATCCATTGATCAGTGGAGGAAGGGAGATTAGAAACTGGGAACGTACAAAGCTGGCAAATGGAAATATTTGGGTGGCAAAGGTTCCGTGGGCAAAAGGAGATGCTTTTTTTCATTGTCTCTTTGATGGAAATCAGTTTCTGAAAAGGGCTCAGTCAGACCCTATAACCATAACGAATAAAGACCCACAGAAGAAGGAATATTTAGGGCCGTTGAACTATCGCTACGAGTTCGGTTTTAAACCAGGGCAATTGAAACACTGGGAAAACATGCAGGATATTGAGCTGTTTGGAAGTCCGACGCGACTCTGGATGGTCAATTATCTGCCTATTGAATCGCTTGATTTAAAAGCAAATCAGGGCATACTATCCATACCTGCAACTTACAAGATGAGTGGAGAATTTGTTGTCGAAAATTGTATTGATTATCTGGATAAACCGGGAGAATGGGTACTTAACTCTCAGGAAAGGAAATTGTATTATTGGCCTGAAGCCGGTACTCCTGGAGACCACATCATCGCACCATTGATCAACGAATTGATTCGGGTCGAAGGTGAAGTTGATTCGTCAGTTACAGGAACAAAAGACAAACCGGTTGAGGGAATTGTATTTGAGGGACTTGAATTCTCTTATGCCGATCGTCAGCAATGGTTACCCAATGATATCGGCCTTCAGCATGACTGGGATATGTGGGATAAAGCCAATGGATTACTTCGCTTTCGTGGTGCAAAGAATTGCGAAGTGAAGAATTGCTCCTTTGTAAATAGTGGAAGCGACGGCGTTCGTATGGATTTGTTTTGTCAAAATAACAAAATTGAGGATTGTACTTTTAGAAACCTAGGCGGAACAGGTGTTCTGCTTTGTGGTTATGGACCGGGGATGAAAGATGTTAATAAGTACAATATCATACACAACAATGAAATTTCTCAAGTTGGTTCTTTGTTTTTTCACTCTCCTGGTATTTTTATCTGGCAAAGTGGGTACAACCGGATTACAAATAATCATATCCACGATCTGGCCTATACCGGACTTGTTGTTTCCGGTGTGCGCCGTCGTTGTTTTGCGCCGGTTTTCAACAAAATGGGGAAGCCCAATCCTTTTAAACAATGGATATTCCCAGAAGAGACCCGCGAAAACATCGGAACCATTCGTTGGGATGAAATAAAACTGGAAGACATTGAAAATTGGTCTTCTTACCAACCTTACATGCACTCGCGTAATAATTTGATTGAATATAACGAAGTACATGACTGCCTGAAACTCCTGCACGATGGCAATTGTATCTATCTTTCAGCAAATGGTGATGGAAATATTGTCCGGCACAATGTCACTTACAACCATCCTGAAGGTGCAATGATCCGAACGGATGATGATATACTTCCATCGGTTATAAATTGAGATTATATATTACAAAATTATCAGTACCTTTACCCAATATAAATTTGATTATTTATGTTGCAGATTTCATTTACACCAGAAGAAAGGGAAAAATTGCACTATGAGAGGTTCAATCATCCACATCCTTTTGTTCAGAAAAAGATGGAGGTATTATATCTCAAAAGTTTAGATCGGAAATTATCTCACGAACTAATCTCTAACATTGCAAATGTATCCCAGAATACAATGTTGAGTTACTTTATTGATTATCAAACAGGTGGAATTGAAAAATTAAAAGAGGTTAATTTCTATCGGCCACAGAGCAAATTAGAGGAACATAAACAAACAATTGAACAATACTTTTTGGAAAACCCTCCGGCCTCATTATCAGAAGCATCAGCTAAAATAGAAGAGCTTACAGGAATAAAACGAGGTTTAACTCAAACAGGTAAGTTTATCAAAAAATTAGGAATGAAGTTGCGGAAGGTCGGTTCAATTCCTGGAAAAGCCATAACAGAGTCAAAAAAAACGAACAAGAGGAATTCAAAACAACCGAATTAGAACCAAGATTAGAGGAAGCCAAAAAAGGGGAACGGAAAATATATTTTGTTGATGCTGCCCATTTCGTATTAGGTGGATTTTTAGGGTGCTTGTGGTGCTTTTTCCGTTTGTATTTACCAACGCCAACAGGCCGTCAACGATATAATGTTTTGGGAGCAATTGATGCAATTACACATCAACTGATTACAGAATGTAACGATGCGTATATTAATGCGCAGAGTGTCTGTTCTTTGCTGTTGAAAATATCATTATTGCAGACATCTATTCCTATAACTATTGTATTGGATAACGCCAGCTACCAACATTGTCAACTTGTTGAGAACTATGCAAAAGAACTTAATATAGAATTGCTTTTCTTGCCGTCTTACAGTCCTAATTTAAATATAATTGAACGACTTTGGAAATGGGTTAAAAAGGATTGTTTGTATTGTAAATATTACGAAAAATTTGGTGCGTTTAAATCTGCAATAGATTCATCGTTATCAAAAGTTGGGAAACCAGAATATAAAGAAGAATTTGATAGCTTGTTAAACTTAAAATTTCAGACATTTTCAAAACCTCAATATATTACCGTGTAAAGTATAGCCACGGAAACATTATTGCAGGTAATTTATTATTTGGGACTACAGGCAATCAAGGAATCACCATGAAAGGATTAAATACAGTGACTGATAATATCTTTGTAAACAGTGAATTGCTTACGGGTTTAGCTGGGAACACTGCCGATCCGAATGCGACACTTGTACGGAATATTTTCTATCACACAAGTGTCAAACCTGAAAAGGAATTTCAGTAT
>JBBSBP010000219.1:0-5852 GCA_038251165.1 Bacteroidales bacterium | reverse complement strand
TATACAAAGAAACCGTTGATCAATCAACCCTGGAATTACTAATTCAGTTGCAGCAAAAAGAATATCTGAAAGGGTTTTATCTTGTTGGCGGCACTGCATTGGCATTAAAAATGGAACACCGCAAATCAGTTGATCTTGACCTGTTTTCAAACTTCAGTTTTGATTCGGATCAACTATTGGACAATTTATCCACTGATTTTTCCTTCACATTGTTTTTCTCGGCGAATAATACCCTAAAAGGTAGTATCAATCAAGTACAGGTGGACATATTAGCGCATCGTTATCCCTTGGTTTGCGATCCAATCATCATCGAAAATATTTGTATGCTATCGGTTGAAGATATCGCAGCCATGAAACTAAATGCAATTTCGGTAAGTGGACAAAGGGTAAAAGACTTCATTGATATTTACTTTCTGCTCGAGACTTATTCGATTGGAGAAATGATTGGATTTTACAAGAAGAAATACTCACAATACAACGAGGCAAATGTTTTGAAAAGTTTATGCTGGTTTGAAGAAGTAGATCTTTCTGATTGGCCGGTTCTCCTGAAAATACCAAAATTAGGATGGGGAACCGTCAAGAAAACAATAATAAATGCCACACGCCAATATTTAAAGCAGTTATAAAACACTGAATTATAACAACCAAACAATGAATATTCTCATCACCGGAGCCTTTGGATTTGTAGGTATCAATCTTTCGAAAGCGCTTAAAACATCCAGCCAACATCATTTGATACCATTTAAATATTAAACTGCGCCGGTATAATGCCGATACATATTCAAAGTGCTTTTAGACGTGAAACGCACTAAAAGCGCATTTTGAATAGTAATCGGTATAATTGCTGTTGATATTAAGGAGTCTGCAAATCATGTTTTCGATGAATGCTATTCATGGAATGAATTACAAAATGTTGATTGGAGCAATATTGATGCAATTATTCATTTGGCTGGTAAAGCCCACGATAGAAAAAACACCACCGAAGAGAAAGCCTATTTTGACATCAATGTTGGCTTAACCCAAAAAATATTCGAATACTTTTTACAATCAAATGCTACCAAATTCATCTTTTTCAGTTCGGTAAAAGCGGTTGCCGATACCGTAGAAGGCGTTTTAACAGAAGATGTTCTCCCAGCACCTGTGGGGCCTTATGGCGAAAGCAAATTGGCGGCCGAGAAATACATACTTAGTTATCAGTCGCAGTTTCCGGACTTGAAGCCTGAAACTCGGAACAAGAAACCCTACATCTTCCGCCCTTGCATGATTCATGGTCCGGGGAATAAAGGAAATCTAAATTTGCTTTTTAAGTTGGTATCGAAAGGAATCCCCTGGCCATTGGGTGCTTTTGAGAACAAACGCTCTTTTACATCCATAGAGAATCTTCAATTTGTAATTCAACAATTGATAGAAAAAGACATTGAACCCGGAACCTACCAGATAGCAGATGATGAACCACTTGCGACCAACCAACTAATTGAATTAATCGCGGCTTCGCAAGGCCGGAAAGCACGCATCTGGAAGATGAATTCGAGCATCATCCGTTGGGCGGCACGAGTTGGAGATAAATTACATTTACCGCTAAACAGCGAACGACTAAAGAAACTCACCGAATCGTATGTGGTTTCGAATGCCAAATTGAAGAAAGCTTTGGGGATTGAAAAGATGCCGGTAAGTGCAGAAGATGGGATGAGGAAGACTTTGGAGTTCGTTTTGAGAAATGGAGGGAAAAGGGAAAGAGAGAACCACCTGCAGGCGAGACAGGGAACTCACATGTTATTGAAAATTATTTTTATACCGATTGGAGAAGTGTAATAGCCAATCTTCGCGTACATGATTGGCATAACACTTATTTCCATCGGCACTATACCTTAAAAAATATTGGATTAATTTTGATTTCACTTTGGTATTATTGGTGTTTGTGTTTGGTGCAACATGTACGTTTCTTATCTTTGATAAAAATAAATAGAGATGGATGCAATAAAAGTCAGAAGGAAAATATCATCTTCACAGCTTCGTATTTCCGAATTAAAAGAGTTCATTGGAAAACACGTTGAAATAACCATAGAAGAACGGGCTCCCCGAAAAAAGCCAACGAGCAAAACTGCTGCCGGTATATTGTCAAATTTCAAAAATAATGACAAAATTATTTTAGAGAAACAAGCATGGAAGATGATAGCACAGGAAAAACATGGAAATAACTGATGCAAATATTATTCTGCGTTATTTGCTCAATGATAATGAGATCCTATCAAAAAAATCAGGAAGGATTCTCGAGAATTGTGCTGTTAATTTACCGTTTGAAGTCTGTGCCGAAGTAGTTTACGTGCTGGAAAAAGTTTATGCTGTTTCCCGTGAAGATATTCAAAATGCACATTGACTTTACTACTTGAATACCCAAATATCGCTACAAGCGAAAAAACAGTACTAATAGAAGCTCTCAAAATTTATCATATCGAGAATGTCGATTTTGTCGATGCAATATTGGTTGCTTATAACCATAAGATGGGTGCAACTATACATTCATTCGATAAAAAAGTAAATAAACTTTGCATATAAATGAACATCCTCATTACTGGTGCCTTTGGCTAAAGGAATCCCCTGGCCATTGGGAGCTTTTGAGAACAAACGCTCGTTTACCTCGATCGAAAATCTGCAGTTTGTTATCGAACAACAGGGATGCGAAGGACGCTGGGAACGATGGAACACTGATAACAAATAAGAACACTGATAACACTGATGGTAGAGATGAACACAGATTTATAATTATGTAATAGAACACTGATAACGCTGATGTTACGTATGGACAATGATAATTCGACAAGCTCATTACAAGTTTTTTAATTTTTTATCTGTGTTTATCAGTTTAATCTGTGTCATCAGTGTTCCAAAGGTGTTTCGGTGTTAATCTGTTCGATCAGTGTTATCAGTGTTCAAAGAAGTGTTATAAGTGTTCTAATTTTATATTTCTGGAGTTCTATTGCTTAGTGTTCAAAAAACCAAAATTTTATATTTTCGGTGAACTTTATTATCTTTAAAAAATATTTGGACATGAATAAAATGAATTATACGGCAATAATCGAAAAAAGTGATGACGGTTACTATGTAGGTCAAGTTCAGGAAATACCCGCAGCAATAGCCCAGGGAAAAACGATTGACGAACTAAAACTAAATCTTTTAGATGCTTTACAATTGGTCATTGACCATCAACGTAAACAAACAATTAGCCAATACAAAGGCCGCAAAATTATACGGAGCAAACTTAATATTGCCTGATGAAGCGTAATGCTTTCATAAAACATATTAAATCAACTGGTTGTATTTTGGTTCGTGAAGGTGCAAATCACAGTTTGTATATGAACCCGACAAACGGGCAAAAATCTACTATTGGCCGGCATTCCGAACTATCGAACCTGATGTGTAAAATTATTTGTAAACAACTTGAAATCCCATCAATTTGATTTTTAATGATTGCTTTGATTCGTAGTGGCGATAATATTTTCTCAGTACAATATTGCTATTGACATTAAGGAGCCGGCAAAACACCTATTCGATGAATATTTTGCATGGAATGATTTAGCAAAAGTGAATTGGAGTCTTATGGATGTTATCATGCACCTTGCAGGCAAAGCACATGATACAAAAAACACCACCGAAGAACAAACTTACTTTAGACATTCTTACACAGGTTGATGAGGTGATGTCTTTTGTCCGTAAACATATCAATAAAGAATTGATTATTACAGATAAGTTTTACATGGAAGGCGACCAGCGAATATCGCTGCGAGACAAAATATTTCGTGAGATTGTTGCCAATATGCTTATTCATCGCGAATATACCAATGCGTTTCCATCGACATTTATTATTTATAATGAAATGGTAGAAACCAAGAATGCCAATAAACCCCATGTATATGGTCTTCTTTTCCCAAACACATTTCAATCTTTTCCTAAAAATCCGAATATCGCTCAGTTGTTCACACAAATGGAACGTTCTGAAGAGTTAGGCACAGGAATCCGCAATGTATATAAGTATTCAAAAGCCTATTCAGGAAGTGATCGAATTGTGTTTTCAGAAGAAGATGTTTTTATTTCAAAAGTTCCACTATACCGAGTTCACGGGACTGATTTCAAAAGTGGCGAATTAAATGGCAAATTAAATACTGGTCAAAAATCAGTTTACAAGTGCATGAAAAATCACGAAGGAATGAATACCAGCTTACTTTCACAGGAATTAAAGATGCCATTTAGTACTGTTGACAAGCATATCAGAGTTTTGATAAAAAAGAATCTGATCGATCGGCGGGGCAGCAGAAAAACAGGAGGTTATTATTTAGTGATTAACAAATAAAATAAAAATATACACCCATTATGCAGACTAATTTCAATCTCGACAACTTCATATCGACCTACATCACCAAACGCCCGCAAAGCCTGCTGGCTGATGATTTCGCAAAATATACTACTGAACTCAACAAACGCATCAACGGTAAAAAAGTACTGGTTATTGGCGGTGCCGGAACTATCGGCTCCTCTTACATCAAAGCCATCTTGAAATTCAGGATTGCCAAACTGGTTGTGGTTGATATCAATGAAAATGGCCTAACTGAACTGGTTCGCGATTTACGGAGTTCCTCTGAATACCATATCCCGGAAGAATTTATTACTTATCCGGTCAATTTTGGCGACCGTGTGTTTGAAAAGATATTTCAGCAGCATGGACCTTTTGAGATTGTGGCCAACTTTGCCGCGCACAAACATGTACGCAGCGAAAAAGATATTTTCTCCATTGAAGCCATGATTGAGAACAATGTTTTACGCGCCAGAAAACTGCTGGATATCCTGTTGGAGTTTCCACCCGAGCATTTTTTCTGTGTTTCAACAGACAAAGCAGCCAATCCTGTCAACATTATGGGTGCAAGCAAAAAGCTGATGGAAGAACTGATCATGGCTTATGCCGACAGGCTACCCATCAAAACTGCCCGTTTTGCCAATGTGGCTTTCTCCAACGGCAGTTTACCCTTAGGTTTCCTGGAACGATTAAATAAAAATCAACCCTGGTCATGTCCGCGTGGTATTCGCCGTTTCTTCGTTTCCCCACAGGAATCAGGCGAGTTGTGTTTAATGGCCTCCATTATGGGTGAGTCGGGTGATATCTTTTTCCCCAAACTGGATGAAGACCGCGATATGATTCCCTTTGATGAGATTGCACTTGATTTGTTAAAAGAACTTGGTTTAACACCAGTTATCTGCCAGACCGAAGACGAAGCAAGGGAAAAGGCGATGGGAAGATGGGGTGATGGGGTGAAAGAAGGAGAAGAAGGGAGAAAAAGGGAGACTGGGCGAGAGACATCATATCCGATATACTTTTTTGGTTCGGATACTTCAGGGGAAAAAGCCTTTGAAGAGTTTTTTACCGAAAAAGAAGAGCTGGACAATGATTCATTTATCAATCTGGGAGTGGTCAAAAACTCCAGAAAACGCAGTATCGAAGAAATCGATGCCATCTTTGATCAGCTTCATACTTTATTTGAATCCAAAAAGATAACCAAAGCCGCAATTGTTGATATACTAAAAGTTTACTTACCCAATTTCGAGCATATCGAAACCGGCAAAGGGCTGGATTCGAAGATGTAAACGTCATTGCGAGGACCATCCTCAGCGCGTCATTGCGAGTCCGACGAAGGAGGACGCGGCAATCTGTTCGAATACCCCCACGCTCCGTCATTGCGAGCGACCGCAGGGAGCGTGGCAATCTCATCATAGTAGTACCAATACACAAAACAAAAAAACTGAACCTTCAACAGATTGCTTCGCTTCGCTCGCAATGACGATAATAGCAGCGTCATTGCGAG
>JBBSBP010000218.1:0-5886 GCA_038251165.1 Bacteroidales bacterium | reverse complement strand
TTATCGTTGGTCTGACTCAGTGGGGGGTATTTTTGACCCTTTATTTTGAGGGTCTAAATATCGGCATAAAATGACCATCAGAATCAAGCTTTTTGCATTTTTAAAACATATGAATGCAATTAATAATTGTTCAGTTTCTAATTTTATTAGGACCAAAGGAAAAAATGATAAGTCAAATTAAATCTGATTTTAGTCACTTCATAAATTTCAAATATTAAAGTTGATTGTGTCCGGTTACACATTTTTAGTCTATTTTTGAGGCATAAAACAAACTATATGCTTGAAGATATTAAAGAGGTTTTGAGACGCGAGGCTGAAGCTATTCAGAATATTCCGGTAACTGATTCGTATGAGAAGGCTATCCGGATCATTGAAGAAAGGGTGCATAAGCTTAAAGGAAAGCTGGTTGCTTCAGGAATGGGAAAAGCAGGACAAATTGCCTTAAACATTGCAACTACCTTTAGCTCAACCGGAACACCTGCCGTTTTTCTTCACCCGAGTGATGCCCAGCATGGCGACCTTGGTGTGATCCAGCCCAATGATGTGTTGTTGCTGATTTCCAACTCGGGTAAAACCAGGGAGATCCTGGAACTTGTTGAGCTGGCAGAAAATTTGCATAAAGATTTGCCCCTGATTGTGATTACAAGCAACAAAGACTCCCAACTGGCCCAAATGGCAGATGTTTGTCTGGAAACCGGTAATCCGAAAGAAGTTTGTATACTGGGACTCACACCCAGTACCTCAACAACTGTTATGACTGTTATCGGCGATGTATTGGTCGTGCTGATGATGAAAAGGATTAATTTCAATGCCGAAGAATATGCCAAACGTCACCATGGCGGTTATCTGGGCGATAAGTCACGTTTGCAGGCAAAAGAAGCCTCACCCCGGCCCTATCCGGAGGAGGGGGAGTAGAACCGCTTCGATTATTCTTAATGCAAGATTATAGTTCACAATTTTATTCAACGCGATTTTAAAGTCCCCTCCTTCGGAGGGGATTTAGGGGAGGCTTTAGTTATGAGAATTTTAAGAGAAAACACCATTGGATTGGTGATTGATATTCAGGAACTATTGGTTCCGGTGATGGCGGAAAATGAACAACTGATCGAAAATTGTCGAAAACTGATACAGGGCTTGCAGATTCTTGGACTTCCGTTGCTTGTGACGCAGCAATATACCAAAGGCCTTGGCGAAACAGTTGAAGAAATCAAATCTGTGGTAAAGGATTTTGAGTACATTGAAAAGAAAGATTTTAGTTGTTTTGATGAACCAGCGGTGGCCGAAAAGCTAGCGCTATCAGGAATTAATAACGTGATTATCTGTGGCATTGAATCGCATGTATGCGTATTGCAAACGGCAATTGATCTGAAAGAATCGGGTTACAATCCGGTGGTGGTTATGGATTGTGTTTCATCCCGTTCGTTCGACAACATAGATCTGGCTTCCGAACGTTTTCGCTATGAAGGAATTTTGATGAGCTCGCTCGAATCGGTTTTGTTTGAACTGACCCGGAGTTCCGGAGCTCCGGAATTTAAAGCGATTTCGAAACTGCTGAAATAGAATCTTTGACAGAGGTGAGACAAGCTCACCTCTGTTTTTATTCGTTTATGTAAAAATACCTGATCCGGCAGGAATTCCCTTTGCTTTGCGTATTTTTCTCCGGCAAAACCCTGATTTCGAGCCGGTGTTTTCCTTCTTTTAATCCATAACCCAGGGTATAAAACAAGGGGAGATGCAATTGTGAACTCCATTGGGAAAATAAATCCTGTTTTTGCCACGATCCTTTATCGATCCTGAATTCAATGATGCCGGCATCCAAACCTGCGGCAACAGCAATGCCAATCGCATTTCCTTCAAAATTATACTTTTGGATTCCGCCCGGACTTTCGGCAACCAGCATGGGGACCCTGGTAAAATCGTTTCGGGTACCGGTTTTGTCAGTCGGAGTCCAGTTGGGTATCACCTGCCAGCCTTTAGCCGGTTTTGCCTGAACAGCCGGAATTAAAATTCCACGGTTATAGCAGGCTTCAGCCAGTTTTTCCGGAAGCGGATAGGCGGTCACTTTATCGTCGTCGGCCACAAAATCACTCCAGCAAAAATCAAGAAACGACTTCATGGACTGATAATAGATATGTTGGCCGAAGGGCGATGGATGAAGGTTTTTGAAATCCTTTTCCCAGCTGAATTCGCCGTTATCGATGCGATCTGTGACTTCTTTGGCCAGATTGATAGTCGAAACACCGTAATGTGCCGCCACTTTTTCGTGGTTCTGAATTTCAGGAGGAACAATTCCTTTCCGGTATTCGGCCATTTTATCCGGATCAACAAAATGCATCATCACCACATCAATGGCAGGATTGGATTCACGGGCATGACGAACAATCCCTTCCATGCCCAGAATCTGTGTTTCAGGACCAAATCCATTGGCCCGGTCATTTACTGCTGCTTCTGTGAATAAAAGATCAACCGGCCCGTTTTTCAGCACATCGCGTTCGAACCGGAAAGCGCCGGGAGTGCTGCCCATCGAAGGAATACCGGCGGCAATAAAATCAAATCTGGTATCAGGAAAGCGTTTTTGGAGGTATTCACAAATACTGTCGCGCCATCCGCCATTGGCTGTTATGGAGCCACCTAAAAATGCAACACGGCCTTTCTTTTCGCGCTCGAAAACCATTTGCGCATTGTGCAATTTGTTCCTGAAAGTATGGTAATTGCGGCTATCCAGCGGAGTGATTATTTCCGGATAACTGTTCTGAATAAAATCAGCCCCTGCTTTCAGATTTTCAATCGGGAAATGATGGCCTTTCAGGCTTTGCAGTCCCTTTGTATTGGCATAAATTGTTGCGGGACCGCCCAAACGGATATACTGACTGGCCAGTTTAAATGTATTTTCTTCCGGAGGAACAATGCTGTCGTTCAGACCGATAGAGAAGAATAACGGTACTTTGGCGGCGGCAAGGTTTTCCAGGTTGTCAATCGGATTACCGACATATCCGAGCGCTTCTTTTTCGCTTGAAAACCCATAGATTTCAATCAGTTGTTTCCACGAAGCAGGATCTCCATCGCCAATTCCTTTACCACCCGGCCAGCTTTTGAAATCGCAAACCGGAGCTTCAGCATAAACAGAGCTAACCCTTTCCGGCCAGTGTTTGGCAAATCCAAAGACGAATAATCCGCCGCGGCTGACTCCTTCCAGGGCTGCTTTTTGATTCAGGTGGTATTGTGATGTCAGGTAGTTGTAAAAGTTGTTCCAAATGTCCATCGCTTTTGGCGAACCAAACATGCCGTCGGTATTAATATACACAACATGAAATCCTTTTCGGACCAGGATACTGTCCATCTGGTAATGCCATTCCGGAAAACGGGCGCGCCAGATCCAGGGATTCCCGGGAGCTGCCTTCTCCGGAACAATAATATGCGCATTTCGACGGTCAAGTTGAAAATCGTAGCGTGTAAATCCATGCCAACTAGATTTTTCACCCGGGAAGGAAGCATTCACCAATTCTCCGGTATTGCCGGTAAGCTGTTTGTAAATCGCTTTGGCCACCAGGCCGGCGCCCTCTGTATTCGGGTGAATCTGATCGGGAAAAAGTGATGCTTTCCCGGAGAGGGCAGCATACAGATCGATTACCGGAAGGTTTTCTTCTCCGGCGAGTTTTTCCAACGCCGGAATTACACCGTGAACCAGGATGGAATCGTTGATTCCCCATCGGTTGGAATAAGCCGGAACAGGTTTGCAAAGGTAGATTTTGGGATGCGACGGGAGATTTTTCAATTCGTTAACCATAGCCTGAAAATCAGGCAGGAACTCAGCTGCATATTTCCAGTTCTGAGGTTTGGTATCGTTGGTACCCAGTTTAATGATCACCACATCGGGCAGGAATGCTTTCGCCTGTGTGTAGGCTTCTTCATTCCAGTATGGGAAATCGCCTTTTTTCAGCAACGTACGGCCTCCAACACCAAAATTGCGGACAACCCACTTTTCGCCTAACATCCGGCCAAGCTGCGAAGGATACGAATCGCGGGGCCGGTCGGCAATTCCGGAGCCATAGGTAATGCTGTTGCCGATGCAGGCCACTTTGACCGGGGAGGAGTATTTCGAAGGATCGATGGTCCGGGCAGGGATGGAAGCTGAAAAAGCCAGCCAAAGAATCAGGAAAGAATAAAATTTCATATTGAAATCAGTTTGGATTTTAAAGGATCAAAGATAATCATGTTTATCTTTGAAAACAGGATTAAAATATTTAGTCAACTGAATCTCCTTTAAAATAAAAACATTTCAAACACCGGATATGAATCTTCCGAATCAGAATGGGAACATGGATTTTAAAGAATTGCTTGAAAAATATCAAGCGCTTTTACACGAGAACGATTGCCTCAGGGACGAAATAAAAAGCTTAAATGTCCAACTTGGCATTGACGAATTACCGGTAATTTCAGATGACGCTCCGACATATCAATCTGAACCTGAAGTTTTAGAGAATGAATTCCTGCATGAAGAGATTTTAAATTCGCCTATAACCATAAATAAAAGGTCGGATTCCGTTGAAAAGATCAAGCTGTTTATGTCGCTTTTCAGAGGCAGGGAAGATGTTTATGCCAAAAGGTGGGAAAATAAAAAGAAAGGAACTGCCGGATATTCGCCTGCCTGTGACAATGAATGGAAATCAGGCATTTGTCAAAAACCCAAAATTTCATGTTCTAAATGTAAAAACAAAGATTATATTCCATTGAATGAACGTGTTGTTGAAGATCATTTGCGAGGACGAGGCAATTTTGTAGTTGGGATATATCCAATGTTGATAAACGAAACCTGCTATTTTTTGGCCATCGATTTTGATGATGAAGGTTGGCAGAAGGATATCACAACACTAAGGAATATTTGTTTCGAATTCAATATCCCAATCGGGGTGGAGAGATCCCGCTCGGGAAATGGCGCTCATGCATGGTTTTCCTTCGAGAAATCCATCACATCAACTTTAGCAAGGAAATTTGGAAGCGCTATGCTGACATATTCCATGAGCAGACAGCATGATATTCCCTTTAAATCTTACGACCGGCTTTTCCCCAATCAGGACACCATGCCAAAAGGCGGTTTTGGTAATTTAATCGCATTGCCTTTACAAAAGGTAGCAAGGGTAAACAATAACAGTGTTTTCGTTGACGATCATTTTCAATCTTATGACGATCAATGGACATTTTTGGCTTCAATCCGGCAACTTACTGAAAATGAAATTGAAGGACTGATCGCAAAATTGTGTCAGGGGAACGAACTCGGAATGCTGAAAAAAGACGATGAAGAAGTTTCAAAACCATGGGAAACAGATAAAATTGAACTACGAAAAGATGATTTTCCAAAGAAAATAGAAATTATAAAAGCCAATATGCTGTTCATTCCTAAACAAGGTTTTTCTCAAAGGGCATTGAATCAAGTGAAACGCCTGGCAGCTTTCAAAAATCCTGAATTTTATAAAGCCCAGGCCATGCGTATGTCGACCTTTAACAAACCCCGGATTATCTCCTGCGCTGATGAGACAACCGAATATCTATGCTTGCCAAGGGGATGTGAAGCTGATTTGAATGCCTTATCCAAAGAATTAGGATTGGAAGTTTGCTGGACAGATAAAACCAATAGCGGAAAAAAGATTGATGTCGAATTTAATGGAACTTTGAGGGATGAACAACCACTGGCTATGGATAGATTATTGGTACATGATAATGGTATTCTTTGTGGTACAACTGCTTTCGGTAAAACAATAGCAGCAATTAAACTGATTGCCGAAAGAAAGGTGAATACATTAATCCTGGTCAATAAAATCAGTTTGGTATCCCAATGGAAAGATAAACTTTCTGAATTCCTGATCATAAATGAAGCTTTGCCAAATG
>JBBSBP010000217.1:0-5949 GCA_038251165.1 Bacteroidales bacterium | reverse complement strand
CCAGGCGGCACGCGAAGCCGGAAATATGGTCGATCTTGACAGTAATCCTACCAAACTTATAGAAGTGGTTGAAGTTGGTAAGCAACTGCTGATGACACGAGGCGCACTTACCACTTTCAGTATTGCCAACGATGTGGCAAAATACTTCGCAATTATTCCGGCCATGGCAATTTCACTTTATTCCGGTAAAAGTGGCATCGGTCCTCTTTCTGCCTTAAATGTCATGAACCTGGGATCGCCTCAAAGCGCCATTTTGAGCGCGGTAATTTTTAACGCATTGATAATTATACTTCTGGTACCATTGGCATTAAAAGGAGTCCGCTACAGACCGGTTTCCGCCAGCACTGCGCTGATCCGCAACCTTTTCATATTCGGATTGGGTGGAATTATTGCTCCGTTTGCCGGGATTAAAATTATTGATTTACTTATCAATATGTAATTATTGTAAACATGAAAATACTCAAAATATCCTTAAAAATATTCCTGTTTTTAACAGTGCTTACAGGAATTGTTTACCCGCTTTTGGTTACAGGTATTGCGCAACTTGCATTCCCAGCTCAGGCAAATGGAGGTTTAATCAGTGAGAACAATAAAATAATCGGCAGCAAACTGATAGGCCAGCAATTTGATACTGCTGTATATTTCTCTTCGCGCCCATCGGCTGTAGCATACAATCCTTTGCCTTCGGGAGGATCAAATTTTGGATTAACAAATTTGAAATTGAAAAACCTGGTAGCTGAACGCAAGAGTCAATTCATCGCTTTCAATCAATTAGACAGTCTCACTGTAATTCCTTCCGAAATGCTTTTTGCTTCGGCGAGCGGTCTCGATCCTCATATTTCACCTCAGGCTGCACTTTTACAGGTTAACAGGGTTGCAAAAGCACGGAATTTTAATAGTTCTCAGAAACAGCGTTTAATTGATCTGATCCATTCCGATACTGAAAATCCGCAATATGGAGTGCTTGGAGAGGAAAGAATAAATGTGTTAAATCTGAATATGCAACTTGACAGGCTAAGTAAAATTAATTCAACCAATCATTAAAACTTCAGTCATGAAAGTCTCCATCAGCACAAAATTTAACCTTGGGATCATCTTTCTTTTTCTGATAATCCTGGTTTTATTTGTCTTTTCGGCCTATTTTCTGAACCGGATGTCGAAAAAAACGAGTGCAATACTCAAAGAAAATCTTCTCTCAGTGAATTATGCCCGGGATATGTCGGAAAGCCTGGTGATCATAAACCAGGAAGTCACGAGCTTTGCTTTAACCAACAAGTATCCAGATAGCTTGTTAATTAAAGGAAGATTGAATTCCTTTAACAAATCAATGGAGCTGGAAAGAAACAACATAACCGAACCTGGCGAGAAAAAACTTGTTGCCGGCATTGAATCAGGATTTAATGAATACCACGACTCAGTTCTGAAAATCCTGCATTCAGCAAAGCCAGGCACTGAAGTAATCAATATGCGGAAGCCATTTGCCGCTCTTTACCAGCAACTTGTGCTTTTATCGCAGATTAATGAAACGGCCATTGAAGTAAAGACCAATGACGCCAAAGTTTCGGCTAAAATGGCTGTAAAGCAAATGTCGATCCTTGGGACTTTATGTTTTCTGATTGCATTAAGTTTTACATATAGATTTGCTACCTACTTCAGCGAACGGTTTTTCCAGTTGTATAATGGTATTAAAGAAATTGGTTCGGGTAATTATGGACATAGATTGTATTTTGAAGGAAAAGATGAATTTTATGACATTTCGCTGGTTTTTAATGAAATGGCCGAAAAACTTAGTACGAATAATCAGAAAATGGAATTAAATTTGCGAATTGACAAGGATAAAGAACAGATTTTGGATGATGTTCAGGAGTTGAAAAGGTTTCTTGAACGGATCAGAAATGTGGAGAAACAGGCTACAGAATTGATTTCAAGACTTGAAAATAAAAAATAATTCATGAATCCTTCAGATAGCAGGCCGGACCCCGATGAGCTATTAGCTCAGCTTAACCTCGAAGAAGCGAAAAACAAACGGGGCAAACTGAAAATATTTTTCGGTATGTGCGCCGGCGTGGGCAAAACATATACTATGTTACAGACTGCTCATGCCGAGAGTTTGAAAGGAAGTGATTTTATTATTGGTTATGTCGAAACCCACGGCCGAAAGGAAACCGCCGAGTTGGTTGATGGTTTTGAAATGATTCCCCGAAGCGTTTACGAATACAAATCCACCTTTGTTCACGAAATGGATCTGGATGCCATTTTGGAGAGGAAACCACAGGTTGTAATTGTTGATGAACTTGCTCATACCAATGCCCCCGGAAGCCGGCACACAAAACGATACCAGGATGTGCTCGAAATTCTCGAAAATGGTATCAGTGTTTACACCACGTTGAATGTTCAGCATATCGAAAGCCGATCGGAAACCGTAGCTCAGATTACCGGTATTGTAGTCCGCGAAACGATACCTGATGAAATTTTTGAAAATGCCGATGAACTTGAGCTGGTTGATCTCACGCCCGAAGAATTGCTTCAAAGGCTTTCCGAAGGCAAGGTTTATACTCCTGAGCGATCAATAGAAGCCATAGAAAACTTCTTCCGAAAAGGAAATATAAATGCTTTGCGCGAAATGGCTTTGCGTATTGTTGCCGATCGGGTCGATAAGCAATTGCATGATTACATGCAGCACAAGCATATACGCGGTCCCTGGAAATCGGGTTTGCATCTGCTGGTGGCAATCGACTATAGTCCGAAATCAACCGGGCTGTTGCGATGGTCCAAAAATCTTTCCTATTCAATGGGTGCAACAATACAGGCACTGTATGTGGAAACCCTGCACAATCTTACCCCGAAGGAAAAAATCCAGCTTGATAAAAATATAAATCTTGCCAGGCAACTTGGAATTAAATTCAGGGTCATTACCAATAATGACATTGTTAAGGCAATTGTCGGTTTTGCTCAAAAAGAAAATGTTACTCATATCATTGTTGGAAAGCCGCGTGTCCGGACCCTTCAATCGATGTTAATGCTTGGCAATTTCGTCAACAGGCTGATTCGCTTCAGCGGAAATATTGATGTGTATATACTTGGTTCCGACAACCAGTCGGAAGACAGGTTCCGCAAAAAGGTTGACATCCCGGCTTTCACCTCAAACCTGCGTCAATACCTTATAGTTTCGCTTTTTGTCATTTTGTCCTCAGTTGGATTCTACCTTCTCAAAGAAGTAGCCGGTTACCAGGTTATTTCGTTCGGACTTTTGTTCCTGGTTTCCATTCTTGCCCTTTTCTACGGTACCGGACCCATTTTGTTGGCAGCCAGTATGAGTGCACTTATTTGGGATTATTTTTTTATCCCTCCCCAGTTCACCATTCATGTTGAGGAGCCCGAGGATATGCTGATGCTGGTTATGTTTTTTATCATTGCATTGCTCAATGGTATTTTAACGTCAAGGGTTCGCCGGCAGGAGAAAAAGATCAGGGTTCGCGAAGAACGCACCCATGCTTTATACCAACTCACACGTGAGCTGGCAATGACAACAGGAATTGAAGAAGTATCAAAGGTAGGGATAAAGTATATTCAGAAATATTTCAATCTCGAATGTGCTGTTCTCCTTAAAAGCGATTCTGGCCGACTCGAAAACCAAATTTTGAGTGATTCAAAAATAGGGCTTTCTGAAAATGAACTGAGCGTTGCCGACTGGGTTTATAAGAATTCGGCAAAAGCCGGAAAAAATACCGATACTTTGCCATCAGCCAGTTATACGTTTTACCCATTAACCGGCAATACCGAAAATATGGGGGTTATTGCAATTGAGCAATCGGCTGTTTTTACTCAGGGTGAAGATCAGTTTTGGGAAGCCGTACTTTCACAGATCTCAGGAAAATATGAACGTGAGTTTTTACGGAATGCAGCAAAAAAGACATATATCCTGAATGAATCGGAGAAGCTGTATAAAACACTTTTTAACTCCATTTCACATGAGCTTCGCATTCCGGTTGCTACCATTCTGGGAGCTTCAGATATACTGCTTTCGCAAACCTATCCTGAAGAAACCAGAAATAAGCTATATACCGAAATAAGCACTGCCTCTTTACGGCTTAACCGACTGATTGAGAATTTGCTTAACATGTCGCGGCTGGAATCGGGCCGCATAACCGCCCGCCCGGATTGGTGCGACGTACACGATCTGGCAAACAATGTTGCTGAAAACCTGAAACATGAGCTGCTGCCTTTTAAATTATCCACTATAATTCAGGCCGATATGCCTTTGGTATTTATCGACTTCGGCCTTATCGAGCAGGCACTTCATAATCTGGTGCTGAATGCAACGCAGCACTCACAACCAGGCACAAACATCAGGCTCAAGTTTTTTTATGACAATGGTTCGATGATCATACAGGTTATGGATAGAGGAACAGGATTCCCGGCATCAGAAGAAATTTCAGTTTTCGAAAAATTCCATCGTGGAAAGGATGCTAAAGCCGGAGGTACAGGATTGGGATTATCTATCGTAAAAGGATTTATCGAAGCCCATCAAGGTAACGTAGTAGCTGAAAACCGGCGAAATGGTGGTGCTATTTTTACAATTAATATTCCGGTTAAAGTTTTAAATCAATCAGACATTTAGAAAACCAATGAGCGAAAATATCCTGATTATCGATGATGAAGCGCAGATTAGGCGTTTACTGGAAATTACACTTTCGGCAAATGGCTTTAAAATTTCGGAGGCATCAACCGGTATAGAAGGAATGATGATGGCTGCCACCGGTCAGCCTGTGCTTATCATTCTCGATCTGGGTTTGCCTGATGCTGATGGTTTGGATATTCTTATAAAACTTCGCGAATGGTACCAGAAACCGATTATTATCCTTTCGGTGCGAAGTTCGGAAGAAGATATTGTAAAAGCCCTCGACAACGGCGCTAACGATTACCTTACCAAACCATTCAGAACCGGCGAGCTATTGGCACGCATTCGTGTTGCTATCCGCCAGAGCCAGGGAGTGCCAGATAACCCTATTCTTGAATTTGGTTCATTGAATATTGATTTAACCAACCATACCGTTCACAAAAGCGGCGAATTTATAAAACTTACATCTACCGAATTTTCATTATTGGCTCTGTTGGCAAAAAACGAAGGACGTGTTTTAACGCATCAGTATATTTTAAAAGAAATCTGGGGAATGGGTTACATCGAGCAAACCCAGTATCTGCGGGTATTTATTGCCCAGTTGCGTAAAAAGGTGGAAGATGATCCAGCAAAGCCGAAGCTTTTGAATACTGAATCGGGGATAGGATATAGGTTTGGCAATTAATCCTTTTGAGCAAACTCCCACATAAGCCCAAGTACATTTGCAATTCGCATACCCCCTCAGCCGCGAGCCAAAAAATGCAAAAGAGATTGAAATTATATCCCCCACATGGACGCATTCTGCCACCTTGGAGCTATGAAGAGATGATTAAGACAACCAGACCATCTGCGCAAACACACGATAAAGTTTATTGCTCAGTCAATGCGTATTCGAGCGTCATAGCTCGATTAAAAATTGTTGTAACTTGATAGTAAAGTGCTTAGAAACCGGCAACAAACCATATCGCCAACTGTTAAGCCTTTTAAACCGGCCGTTTTGTAAATCCGCGTCTTACCATTTGGTAACCCGATCTGAAAAAATAGGCTATTGGCATCACAAACATATGCATAAGTTTGGTGTAAGGGAAAATCATGAAAATGATTAGCCCTGTAACGATATGTAGCTTGTAAATCAGGCTGTGACCTGCAATTAAAGCGCCTGCATCAGGTTGAAATGTAATGACTTTTTGCGCCCAGGCGCCCAGCTCTGCATAATTTTCAACGGAAGAACCGGCTGTGATAGTTATGGAAATCATTCCCAGCCCCATCTCAACCAGGAGTAATATAAGCAGCAAAACGTCCTGGGGTTTACTGTTTATTCTTATTCT
>JBBSBP010000216.1:0-5971 GCA_038251165.1 Bacteroidales bacterium | reverse complement strand
ACCTTCGGGGGGGTAACGATCCTGCGATATTTTGGTTTATATGTAATATCCAGGAGGCTTTCCCCTGCATAGATGGCTACAAAACTATCCTTCCAACCGGTTTTCATAATCGTGCGGCGCAATTGCCTGGTTTCATCAATTCCGGCTGTAGCTTGTGTACTGTAATGGTATAATCCATCGTCACCCAGTTGCTCCACTATCTTTAAACCCGGCACATCGGCAATCAGCTTTGCGAAATAGCTTTTATCCTTTATAGGTTTACTCATGGCCAGCAACTGAACTTTATAAAGCGTATCGGCCGGAATAAAAATAATGGAGTCTATTATGGCTGAATCCTGTTCTTTTAATTTCGTATTGTGATCAGTCTGTTTATTTCCATTTTTCAATGATTTCAGAGAATCCTTTTGTTCAACAAATGCATGCTTTTCAGGTTGAAATTGCACTATTTTTTCTTCAGAAACAGGAGCCTTAATTTCAGGCATCCGGATAAGAGTATCCGGTTGAAGCTGTGTAACTTTTTGTCTTTCTGCATGAACCTCAGTTTCAGGCACCGGGATAATCGAATCAGGTTGAAGTTGTATAATCTGTTCTTTATTGGCAGGCAACTGGGTTAGAGGCATCTTTATAGTCGTATCCCGTTGAAGCTGAATGACTTTTTGTTCTTCTGCAGCTATTTCTTTGTTCGGAACCCGTATAATCGAATCCGAATCAAGCTTTATTGTTTTTTGTTCCCATTCAGGAATCTGAGTTTCCGGTAACGGGATAATTGAATCCAGTTTAAGCTCAGTGGTTTTTTCTTCATTTTCAGGTATTACAATTTCAGGTACCCGGACAATCGAATCCGATAGAAGCTGTATAGATTTTTCTTTTTCTACAGGAACTTCAGTTTCCGGAACTAGCATAATCGAATCCTGTTGAAGCTTTATTGTTTTTTGCTCCCATGCAGGAATCTGAGTTTCCGGAACCGGGAGAATTGAATCCGTTTGAAGCTGTGTGGTTTTTTCTTCCCCTGCAGGAATCTCAGTTTGCGGCACAAGGGCAATTGAATCCTCTTTAAGCTGAACGTTTTTATGTTCATCTGCAGGAGATATAGTTACAGGCACAAAGGTCTGATTGTCCAAAGAGTCATTAAGCAAAGGCCTTAGCACAAAGTCAATGCCATCAACAATATCCCCGTTTTCGGAAACCTTTATGCTGAATTCCCTACATGGCGCATTTACGCTAAACTCAAGGTTAGCCAACTGAAGCGAATCGACACAGGCATAATAATCGCCTGGGGCAAGTCCCAGGTAGTTGATATATCCATCCGATTCGGAAAGGGTTTGTGCGACCTCATTGTCGCTGTTTTTGTCGAAGATTTTTATTGTAATCCGGCCAATTCCCTTTATTGAATTATCCTTATCGAGGTATACCTGTCCACTTATCTCACCCAATGAGATTACGGGAACATCAATTCGTTTAAACTGGTTGGGATCAATCAGAACCTGGTATGTTTTATTTTTAAAGCGCCAGGCAATATTCTCCAGGTCGTAATCGCTGAATTCGACCATATAATTGGTAAATGCATTCAACTCAGCGACACGGACGATTGAATCTTTTTCACTGTAAACCGGTCTGCCACCGCTAATTTTAACTGAGTGTAAATTAACTAAATGCTCTCCTTTATCAAAAATGCCATTCCGGTTCAGGTCAAGGAAAGGATAAATCAATATGCCGCCTTTGCCTACTGAAGAGTTATTGCTAACATGGGTGTAGTTATCACCACCAAAGGCGAGGCTGCCCTGGGCGCCGGCGGAAGTCATCAATTTATTTTTACTGTGCGAAATGGAAACATTAGTTCGGGCAAAAGGCAAATCGTATTTAAATCCAACATTAATAAAATGGTCGTTGAAGGAAAAATTCCGTTCATAAGAGGCTGTGAAATATCCGAAGCGGATTCTTTTTTCGATCTCAGCTTTGCAAGTCATAAAACTACCTTCGCTAACATTATAGCGTGCAGAAGGGCGAATTAATATTCCTTGCTTTAGCCGGTATGATAATGCTAAATCCGTAGTAATATAGGGTGAATGCTGGCCAATCCAGTTAACCTGCGTAGTTGAATTTGCACTGAATTGCAAGTAATATAGTGAGAATACTGCGTTGGTTTGCGAATAACTAAACTCTTTATAATCCAGCTGCGTATAATCGAATTTGGCAAATCCGCCAATTTTTTTAAATCGCAAAGGAAGAGTTAACTTTATTTTCTTTTGAACATCAGCATTGAAATGGGTAGCAAGTTGACCATCAACATATTTTGTATAGTCAATTTCCAATAACATATCTTTTCTGAAATAATAGTTTACAATCCCGCTCGTACGCACACCATATGCATATTCAGCGTTCATAGTTAGCTTACTGAATGGTTGTACAGTTGCTTTGGCATATGGAATATATGGGCCATTAGGAATAGAAGATAAATACTCCAAACCTCCACCAACGGTCAACATACGGTTTACGCCATAGTTAAATTCACCTTTCCCGAAACGGCTGTGGCTGCTATCCTGAACGATACCAGCTGACAGGCTATACTCGAACTCCTTAGCAGGCATTACGGTATATGGCACATTAATAGTACGTTCTTCGGTGCGTTCTTCGCCAAGCGGGCCATAATATTTTAGTTTTAAAGTAGTATATCCATAAACATTGGGAACATTAAATGAATAAGATCCGGAAGCATCGGCTCTTGTATAATCTACTAACACATTGTTTATATACAATTCCACTGTCCAGTTGGGTTCCGTAATTTCATTAATAGAATAAAAACCCGTTGCCTTGCGGACTGTGGTTGGCGAATTGCGGGCAACTGCACCAATTACCTGGTTATTTAAAAACGAAATAGTCTGATTAGTCAGTTTACCGACCTGTGCCTGTTTAATAATTTTATTTTCATTATCCACCCAACGCCATATGTATTGCAAAAGGCGTTTATCAAAATTATACTGGTTATAATAATTCAATGAGATATCAGCTTCTCCGTATAGGAGTTCAGTGCCCAGGCCAAATCCAAGCTGGTTATACGTTGCTCCATTCCATATTTGGGAAGACGACAGCGACCAATCCAAAGCACCAAACTTAAATAAGTGATAGTTTCGTTGAAGCACTGTATCGGCAATTTCGGATCCTTGAACTTTAGCGAGATTTTGGCGCATCTTTTCAGTTCGCATCTGTTTAATAGCCGGCAACTCAAAGTTAGATTTCAAGGTCATAGTCAGTGCCCTGTAATTAAAGTTAAGTGTAATACCGAAGGCATTCTCTAATAAGGAAGATTCAATATACATTGAGCCAGTTTCTTTTATTAAAGCATTTGTCGAGTGGAAAGTATTTGGGCCAACTATAATTTGTTCGTTGTTAAAATCAATTGAATATGTCCGGTTTTCATTCTCAAGAAATCCGCTTATACTTTCACCTTTCTGCCCGACAATGCATGGGATCTTAAGTATATCGAACAAGTCTTTAATATTGACATACAATACATTGTGATTAGAATATATTGCATCCACATAAAAATTCTTAAATCCTTCAATTCTTACATTTACCGGTATTTCATCATAAACAACGCCAGGTGCTTCCTTATCAACGTCAGGTTTATTAACAGCAAAAACCTGTTGCATGGCAATTAGCAGAAATAATACTGACAAAAAGAAACTCTTAACCACCATTGAGTACCCTGTACGCTTTGGAAGCATACGGGATTCAATATTATGGTTAATGTTAACAGTACTTTTCATTAATTATTCCTGATTAAAAGTAATGGCGAAACTACCTGAGTAAATTCCCGGAATGGCAGCGCCTGGTATATTAAGTGTGCCTCCGACACGCAGAGGTGTAATAAAACTGCAATCAGCATTTGTCAAAAAACTGGCTCCATTTATTCCTTTTTCAGTTGGGCCTATTAACATGGTGAGGGACCCTCCTTCGCTGCCTGTTAATGTGGTTGTTGCATCGAAGGAGATAATTACACTACGGCCCTGGCAAAGCTTGATTTCAAATATAGCAGGTTGAGCAGAAGGTGAAACAGCTAAAAGTGTAACTCCGCCGGTAGCTGTTCTGCTGCCGTCAAAACCCACTGTAACAGTGCCACCAGAGCCTGTAACGCATACTGTACCAAAATGAATATTCTGTGTAGGTGTTACTGAAATTGTACGCTGGGGTAATACAGGCTGAGCAAATGAAAAGGTAGCACAGGCGAACAGAATTGTTGCTAAAAACAACACTTTTGTGAAATATCTATTCGTACTAACTGCTTTCATATTTTTCATCTTTTCACTTTTATTCACCTCTTTTCAGTCAAACTGTTAACATTAAACTGGGTTCAGTTTTATATTAAAATTCTTACCTGAACTCTAACTCACTTTGGGCATTAACTTCTGATTTTCTGCTTACATCATCATTAATAAACCGCACTCTTAATTTTGCATTATTAAAAGTCATTCCCGGTATTTTATTCAGTTTTATCGAAACATGTATTTTATCAACATTAGTATAGACCTTTACACCTTTCAGCTTTCCAATCTCAATTGACTTTCCTTGCAGAGGAATATAATCAACTACCAGATTGCCATAAAGCGAGATATTACCGGTGCGGTGCAGAGTTAAACTCAGGTATGACAATGAATCCTGCATCGTTTCCATTTTCAGATCGCTCAAACCGGCTTTAACATTAACAGTACCCATCCGGATTATTACAGGAATGCTTATTCCGAAAATGGGTATAAGCTGTACACTTACTTTGGTTGTATCCGTTTGCAAATTCTTAAGTCCAAGTGGTGTGTAATCTTTCTCAGACCTGAAATATACGTGCGAACGATATTCACCTTCAGTCATGTCAGAAGTCCGCCTGCATTGCAACATAACAACCTGTGATTCAGCCGGTGCCAGTGTAACCTTACGGGGAAATATCCTCAAATAAGGGTCAGCAAACATTTGTCCGGAATCCGGTTTATCAATAATCAGATAACTTCCATCGTCCTTCATATTGTATTGAATAAAAGAGATGGAATAAGTTGCAGTATCCATGCCCATGTTTACCAGGTTGAGTTCCTGCCTTTGCTTATTACCCTCAAACACTGCACGTGTAGGAGCAACGAGCAAATTTCCCTGGCCCGAAGCGTGGAAGCTAATAACCAGCAAGCTAATCTGTACTATCAATAATATTCTTTTCATTGTTATGCTTTTATTCAATATTTCCTAATACTAAAAGCCATTTGTTAAAAAAAAGAAAGGGGAAGGCTCTAAAACCAGTCAATCCCCTTTCTTTAGCAGGAAAATTACTAGTAAGCAACAGTAACATCAAATGTACCCGTGTATACACCTGGAATCTGGGCAGATCCAACTGTTAAAGTACCTCCAACTGTAAAGGCATCAGCTCCTGAAGCATCAAAAGCGCTAGCTGATCCTTTGGAACAAACCATAGCTGTGACTGCCATCGTTTCAGCACCAGCTCCTGTAGTATTGGTAACATTAAAAGAGGCTGTAGGAATCGTAATTGCATACGATGCAAGTCCGGTTCCTGACACAGTGTACGATGCAGCTGTAGGAGTTACTGTACTGGTAAGAAGTGTTAAAGCTCCTGTACTAGTGCGTGATCCATTAGTAGCAATTACAACTGTACCTCCGGTTGAGGCTACAACACCTCCGAATTCCAATGGAGTTCCAACAGTAAGAGCAATCGCTCCCAAGATCTGTGCATTTGCGTCATTTGATTTGGTGTCAGTCGACTGTGCCATAACTCTGCTTGTAAATCCAACCATCATTACGATAGCTGCGATAATTACGATTGATTTTTTCATGTTTTTCATTTTTTGTTTTTTTGTAGTGATTTAAGTTTTGATTATAGTTTGCATATTATCAGTGTTTCCCATTACTACGTATTGAAAAACAAAGCGGGTCGCTATGCTGCTTCCCTGGTGGTTATCATTTCATGGTTCCATTT
>JBBSBP010000215.1:0-5990 GCA_038251165.1 Bacteroidales bacterium | reverse complement strand
GATTTTTTGTAAAATGGGTAAGAGCCTGGTTCTTTAAAGGATCAGTAAGTGAGCTCTTAAAAACATTGAATGATCCGTTTTGCTCACTTAGGTAGTAGTAATCATTATTATTGGAATCAAAAACAGGGTTTCTGTCCTCACCGTTAAACTGTGTAAGTTGAGTATATTTTTTGGTTTTAAAATCATAAACCCATATGTCATGAGTAATTGACGAGGTATGATGTTTCCGCCAGAGATTTTCATATCCTTTTATATCATCATAGATTAATTTATCGCCAACCTTATTGATAGTTGCGTTTAGGGCAGGAGTAGTCAGAATCTGAGAAACTTTTCCACCGCTTACAGGAACGCTATAAAGTTCACTTATCAACGAAACAGGGAATTGTGCGTTTGTTACCTGATCCTGCCTGTACGATGAGAACAGTATCGCCATATTGTCGGCAGTAAAACTGGAAGGAATTTCGTTACCTGAATGAAAAGTCAGCCGCCTGGCTTCTCCGCCTGAAGACGGCATAATATAAACGTCAAAATTTCCGTAACGGTCAGAAGCAAAGGCAATACTCTTTCCGTCCGAACTCCAAACCGGGGAAAACTCGTACGATTCGCTGATGGTAAGCGGAACGGCAGTGCCTCCGCCCGAAGCAACCGAATAGATATCTCCTTTGTAGTTAAAAAGGATCGTTTTACCGTCGGGTGAAATGGCAGAATAACGCAGCCAGAGAGGTTCACTTTGACTAAAAGCACTGATTGTCAGTAGGGTGATAAAAAGAGTAACAAAGATTTTTTTCATATTTGTTTTTGTTTTGTGAATAAACAGATGCAATACAACAAATAATTTTAATTTTTGTATTCAAAAGGGTAAAAAATCTGCATAAAGATACGGAAACTCAAAAGTGAGTATTACACGGATGGCAATTTATTTTCTAATCGGGGGATGATAAATGATCAAAGGGTTTAATACACCAGACGAAAGGAACACTTGCAGGGAGAGAGTATAAGCGGTAGCGCGGACATTCTGAACCATAAAGTAGGTATTCTGAACCTATAAGTTGACATTCTGAACCATGCAGTAAGCTTTCTGAACCTATAAATTGACATTCTGAACTATGAAGTAAGCATTCTGAACCTAGAAGTTAACATTCTGAACCATGCAGTAAGCATTCTGAACCTATAAGTTGACATTCTGAACCATACAGTAAGCATTCTGAACACTTAAGTTGACATTCTGAACCATACAGTAAGCATTCTGAAATTCGATAATGCAGTAGAAGTATCGGATTAATTATTGTTGTGGATTTATTGCGCCACGCGAAAGGATTACCTGTGGTGAGATGGAAAGTGCGGTAGAGGGAAGGTGATTTGATCAGTATTAATCTAACATAAGAAAGGATTCGAGCGGTAGCGGGGGGCACGCGCTACAAGCGCGCGCAAGCCAAGGGGAATGAGTAACTTGCGGCACTTCTGAGGGGATAAAGTTGAAGAATATCAGGAATATTTTAAATGATAATATTTTGTTAAATCATGGCTGTATTATATCGAAAAAAAAAAATATATTTGTTGCCGTATTATATTTTTATCAATTCATAAAAATCAAGTAGTTTACTATTAATTAACTCGCATTAATTTAAAATTAAATGAAAAAAAACATACTGTTCTTTTTAGTTCTTTCATTGCTTGTTTCTGTATCTAATTTGCTATTTGCACAATCAATTGGGATAAATGAAGCAAAAGTGATTGCCAAAAATCATTTATTAACACTTAATAAAACAAGTTCAAATCAAGCTAAAGCTAAGCAACGCAGTTATTCTTTTTCTGCGATTAAAGCAGCAGTACAAAATAAGGACACCCTTTTTTATATACTGAATGATACCATTAACAAGAGTTTTGTTATTGTGGCAGCCGACCAAAGGGTTTGGCCAATCCTTGGTTATTCTGTGAATGGAAGCTTTAACGAAAAGAATCAACCCCCAGCATTTACTGCTTGGATGGAAAATCGAGAAAAAGAAATTGCTTACATAATGCAGAACAACCTGCAACCGGATAGTAAAACCAGTCAGGAATGGGAAAATCTGAGTTCAGCTAATTCAGATCAAACCATTGCAACAGGTTCAGTAGAGCCACTTTTAAAAACAACATGGAATCAAGGGACATATTATAATGATCTTTGTCCGGCAGAAAATGGAGTTCATGCCCCTACGGGCTGTGTAGCAACTGCAATGGCTCAGATCATGAAATACTGGAATTATCCTACCAAGGGGGTAGGTTTATATTCTTATGAACTTCCAACTTATGGTACTATTGCAGCCGATTTTGGCTCAACCACTTATCAATGGAACCAAATGCCTGATAATGTTACAAGTCTGAACAACGCGGTTGCCACTTTAATGTTTCATTGTGGTGTATCAGCAAACATGTATTATGGTCCAAGTGAATCAGGTGCACAAGCACCAATTAATGCCTTCGAATATTTTGATTATTCTTCAAACATTGAGTATGTTTTAAGAGCTGACTATTCACCTAGTGAATGGTTAAACCTTTTGAGATCTGATTTAGACTTAAAACACCCCTTTTATTATCAAGGATTTGGTACAAGTGGTCATGCTTTTGTATGCGATGGTTACCAGAATGCCGATTATTTTCATTTTAATTGGGGTTGGGGTGGTCATGCTGACGGCTATTTTTATCTGGATAATATGCATCCTGATGCATGGAATTTCAGTCTAGATCAATCTGCAATCATAAAAATTATTCCAAGTAGTTTGCCAGATGGTTACAATGGCATCTTTCTTTCAACAAATGCCCTAAACATTGGAGCTAAAGAAGGTATTTCTCCAGCAATTCCAGTAACTGTTGCATCCAGTACTAACTGGACTGCTACATCAAACCAATCCTGGTTAACCTTAAGTGCAGGGACAGGAGTAGCTGGAACATCAATATTAACCTTTACTACTTCCGAAAACAATACAGGCAGTAATCGTAGTGCAACTGTTACCATTACGGCAGTGGGTTTCCCAGATCAATTGATTACAATAAATCAATTCCCCATAATGGTTGTTACAGCTGGTGGTTTACACGATCTCCTTGAAGGTAAATTGGCAACTACCAAAATACTTACCTTAAACGGCACCATCGATGCGCGCGATTTTAAAACCATGCGTGATGAGATGCCTCGTTTAGAAAATTTAGATTTAAGTGGTGTAAATGTTACCGAATATACAGGTGGAGGCGGAACGATTGCTGATTATACCATCGCGGAATGGACGTTTGTATATAAACCCGATGCAGTTGCGCAAATGGAAGTTGACATACGTGGAACTCCCGTAATTAAGAGCACTTTTTATCCCGCAAATGTTATTCCCAATAGTGCTTTATCATCATTTTCTTGTGATCCAATTGTTTATCCTTCAGATATTAAACCCAAACTGAAGTCGATCGTTCTCCCTTCTACTGTTACTTCTATTGGGGCTTATGCTTTTAATAATTGTAGAAATTTAAAGTCTGTTATTATACCTACATCAGTTAAATCCATCGAATCCTCTGCTTTTATTTGTTGCAGAGGACTCCGGTCTATAACTATTCCTTCATCGGTGGCTTCAATTGGTGACTATGCTTTTTGTTTTTGCGAGAAATTGAAATTGGCAACAATTCCTTCATCAGTAACTTCTATTGGAATCGCCGCATTTTCAAACTGTAAAGGTGTGATAATTGTTGATCCAAACAATCAAAATTATTCGGATTTTGATGGCGTACTGTATAATAAAAACAAAACAAGTTTGATTCAATGCCCTACATCAATAAACGGAAGCTTTATAATACCTTCAACAGTTGCTTCTATCGAAACTCGGGCATTTTTTGGTGATTATCATTTGACGTCAGTGTCAGTTCCGTCCTCTGTAATTACTATTAAACCAGGTGCTTTTAGTGGCTGTATTGGATTTAAAACTTTTATCATTCCATCGACAGTTAAAGCTATTGGAGGTTTTGCTTTTGAGAATTGTTCAGGACTTTCATCAATAACTGCCCTGTCAACCACCCCAATACAATTAGGCCCATCGTTTGGTGTTTTTGGCGGTCTGGACAGATCGACAATTATCCTGAAAGTACCCCAGGGGTGTAAAAAAGTCTATCAGGCTGCCGACGAATGGAACGTTTTTACACATATTAATGAAATGCCAGGCATCTTTCTTTCGACTAAAGCATTGACTGTTGGGGCAAATAAAGGCACTTATTCAGTGGATATTTCATCTAGTTCAGCCTGGACTGCTATCCCCGACCAATCCTGGTTAACTGTTAATCCAACCTCAGGAGCAATTGGGGTTGGGAAATTAACTTTCATCGTTAGTGTAAACCCTGGAACTACCGCCCGAAAAGCAACGGTAACTGTTTCTTCTGTTGGTATAGATCCACAAACCATTACGATTACTCAATGTAATAAAGTAGAAGTCACAGCCGGCGGACTAAAAGACCTTCTTGCAGGACAACTTTCTTCTCTTACCAACCTTACCCTAACTGGCACAATTGATGCCCGCGATTTTAAAACCATGCGTGATGAAATGCCCCTATTAGCTGAAATAGATTTAAGTGGTGTAAATATTGTTGCATATCAGGGTACTGAGGGAACAAGCATTTGGGGTCATAACAATTATCCGGCAAATACAATTCCTGAAACTGCATTTATGAATATGAGTCATGATGGAAAGATAAGTCTGATTTCCGTTGTATTGCCTGAATCACTTAATGAATTTGGATCGTCTTCGTTCGAGGGATGTGTTGGATTAACCACGCTTAACATACCAAAGTTAGTCACGAAAATCAGTTCGGGAGTTTTTAATTATTGCAGAAATCTGCCATCGGTTTCTATTCCAGCCTCCGTTACTGAAATAGCCAATAATGCATTTATGGGATGTTCTGGTTTAATAAATGTTGATGCTAACAATCTTAATTATTCGAGTACCGATGGCGTATTGTTCAATAAAACCAAAACTACTTTATTGTTTTTTCCATCTTCTATAACAGGATCGTATGTTGTCCCTACTTCTGTTGTATCAATAGAAGCTGCTGCCTTTATGTACTGCAAGATAAGTTCCCTTGAAATTTCAACTTCTGTTAAATCAATAGGAGATAATGCGTTCATAAACAGCAACTTGATTTCAATAACCATTCCTTCGTCAGTGAATTCTATTGGGAGTTATTCTTTTCAGAGTTGCGATTTTTTAAGATCAATTTATGCAAATAATCCTATACCGATTGATTTAAGGTCAACTTACAATGTTTTTTATAATCTGGATAAAACCACCTGCACTTTATATGTTCCTTTTGGTTCAAAAACTGCCTATCAGTCAGCCGACCAATGGAAAGATTTTATGAATATTGTTGAAATGCCTGGGTTTAAACTTTCGGCAACAAATGCAACCCTAAAAGCAGCTCAAGGAAGTACTACTACAATAGATATTACATCAAATATCATCTGGGTTGCCAGCTCTAATCAAACCTGGCTTACCGTAAGTCCAACCTCAGCAAATGGTAATACTCAGGTTACTTTTAGTGCAAATGTTAATCCAAACAATTCTACACGACAGGCAATTGTAACAGTTTCAGCTAATGGAGTAGAGTCACAACAAATAACCGTAACGCAAGAAACAAATTACGTAAACAAAGCTCCTGTTGCCAATGCCGGAGCTGACCAGACTGTTAACGAAGGCGTAATGGTTTCACTGGACGGAAGTTTATCGGCTGATCCGGATGGAACGGCTGTTACTTATTTGTGGACGGCTCCTGCCGGGATAACACTCAGTTCGGTTACAGCGAAGAACCCAACTTTTACCGCTCCTGAGGTTACTGCCGACAAAACATATACGTTGTCGTTGGTGGTGAATGACGGTTTATTAAACTCTGCTGCTGACCTGGTTGTAATTACCGTTAAGAACGTAAATAAAGCTCCTGTTGCCAATGCCGGAGCTGACCAGACTGTTAACGAAGGCGTAATGGTT
>JBBSBP010000214.1:0-6052 GCA_038251165.1 Bacteroidales bacterium | reverse complement strand
GAATTACTGGAGAAACAGCCGGGGGATTCGATTTACAATCAATGGATTTCTGTTTTACGGAAAGATGACCATTCTGAAATTTTGGTTTACATGCCTGAAAAAGCTGCGGTTAGTCTGTTTAATCCTGAAGGTTTTACTTACGTAGCACAATGGTTTAATCCGGTAACCAATGAATATTTACCTGCAAAAATCAATCAAACTGAATCGATTCTCAGAAAAGTTAGAAATGTAAACACTGGTGAACTGATAGACAAAACTGTTTCAACAAACACACACAAAATTGATTTTGAACAGAACTTTGACAACGACATGATACTTGTCTTAAAAAAATCGGACAAATGAAATATATCGCGAAACTGATTTTCTTGTTGTTATTGATTCAATTTCTGCGTGAACCGATTTTTGCTCAGGGGAAAAATATTCTTTCGGTAAAGGGAGCAGGTTTCGAAATGAATGGTCAGCCATTTGAATATACAGGAGTTAGTTTTTTCAATGCGCTTTACAATCCTGAATTTAATCAAAACACTGAAACCCGTCGAAAATGGATTCGGGGATTTAAAGATTCAGGAATAAATGTACTTCGGATTTGGTGCCAGTGGGATAATGCCCGTGGGTTTGTCGATGGCGGTACAGATAAGACACTTTATAAAGGAGATGGTTCGTTAAAGCCGGAATTGATGACACGTTTAAAAGGAATAATTACGGATGCAGATGAAGAAGGCTCCGTAATTCTGTTGGTACTTTTTTCGCGCGAGAGCTGGAATGAAAACATTCGATTAAACGATGCATCTTCGGATAAAGCAGTGGAACAACTCACGAAAGAAATGCAGCTACACCGGAATCTGGTGTTTCAGGTTTGGAACGAATATGATTACCGGGCGGCGGATTACCTCAAAATCATCAAAAAGAATGACCCGAAAAGATTGGTTACAAATTCTCCCGGCTACGGTGGATTTTTAGGCCAGGATGATGAAAATAAGCTGATGGATTTTCTTTCACCCCACACTACCCGTGCCGACATTCGCCATTGGGAAATTGCTGCAAAAGAAATTGAATATCTGGTTATGAAATACAATAAACCTGTGGTAGACGATGAACCGGCACGAAAAGGAACACCTAAATTTGGTGGTCCGAAATCGCCAACTACTCCCGACGATCATATTTTGCACATTTACAATGTATGGAAAGCAGGCGGATACGCTATTTATCATCACGATATGTTTCAAACCGGATACGGTACTGAAGCAGTTCCTCCGAATGGAATTCCAGCTTCCGGATTCAGTGCCTATCACGATCAGGTGTTCAACTTTCTAAAGAATAAAAATCGTTACCTGAACCAAATCAGGTAATATTGAAGTCATATAACCTGGATTCTCGACTACAACCATCAAAAAGGAATTTTGAGCGAAATAATGAACGAGTTCACCAAACGTGGCGCCGAATGTGAGATTGCAACGCGAAACGAGGCTTTTGCATTTGATCCGGAAGCGATGAAATTGTTACTGGACGATTTATGTATGGAAACCGGGATTACAATCCGTTTCCACACAAAGGTTTGTAGTGCTTTGGTTGAAAAAGGAAGATTGACACATGTAATCACAGAATCGAAATCAGGCCGTGAAGCCTGGAAAGCCAGTATTTTTGTGGATGCTACCGGCGATGGTGATTTGGCTGCACAGGCAGGTTGCAGTTTCGATTTTGGCGACCCCGGAAATAACAACTCAACTCAACCGTTCAGCCTTTTGGGAATAATTACAGGTGTTGAATTTGAAGATATAAAAGACTATTCAAGGTATGATGGAATACCATCCGGTGATAGCAAACGAAATTTTCTGGCCGCCATTCAAAAAGGCGGATTTGAGCCTTCGTACCGCCAACCCAGCCTTCATCCCATTTCGCACAATCTGTTCAAAATAATGTGCAACCACGAATATGGTTTTTCTGCTATTAATGCCGACGACGTAACCAAGGCAACAATTATTGGAAGACATGAGCTTTGGAAAGCAATTAATGCTTTAAAAAGCACTGGCGGAATCTGGAAAAATATTCGACTCGTAAGTTCTGCTGAGCAAATCGGTACCCGCGAAGGACGCCGGATTCATGGACTTTATACTGTTTCAGCTGATGATTTGAGAAACGGAATTTTTCATCCGGATGCTATTGCCGAAGTTCGTTTTGGCGTTGACGTTCATTCTGTTGAAAAGAAAGTTGACAACCACAACGTCAGTTATAGTCGCGGAATAAAAAGTAAACCTTACACCATTCCACTTCGTGCACTCATCGCAAAAGATGTCGATGGATTGTTACTGGCCGGTCGTTGTATCAGCGGAGATTTTATTGCACATTCGAGTTACCGTGTAACCGGGCCTGTTTCAACTATCGGACAAGCTGCCGGAAGAGCTGCAGCTATTTCGGCACAAAAGAAAAAACTGCCACAGGAAATTCCGTTTGGAGAATTTGGATTCGCTGATTATTAACTAAAAATAAAAGAAAGTGTACATTCGCCGGAGCCTGAGCTGAAGCAACTATTTGAAAATATTCAAAAGAAATAAAGTTTTTTTGCACACACACTTAATAAATCAAAACCTAAACTAGGATGAAACAAATAAACCGAATCCCATTCATTTCACTGATCGTTACTTTGGTTATTTTCCTTCCTTTTCTATTCTTTTCAAACAGCACAAATGCGCAAGTTTCAATTTCTGTAAAAACAACCTCAGAATTAAAAAATGCAATTTCCAATGCAAAGCCCGGGGATCTTATTATTCTGGAAGATGGCGAATTTAAAGGCGAATCGTTAAGCATTTCGGCAAAAGGCTCTTCAGGAAAACCAATTGCAATCAAGGCGAAAAATATTGGAAAGGCCATTTTTACCATTCCGGTAAAAATCGATGGTGAATTTATTACTGTTGAGGGAATTAGGTTTTCAGAACTGGGAAATCTGGGAATATCCGGTAAAAATTGTAGAATTAGCCGATGCATGTGGTCGGACGCCAAAAGTGGTAAATGGATTCGGGTTTTACCTGGCAGCGCCGAAATCGAAATCGACCATAACCTGTTCGAGAATAAAACCAATAACAGAGAGATGGACCGGAATTGTCAACTGATGCAAATTGTCGTCAGAAATGAAAATGAACGCCATCACATCCATCATAACCTGTTCAGGGAAATACCAAAAGGGAAAACCGGAAATGGTTTTGAAACACTTCAACTTATAACCGAAAATAACCCGTTTGATCCACCCGGCGGCTCAAGCAATTCGATAATCGAAGACAACTTATTTATTCATTGTGATGGCGAATCGGAAATTATTTCAGTAAAATCGAATGGAAATATGATCCGGAGAAATACGTTTCGTGTTTGCCAGGGATCGCTTGTTTTGCGCCATGGCGACAACAATGTTGCAACCGGTAATTTCTTTTTTGGTGATGGAGTAAAAGGCAGCGGTGGAGTCAGGTTGCAGGGAACCGGGCAAGTTGTGGCCAATAATTATTTTCAGGAACTTGATCAGTTGAGCCTCGGAATGATGGATGGCACACCTGACAATTTATACATTCGTGTGGAACGGGTACAAATTCTATTTAATACATTTATTAATTGCAAAAAAACGTTTGTCATCGGCATGAATCATTCAAGTCATCCGAATGGAACCGTTCCAAAAGATTGTAAAATAGTGGGAAATTTATTCTTTTATAATGATGCGAACAAACCCGAAACCATTGTGGATTTGGTTCAAAACGACCAACCTGAAAATTGGATTTGGGAAGGTAATATTGCATTTGGAGCTCCGGCTACAGATATCAAAGGAATTAAAAATATAAATCCGCAATTAAAATTTCAGCCGAATGGACTTGCCTTTCCAACTTCGGAAACACCACAAACTGAAATTCTGATTCCGTTAAACGAAGATGCCAAAGTAGATCTTTCAGGTCAAAAATGGACAGCGAAAAGGTCGGTTGGCGCTATTCAATATCCGGTGGACTCAAAAAGTCTGTTATTCTTAACTGAAAGCAAGGTTGGCCCATTTGCTCAATAAAATAGTTACTTATAAGTTCAGGCAATAGGTTTGGGTTAAGATTTAAGTTTAATCAAACTGTTTCTGTATTCCAGATAGGTTTTAGCTGTATAATCAAGATTTTCCATGGAGCCGCCTCCTTCGAGCGCTTCACACATTTCGTAAATCACCCAACCCTGGTAGCCGATTTCTTTCAGCGTGTTATACCATGTTTTGTAATCGATGATCCCTTTCCCCATCTGTTCGGTGAAAATAGTTCTTTCCCTGATTTTAGCCTATACTTCATTTGAATTGTATACATTACGCAATCAAATGATTATCGAATTTTCATGGATTCACCGGAAAACCAAATTTCATTTGACTTGTTACCTATACTATGTATTTCCGAATTAAACATCTTTTATTAACCTAATATGATTAACGATGGTACCAAAAATTCACAGTTTGGGTGGTTATATTCACGAGTATCAGAAAAGTCTTGCTAATCCTGAGGCGTTTTGGGCTGAAGTTGCCGAAGGTTTTTATTGGCACAAACGCTGCGATAAAGTTCTGGAGTGGGATTTTGAAAGCCCTTCCATCAAATGGTATATAGGAGGAAAGCTCAACATTACGGAGAATATCTTTGAAAGGAATCTGTATACAATCGGCAATCAGCCAGCCATCATTTGGGAACCCAATAATCCGGAGGAGGAAATCCGGACATTAACCTATATTGAACTGCACAGGGAAGTCAACAAATTTGCCAATACGCTAAAACAGTTAAACGTCAGGAAAGGTGACAGGGTAGCCATTTATATGCCGATGATTCCGGAACTGACCATTGCCATGCTGGCCTGTGCCCGGATCGGCGCTGTTCATTCAGTGGTTTTTGCAGGATTTTCAGCCAACTCGCTGGCCGACCGGATCAACGATGCGGAAACCAAAGTAGTATTAACTGCTGATGGAGGTTTTCGTGGAGAAAAAATTACCCCGCTAAAACAAATTGTGGATGAAGCGCTGAAAGCCTGTCCTTGTGTTGAATCGGTCGTGGTTTATCAGCGAACCAATTCGAAGGTAAACATGGTTGAAGGTCGTGACATCTGGTGGCATGATTCCATCAAAGGTCAATCGGAAGAATGCCCTGCCGAGGAAATGGATGCCGAAGATAACCTGTTTATCCTGTACACTTCCGGATCAACAGGCAAACCGAAGGGAATTGTACACTCCATTGGCGGATACATGGTTTATACTGCTTATACATTCATGAATGTATTTCAATACAATGCCGGTGATGTATATTTCTGCACAGCAGATATTGGCTGGATAACCGGCCATTCCTATATCGTTTACGGACCCCTGCTGAATGGTGCCCAAACGCTGATGTTTGAAGGAATCCCTACCTGGCCGGATGCAGGGCGTTTCTGGGATGTGGTTGACAAGCATAAAGTCAATCAGTTTTACACTGCACCAACTGCCATCCGTTCCTTAATTGCAATGGGCATGGAACACGTTGTTACTAAAGACTTATCATCGCTGAAAGTGCTGGGAACGGTTGGAGAACCCATCAATGAAGAGGCCTGGCACTGGTACCACGATCACATTGGCCGTAACCGCTGCCCGATTGTTGATACCTGGTGGCAAACCGAAACCGGAGGAGTGATGATTAGTCCGATACCAGGTATAATTCCAACCAAACCTTCATTCGCGACACTTCCATTGCCCGGAATTCAGCCCGTAATTATAAATGGCGATAATAAAGAAATGAGTGGCAACAGTGTGAAAGGCAACCTGTGCATCAAATTTCCATGGCCGGGAATGGCCCGAACCATTTGGGGAGACCACGACCGTTTCAGGGAAACTTATTTTACGACTTTTAAAAACCTTTATTATACAGGTGATGGCGCTCAACGCGACGAAGATGGTTATTACAGGATTCTTGGCCGTGTTGATGATGTGATTAATGTTTCCGGACACCGGCTGGGAACTGCCGAAATAGAAAATGCCATCAATGCACATCCACTGGTCAACGAATCGGCAGTGGTGGGTTATCCGCATTCG
>JBBSBP010000213.1:0-6112 GCA_038251165.1 Bacteroidales bacterium | reverse complement strand
GGCAGGAGTTGGCGGAAACGATTCGTGGTCGTGGCGTGGTATTCCGATTGAACAATACCATCTGAACCAGAAAGAATACTCGTATGCATTTAAGCTGGTCCCTTTTGCCAAAGTAAAAGATGTAGACGGACTGGTAAAAGTTGCCGCGAACCCAACAACCCCTCGTTAACGCTATCGCTCAAACGAGGGACAGTGTATTTCGCGGTAAACATTCCGCTTCTCCCAATTCAATCATCTTCAGGATCATGTGCACGGCCACGACATGACGTGGCCCTACCAGTATGTGCGCCACCCAACGGATTTACAACACTCAACGGAAGCTTATACTCACAGCAGGGACGATTTTCGCCGGCACACGGAAGACCTTTTGTGTGCCGGACATTGACCTTTTGAGACCGCCTCATTGTTATTTCACGATGTGGAAAATTGCTTCTGCCCAGTATTTTCCAAGCTGAGCAGCGCCTTTCTTATTCGGATGCAAATAAAACGTTCCCTGCTGGCCTTTTTCAGCAACCAGATCAGTCAGGTAATTTTTCCTGAAATAATTAAAACCCTTCAGATCGCCCATATAGTGAATTTGAAACTTAAGCTAATTATTTCGAAATCTCAAGCATCCGGAAAATCGGCAACTGCGCTTTTTTAATCACTTCTTCCGAAAGGATTACTTCAGGCAATTCGTTCTTCAGGCAGATGTATAATTTTTGGAGACTGTTCAGTTTCATGTATGAGCAATCGTTGCAGCCGCAGGTTGAATCGATGGATGGAGACGGAATAAAGATTTTATCCGGACAGGCTTTATTCATCTGGTGCAAAATACCACTTTCGGTTGCGACAATGAATTTTTTAGAGGAGCTTTTAGTTACATAATTCAGCATTCCCGTGGTTGAACCAATGTAATTTGCCAGCAGAAGTACCGGTTTTTCACACTCCGGATGGGCAATAAATTCGGCATCAGGATGCTGGTCCATCAAATCAATGATTTTTTCGACCGAATATTTTTCGTGTACCATGCAGGCTCCGTCCCATAGCACCATGTCACGGCCGGTCAGGCTGTTGATGTAGTTGCCCAGGTTTTTATCCGGTGCGAAAATCAGTTTCTGGTCCGGAGGAAAACTGTTTACAATCTTTAGTGCATTGGCTGAAGTACAAACTACGTCAGTCATTGTTTTCAGATCGGCTGTACAGTTGATATAGGAAATAACCTGATGATCGGGATATTGTGCCTTAAATTCAGCAAATTTATCAGCTGGAGCCGAGTCTGCCAGCGAACAACCGGCTTTCAGGTCGGGCAAAATGACTTTTTTCGAAGGGTTGATGATTTTAGCCGTTTCGGCCATAAAATGAACTCCTACGAAAACGATGATGTCAGCCTCTGTTTTGGCAGCTTCCTGTGCCAGTCCGAGGCTATCACCAACATAATCGGCTATATCCTGAAGTTCACTCTCCACATAATAATGACTGAGAATGACCGCATTTTTTTCTTTTTTCAGCCGGTTAATTTCTTCAACCAACTTAACTTCCGGGCTAATCGGCTCGTCAATAAATCCTTTTTCAGCTAACATCTTCCGGATTTGTACCTCTTTCATCACATGCAATATTAGTTCGCACCAAAAAATAGTGGCGCAAAATTACTAATTCTGATTCAAAAACACAGAATCAAACACATTGTTTAGCTCGAAAGAGGTACAATTGTCCGAAAATCATGCTATTTAATACCATTGAGTTAATATTTGAAAAATTTATTTCTTCCTAAAGTTTGATCTTCAAAGTTTACTTCAAGGATATAAATTCCGGGAGCAAGGTCTTGAATGTTGATACTTTTAACGGATTGCCGATGCTGATCGATGACTTGTCCGGAAATATTTAGAACTCGATAGCCAATAATTTTTTGCTCCGTTTTAATATTCAGTTGATCGGATGCGGGATTAGGATAAAGTTTCAGTTTATTTTCTGCAAGGCTTAATATTTTTTCGTTTGGTGTATAAATATTAAAGTCGTTGATATCACGTGGCAGAATCTGATATGTTCCTTGATATTGACTGACAACTCCAACCATATTTGAAGCTTGCCCAGGAAATCTTTTTCCGACCAATCGGGAATATTTGTTGATGTAAACAACCACACTACCGGTATTGTCGGTTGCAAAATAGCTTGTATTTTGTTCAGGAATGACAGTCCCCGGTTTGTCAAATGTCACATTGTTTATTTGTACGAGCATGCCTTCGTAATCTTCATTAACTTGCGAAGTGGTAATTATTTTTGGTTCAAGAATCTTGTTCGAGTGAAAATTGTATACATAGCTGATATTGCCTAATTCGGTCAAATCCGAGTATTCAGTTGCGGTACCTCTCACCACCAGACTGTCGCCCACCTTGCCGGTAAAAAGTGTGTTGTATATGTTTATTCCTGAACGTTTGCCATTACCCGATTGCAGGTAGAAAGTATTGTCGAAATTGGCAGTAACCCGTCCCGAAATGATTACCTGCTGATTTGCCAAAGGGGTCGATGTACCGCTTCCCTGGACTTCATTAATAGCTTTTATCTGATTCGTCTGGATCGTCTCAGGAAGCAGATAATTGGCCCTGAAATATTTTTTTTCATTGCTTTGACTTGTTTTCTGAACTTTGAAATAAATCATTTCTCCGGCATTGTAACCCGCGAGTGAAAGATTAGAGCTATAGGTTTCACCAGATTTAGCCATGCTAACCTGATGATTTTGCGAATCATAGCCATTACCCCAAAAAACAGACACATCGCTAAAATCACTGGTATTTTTAATTCTTATTGAAACAGTAGGTTCTTCACCGGGATTTGGAAATTCTGGTGTCATTGCAAAACTGCCAAATTCCGGACCAGCCAATTGTGCATTTGCCCAAATGTAGTCAGCAAACTCCGGATGATCGACAAAAGGGTTTCGGTTTTGCTGCATCCGCTGCATTCGGTCGTTCCTTTGGCGTTCCAAATCGGAAGGAGGATAAAGTCGGTTCCATTCGAGCAGAGTAGTCAGGTTTCCGAAATTAGCTTCCGGGTAGTTATTTAATTTTGGTACCAGTTCGAGATCTATTTCCCCGTCGGTTCCTTCATAGCGGGTTGCCATGTAAAATAATATCCGGGCCACCTGGCCTTTTGTTTCCGGTCCAGGTTCGTAAGCCGATAGATTATACCAGCAACTGGTTGCAATCGGATCGCGCATGCCGTTGGGCTGAACATTGTCGAAATCAAGATTACCACGATTCATATTTACAATAGCATCAGCTGGTCGAAGGTTTAGCGCATCGCCATCCATTGGACGAATTCCGGCAAAATTACCATGAGATTTTGCCCACACATGTTCGCGGTTTATTGTTCCTGCAACACTACCGTATAAACTTGCATTTCGGGAAATCTGAGAATAGAAAAGAATAACATTGGCCGGATTTTCAGGATCGGCATCAGAATAATTGATGAGATATTTAGCTTCATTGTATGAGAAATCGACATGATCTTTTATTTTGTCATGTAATATTTTTTTTAACTCATTTCCTGATTTGCCTTCTGTACCATTATAAAAACCAACCGGTTGAGCATTTCCGGTTATGGAAAAAATTGAAATTGCACTAAGTAGAAAAACGATTTGAAAGGTATTCTTCATTTCTTATGGTGTTTGGTTAATCGGGTTAATCCTGCGTTTTAACAGTGAGATCTATTTGTGTTTGTTAGAAAAGAAAGGCCATCCTGAAAATCAAGGATGGCCTTTCTGGAAAAGGATTTTAGTACCCTTCTGATTATTTTAAAGTTGGGCCTTCAACGAATGTAAATTCAGGATTTGGACCCGTTTTAGTACATTGAAAGTGATTACATCGTTTTTCATCGTTACTTCGTACAAGGCATTGCATTTTATGGAGCACTTACGTAGCTGAAATAGATACCATTTGCAAGTTGAGCTACTCCATTATAAGAACCCTTCGTTGCAATGACTGTAAGTGTATCACCAACTTTAAGACCTTTGGCAGCTATCACGCCTTTTCTATCATTACCGGTTGCACCATAACCTGGATAACAACCATACACGTATATTTCACTGTCGCCGTCTTTCAGATAAAGATTACCGTAATCCGCATTAGCAATCGATGTAATTACACCGGTTACCATATAGAAAGTACTGGTGGCGTCAGGTTTAGTCAGCACATCCGCAATAGCAGCCGTAGTTACAGATATAGTGCTTTCCAGAACAGCACCACCTACCTGTGGAGTTCCTTTATATTCGGCACGTTTTCCAACAATTGTGATAATGTCACCTACTTTTAGACCTTTTTTGGCAAAATCTAGAATGCCATAAACATACGTTTCACCAGAGAAATCTCTCAAGTATAAATTGCCATAGGTAGCATTGGCAATACTGGAAATAACACCTGTTAAACGATATTGCATATCGCCAACTGCAGCAGCATTGAATCCTGCAATAGTTGCTTTTATAATGGCTCCTTTTTGGCTAAGAGCTGTTTGTGAACTATAGTTTTTAGAACCATTAGTAGTGTTGAACGTGAGCATAGTTCCACGATCTCCGCCAGAATTAGCAATGGCTTTGAATTTCACAACAGTATTAGTTCCTGCTGATTGGATAGATGAAATAGATAGCCAAGACTTGGCATCATCAGGAATTTCTACCGATACGCCTTGTCCTTTGCAGGTAAGGTATGCAATGAATTCACCACCTTCGATAGGAAGCGCTGCATTTTTTACAGAATCAACTTTCACAAGTGATTTGTTGATATTGATAACCATTACATTTACCAATTCTATTGTTGTTCCGTAGGTTGTTTTTGGTCCTTGAACAGTTACTTCATCTCCCACTTCAAGTCCTAAACTTAAAAAGTTTTGCGCTGCACCCTTAGCGTCAAGGGTACCATATATATAAATAGTGCCTGTTGCATCCTTCAAATACCAGTTGCCGTAAGTTGTGCTGCTTATTGACGTACATACTCCGCTTACCTTATAGTTCTTGCTGTCGGGTCCGGCAATTACTTCCGCACATGTGGCAGTTGCAATTTTCGCCAAACCTTGGATGATGTTAATTCGCTGAGTTTTACCTCCACTTTGAATTAAAACCTCTGCATTGCGACCATCTATTGCAGTCGGTGCCGAAAATGTAAGCGTTGATTCACCGGCACTGCCAGAGCTTGAAGAGATAGTCAACCATTCAACCAGATTTTTAGCAGTAGTTACTTTCTCTACTGTCCAGCTATCTTTAGCTGTTATGGTAATGGATGTAGATCCACCCGCTACAGGGATAGACACGTAAGACGACGATACTTGAATTTCATCAAGCAATGTCACTGTTGCTTCATCGGTACAACTTGTCATCAAGGCAAGTAATGCAATGAAAAATGGAAATATATTTTTTAATTTCATAATTGTCAGAGCTTTTTAATTAGTTGAAAATATACTTGATACCGATTGATCCATACCAACATTGACCTAATGAGTAGCTTGGCGTGAATGTTTGGGTATTACCATTGATTGAAGAAGGAGTAGAGAATGTAGCCACACCGTCAGTATCAACACCTTCGTATTTGAGGATACGAGCTTCCGAACCAATTTCAGGGTTCAAATATTTAGCTACACCCCAACTGGAGTTGAACAAGTTCATCACGTTTTTGATATCAAAGCTAAGTTGTAGATTATGTTTTGTACTGCCTGCCTTTAGAACAAAATCGTGTTTGTAGCCGAAGTCGACGCGATTTACCCAGGGAGAGTATACGCTATAGGCTTCTGCATACTTGCCTTGTTGATTTTTCAAATAATCATCGGCATGCACATAGTCCATAAAACGAGTTTGATCGTCTGCTGAAACAAAGCGGAACTGATTGTTTGCCACTTCATCATCAGTTGGAACATAGATTGCATCGTAGTTGTAACCATCACTGTTGATGTCGTTAACCGTCATATATGAGTAGTTAGCTCCACCGCGCCATCCTTCATAGATAATGCTATAGTGGTTACCGCTCTTGTCGTGGGCAGTAAGCGATGCCACAAGACGATCGGGTGTGGTGTATTGAGAATTGTGCAATTTAATGTTGTTAGGGCCTTCTACTGTAGGAACGTATGTAAATGCAGACTCTGGATTAGATCC
>JBBSBP010000212.1:0-6121 GCA_038251165.1 Bacteroidales bacterium | reverse complement strand
TCCACATTCTCTGTTTCAAAGGACAACGAAACAAGCCGTTTTTTTTCTTTGGCCTGACGATCTTCAATAAATTCCAGAAACTGCCGGTCGTTCACCTTGAATGAGATTACTTTGCCCAAATCGGACGGATACGAAAACGCCTCGTCGAAACCCAAAAACTGCCCGTAATAATCACGTGCAATCTGAAAATCACTGACTATAAAGGTCATTTTGGCAATTCCCCAAACCGCGGGGCGCTGAATTTCCTGCCCAACCATAAAATGTGATTTCAGGAGAAGAAGAATAAGAAAGAACAAACACTTGGTTTTCATTAAAATCCGTTTAAAGTTGTTTAAAACTAATGAATTTGAAAGGCAAATGAAAAAAGCAGGCATTCAATCAAGGATTATCCCCTGATTCTTTTGCCGCCCAAAGTAAAAATTCAAGGTTCAACATGTTATCGATAATTACCGGGTATTGCCAGTTGTTCAATCGATTTAATAATTGCTGTTTTTAACCAATCGCAATTATTATCTTGACCAATAGATGCTCCAATGGTAGAAGCCAATATAGATATTGCAATTAATATTTTTTTCATTCTTGTCTTTTTAGCACTACATTAATTTTTTGAGGAAAATGCTTGATGAACCCTTCATGATTTCAATGTCTATATGTGCACCTTCTTCTGAAACTCCCCAAATTTGATTGTTAGTAATGGCGGTTTTCAAAAATCCCAATGGTTTGTTTAAGTACGAAGTAAATTTTTGTTCCGAAGTAAATTTACCCCCAAAGTAAATGCTGTACTTTCCACCGAATGATGATACACACATTAAATTGTCATTTCCTATAGAAATAGTAGGTAATTCACGATTATTGGTAGTAATTGCTTTACCTGATTTCGAAAATTTGAATGTTGTATCATTCAAAACATATATTTCGCCAGCTTGACTTACAACATACACTTTCCCAGAGGCAGTAACACCAATATCGGAAGTTTCGCCTTGCCACTTATCGCCACCAAAAACGCCGGTGCCCTTCCATGTTTTACCGCCATCGGTCGATTGACGGTACGATACAAATTCGGGCATGGCCTGCCTGTAAACAATATGAATGGTATTTTTAGTATCAATCCTAATATTTCCATATGGATGGTTTCCATTTTTTCTCAACCAGTTTTTTCCTTCCGTTGTACCTATGTCCGGATCCGTTTCTGTTGGTTGAAATTTGCTTCCGTTGAGTTTTCTAACATTTACGCCAATGGAACCGCCATTACTGCCCCCTCTTTTAACAATGTATACTGTTCCATCTTGATCAATATCCATATCGGTATCGCGGGTAGCGTTCGGGTCAATTTTGACCCATGTTTTATTGTCGAAATAGCCGTATTGCTGTCCAACAAATACATGAATATATCCTTTAGAATCGACTTTAATCACTGGTTTACTGCGGTTGGGTCCTAAGAATGAATCCTTGAGACATGTTAGAGTCGTAAATATTTCGTTACTCAATGTATTTGTGGCTGGATTGTAATTTCGGTACATCAAAGTAGTATCTCTAACATAAGCAATGTGCAGAATGCCATTTTTATCGGCAGCAATATCGGGATATGACCCCATTCCAATAAACAAAGGATTATTGGAATTAACAGCATTTTTCTCATCTGTTTTTTTTAACAAAAGTAACCATTCTTCATTCGATGGAGCTTGCAAATTTTGCCCATTTGTTATGCCAATACTTATTCTAATATTGGTATCAGAACCTTTAATCCATTCGCCCAAATATGAAACACTATCTCTATAAACAGAAACATTTCCACCAGAAGGTAAATAAACCAAATAGGGTTCTCCTTTACGATCGAGATAGTAGCCATTATTGGTTTCTTTAAGCACAGGTGAAAGTTCATAATAGGGAATCGACTCAAAAAAATCCCAAACTTTCTTGATGATTTCATGCTTGTCCTGATGTCTTTCTGCCAGATTCAAAGTTCCTGTAAATCCAGTCGAACTTGTTCCGGCATTGTCCGCAAAATTAAGAGCTGCACCGGCCATCATTATTGTGAAGGCATTCTTGCGAAGCTGTTCGTCGTTATAGGTTTGCTGATAAATGTTACCATACCAGAGCACTTCCTGCGCTAGTACTGGCTGATGCGGATTCCGGCGAGTCATCAGTCCCAAATAAAGTGAATCCAGATTAAGTGTTGTTGGTCCCTGTAGGCATTGATAACTTGCCCAGGAAGAATTTACAAAGGGGTTCTGATCCTTTTCGTTATGAACAGTAAGCAGATGTCCCTGAGTGTTTTGATCAGCTATCATTTTCCCTAATTTATCAACTTGTTCTTTTGTAAACTGCTTTACATTTCGGTAAAGCGGTTCCGGGCCAGCCACACTATATAGTGTATTCCAGTATGAGCCAAGGCGAGCAATTGTATATTTAATATAAAGTGCCTGATTTGCACTGTCAAGCGGGCAATTCGATTTTTGTCCGAAAAAACCGGCAAACGGAAATACAATAATCTTTCTGTCAGCCAATTCGTCGAGAATCCGTTCCATCTTAGTGTACTCTTCAGGATTTGGTTGTTGTTTTTCTGAATTCCAAAGATCGGGCGTATTCCATCCTTTTCCACGATTTTCAGCATTACGGTTCAGCAAATGGCTGGCCACTGAAATGGTATTGTATTTGTTTTCGACCAGCCAATCCAGAAATTGTTTTCGTTCCGAATCAGGCCAGTTGTCGGCAAAAAAACGATCGCCTACATGAAAACTTCTGATGAGTTGATGTTTTCCTCCTTTGAAACCAAACCAGACCGGATTGGTTTCATCGGCCGTAATTAACCCTGGAATGTCGGATTCTACACACCGGAATGAACCATAAACTTTTTTCCCTGAGCCATCCGAAAACCATGCGGAGTATTTCCATTTACCAATCATATCGGGCATGATCCTGAATTTCCACACGCCCGGATGGTCGAAATATCCGTTAATTGATAATGTGCTTTTGTCAGGCCTGATAAACTCCACCTTCAATTTAGTTTCGGTAAACGGTTTTGGGAAAGTGGTTTCCCTGATGATTTTTTTTTCAAATCTGCTCCAAATTCTGGTTCGACTTTCCTGCGCCTGAATTGTCTGTCCCAGAATTAGAAGCGATAATAACAGAATGAATCTCATTGAATTTTATTTATATGGTTCTACTTATTTCGATTTATGAGAATAGTCCAATCTTTTTGATGATCAGTTGGCGGATTAACAATTATTCCCCGAAATTGCTTCGGTTTCTGACGATTGGCCATCTGCAGCAAAGAATCCGGGAATCTTATATTGTTTGTTGCCATTGCTAAAAGTTACCTCAAGCCGGTAATCCAAAAACGGATTGGGTCTGAAATCGGCCTCACTAAATGATGGACCAGTAAACAGAAAGGTGATGGTATGCCATTTTTCAAGTTCACCTTTGATTTGGATATTGTTACTGACTTGTCCTTTACTGACGTTGAAACAGTTAAAAAGAAAAGTGTAATGTAAATCAGATCTTTCATTTACAAGTAATTTGTTTTTAAATAACCAGGAAGTATATTTTGATTGGTGTTTGGCAAATCATGACTATTCGCCAACGAATTTAAGGAAAAACCTGCCACCTTTTTCATCTAAGCTAATTGTTCCGGCTTCCTGGCGAACATTAAAAAACTTCGTTTGGGTAGGGCCTTTAACTTTCCATTTGCCAGGCGGAAGATCGGTTATTAATACTTTATACCAATTTACCTTTTCTCCTTTCTCAAACGAAATATCTCCATTACCAGTATCCAAATCCAACGACTGGGCAACGATTCTGTTTGCTATTTCCACCACCACATAGTTACCTTTAGAAGCAAAAGTTTTTGACACCTTCAGCGGTTTTGGTGATGAATTTGCATCCATTACCTGCATGACATTCAGGAAAGGATCATTGGCGGATGTTCTTTGGGGTGAGACCTCGATGCGCCAAATTGCACCATCAGCTGAATTGCTTTCACTAATTACATGTTGCGGAAAGTTTATTCCATCTACGGGGTATTCATTTCCAATTCCTCCAACCTTGCGGATGCTTAGATTATCCGAAACGGGCAATAAAGTCGTATTTACCATCATTCCGTTATACCCCTTTCCTGTCCGTTTAATTATTGAAGTATTGCCATCAATATCAGGTTCTTCAACACAATGAAGCAACCATGATTTTTTGAAATTTTTATTGGACGAAATTACCCTGTCCAACACAATCATGGCAGCTGGAATATGATCATTTTTTAAATTTAAAAACACAAACGACCGCTGGAAATTTTTTATTTTATCACTGTAAGCTTCTGCCATTTCACCTTTTAGATAGGTATACTCAGGTTTTAATGAATCCGGACCAAACTCATGAGCCAATACAGAACCTGTTTTATAATCCTCTGCAAGTAATTCCTGCATATTTTTTGGTTCGGCTGCTCCGTTAGGAAATTGCTGTCCACCATCATTGGCAATTGGCCGTTGATGCCAGGTGAAATTTTCTTCCGGATCATGCACCAACATCGTATTGTGAGCGATAGAGCGCTGGTAGTAGTTAATGAAATGGTCGCAGCCATACCCACCTTCCTTGCCTTGATATATTCCGGAATTAACTGCCAGCGGACCTTTATAGTAAATCTGAAAACTCCCTGCATCCAAATGCTGGTGATTGGCATAATTATATACGCCTATTTTCATTTCAGCAACGGCAGCATTTGAATCAATATCTTTGCCCCAACCTGTTCGTGCCACCATTGCACCTAAGGGTTCTTTAAAGTATCTTGAAAAAGGTAATATAGAAGAATCACTTTGTGGCTTTGTATTCGGATCAATCAGCAAAAAATCAAAGAGGCCATCCTTCCCAAATTGCTTTTTGTCAATAGCTTCACGAATCAAAAAAGGATCTTTAAAATAGCTACCCACAAGTGCAGAACCATTAATTGACCAGGGTTTACCAAAACTCGTATACAATTCAGTGAAATCATCGCCATCTCTGAAAAATTGGCCATCAGGTCTCCTAGTATAGATCCACCTGTATGGTATTTTAGATTGATCCTCTCCAAGTATTTTTGGATAGCCCATCCGGTCAAAAATCAGGGTCATCCACAAATCCCATTGGAATCGGTAAGGTCCGTAACTACTTCCCTGATGATGGTATCCTGCAGAATAGAAAAACTTCCGGGCTGGTATAAACTCGGCAAATATTCTGCCAGCTGCCAGATTGTAAATTTCCGGTTTCTCGTTGTAGGTAGCAATACCACATGCCAACATGTCTCTGGCCAGCTGGGCTTCTGAACCATGTCCGACGATAGACCCCTGAACTAATTTTGGCCAAACAATTTCCAATTGTTTCCCGAGATTCTCCATACTGTTGATCAGTTTTTTCTTCTCCGGAAGGTCAATTAAATCATAACACCAATCATAAACAATAGCAGAATTAAAAATTACTCTTCCAATATCGCGGCAAACGTCAGCCTTGTTTTGGTCAATAATTAGGGTCTTATTATAATTCAGAACTGCTTCAACTGCCTCTCTGCCAGCCTTCTTGTTTTTCAGAAAAGCATACAGGAAAGCTTTAGATTCAATTGCATTGATTACCTGAATATCCATATTGTGCTTTGACCCGTGTTGCTCAAGTATTCCATCAGTCTGAAATTCAGCATTCTGAAGAATCAAGTCCCAACTCTCTTTCATGATAGGATTCGCCATTTTTTCTCTTAATGCAGCCAAATCCCCTTTTCTGAAAAACAGGCGCGGATGCTCATTTGGTGGTACGGGCACATTCAGACCTTTTCCTTCCCTTTCGGTTAAGGGAGGATAAATAAAATTGACGACGTTTGATGAATCAGTTTCAAATTTGTAAGGGTCGACATATCTGATTGCATTTTCCTGACCAAACAAAACTGAAGGAAGCAAAGACAGTCCTATGATTATGGATAGCCATGAAAATTTCAGGATGCGATTGGGAAAATAGATTTTATTATGCATAATTTCCATCGGTATATCCTGTTTGCATCCATGGAAGGTTTTCGTGATTGTAAAATGGGGTGAGTTCCTGGGTTAATTCTATCATCCGCTCTTCGCTCAGAGGTTTGAAATTGCGTATTATTTCGATGTTCGACTTT
>JBBSBP010000211.1:0-6141 GCA_038251165.1 Bacteroidales bacterium | reverse complement strand
TATTATCGATCCTTCAGCCGAAACATTCGAGATTGAACTGCTGGCTGAAAATTTCGAAATACAAGTCAGACAACTGCTGGCCAGTGAAACATCTGGAATCTATGCGGTGCATTTAATGGGCGAACTGACTTTTTGTTTCGCTCTGGCTGTCAGGTTGCAAAAGGCCGGAATTAGCTGTCTGGCTTCAACCACCCAACGTCAAACGGTTGATTATCCTGACGGAACAAAAACATCGCGTTTTGGATTTGTGCGGTTCAGGGCGTATCCAATTCTTTAGGCAAGAATATAAAAGTTGAAATTAAACTTATGTCCACAATACTTATTAGCCTGATATCTGATCAAACTATTCCCAATCTTTTACTGATAAAAGAGCTGGAAGGTCGATACGATCAGTTGGTTTTTATCTCGACACCGGCGATGGAACTGGGTGGAAAAAGTGGTTGGATTGAGGAAGCTGCAGGAATTGAAAAAGGTTCAGTTCCAAGGATTATTGTTGAAGAAAATAACTGGACGGATATTCGTGAGAAACTCCAATCCTTTTCTTGGCCCAACGATGCACGATTCATAGTAAATCAAACCGGGGGCACAAAGGTCATGACACTGTCCGTGTTTGAGTTCTTCTCATTTAAAAACAGCAGAATAGTGTATGCTCCTATAGGCAAGAATCAAATAGAAGAGCTTTTCCCGCTACACACGCAAAAACCACAGGAAATCAAGTATCGACTTAACCTGAAGGAATATCTTCTCGCACATGGTCTATATTTCCAATCAGCCAACGAACTATTGGTTGATGAAGAATTTACGAGTGAGTTTTTCGAATATTTTAAAAGCAGAAAATTTCGTTTTTATCACACATGAAAACAGGCTCTTTGTTATTGAATGTAAAGTTTCAGTAGGAAGCAAGACAACCATAAAAGATAAAATGGATCATTACCTCTATAAACTTGGCGCCATTACCCGAGATTTTGGATTAAAAGTAAACTCCTATATTTTCACGCTGACCAATGTTGTTCGCGTTGCCGATAAAAAATATGTAAACATCGAAAAACGAAGGAAATTATTAGGCATCAAGACGATTGTTGATGCTTCTGACTTTACCAATAAGCTAAAAATATTATCAATCCTAAACGAAAAATAACCATGAGAAAAAATATTCTAATCAGCCTGGTAAGCGACCAAACATTACCAAATCTCGAATTAATAAAGGAATTTTCAGGATTCATCAATGAATACCTTTTTGTTCATTCGGAACAAACCAGGCAACAATTGCAATGGTTAACCAAAGCGGCAAACATTACTGAATATAAATCCTTTTCGGTAAATGCTTTTGATATCTCCGACATTGAAACCAAACTGAAAGAATATGATTTTCAGGATGATGAATACTATTTGAATATTACGGGCGGTACCAAACTGATGATCCTAACTTTCCAGGAGTTTTTTAAAAATCTTGGTGCCAGAATTTATTATCTCACCGGACAAAACCGCGAATACATTAAAATTTTTCCGGTAATCGGTGAACGAAAGTTTCAATTAGAATCAAGAATCACACTGAATGAGTACCTCCTTGCTTATGGTTTTGAAATTAAAAGTAGTTTGCCAATTAAGGATTTTGAACAAGCTCAAAAAATCCTGACCTATTTCCTTGAAAATAATATACGTAATAATCTAAGCGAAATTGAACAGATCAGGATCAAGAGGGGCAAGAATCTTCTCTTTTCAGAATTTCCGGAAATAGAATCGTTCATCTATGAAATCGGATTCAAACCTCTGGACAAGGGCAAACTTGATAAAAAAGAGACCAAATACCTTTCGGGTGACTGGTTCGAAGAGTATGTATATTATAAGATTAAGGAAGAGTTAAACCTAAATGATGATGAAATAGGCACAGGCTACAATCTTACCAAGCAGAATACTCCAAATGAGATCGATGTAATTTTTGTATACCAACATCGGCTTTATATAATTGAATGCAAAACTTCGGTTATCGAAAACAGGCTGATGCAGGATGGTTCGATGAAAGAATTTAAGTTCCTGCCGGAAGTCATCTATAAATCGGATGCTTTAAGAAATAAATTTGGATTACAGGCGAATACATCCATTTTAACCCTGGAGGAAATTAAAAATGAAGATGGAACTCCTATTGAAGGATATATCACCCATTTTGATCGGGCAGAACTTAGCCGAATCAATATTCTTTCAAAACAGGATTTCAAATCAGGAAAATCAATAAAAAGTTTACTGAAAATCAATTGATTTTCATTTTATCCTATTAAGCCACTTTTCACATTGAAAACTTAACTATGACCGACCCTAAAACCAAATACTTCGAATTTGAGCTTCGTCGGGCACAAAAAGTTGCTTTTGGCGAGCTCCAGGCTTTTGTAAAAAGTAATTCACAAAAAGTATTTATCCTGAAAGGTTATGCCGGAACCGGGAAAACTACGCTGATGAGCGGATTTATCAGCTGGATGGCCGAAAATAACCACAGTTATTCACTGCTTGCATCGACTGGCAGGGCTGCCAAAATTCTTTCGGATAAAACCGACAACGAAGCAAGCACCATACACAGCCTGATCTATATTTTTTCTGACCTTGATGATGACCTGGAAACCATGGCCGCCAAACAGGAAAACCTTGCAGTTGACGACAAGGGGCAAATCAGCTTGATTTTTGATGCGAAGGTGATTGATTCGAAAACCCAAAAAATATATATCGTAGATGAAGCCTCGATGGTTGCCGATGTACCCGATACCGGAGGTTCGTTTGCCAAATTCGGGACAGGCGAACTGCTGCGCGATTTACTGGCTTACGACGCCAAAGGAAAATTCGTTTTTGTTGGCGATCCCTGCCAGCTTCCTCCTGTGGGACAACACATCTCCCCGGCCTTATCGAAAGAATACATCGAAAAGAAATATCATTTGAACACCCGGCAGTTTGAATTGACCGAAATCATCAGGCAAGCGGCCACAAAAAAGCGGTTTACGGCTATGCGCTTACCTGCCACAAGGCGCAGGGCGGCGAATGGAACGAGATTTTCCTGTATCTCGAGAATAAAATACATGGAATACCCAAGCCTGGCATTTACCAGTGGATGTACACAGCCGTTACACGTGCGAAAAATACTTTGCATGTGGTTAACGACTGGTTTATTAAATAAAATAATTTGAGCTATGGAACTTGTTCTTAATACCTTCGGCACCTATCTCACCAAAGACAACGATTGCTTTGTGGTGGTGCATAAAGACGGCAAACAACGCATCCACCCCGATGGACTAAAAACCATCAGCATCAGTAAAGGGGCGCAAATATCGAGCGATGCCGCCCTGTTGGCCATCGAGCACGAAATTGAAGTACTGTTTGTTGATGGGGTCGGCAACCCGGTTGGACGGCTCTGGAGTCATAAATATGGCTCCGTTTCAACCATCCGGCGTGGACAACTCGATTTCACCTTCTCGAAAGAAGCGGTCAGATGGATATGTCAAACCATTATCCAAAAACTTGAAAATCAACAGGCATTGCTCCTTTCGCTAAATCATGAAAGTGACAGACTATCAGAAATTGTAAAAAAAACAGTCGGACGGATTGAAGATTACCGGCAGAAAATCAATCAACTTGAGGGTGAGGTGATACCTGATATTGCTCCAACACTTCGTGGCTGGGAAGGGGCAGCTTCGCGGGTGTATTTCGAGTGCCTGAACGAATTTCTTCCGGATGGCTATAAATTATCTGGGAGACAACAACACCCTGCTACCGATATCACCAATTGCCTGCTCAATTATGCCTACGGAATTTTGTACGGTAAAATTGAAGGCGCATTGATTAAAGCCGGGATAGACCCTTATGTTGGAATTTTTCATCGCGACGACTATAATCGGCCGGTGCTGGTGTTTGATGTGATTGAACGTTACCGTGTATGGGCCGATTATGTAGTGTTGTCATTGGCCATGCAGGAAGCCATTAACGACGATTGCTACAGTGTGCGCGATGATAGTTCTTTTTGGCTGGAAGCACTGGGTAAAAGAATTCTGATACAATCGATGAACGATTATTTCGACGAGGTCATTACCCAAAAAGGAACTCAGCGCTCGCGTAACCATCAAATTATTCTGTATACCCAGGATTTGGCTCAAACCTTTAAGAACTTTGCTTAAATTTTTCTAATCTACCTTTTTAAAATTCCAGTTTTATGCTTCAAGCCGGAAAATTAATTACCCAAATCAATGATCCCCTGGTGAAAATTCAGCCAGAATATCTATATCATGCGGTTAAAAACCCGAAGCCAGAAGTGGCTGCGGCCATCAGGCAATTGCGCCTGGTTCATTCGATTGACGAAAACCGATACCGTCAAATGAAAAAGCAGTTGCCCTATGTAACCTGCGGCATTTTTAACCCACCCTTCAGGCGAACTGAGAATTTTGGCTGGATCAGCCATTTTATACTCGACATCGACCACTTGAGCCAAAAAGAATTGAACCTCGAAAATATTAAGGCAAAACTTACAGCAGACCAGCGCATTAAGCTGATTTTTACTTCGCCTGGCGAAGATGGCCTAAAGGTACTTTTTAGCCTGAAAGATAAATGCTTTGATGCAGCGCAATTCTCCCTTTTCTATAAGGTTTTTGCCCGTTCGTTTTCGGTACAATACCAGCTCGAACAGGTTATAGATAAACAAACCAGCGATGTTACCAGAGCTTGTTTCATCAGTTTCGACCCCGATGCCACCTACAACCCTATGGCCGAATCGGTTGATCTGACTGCCTTTGTTGATTTCTCTAATCCGCTTGGCACCTTCGAACTTCAAAAAGAACTTCAAAAAGAAGAAAAAGATAATGTAGTTGAAATAAGGCAGGAAGATCAGGATTCCCGAGGCCCCGACCCTGATACACTTGCAACAATAAAGGCACGACTAAACCCATCGTACCGGACCAAACGTGAAAAAATAATTTTTGTACCCGAAGAAATGGAGAATACGGTGACGCAAATTATCACAAACTTGCAAAATGAAGGAATCGAAACGAAGGAGGTAATTAATATTCACTACGGAAAAAAATTCAAGTTTAGGTTAGAAGCGAAAGAGGCCGAGATTAATGTCTTTTATGGCAAAAGAGGGTTCACGGTAGTTCAATCGCCCCGGAACGGCACCCACCCTGAACTGAATAATGTTTGTGCACAGTTAATCAGCGAATTACTGGTGTAATGAGAAAGAAAAAAGAACCATTGAGTTTTGTTGAGAAGATGAAAAAAATTCATCAGGCAGGACTTGCCAATTCTCCGCCCGCAAACCGCAGCACTACCATCGATCCAGATATTCCCAGCCTGAGCGAACGTGTTGAAAAGCTGATGGGATTTATAAAACGTGATAAACAAAATCCGCTTGCTATGATTTATTTTGTAATGTACGATATCGAAGATAACAAAGTACGCACCCAGATTGCCAAATACCTCCTGAAAAAAGGTTGTACCCGCGTGCAAAAATCTATTTTTATTGCCAATACCAACAGAACAGTATTCGACGAAATACAGAACGACCTGAAAGAAGTACAGCAATGTTACGATAATGCCGACAGTGTTTTGCTTATTCCAGTTTCGACCGACGAGATACGCGCCATGAAATTGATAGGCCGGAATATAGATTTTGACCTGGCACTAAAAAACAGAAACACCTTATTTTTTTAGCCAAATAAAAATTAATGGCAGTGGCCAAAAAGTTCTTTGACATTTTGTGAAAAATACCAGTAAATCAGTTATATTTATAAACGAACAGCGTATCTTTGCAGCCCCAAAAAACGATGATAATTTTGGCAATAAGAAATAATAATTTTCAAATTAGCAGCAATATGTGCCTGTATAACAAACATTTACTAAAAGAGGTACCAGAGAGCAACTTCCAGATAATGAAGGATTAAGACTTCTTTTTGTTGATTTTTACTGTTGTTTTCATTTTTTACCAGAGAGCAACTTCCAGATAATGAAGGATTAAGACGCAGGCATGCCGACATTATTAAGCATTAATGCTTGCATACCAGAGAGCAACTTCCATATAATGAAGGATTAAGACAGGTTTTTAAATCATCGGTTTGGAAACCATACAGAAACCAGAGAGCAACTTCCAGATAATGAAGGATTAAGACTGCCATA
>JBBSBP010000210.1:0-6160 GCA_038251165.1 Bacteroidales bacterium | reverse complement strand
CCAATAATACCCGAAGTGGCACTTAGAGCCTGAAAATCAGGATCTTCAGTTCCAACAGATTGATAAGGAATTGGGCCGTAAGTATCTGTCAACAGCTGAAATACCCATGTTTTCAGGATACGGGCAGCAGCAATCTGATTTTCATTTGCTCCATAAGCAAGCATATCTCCCTTGGTTGTTTCATCAGTATTTAATTCAACAATACGTTGCAAATCCATTAAGTCGGTATAGATAACCTTCCATGCGTCGTTATTTGAATTTTCGCGGTATTGGTATCTGTCTTCTTCAGTATAATTTAACTGAGCCCAGTATTGAACCCATGGCAACACCATACGACCAGAGAACCACTCATCCCTGATATCCTGACAAAGCCTGAACTGTGCATTAACCATCAAGGTTGTTGAAGGTACCTTTTCCGGGGCGTTAGGGCTTGAATTCAGGGCATCAAAATCTTTGGTACAGCTTGTAAGTATAAGCGTTAGTACCAAAGTTTTCAATAATAATTTTTTATATGTCTTCATAATATCTTAGAGTTTTAAATTAAAAGTTGAATTTTAAGTTGAACCCAAATGTTCTGGTTGATGGAAGTGCAGCGCCTTCGATACCTTGAATATTACCTGAGCTGGTAACAGCTGATTCAGGATCAAAGTTTGTATTATCCAATCCCCAGATAGCCAGGTTTCTACCAAAAAGTCCAACGCGAACGTTTTTAACAACCCCTGTAAGTTTCGCCGGAATTGTATAGGAAAGAGCCATTTCTCTCAATTTAATATAACTGGCATCAAATACTTCCTGAGCATCAGCTCTTGAATAGAAGTCAGCACCATATCTTTCAGCACCAATTGAAGTTTCGTTCTTAACTGCAGCAGTTGCATTAGCACCAGCTTTATCAAGGTACTGTACAGTTCCGTCAGCATTCAGCTTTCCGTAGACAGCATCCAAAACGATTCCATTTTCGCGGATGTCAACACCATTTACAAAAACTGATTCATCGAGCATACCTGAATACATACCCCACATCTGTGAAGTTGAGAAGTAACTTCCACCTTTTTGAATATCAAGCAACGCTGACAAACTGAAACCTTTGAAGTTAAATTCATTGGAAATACCCATGTTGTAATCAGGTAATACAGTTCCCAATACTTGAACAGCTGTTGTTTTAAGGTAACGGCCGGTTTTGTCAACCACTTTGTTGCCATCAGCATCGTATACAAAATTTGTTCCCATGATTGCTCCGTATGGCGAATCAACTGCTGCGTTAATGGTAGCTTTGAACGGACCATTGGTCAAACGGTAGTTTTTAACATCTTTGTAAAGAGACAATACTTTATTTTTGTTTGCATTGAAGGTTACAAAAATATCCCAAGAGAAATCTCTTGTTTTAATAGGAGTTCCGCTGATCATCAAATCGATACCCTTATTTTCCATTTCACCGGCATTCAGTGTTTTGTACAGATAGCCGGAAGCACCTGAAATTTCAACATCGGTAATCAGGTCCTTTGTGTTTTTGTTATAGTAAGTAACATCAATTCCTAAGCGGTTATTGAATAATTTAAATTCTCCACCAATTTCCCATGTGGTGATGATTTCTGGTTTCAGATCGTTATTCGGCATGGTATTCGGAGTACTGTATCTCGGAACGCCAGCAAAGTTTGGTGCATAATTGGTATAAGTTTCTCTTGTTTTATAAGGATCGTTATCATTACCAATCATAGCATAACTTGCACGGAGTTTAGCAAAGTTCAAAACATTGTTGTCTTTCAAAGCATCAAGTTCAGTTAAAATGAAACTTAAACCACCAGAATAATACAGATAGCTTCTGTTGGCTTTTGGAAGACTTGATGACCAATCGTTTCTTAAAGAAACATCGGCATAAAGCATGCTTTTGTAACCAACCGATCCATTGGCAAAGACACTCTGAATTTCTTTATGACTTTCGAAGTCATCAATAACTGCAGGGTCTTGTGAATTGGAAACAGTATAAAGATCCGGAAGAACAAGTCCTCCTGAAGTTTCCATTCCATTTCGGAAGTAGTTGTTCCTCATTTTATTTGCTCCTGCGTGAGCATTTACACTAATATCAGAATTAACTTGTTTCTGATAGTTAAGCATAAACTCGTAGTTAGTTTCATCAGCAATACGAACAACATCACTATAAAATGAAGTGGCTTGTGAACCAATGGCAACACGTTCGTTTGCGCGGAAATTATAACCATCACGCATGATTTTTACCGTAGCGCCCAGATCTTTTGTGAATGCATAATTCAGACCGAAGTTACCGTAATAACGGTCTCTTGTATCCTGGTTGAAATTTTCGTAACGGGTCCAGTAAGGGTTATCGGAATAGGCTGGAGTTGGATTATCCCATGCGATACGGTTCCATACTCGTTGAGTTCCGTCAGGATTCTTATAATTACGCAGAATGTCCATGTCAAGCTGACGTTGACCCCATTGTGTGAATTTTTGCATCACGTTGTTGTCATCGTATCCGGTGACCGGACGGCCTGTTGCATCTTGTCTGGTAAAGGTTATTGATGCTTCAGCTTTTAATTTTGCTGATATCTGGCTTGAGCCATTGAATGCAACGGTGTTTTTCTCCAAGTTTGATTTTGGCATATAACCATCGTTGTCCTGATTGGTGTATGACAAACGGAAAGTGTTTTTATCATCACCACCAGAAAGAGCTACTGTGGTATTGTACATTACGCCTAAGTCAAAGAAATCTTTCACATCATTTTTTGGAGCTAACCAACTTGAAGTTTCAGGATTTCCTTGTTTCCCATTGGCTTCCCAATCGAATAAATTGTTGAAAGCAAGGTATGGCTGGCCTTCATATTTCGGTCCCCATGATTCATCTAAATCATATGCAGGTACATTATAAGTAACGCCATTGATTTTCTCTTCTGAAAAGGGGTAACCTCCACCATAAGTAGTATTGTATTTTGGCAACAATGATACTTGCTCGAAAGTCATACCTGTTGATACATCAACTCCAATTCCTTTTTTAGATTTTCCTTTTTTTGTAGTAATTAAAATTACTCCATTTGATCCTCGGGCACCATAAAGCAAACTAGCCTGAGCACCTTTTAGAACTGAGATTGTTTCAACGTTATCGGGGTTGATATCGTTTGCCATACTTCCATAATCAATACCACCGGCTCCACGTGCAGTGTTTGTCGAATTGAAATCTCTGTTGTCAAACGGAATCCCATCAACAACATACAACGGACGGTTATCTCCGTTAACAGAGTTCGCTCCACGAATGGTTACTCGTGAAGAACCTCCCAGGTTACCTGAACTTGAACCAACGGTTACACCGGCAACCCGACCAGACAATGCATTCATCACATTTGACTGGGTCGATTTACTGATTTCATCGGATCCAACTTCCTGTACTGAATATCCCAACGATTTCTTTTCACGGGTAATACCCAATGCAGTTACGACTACTTCATCAACCGAGATGTTTTCCCGATCCATTTTTACGTTTAAAGTAGTTTGATTGTTAATAGCAACTTCAGTAGTCACCATTCCAATAAAACTAAATACCAAATTTTTGGCATCCTGAGGAACTTTCAACCTGAATATACCATCCATGTCAGTAATAGTTCCCAAAGTAGTTCCTTTTACAGATACAGAAACACCAGGAAGAGACCCACCATCATCGGCTGAAGTCACCTTGCCTGAGATCTCCCTGGTTTGAGCCACAAGGATCTGCAAACCAATTGCAAAGAATGCAAGCAATAACGCGATTTTTTTCATGTAAAATAAATTTAAATTTAACAGCATCATTTATAAATGAAAAATAAGTCAGATATACTCTAATCTGATTTCCTTTTAGTTTTTCAACTCGATTGTTTGACTCCCCCAAATCAAATAATCAGGAAATGGTAATTAGAATTTCAAGACCCCTCTTCTAAACAAATTAACATCCGGGAAAGAACCGGATTGTTAATTTGGATGACAAATTTAAAAAAATGTGGGTATGAAGGCTAACACAAATAGGAAAATATATACATATTTTAACAGTATTAACAAATATTGATTTTTGAGGAAGTGTCTGGTGAACCCGGAATATAGGGCTTACATATTCTGTATTAGGCGATTAGTGTCTATTTTAGGACTTCAGGGCAAAGGCTATTAAGAATACGTATAAACTACAAAATCGTCAGCAGATCCGGAATTTCATCGATAAAATACGTTCGGGTGCGATGTTTTAATTCAATAAAAGAGGGATTTGATGCGGGTTGCACCAATTTTATTGCATCAGGTACGTCATGAAATCCATGGTTTAGGAACATGATTTGATCCATTCCAAATCCGAGGGCACCTTCAATATCGGTTTCCCATGAATCTCCGATCATAATACTTTTTTTCTTTAGCGCATTGGTCGATTTTAAAGCATGCTCGAAAATCTGCCGGTGTGGTTTGGTGGTGTGAATTTCTTCTGAAATGAATACTTTGGTAAAGAATCCGGTCAGGCCGCAATTGCTTAATTTGGCATGCTGTACTTCCCTGAATCCGTTGGTGATGATATGCATTTGATAGCCTCTGGTTTTTAAGATGCTGAGTGTTTCCAGCGTACCGGGAAATAATCCGGTTTGAAGCGCCATGTTCTCAAGGTAGCGGATATTTAATTCCAGACAGTTCAGATCTGAGATGCCAAATGCTTGCAACGATCGGGCAAAACGCTCAACGATGAGTGTTTGTTTGGTGATCTTCTTCGAATGATAGTCGCTCCAAAGCGATTTGTTGATTTGTTCGTAAATGCTGAAAAAGGATTCGAATGAACTGAGCCTGGGCAGAATCTCAGCCTGAATGAGCGTGTAATTCATGGCCAGGCGCGAATTGGCTGTAAAATCCCATAATGTGTTGTCAAGATCGAAAAAAAGATGATCGTACTTTCTCATTCTTCAGGAATTTCTGCTTTGAATCCTTCCAAGACGATCACAATTTCACCTTTGATGGTTTTCGAACTAAAATGTTCAATGAGTTCAGCCAATGTGCCCCTCCTGTTTTCCTCGAAAAATTTTGACAATTCGCGCGATACAGAGGCTCTTCTGTCGGGACCAAGAAACTCTGCAAACTGTTCCAGCGTCTTGATTAACCGGTAGGGCGATTCGTAAAAAACCATTGTTCTGGGTTCGGTAAGTAATTCTTTGATCTTTTTTTGCCTGCCTTTTTTTTGAGGAAGAAACCCTTCGAAGGTGAATCTGTCGGTCGGGAACCCGGAATTGACCAAAGCCGGAATCAGGGCAGTTGCTCCTGGCAGGCATTCTACTTCTATTTCCTTGTCCAGACAGGTTTTTACGAGTAAGAATCCGGGGTCGCTGATTCCCGGAGTACCGGCATCTGAAATAAGAGCAACATTTTTGCCGTTTTCAATTTGTGCGGCAATCATTTCAACGGTTTTGTGTTCGTTGAATTTATGATGCGAAACGAGTTTATTTTTTATTTCGTAATGATTGAGTAGTTTGGCCGAAGTGCGTGTGTCTTCAGCCAAAATCAAGTCTACTTCTTTTAATATGCGGATTCCACGCAAGGTCATGTCCTCGAGATTCCCAATCGGTGTCGGGACTAAAAATAATTTACCCATTACATCTCCGGATTATTTGCTGAAACGACGTTTCAGAAGTTCTACGAATTTTAAACTGGTATCGTTTTTCTGGAGCGTCAGGTTTGCTTTCAGGTAATCTACAGCTTGCTGAATAGTTTCCAATTTGTCAAGCTGGTCGATTACCATATTGAATTTATCGGTATTGTTGTCAAAAATTTCACGGATGAACAGGAAACGGTCGTTCAGGCCAATTGCAGTCCGTAAACTGGATATTGAGCTATTACCCAAACTTGATTCAACCGATTTGTTTTCACCCATGGCATCATTCAGGGATCGTTCTTTCTGAAATTTCTCACCAACTAAAAATTTTTCCGAAGCCGGACTTTCCGGTTTTGGAATTTCATGCATCACCGGGTGATTTTGTGTACCGGTGCGTGGGGAGAACTGCATGGAATCATCCTCGTCATCCAGATCTTCGATGTGAATTTCGCGAAATTTCGGCTGGGATTCAGCTATTACTTCATTGGTTTTCAGGTTCGATTTTAGCGTAGGCTCTTCCTCTACAATCTCATCTTCCTCAACAATCTCATCTTCCTCAACAAT
>JBBSBP010000209.1:0-6216 GCA_038251165.1 Bacteroidales bacterium | reverse complement strand
GCTTCCTGTATTAACTTCTACCGGAAAAGGAGCCGATATTATGGTTCCAATGGCTATTCCAACATTCGGTGGTATGATTATCCAGATCATGACCATGTTTGTGGTGCCTATACTTCAATGTATATGGCGTGAGGGAGAAATCAAAAGAGAACAAAAAAAATTAGCTGCTCTGGCGTTGAGCGAAGGAAAGGAGGGTAATCATGAATAGTAATAAGTTTCAAGTTTCAAGTTTCAAGTTTCAAGTTTCTGCATACAGAAGATTTACTGGCATTATATTATTCTTTTTGTTGACATTCGTGGTTCAGGCTCAGGATTCATTATCAGTTTACCTGGAACTGGCCGGGAAAAACAATCCGGGATTGCAGGCCAAATACCTTGAATATTCGGCTTCACTCGAAAAAGTTCCGCAGGCAGGAGCTTTGCCGGATCCGAGTGCTCAATTGGGATTTTTCCTGAAGCCGATGCAATTGCTGGGTGGAAATCAATTGGGTAGTATTCAAGCCATGCAAATGTTTCCCTGGTTTGGAGCGCTGAAAGCAGCCAAAGATGAAGCTTCGCAGATGGCCTTGATGAAATATGAGGAGGCTGCTGATGTTCGCAACCTGCTGTATAGCCAGGTAAAAACATCGTGGTATCGGGTATATCAGAAAAAGAAGGAAATCCGCATTCTGAAAGAAAACCTGGAATTGCTTCATTCATTGGAAAAAGTAGCTCTTTCAAAATACACAAACACTAATAGCTCCGGTTCATCAGGAAGTTCGTCTTCAGGAAACACAAGCGCTCCGACACCATCATCCGGAAATTCAGGAGGAATGGGTGGTATGCAAAAAGGGGCAACCAATCAGTCTTCACCAGCCACTTCAGGAGGAATGGCCATGGGCGGTGGATCATCAGCCATGAATTCCAAAGGTTCAGGAATGGTGGATGTGCTTCGGGTTCAGATGGAAATTGCAGAGCTGGAAAACCGGGTAGCTTTAACCGAAGATTTGCTGGATACCGAAGTGGCTCGTTTCAATAGCCTGCTTAACAGATCATCGAATATACCGGTTAATGTACCTGACAGTCTTCAACCGGTTAAACTGGCTGTTGACCTGAACGCAATGGCCGATAGTCTGAAAAATAACCCGATGTTACGGATGACCCTCGCACAACGGGCTGCCGGACAGGCTCAGCAAGTGATGGCTGACAAAATGGGAAAACCTATGATTGGTGTAGGCGCCAATTATATGCTCATTGAAAAACGTGCAGGAAATCCTTCCATGATGAATGGAAACGACATGATTATGCCGATGGTTTCGTTCACCATACCGTTTTTCAGTAAAAAATACAAAGCCATGGAACGTGAAGCAGGATTCAAAATAGAGGCATCCGAAAAATCGTACCAAAATACGATGAATGGACTGGAAGTATCTTTTCTTGAACAGGTGCAACAGTATAAGGATGCCGGTCGTCGGCTGGCCTTGTATCAAAATCAGGCCGCTTTGGCCCGGACAAGTGTTCAGCTGCTAACAACCTCTTTTTCTGCTTCACAAACTGATTTTGAGGAAGTTTTACGAATGCAGGCTCAATTGCTCGATTACGGACTTAAGGAGCTTTCTGCTCTGACTGATCGAAATACATCCGGAGCGGAACTTGAATATTTGGCAGGACTTAAATAATTTCAATTGAATAAAATTCATGACAATGAAAAAATATAAAATATTTCAAAACAAATGGATTAAACCGGCTTTATACGTTGCTGGTGGATTGATACTGGGGTGGTTGGTTTTTCATAATTCCAAGCCGACAACCATTTCTGAAGGTGATGCTGTTCATCAACATTCAGAAAATGAAAAAGTAAATGAAATCTGGACATGTGCCATGCACCCTCAAATCAGGATGGATAAACCGGGTGATTGTCCTATTTGCGGCATGGAATTAATCCCGGTGAAATCGGCCACTGCTGAAATTGATCCGGATGCGGTACAAATGACTGAAGAAGCCATTAAACTGGCTGAAGTTCAAACAACCATCATCGGCAGGCAGAATGCTGAAAAAGAAGTGAGTTTATACGGAAAAATTCAGGCCGACGAACGCCGGATCAAAACACAGGCGGCTCATGTTCCGGGGAGAATTGAAGAGTTGCTGATCAGTTTTACCGGAGAAACGGTGCGAAAGGGACAGGTTATTGCACGCATCTATTCTCCAGCAATGATCACTGCCCAGGAAGAATTGTTGCAGGCCAGACAACTGGTGCCTGCACAACCTGCATTACTGGAAGCTGCCCGCGAAAAATTAAGGCAATGGAAGTTGTCCAATGAACAAATTGCATCCATCGAACAAAGTGGAAAAGCGCAAACGGTTTTTGATGTGACCTCCAACGTGTCTGGTATCGTATTGACCAAACGGGTCAATCAGGGCGATTACGTACAACAGGGAGCTGCATTGTTTGAAGTGGCCGATCTATCAAATGTCTGGGTGCTTTTTGATGCTTATGAAAGTGATCTTCCATGGATCAAAAAAGGCAATAACGTGGCGTTTACACTCCAGTCGATACCCGGTCGTAAATTCTCCGGAAAAATCACCTTTATCGATCCGGTGATCAATCCAGCCACCCGTGTCGCATTGGTTCGAGTGGAAGCTTCAAATCCGGGAGGAATTCTCAAACCCGAAATGTTTGTGAATGGTACGGTTACTTCGGCTCTCCCAAAATACAACGAAGGAATTGTTATTCCCCAATCGGCTGTATTGTGGACAGGCCCCCGGTCGGTGGTTTATGTGAAAATTCCGGACGCTAAAGAACCTGAATTTCTTATGCGCGAAATTGAACTGGGGCCTGCGTTGAGTAATGCTTATGTGGTATTAAGTGGCTTGAAAGAAGGAGAGGAAATTGTGACCAACGGTACATTTGCCATTGATGCCTCTGCACAATTAGCTGGAAAACCAAGCATGATGAATCCGGAAGGAAACCAGATTTCATCAGGTGGCATGGCCGGAATGGATATGAGTGAAACAGTTGAAACTCCGGGCGCGACTCAAAGTCGCACCCGGAGTAGTACAGCAAATTTTGAACACCAGATGATCAAAGTTTCGGGCAATTGCGAGATGTGCAAGGATAGGATCGAAACTGCTGCCAAATCGGTTTCAGGAGTAATGACAGCCGACTGGAGCGCAGATAAACAAATGCTCAATGTTGAGTTTGATCCGAACAAAACGAATTCGGATGCCATTCAGAAAGCAATCGCTAAAGTTGGGCACGACACTGAAAAATACAAAGCATCGGATGCTGTATACAAAGCACTTCCGGAGTGTTGTTTATATCGGAAATAGAAGTTTAACCATTTAATTTTTAAAAGTATGAAAACAAAAGTTTTAAGTTTAGCTGCCCTTTTTATGTTTGGGGCGTTTGCTGTATTTGCAGGCAATAAAACAGAAAAAGTAAAAGTGTATGGAAATTGCGATATGTGTAAAGCTCGCATTGAAAAAGCTGCTAAAGCAGTTGATGGTGTGGCCTCTGTCAATTGGGACAAGAAAACCAAAATGATGGACCTTGCCTTTGACGATTCGAAAACCGATGTCCATAAAGTGGAAATGGCGATTGCCAATGCAGGCCACGACACCGAAATGCACATGGCTACCGGTGAAGCATACAGCAAACTGCCAGGTTGTTGCCAATACGACCGTGCAAAAGCTGACAGGAAGATGGAGGATAAAAAAGCCGGTAAAATGGACATGAAAATGGATGATAAAATGAAAATGGCTCCTGTGAAATAAGGAATATTTCATCTGTTTATAATTTGTTTTTTAATTGCCAGATGGAACTCCCAATAATCATCCCCCTTTTGTGAGAAAGGATTTTTCTTGGTCGTTTCATCTATTGACTCTTACTTTTATACTGATCTGGTGAATTATAATCATCGGATCAGTTTATAAAGTCAATCGTTAAAATTCTAAAAATATGTGAATTATATAAATCTATTTAGGAATCTTGTAACAATTTAGGCAATAAAGGAGTTAACTTTATAAAGTCACACAAATAGTAAAAAATTTGCTGGTGAAAAAAATATTATCCATATTATTTGCATTTCTCATCCTGCTTTCTGTGATGCATATCACCATTGCAACACATTATTGTGGCAGTGCAGATGAAACTTTTGAAAAGGTTTCCGTTACCGGAGAACTGGCTTCATGTGGTATGGAAAGCCCTGATGATAAATGTTCTGTTCCGGGAATTCATTTTGGAACGCATTGTTGCGACAACAGCGTTTCGATTTTAGCTGTCAATCACGATTACACTCCTTCATTTACTGATTTCACTACGTTTGCACAACATATTCTTCAGGTTTACATTGTACCTGCAAGTATTGAACTTCATTCATTTACTGCTATAAATTTTACATGTACTGATGTAAGTCCGCCAGGCAATTTTCTTGTACACGATGTAAGCTTGCCCAAAATTTGCGTTTTCCTTATTTGATTTTATGGTGTTGAATTTCATTTGGCAAAAGAGTATTCATTTTTTGCTGAACGAATATTTTTTCTTGTGTCCTGACACTTGTATCATGATGCCTGGTGCTGTAATTCAATACATTAACGTCAAATATTTAAAATCATTTATATTTAAAAATAGAAATTATGAAAACGAAAAATTATTTAAAGGTACTACTGTTTGCATTTGCGGGAACTTTCGTATTTGGTGCCTGTCAGAAAGATGAAAAAACAGTAATTCAGAGCGTTGAAGGTACTTATACTGGCAGTTTTACAACTACATCTACACTTAAAAGTGCAAAGTTAGCCACTGGTAACATCATGGACACAGCAATCGTGAAACTGATAAGTAATGGACAGATAAATGTTCATTGTTTTGGCGACGATATGGATTCAACATTTATTCTCAACACTTACCAAAACGGAGATAGCCTGATGGTTTGCCTTGACGGTCAGGATTTTGAAAACGAGTACGGACACATGATGGGTAATGGTTCAATGATGGGAAATGGATCAATGATGGGAAATAATTCAACAGAATGGGGCCGGCATATGAATGGAGAACACCAGGTTGCTGATGAACATTTCGGGGGTTTTAACATGCAGAACGGCACCTTTAGCTATAGCTTTAAAATGATGGAAGGTACTTCAACTACTTACAGGAAATTTCAGGGCACAAAGAAATAAATTAACTGTCATGATAATCAAGACTTTAATTATTTCAATCGTTTTAGTTGCTATGGTCATGCTGGCATTTGGAGTGAAACTACTTTTTAATAAAGATGCTGAATTTACAGCACACTCCTGTGTCCTTGACGATGGCACTTCTGACAAGAATGAAGTTTGCTCAAAATGTGAGCTGAAAGATTTGGTGGATTGCCCTGAAAATAAAAAGGGTTTGAAAACTGAGAACGAATCAGAAATTGTTGAACACAAAAAAAATAAGCTATGAAACTAATAAAAGCATATATCAGGCATCGTAAGATAGAAGCGGTATTCAACGCGCTGAAAAAAGCAGGTTTCTGCTGTATGACCTTTGCTGAATGCGAAGGTACAGGCCAATATGTTGATCATGAAAAAGAACACATCAGCACGAAATATCCTTTTACCAATGCGTACAGGGTAATTAAGCTTGAGATCCTGATTTCCGATGAACACATTGAAAAAATCATTTCCGTGATTCGTGAAAACGGGCGCACAGGTTATAACGGAGATGGAATGATTGTCGTTTCCCCTGTAGATGAAGTCTATAAAATAAGAACAGAGGAGAAAGGTTTTTTAAGCATTTAAATCGTTTTTAACAATGCATTATCGAATGACGCAACAGTCGCAAATAATTTAATCAAAACAAAGGAATAAGTCAAATATTTCAAAAGATGAAAACCGATAAACATTTCTTCTATATGATCATTGGCTGTGTGTTGCCAATTCTCTTCATCTTTCTGGCTCCGGCGCTAGGAATCAGCAATGGGATTTCAATATTTATCTTCATCGCCTTCATGTTTGCCTGCCATCTCCTAATGCCCATGCACGGACATGGTGAACATCAGCACGGTAATGAAAATGAACATACAAATTCAAACTCATCAAAAACAAAAATCCATGAAAACCATCGACATTAAAAGATTTGGATTCGCTTTCGGTTTAACCGCAGCCGTCCTGTATTTGGGTTGTGTAATCCTTATGGCAACAGTGGGTCACGACGGAAGTGTGAAGTTTTTCAATAGTATGCTGCACGGATTAGATACT
>JBBSBP010000208.1:0-6225 GCA_038251165.1 Bacteroidales bacterium | reverse complement strand
GCCTCCTATCACGATATTGATCATGGTGTAATCTGTTGATTTTGTTTTCATACGGCTTGTTTTAAAGGTTCGGTAATGGTTTGTTTTATTTCTTTTGGTATTTCAATATGGATAATGGCTTTCAGTTTCCCCTCGTTTTCCATTCCCCGTGCAAAATAGTATTCGCACATGGCGCCGTTGCTGGGCTGGTAACCCGGTAATAAAGCCAGGTAGTTACAAATTGACAGGTATGGCAGCAGTATAATCATGGCCTCAGTCCAACCGGTGCCGGGTGGCACAATTTCGCATGGGTTAATTACTTCGTCAAATCCCTGTGAAAGTAAAAACAGCTTTGCCTCCTTAAATTCGTCATATATTTTATGGTAATTAAGATCGGATATGCGGCCGGCCAGGTATATGCGTTTTATGTTTTTTTTATATGTCATCTTTATAGGATATTGATCTTCGTTTCTGACTGGTTAAGTGCCAGGTTCCACAGCGTTCACAATGGTATGCGCGTTTGGGTATTTTCTTTCGCCGGTTCCGATGTTTCCAGCTATGTTTATGTGCCTGGTTAATCATTCTGTTGGCTTCGCTGTACGAGTAACTTATTTTCTGGCACCGTTTCGGATCACGCTCAAAGGGCTGTGAGTTTCGTTTCATGAGTCATGGCAGTTAAGGAGTATTTCTATAAGTTTTGGCATAAGTATTTTTGCATATATGCCGGTTGCCACATTTTTAATGGTATGCTGCACTTCGTAAATTCCGGGGCCGGTACTTTCACTTCCTACAATCGTAAACTGAACTCCCTTGCTTATAAAATCTGTCCCACATAGGCACCAGACCGGATTGTTATTTATGCGTTTTTGTTGAAGTATTTTACTAGCCATTTACAGGTGATATTTTTAAAAAAAAATTTTCGTCATTTGTCCGGTCATTTCGTGCTCCAACGCTCCAACGTTCCAACAGAGGGCCGTTTTTCACTATTATTTATTTGTTTATCAACATCTTAAAGTTTGTTGGAACGTTCCAACACGCTCGCGGAACAGTTTTAGTGTTCCAACAGAACCCGTCCGCCCGGACAGAAAAAAACAAAGGTGTTCCAACGTGTTCCAACAGAAATTGAGTGTTCCAACAGGATTATTAAATATTAAATACATGATTATTAGTTATTTGTAGTTTATTATTATCTCGTGTTGGAACGTTGGAACGTTGGTGCACTATTTTGCCGTAGGAATTTTGATTTTATTTTTCTCTTTAAAATGGAAGATCGTCTTCAGGCTCCCTGGAAACGAGCTCCAGTTGCCCCCCAGTTTTTACCGTTTCATTACTGGCTCCCATCAGCTGTTCCTCGGCTGGTTTTGTTCTTTCCAGATCAATACCAACCGCCAACAGTTTTTCATAATCCAACGCGATGCAACTGGTATTCCGTTCAGCCTTTTTTATTACCCGCTTTGTAAATGTGCTGTTCATGTTATCAGTTTCCCAGGCTTCGTATTCGTACACAAAGCGATGGCTTTTCACCTGGCCGTAATAGGAAGGATGATCACGCAGATAAGTGCGCAGCGCGTTTAGCTTGAGGCTTTCACTATTATGTACCTTTTGATAAATCTGAATCACGTCGTTTACAACCAGGTAAAGTACTTTTTTCGATACCGAAAAATCAATTTCCTCAGTTTCAGTTCTGGTTTTTTGTACTGTAATATTTTTTTCAAGCTTGATATCGAATTCGCGCCCGTTTACAATCTGCCCCTGGGTAAACAGCATTCCGATGGTATCGAAGAATAAAGCCAGCCTATTGCTGCTACTCAGCTCTTCGCTTTGGCGCACAATCTGCCGCTTGCCTATTTCGTAAAATTCATCGTACGTAAACGGAAGTTTTAATTCCGGCACGTGTATTTCCCAAAGCTTCATCAGCGCCATAAACAGGGTTACTGTATTCACGATACGGGTTTGGTAGGTTCCGCCTTCGTTTTGTATGTCCTGCTTTACCTGTTTTTGCAGCTCGCGCATATACTTGGCATAGTTAGCGGCTATCAGCGGACGGCGTTTTATTATTTCGATGGCAATATTGCTCAGCCCGTCGCGCTCCCGGTCTTTCAAATCCTTGTACTTATTTACTTCCTCATCAGTCCAGTTGTCTTTTTTGGGGACATGCAGTACCACAACCCTGTTAGCGAGCGAACCATCATCGCGCTCAGGCGATTCCTGCCCAAGCAGCAGCGGTGAACAGTTAACCTTGCTTACGTCAATATCAAGACTGGTTGCATCCTTACGTTTTTGCTTGCCTTCGTTATCGTAAACGGCAGCTTTCAGTCCCTGGAATTTTACATCCGATATCTGGTAATCATTGTATTCCTCAAGTATTACCGGTATATCGCGGAAACGCTGCAGTGTGGTAAAAAAAGCCGCATCCGTACCCGAGTTCAGGTTGAACAGCGGCGCTCCTGCCATATACGGCGCGCGTATGCTTTCGGCTACTTTCGATTTTCCCGATTCTGTTGGACCTATAAAGAAAATACTGGTAAACAGCCGGTCGATCGGGAAAATGATCGATCGGTAAGCGCTCATAATGGTGAAAAGTAGCGCCCACATGCCGTTGTTATTATATTGGTATACATCAAGCATCAGCTTTGCCCATTCAGCCCAGCTGGTGCGCTGATCCGGCTTGTACACCAGGAAACGGTCGTACTCATACTGATCGTTATCTACCCGCTCATCCTTAAAAATTTTACTGAAAGCCGGAAGATAATAGGTTTCGTTTTTAAACTTGATTAAACCCAGATCATCAACTGAAGTAAATGAATTATCGGCAACAATGCCATTACTGAACGCGAAGAAACCCTCAGGTTGCCAGCCGAATATGGTAAGCTCCCAGCATTTGGGAAATAGCAGCGCAGTGCTTTCAATAATCTTATCGTGATGAAACTGTTTTCCGTTGGTAAAAATATAAGGTCCACAGTTCCACAGGTAGCGTTTAAAGGGACCAAGCTCTATCATGTCGCCGCTCTTAAATTCAACATACTCCTCTTTATTGAGGTCGGCATGAAACAGCCTTACAATGCGCTTATTCTTTTCGGCATCACGGTTCGAAACCTGAAACAATGGTTCCATATAGAAATTGGCAATTTTTATCAGGGTATTGTCAACGGTGCGGAATACGTAAAATATTTTATGACCGGTTTTATTCTGTGCAGGGAAAAATCCGTAACGCTCAAAGAAATTCTTATCTACGTAATCAGGGATGTGCGCCACGTCGAATACATATTGCTGATCGTCAATTACTACCTTTTCCTGTTGCTGTACGGCCAGATTCTTACGTTTTTCAACATACGGTTTCAGTACCTTGCCGAAAGCAGTTTGTGTGAGATCGAATTTCTTTGCAATCTCATTGGTTTTAATATGGATAATGGTATTGTCGAGCTGGCTCAGGAAAGCCGCCACCATTTCTATATATTTCTTATTGCGCTTGGTATCGGGATGGCGTTTTAAATTATACGATAGACTTTCAACATAGTAATCCAGGAAATCAAATTCAGTTTTCTCTTCACAATCGACTCCTTCAATTACGCATGTTTCAATCTTAATAACTTCAACTCTCAAACCATTTTCGGTTAAAATTCTTCCGGCTGTAGCTAAAGGAATTTCATTATCATCAGAACTTACCACCGACACAAGTCCTTCGATAATTACATTCCTGGTTATTTTGGCCAGCCTGTAAATATCATCTCTCAACAATGGCCCATCAGGAAGGCTAATGGTATTTTCAAATCCCTCGGCGTGGCGTTCCACCACGTCGCCGGGAGTGGCAAGTATAATTGCCGAATCCTTTTTGAGTATATATTCTTCCGAAGCATCAAGCCCGTAAAATCCACGTTCTTGTTTTTCCTCAATCTTGGGTAATGCTTTTTTAACCTGTTTCTGCAGATCCTCGAGGTTTACGTCCAACTGTTTTACAATGTTCCTGATCAGTATCTCGCGGGTTTGTTCATCCGGGATAAGCGAAAGTTGAGCGGTAAGTTCTTTTACAAGTCTTGCTTTCTGCAGAATATCCTTTTCCACTTCTTCCTGTACCAGGTTAACGCGGAACGAAACAATATCCTTACGGTTGGCTTCGCAATAGGCGGTAAATTCTTCGCCGCCAATTTTGCGTACCAGCGAATCAGGATCTTCGCCCTCTGGCAATACCACAACATACACATCCATGCCCTGCTGCAGTGGTATTTTAATATTGGCAATGCTTGCCTTAATGCCTGCCGGATCGTAATCGTACACCAAAGTAAGCACGGTGGTTAGATTGCGCACCATGCGCACCTGATCCTCACTCAAAGCTGTACCCGAACCGGCAACCACGTTGCGGATGCCGGCCAGGTGCAGACTAATCAGGTCGGTTTGCCCTTCCACCAGCAAACACTCCTGTTCCTTTATGATGTCGCGCTTGGCTTGAAAAAGGCCATAAAGGAATTTACTTTTCTTAAATACATCCGTTTCGGCTGAATTGGAGTATTTAGGTTTATCTTTTTCGGCAATTATCAACCGGCCGGTAAATCCGATGATGCGCCCCGATCGGTCGTAAAACGGAAACATTACCCGCTTACTGAAAGCATCGTAATAATGGCCCTGGTCATTTTGCTTTACCAGTCCTGCGGCAAGCATCATTTCATTGGTGTAGCCTGCAGCCTGACCGGCACGCATCAGCCCGTTTCCGCTTTCGCTATAACCTATGCCGAAAGGTTCGATGGCTTCGGTAAGTTCACGATTTTTTACGTACTCTGAGGCTGGTTGATTTTTAGCCAGGTTAGCTGCAAATTGCTGCTGTGCCCATTTCAGCACAGCAAAAATGCCTTCGCGTTGTTTTTCCTGCTCCGTGTATTCGCCGCCATCCTTATCCTGCTCAATGGCAATTTTGTAGCGTTTGGCCAGAAAAGTTAATGCCTCCGGGTAACTCATTCCCTCGTGAACCTTCAGGAATTCAATGGCATCGCCCGAAACCCCGCACCCGAAACATTTGTAAGTATTGCGCACCGGGCTAACGATAAACGACGGCGACTTTTCGTTATGAAACGGGCAACATGCAGTGTAATTAACGCCTTTTTTCTTCAGGGTAACATAGTCGCCAAGTATGTCGGTTATAATTACAGCTTCTTTTATTCTTTCAATATTCAGTATCATGGAGTTGGGTTGGAAGTTGGGGAAATGGTTTCAGTGTAAATGGGTTTAATAATTGCGGCCATTATGAGGCGGATCGTCAACCAAAAGTCTCGCAAGTATTTTCAGTTTCTCAAAATATTGGTTCCATTTGGCTTTAGTTTGCCTGGAAGTAGGGATAGTTCCATCATCGTAAAACCATACACGTACAATCTTTCCAAATTCGTCCCGCTGCAAAAAACGAGAATCATCTCCCCCGGCTAATTTTAATAATTTTGCATGGGTTAATGCCTGATATTTAACATGTATTGGGAATTGATTATAGTTTAAACTTTCAAGTGTGTAAAACCCCAAAGGTTTATATTCACGGTTAAAAGCCATCCATGCTCCACTTTGTGGATCCCGATGAATTCCGTATGGAAAATTTATTCTAAAAAAATTGCTCAGCATAATTTATGAAGTTTTTAGTTGGTTGGTAATCCGGCAACCCTCACCAATCTGCAAGGGTGCAGGTAATTTATTTGGTACTATTTTGGATCATATTCCAAAAGTGTAATGATTTCTATTCCTGGATACTCTGTCTTTTTTAAGCTTTTATCATAATCAAACGTGTCGTAAGCTTCACGCATGATACGGTCTTGCTGCATAAGTTTGTCGTTTATCCACAATTCAATAAAGTATTTCCAGTATGCCGGATCAGGAGCAGCCGATGAACATCGCAATTGAATTTTAGCCGCGTGTTTCGAATTCTTACGGAAATACCAGCGTTTCCAGTTTTTAATATTCTGCTTAGCGGTTTTTAAATTGAACTGATAATCACTATCATCATTCAGTAGCTGTCCGTTTATGATTTCCATATCGCTTTATTTAGAATTATTCTATACAAGGTTTACCGGTTGTGCTTACTATTTTGAATTTGATTACCCAGACCCAGGGGTTATCATTCCATGATTCCTGACCGCTTATTTTAATCCATAATGAACTAAACGATCCACGTGCCGTGTAATATGATCCACATTCTTGCATATAATCGTAGTAAGCCTCATCAGGATCAATTACTTTGATTCCTTCTCTTAAAGCATCTTCACTTGTTATTTC
>JBBSBP010000207.1:0-6285 GCA_038251165.1 Bacteroidales bacterium | reverse complement strand
TTTCCTGCGCCTAAAATTTATCCTAAACCTGTAAACCGATCTCAGGCATCCTACAGTGTAAAACCTGCTGTCAGTTATGGTTGGGATTGGCATCCCCGGATTATCCCGCTTGGAATCTGGGATGAAACTTATCTTGAAATCAAACCGACTGCTTTCGTCAGCGATGTGCATCTCAATTATCAACTGAACAACGAATTGTCAGAAGCAGATATTTTGTTGGAAGTGAAGGGCAGAAACCTGAAAGGCAACCGGTATCAATGGCAGTTAAAGGATAGAAACGGTGCAACCATATCCAGTCTGGAAGGGAAAATTGAATCTGATGACTTAGAATCGTCTGGTAAAATTAGCCAACCAAAGCTTTGGTGGCCCCACGATCAGGGCGATCCCTATTTATACCAATCCGTTTTTCAATTGCTCGACAATTCAGGAAAAATCATCCAAACAGATAAATCAAATGTTGGTTTCCGGAGGATTAAACTGGTAATGAATGAAGGTGCCTGGACGGAACCTGTCTCGTTTCCCAAGACCCGCAGTGTTCCACCGATTCAGTTTGAAGTGAATGGACGGAAAATATTCTGCAAAGGGACCAACTGGGTGAATCCCGAAATATTTCCGGGAATCATCACACGCGAAAGGTATCAGCAACTGCTCGTTTTGGCAAAAGAAGCAAACTTTAATATCCTGCGTGTCTGGGGTGGTGGAATCGTCAACAAAGAATCGTTCTTTGAATTGTGCGATGAAATGGGCATTCTGGTTTGGCAGGAGTTTCCGCTGGCCTGCAACAATTACCCCGACGTTGCCCATTATCTTAAAATCCTCAGGCAGGAATCGGCATCAATCATCAACCGGGTTAGAAAACACGCCTCTCTGGCCTTGTGGTGCGGGGGCAACGAGTTGTTTAACAGCTGGAGCGGTATGACCGACCAGTCGCTGGCTTTGCGTTTACTCAACAGTCAGTGCCTGGAACTCGACCCGACAACACCATTTATCCCAACATCACCAGTGATGGGAATGGGTCATGGGAACTATGTTTTCCGCGATATGAGCACTAAAGAGGAGGTTTTTCAGGAAATGGCCCGTTCAAAATTCACCGCATATACTGAATTTGGAATGCCTGCCCCTGCTTCGGTCGAAGTATTAAAAACGATTATCCCGAAAGAAGAACTATGGCCTCCAAAGCCCGGCACTTCCTGGGAAAGCCACCATGCATTCAATGCATGGGTGGAAAATACCTGGCTTTGCCAGGATATTATCGAAGAATATTTCGGGAAATCGGAATCGTTGGAAGAGCTGGTTGCGAATGGCCAGTTATTACAGGGTGAAGGCTACAAATGTATTTACGAAGAAGCACGCCGGCAAAAGCCCTATTGCTCCATGGCGACGAACTGGTGCTACAGCGAACCATGGCCTACTGCTGCGAATAATAGTATTGTAAGTTACCCAAACAAGCCAAAACCCGCATTTTATGCAATTAAAAATGCCTGTCGGCCCGTTTTGGCAAGTGCCCGTTTCCCCAAATACAAATGGAAGGAAGGCGAAACTTTTCAGGCGGATATCTGGATGTTGAACGATTATTATCAGGATTTACCTTCCGGAAAAATGACTGTAAAACTAATTGCCGACGGAGTAGAAATCAATCTGTTGAATTGGGAATTTCACGGGATGAAAGCCAATATCAACGAAGCCGGACCAACCGTGCGGTGTCAACTCCCGGCGTGTAAAAAAGGGAGGTTTAAAATAATTCTCGAGGTAGAAGGACATCCGGAATACAATTCAGAATATACCCTTGCCTGTCAAATTGAAGAAGTGGTTAAGGAGAAATCAGAGCCAAAAATGAACCAGTAAACAGGTGTTGAAAGATGAATCAGAACTTTTAAAAGAATTTTACACATTCAAAATCAATAAAAAAGGAATATGAAATATCTTATAGTTTTGGTGTTAATGGGTTTGATCTTAAGTTTTCAAACAAGATTTACTGACAAACCGACAAAAACTAACACAAAAGAAAATATGAACACAATTTCACTCATGAAAAAGAGAATCCTGCTGGATTCGTCAAAAGTCCTTTACAATAAACCAATAACTCAGGAAGAATTTAAAAGCCAGTGGATTGTTCACCACAGCGAATGGAAAGTTGAAGATGGCTGGCTGGTTGGTGAAAACAAGGGCAATTGGCCTGGAATGGCTATTCTGAAGCAGGATTTTCCCGGAAATGTAATGGTGGAATTCGAAGCGCAAACCATTTTGCCCTCGTCGCACGATATCAATGTGATGTGGAACGGCGAATGGCTTGCCAATACCGATCAGCGAGGAATTGCATACGTGGCCGGACTTCAGGGCTGGTGGACAGGCAAGGTGGGAATCGAAAAATCGAACGATTACAAGTTCATGGTTGGAACTCCTTTATTCGATTTTAAACCCGGAAAGCTGTATAAAATTCAGGCCGGAAGTATTGATGGTCATTGTTTCATTCTTGCCGATGGCAAATTGTTGCTCGAAGCCATGGATCCTGATCCAATCGACAATCAGAAATATACCAAAGTCGGATTCGAAGCCTATTGTAGCAAAATCAAAATCCGCAACATTGTTATCCGCCAAATTGCCTGGGAACCTGTTGAAATGAAATACGAACCGGAGTTCTAAGAGCTAACCATCATTCTTTTATAAAATCACACGCGATAACTAATACATTAAAATGAAGAAAATACTTCTCATTAGTCTGCTAACAGGCTTTTCGTTGTTCACCGCATTTGCCCAATACAAAGTAGATTCAATGTGCGGCGCAAAAGTGAATCTCGACAAAAATGGCAAACTACTTTCGCGTTACGAACCACAGACTCCCGGTGTCGGATATGTGAAAGCGGTTGAATTGGCTGTGGAATTCTGGAAAAACTGCCCTGACAGCAAAACAAATAATTTGCCTTTATACATTACCCATTGCTCCATGTACCGCGATGGCAAAGGCGGATTTGTTGGTTCAACGTGGCCGCACAATCCAATCGTAGTAAATGCCCAAATGGTGCAAAGTTTGGCTATCGACTGGCGTAATTATTCAGGAGACAATTCCATGATCGATATTACCCGCCAAGGCCTTGATCACCAGTTGAAATTTGGCACTACTCCGGCAAACTGGGAATGGGCATCATCGCCTTATGCCAGTTCCGAAGCAGGTGAAATTATTTATGATGGAGCCTCAAAGTTCGACACTGCCAGAACCGAAGAAAACATTGGGCGTGGCGATGGTTCTTATGTACTCGAAGTGGATAAAATTGGTGAAATGGGTATTGGTTATCTTAAATTCTACGAAATCACCAACGAAACGAAATATCTTGAAGCGGCTATCCAATGTGCAGATGCTTTGGCAAAACATGTGCGAAAAGGAGTACACGGGAAATCAGGTATTGAATGGAAGAAACTTGTGCTGACATCGCCATGGCCTTTCAGGGTCAAAGCGGAAACAGGCGAAATTCTTGAAGATTACACTTCTCATGTTGTCGAAAACCTTCGCTTAATAGATGAGTTGATCCGGATTAAAGATCGCATCAAGCTTCTCGATGAAAAGTTGAGAGCCTATAAAACGGCTTCAGACATAGTTTGGAACTGGCTATATTCTTCGGAAGGTCCAATCAAAACCTCTATCTGGAAAGGTTATTTTGAAGATATCCGGATTGATCAAATCAATTTGAACCGGGTTAACAATAGTCCGATGGAATTTGCCCGTTACCTGATCAAGCATCCGCAACACGATCCAAATATTACCACAACGATTCCCGGATTAATATGGTGGGTGAAAAATACATTTAGCGAGCCGGGCATGAATGCCATTAACGAGCAAACCGGCTGCTACCAGCCAATGGGAAGTCACACATCCCGATACGCTTCAATTTGTGCCTTGTGGTATGAATATTCAGGCGACGCATGGTTTAAAGAGGAAGCATTTCGCTACTTCAACCATGCCAGTTACATGGCCGAGCCCGATGGAGTGATACAAACCGGACATACTTGGGGAGATGAGATTTGGTTTTCAGATGGATACGTTGATTATATCCGGCATTTTATGGAAGGATTGGCTGCCATTCCTGAATGGGTGCCGGTCGGAAACCATTTGCTGAAATCAAGTTCAGTTGTTCAAAGCATCGAATATAAAGCCAATCAGATTAATTTCATCACTTTTGACGATGCTTCAGAAGTTACCCTTAGAACGATTTCCAAACCGAAATTGGTTTTTGTAAGTGGAAAAAATATTCAAAGTTCGAAAACGCTCGAAGCAAATACCTGGAATTGGACTCCATTAGAAAAGGGTGGGGTAGTGAAAATGAAATATTCGGGAGGAAACAAAATCCTGATAACCCTATAATCAGTTTAACAAAGTTTATATGAATACAATTCCAGTATTAATCATTGCAATTCTATTAATTTCAATAGCCGGATTTGGTCAGAAACCTGCCTGCCTAATTCCAATTCAGGATACGATATTGATTGGCGATTCCATACAATATCATCCCATACGCATCAACAAGGCTGATAATTCACTACTTCCCTGGTATTCATCTGATTCCGGAAAATCATACGATTTTGTGATCAATGCGACCTGGAATTTCTGGGACACCATGCGAACTGACCTTAACGGGCTGCCCTATTACATGAATCACCAGGTTTGGAAAGCTGAAGTGAATGACACAAGGGGAGTGGCTGGTTCACAATTTGAGATGGCTCTCAGTTCATGGCGTCTTTTATACCAGTATTCCGGCAACGAACGGATTAAGGAGAACATGAAATTTATGGCTGATTATTATATCAGCCATAGCCTTTCGCCTTCCACTGCCGTTTGGCCCAACTTGCCATATCCTTACAACACGCTGGCATACTCGGGAATTTACGACGGCGATATGGTCATTGGGAGGGACTATACGCAACCCGACAAGGCCGGCTCTTTTGGTAACGAACTGATCAATCTCTACAAATTTATCGGAACAGGAAGCCATGGTCAGACGCCAACCGGAATTTATCTGGAAACTGCCGTAAAAATTGCCAACACGCTCGCAAAGCACACCATTTCAGGCAATGATACCATTTCCCCATTGCCCTTTAAGGTAAATGCCTTGGTTGGAAAGTATGGGATAACAATTGATACGGAAGGCATTGAAAAAGAGGTTCAGTTGTTTGATTACACCACCAATTGGTCGGGTACGATGGAATTGTTTTTAGGATTGATTCAGTTGAAAAAAGGCAACACCAACGAATACCAAAAAGCCTTCGATACGATATTGGCCTGGATGAAGAAATATCCATTACAGAACAACCACTGGGGACCGTTTTTCGAAGATATTGTCGGACAGAGCGAGACGCAGATCAATGCCATCACCTTTGCACAGTTTATGATGAACCATCCCGAATATTTTCCAAACTGGAAGACGGAAGTGAAAGGAATTTTCAGTTGGGTGTATGAAAAATTGGGAAACAAAGAGTGGGAGAAATATGGTGTAATAGCTGTGAATGAGCAAACTGCATTCAAAGTTCCGGGAAATAGTCACACTTCTCGACAGGCATCCGCCGAATTGCAGTATGCTGAACTAACAGGCGATCAGACAACTGTGAAGAATGCAATACGTCAGCTCAATTGGGCAACCTACATGGTTGATTTCGACGGCAAAAACCGCTACATGCACGATGATATCTGGTTATCCGATGGCTATGGGGATTATGTGCGGCATTACCTGCGTGCAATGTCATATAAGCCTGAACTGGCACCATCGGATCAAAATCATTTATTGAGTTCCACTTCAGTAGTTCAATTTATAAAATATGCAACGAACACAAATAATGCAGATGAAATGGAAAGACCGGTGAAAATGGCAAAAAATACCATTGTTCATTACCTGACATTCGATAAAAATTCGACCGAAACCCTGCGGCTGAAAACAAAACCTTCTGCAGTTTTTGTTGATAAAAATAAAATTCCGGAATCCTCAATGGGTGAAAAGGAAGGTTGGAGTTGGAAAGCTATGGAAATTGGGGGATTGCTGACAATCAGACATCAAAATGGAAACCTGATTGCGGTGATGGGAAATTAAGTATAATTGTAAGCTGGATGAAATATTATTTAGTCGATTTTATTGGAACTTTATATAAAGAGATATGTTGAAAATAATTCTATTGTTATTTTTAGTTGTTTATGCTGTAACAAGTTACGGACAGGATTATGTGTTGCCTTTGTATTCAGGTAAAATTCCTAACTCAATCAGGGAAGCTGCTCCTGATAAGGTTGAAAAGAAGGATATTATC
>JBBSBP010000206.1:0-6316 GCA_038251165.1 Bacteroidales bacterium | reverse complement strand
AACACCTGTATATACCCAAAGTTGTGTATATATCGGTATTGTATTTAATCTGGTATGTTTGTTAATTTATTGAAATTAAGCGATATGCGTAAATTGTGTTTCATCTGGGTTAAATCCTGGTTTAAAAATAAACTGATCTGATTGAACAAAAACACTGAATTTAGTTTCTTTCAAACATACATACATAAAAAAGATTTAAAAGTCCAATTTATCCAGGGGGTTTATTATCTGATCGAATCCTTTGGTTGTTATATGGGTATAGAGTTCGGTAGTTTTGCTCGATTCGTGCCCCATCAGGCTTTGTATGTAACGCAAATCGGTACCGTTTTCCAATAAATTTTCCGCTGTCCGCCCATTACACGTTCATAGAAGAACTTGATGGAATTAATCGATTGATTTTGATAAGAAGTTGAAACCTTGCGCTCGATGACCAGATACTGCATAAAGGCAATGATCATTTTTTCATCAATGCTTTTTATGTCGTATTTATGATAGTAATTGATGAATTCCTCGAATAAACCTTTGTACGATTTAATGGTATTTTCGCTATACCTTAGTTCTTTCAGTTTGAGAATATATTCTTCAGGACACGAACGGTAATTCGCTACATCAAAGGCGGTTAGTCGTGGCACCTTATTATCTGTTTTCGCTTCTTCTTCATAATTGATTTCCAAATTTTGAGCCTTTGCAACCGTTTGTATTTCACGTAGAAACCTTTCGGAGTATGGAACTGTCCACCATTTATTAACGGCATCCCAACTATTAAAAGGAATTTTTTTTAGCAAATAGCTCAATTCCTTGTTGAAACCAAAAATCAACTTTAATACGCGATTCTCCTTTGTGGATGATTTTTGTTGCCTGCATGAGATAAAAGTTGTGTATATACCTCAAAATTAAGAAATATATACATGCGGAAAATAAAAATATTCATTACTCCATCCCTTTTTCGTTAGTCAGGATTTGCGGTTTTTATACCCAAATTCTTGCCGCCCTGCTTAAATTCTTGCCTTCAAACCTTAAATTTTTGCTCTTCATTCTTAAATTCTCGCTCTTCATACTCATTTTCTCGCTCTTCATACCCAAATTCTTGCTCTCCGCCTTATATTCTCAATGCCTGCAGCGGGTTTTAGCGCCCTGCTGAGGTTTTTACCGTCCCATCCGACAGGGTTGAAATGAATCGTAGCACCTTTTTCCAATCGATAAAAGTGGGTGTAGTCCTTCTGCAATGGTTTTTGAAAACAAAACACCCGGAAATTGATTGGGGTAAATTTCCGGGTGTATACAATCTGCCGGCTTAAAGCCTGGGGCAAAATAATCAATCTTCTTATATTCTCTATCCCGAATTCCTGGGATTAATTTCCTCCGGGAAAATATATTGCAAACAAGCCGGGAAAACGCATCGGGACACTCCTTTCAAAAACCTGGCTCAATATAATCAAGGGTTCCAGAGCCTTTTTTGAAAAAGTCCTGAAAAAAACGGAGATTTAAAATCTCCGCACCTCCAACCAAAAATCCCGGATCCGTATGATACCGGTCCGGGATTCAGTATATTAATCCTGAAAAAATGCTTAATTCACCACCAAAGCCTGTTCCAATTCAATCGCTTTGGGGAACAATATATTATTTTCCAGGTGAATGTGGCGGTGCAGGTCATCTTCAAATTCTTTCAACTTGCCATACAGAACCCGAAAGGTATTGCAGGCATCTTCGGGTGGAGTATATCCATCGCTTAAACGAAACAGTTCCTTCAGGATAACCCCGGCATTTTCATGCTCCTGCTCCATGACTGAAATGGGTGAAGCAATTGTACCAAAGCTGCCCTGATCATTCGATTTTCCGGCAGATTCATCAGCCACCAGTTTTTTAATGTACGGAAAAAGAATCTGTTCCTCTTTCTGCATGTGTTGAAGTAATTCTTCAGCTAAATCCTGAAATAGTTCATTGATCTGAATCACCTCTGCATGATTTTCACCATGTACTTCGGCCACTTTTTGGGCCAAAGGCAAAATCTGCGGAATGGCTTTACTTACATACTGATGATGGGTATTCTGGATGTAGTCGGCCAAAAAACCGATATTCCAGCTGTTGAAATCATGAACCTGTGATCCGTGTTGATTCTGCATTGCCTCCAGGTCACTGATCACTTTGGTTTCGTCGCAGTTGCTGTTGGCACAGGCTTCTGAAACCGATATTTTCCCTCCGCAGCAAAAATCGATTCCGTAGCTGCTGAATACATCGGCAGCCCTGAAATCCAGTTTTACAATCTCACCTACGGTTTTATTTTTAATGTTTTCCATGATAATCTGATTTTAAATTGTTTGGTATCCCTGACAGGGTTCCAAACCCTGTCAGGGATTATTCTATTAATTGTTATTTTTCTTCTTTTTCAACCGACCAGCCAAAGAGCAATCCTGCTACAAAATAGACCAAAGCCACCACTCCGACAGCAAATATAGTATCGCCGATAACGCGCAGCCAGCGAAGGGTTTGCATAAATGGCTGGTGCAAAAATTCAGCAGACCGGGCGTACCACATGCCATATTTTACACTGGCAACAGTTTGCAGCAAACCAACCGGCAACACACTGATCAAAACCATCAGCAAAAGCCCGATGTTAATCGACCAGAACGCGATTGAAAGTGGTTTATCCTTCCACACACTTTTCACCCACATGTTCCGGAGAACAAAAAGCATCAGCGAAATCCCGAGCATTCCATACACGCCAAACAATGCCGTATGACCATGAACTGCAGTTGTATTGAGTCCCTGCATATAATATAAGGCGATAGGTGGATTAATCAGGAATCCGAAAATACCAGCTCCTACCAGGTTCCAAAAAGCAACTGAGATCAGTCCGTAAATCGGCCATTTGTATGCCAACAACCAATTGGTATGGCGACTCAGTTTATAATTGTGCCATACTTCAAAGCCCATTAAAACCAGCGGCACTACTTCTAATGCGCTAAATGTTGCTCCCAGAGCCAGAATCGCGGTTGGTGTTCCGGTGAAATACAGATGATGGAACGTGCCGATGATTCCACCGCCCAAAAAGATAATGGTGGAAAGCAAAACTGCAGTAGTAGCCGTTTTGATGTGCAACAATCCCAGTTGTACGAAAATAAAGGCTGATACAACAACAGCAAATACTTCGAAGAAACCTTCGACCCATAAATGAACCACCCACCAGCGCCAGTATTCGGCAATGGCCAGGTTGGTTTGTTGACCCCACATCAGTCCGGCGCCGTAGAACGATCCGATGGCTGCTGAAGCGACCACAAAAAGGATAATCAGGTTACGACTTTCCGAAGGCGTTTTCAGGATAGGAATTAATGGACGAACCATTAATGTGAGCCAGATGAACAGACCAGCAAACAGGAAAATCTGCCAGAAACGACCCAGATCGACATATTCGTAACCCTGATGTCCGAACCAGAAGTTTTCCGCCAGACCCAGTTTCTGCATCACGCCCATCCACTGACCAGCTAATGAACCGACCACAATAACCAACAGAGCGCCAAAAAGTACGTTTACACCCAGTCGCTGAAATTTCGGTTCGTATTTCGAAACAGCAGGAGCAATGTACAAACCAGTTGCCAGCCATGAGGTAGCAATCCAAAAAATGGCCAGCTGAACATGCCAGGTCCGCGATACTGAGTATGGTAAAATATTGTCCAGATTTAATCCGTAGAAAGCGTTACCCTCCACTCCAAAGTGAGCGGTTACAATACCCATAATCACCTGTACCAAAATCAAAGCGGTCACAATAATGAAATATTTCAGTGTCGCCTTCATCGATGGTGTTGAAACCAGTAAGAGCAAAGGATTAGTTTCCGGCATTTCAATTTCTTCTTCATTGTCGTGGGTACGGGCATACTGATAAGCCAGCAGGGCAATTCCCAACAATAAGATGATTACGCTGAAACCGGTCCAGATATGTAGATCGCCGGTAGCAACATTACCAACCAATTCTTCGTGTGGCCAGTTGTGCGTATAGGTTAGTTCGCTATTTGGCCGTTCGGTAACGCAAGCCCACGATGCCCAGAAAAAGAAGGCAGTCATTTTGGCCATGCGTTCAGGTGTTTTAATCGAATTTTCAGGAATTGAATAAGCCTCGCGCAACTTGGCCATATCCGGATTGTTGGTAAATAATCCGGAATAAAATGCACTTGTATTTTGAATGGCTGAGGCCCGCACAGCGCTCACCGTTATCGTTTTCGAGGTTTCACTGTAGGTGTTTTTCCTGATATCGGCCTGAAGTTTGATTTTCAGGTAAGCCTGATCAGCCGGATCAATTTCGCTGTAATTCTTTTGAAATTTTTCCAGAGACAGGATATCAAGGATACCAATGGCTTCCTTGTGCAGCCAGTCAGCAGTCCAGTCGGGCGCCTGGTATGCTCCGTGCCCCCATACACTTCCCAATTCCTGTCCACCGATCGATTGCCAGATGTTTTGTCCGTCGCGGATATCCTGCCCTGTAAACAGTACTGTTCCGTCGCTGCTAACCACTTTGTCGGGAATGGGCGGCGCCTGATGGTAAATTTCAATTCCGAAGTACCCCAATACTCCAAAACTAAAAACCATGACCGCGATAAACCCAAACCACAATTTCCGAATGTTCATAGTGTGTTGTTTTAAAATTTATATTTGGTTTTTGTGTGTAAAATCGATTACTACTGTTTGGAAACAAATATACACGAGAGAAATTGTGTACTTTTATGAGCGAGATCATACGGCAAAAAAACAGCTAAAATATACATCCCCAATAACTTGACTGCATATTTTGGCGAATCCGGGACTCCGGAACAAGTAAATTAAAAGATTAAAACCTCTTTATTTATTCTTTTGCTGTAAATTTTAGTTGTAAAATCCGGAATACTGCATCAACGAACCTTTCAATGCAAACCTTATATGATTGACGAAAACATTCTTAAACACTATGGCGCATCAGAGCTGAATCTCGAAAAAGGAGAATTTCTTTTTCATGAAAAGGAACGGGCAACCAGCTACTTCCAGGTGAAAAGCGGGAAAATTAAGATGTTTAACCTGAATACGGAAGGGAAACTGTTTACCCAGGGCCTTTTTGAAGCAGGCGCCAGCTTTGGTGAACCGCCTCTTTTTACCGGGTCCAATTACCCGGCCTGCACGGTTGCCGAAGAAAACAGCTGCTTGTATAAACTGACGAAAGCCCGGTTTTTTAAACTGCTGAAAGAAAATCCCGAAATTCATCTGGAAATTACCCGGATGCTCGCCACCCGTTTGCTGTACAAATCCATGCTCCTGAAAGAAATCTCAAGTTTCAAACCCGAGCACCGCATCCTCAGCCTGATTGATTACATGAAAAAGGAAGAAGGCATTCCGGACGATCAGAAATTTGAAGTCAGCTTTACCCGTCAGCATATTGCCGACCTGACCGGTCTGCGTGTTGAAACTGTGATCCGGTCGGTAAAAACCCTGGAAAAAGATGGAAGCATCAAACTGATCGGGCATAAGATCTACCGGTAGACTATAAAATGGATCTTTGACGAATATTGTGGGGATTTAAAATTCCGATTGTTATTGGAAATAATAAGGTTTTGATTTTTGTGCTGATCATAAACCTACTAAGGTGTAAAACAAAAAATAAGGTTTTAATACTAAAATAAACTTTATTTCAATAATATAAACTCTTATAAATTTAAAAACCGAACCTTAATAATCTCCTTTATGGAAAGCATCCCATAAAGGGAGAACCGAGGACGTATTGAAAAGCAGCAAAAGGCATTACCAAAATAGTTGACGATACCGTTGAAGCCCATATGAATAATCCGGCTATTAGTGCAACATTTCTTCCCTAAAAAGACCAACCTGAAAAACTGGCTACGATAAAAAAACATACGGTTGATTTTTTCAGTGCCGGAAGTGGTGCACCGGTTGCCTATACCGGGAGAGATATGGTTACCACTCATACCGGCATGAATATTACTGCCGCAGAATATATGCACGTGATTGATGATATAATCCTGTCCTTAAAGAAAAATAACATCGACGAAGAGTCACAAAAAGATGTTTTGGCTATTCTTTGGTCGCTCAAAGGTATGATTATGGGGAAATAGATTTGTTCCCGTTACTATTGACCTGAAATTTTTATTATTACGCTCTCTTTTTTGTCTTTAGAAAATTAATTACTGATAATTCAAAGCCAGTGAGGTAGGAAATTTCTATTGTTCCAAAATCCCTTTGGATTTTTCCTAACCGGCTATCAAAAATAGCAATTTGGTCACAGTACTGCTTTGACGGATGAGTTTTTTTATTTCGTTGGGTAACCTGTCTTCGCTTT
>JBBSBP010000205.1:0-6413 GCA_038251165.1 Bacteroidales bacterium | reverse complement strand
ATCCAAGGCATAAAGCCAGGAGCCCTTTGTGTAAAAAATGCGCTTATCTTTACCGTCTTCCCAATAGGTAATTCCCCTGCTCATATTATATCTGACAAACTTCGCCGTATCTTTTGCTTTCCATATCTCTTTCCCGGAAGCAGCATCAATAGCAAATGGAAAAGTTTTAGGGGTCATCCCGTATAGAATTCCATTTATAATAATGGGATTACATTGCATTTCCCCGGAATCCAAGGTATTATATTCCCATGCTACTTTTAGTCTATTTACATTAGATGTATCAATCTGAGTAAGCGAGGAATAATGATTACGGCCTGGTCCTCCCAGGTACTCATTCCAATTTTTTCCGCTTTGCAGATTATTGTTTTCTATTGGTTTACATGAAAATAACAACATATATAATAGAAATATCAAAGTAATTATTTGCTTTGTCATCATCGATTTATCGTTTTTAATTTGAGTATAGTATCTAAGAATTCCCATTATAAATCATTAATTATCTAATACTCCTTTAACCAGACCTCCGAATCTGCTCCGGTCTGACTTGCATCTGAAAAGGGTACAAGGATAATTTCCTTTGACTTTCCCCGTTTGTCTTTAGTCATTAAAGAATAGGACTGTTTCCCAACCCAGTTTCCAGGGAGGCTTTTAACCGAATGGAATAAAGTAAGGCCTGTTTTGTCTGTAATCCTCATCACAAGAGAATCAGGATAAATAGAAGGATTCAGGGATTGGTCCAGCGCAAGAACCTGAGGTCCCCTTTTCAGAGCTATTCTGTCCGGATAACTTTTGCCACCGGGAATAATAACCGTAGGAATATCAAATTCAACCTTTAATTTATCGCCTGGGTTCCAATTCCTTTCAATGGTTAGAAAATTACCTGGCAAACCTTTGTACTCAACCGTTTCAATAGTAGCTGTGAATTGTGTTGTCCATGAAGGCACGCGAATGCTTATCGGGAAAGTAGCTGTATGCTCTGGAGAAATCGTGTACACCATACGCCCGCTATCAGGGAAACTACTTTCGGCACTAATTTTTAAAGGAATGATTTGATTTGTTCTGGAGATAACCGTATCAACAATTATTTCTGTTTCAGGCAACAACAGGGTTGGAATACCTGAATGTTTTCCGTAATTAATTAGTGGAATCATTGAAATGCCTCTGGGAATACTGGAAAGACAACATGTGATCTCACAGGAATATGGCTTTTTATCCTGCAAAGGAGTATAATAACTCACGCAACCGCTCATGGGATTTTCCGCTCCTGTTAAATGATTATACGCGGTTTTTTCTAACTGCTCAAAGTATTTTAATTCACCGGAAAGGGTAAACAGTTGGTAATTCAACTGGAACCAGGTTGTAGTAACACATCCTTCTCCCATGTGATCTTCAGCACCGGCCGGTAAAACCTGATTAGGTCTGAATAATTCATAAGAACTGGCTGTACCGGTAATGTATAAGCGGTTTTCAACTATATCATTCCACGCAATCTTTACTGCTTTATAAAGTTCTTCCTCCCCGGTAACCTTATACAATTTGATTATTCCAACTAGATTTGACAATAATTCGTATGCCTTCCCATTGGCGACCTGATTTACATGGCCATTCTCCAATAAGGATTTTATAATCCCTGGCCCATCAGGATGATCATAGGAGCTGATAATGTAATGTGCAAAGTCCAGGTATTTCTTATTCCCTGAATATTTGTATAAATCAACTATCGGATCAAGTACACTGGTAGATGCCATCCCAACATGTGTTCCAGAGGTCACTATATCCAATTGACCAAGGTTTTCTCCGAATGTTCTGCATAACAAATCACCGATTCTTTCTGCTGCCTCAAGTGCAGGCGCATATCCTGTTGATTTGTAGTATGCCAGTAAGCCAACCATATTATATTTATGAGACCACACATCCCAGTTTGTCCAGAATTGCTCAGGAGTATACGTTCCCAGGTAACCATCATCTTTTTGGGTGTTCAATAAAATAGTCAGAATACGATCCATCTGATTTTTTAAACGGGAATCGTGGCTATAGCGCCAGGTGTTACTCGCTGCATCAAGGTATTTCCCAACATGTTCGCCCACCCAGTTTTGTTTGCCGGGTCTATTTTGATAACCGGCCAGTATTTCCATTTCATCCACTTCCAATAATCGTTTATTCAAATTGATTTCTAACCTTTCTCCCAACAGACCTCCTATTTTCTGGCTTTCAAACGGAGTCGGAATAAAAACATCCATTATTTTATTTTCAACGACCACTGAAGGTCGTGCAAAAACAGGCAAATGAACATCAGTTAATGAACTTACGGTTATTTCCTTTGCGAGATGGCCTTTTGTTTTTGATTCCGTAAAAACAGTAGAAATATGGTAAATTTCAGGCAGTGGTTTATCAAATAAAAACGAGAATATATTTGAAGAATCCGCGTTTTTATGAATCATGACTACTTGTTTTTGAGACTGGAGAATCGCTTTTGAAGAATCAGTAACCTGAAATAATAATTCACCCTTATAATCCTTGTTACCAGAGTTGTAGAAACTAATTGTAAATTTATATCCATCAATATTATTGGTTTCTACAGGCTGAATGCGGGAATCCAAGACTTTCACATAATCTCTGAAAGCAATTCGGTAAGGTTCATAAGTATATGGACCAGTGTGCATTCCTCCGTTGCGATTCGGCCCATATACACGAACAGCGATAATATTTTCTGCATCCCACTTAATCTGCTTCTCTTTCACAAAATAGTTCCGGGGTTGCCCCCATTTCCCATCAAAGGGAGATAAACTTCCTGTCTGACCAATGAGTTTTCCATTCAGAAATGTTTGGTCAACATCCTGAATCTGTCCAAGGCTAAGTTTTAAATATCCCGCTTTTTTTACAGCAGGTTTTAATTTCGATGAGATAACAATCTTTTTGCGGTACCAGGCAAAGCCTGAATAATCGTAACCCGCATGTGCCCACCATAGACCAGCGTTCAGATTGTCCCAATGCGAATCCTTATAGTTTGGTAACGCCCATTCAATGCTGTCTCCGGTTTTGAATTTCCAGTCTCTTGAAATTGTGGTTGGCTGGGCAAATAAGTATCCGGCAGCGAAAGCAAAAAATATGGAACAAATTAGTTTTTTCATTTTTCATAGAATTAGTCCAAAGGAGTACAATGAAATATTAGTTCTTCCATTGGAATGACCGATTCTTTACTTTTAATTATAGGTTAACCTTCTTAGTGTATATGACCATACTGATACTCAAAAGCACCGATATCGGGTTTCCCGTTTGATGGCACCCGTTTCTTTATAAAATCCAATTGATATCCAAGTTCCTGACCTGCATCAATTGCCATGCTTTCCGGCTGCAACCGAAAGTCAGATTTGTTAATATTTCTGAATTTCGGATCACCGATCAGTTCTCTTTTTCCCAACTGACTTCCGACCGGATCAATAATTCCTCCCGAAGGCCGGTAATAGAGATTATTTTCATGCAACTGATTAAAATTCCTTGCATCATAGGCTCCTCCGGCAAAAACCTGAAGGCTGTCGGATAGAACAAAAATGTTATTCCGGACTTTGTATCCCGAATTTTTGAAGGTAAATACAACATTGACACTCGAATTGGCCGGTCTGGTCCTGATCACTGTATTGTTGTCAATTACAGAACTGTCGCCTGCCCATAAAAATGCAAACTGCTGGTAATCATCGCTTAAATTGTAAGAAATGTTCAGGTTTTTCCCTGAATTGGTTACCTCAATAAATCCTTCGTTGGCCTGACTGTAATTGTGATGTACGGCAATGTCATGGATATCGGTACCATTGTACCGGCTGTCCAATTCAATAAAACCACCATCGGCCCCAAAGGTTCCCTCTAAAAGTTTGTAATTCGTGCATTTATTGTACGAAATTTCGTTGTGTGCATTGGCAATGACAATGGCTATCGGTCCCCACAGAGGATCCCACAAAGCCCTGTTGCAATCATGAATGTTATTTGAATCGATCAGATTATTCTCTCCGTTTATGAATATGGCAATCGGACAATCTTCAAATTCACAATTTTTTATGGTAAGATGACTGGCTTCCTTCGATTGATAGATAGCGCCTGTACTTAGCACTTTTCTGTCGATCCGGGTTCTGATTTCTTCATTTTTCCAGTACACCTCAGCACTAACAGGATCATTTAACGTGCAGGCTGTTGTATGGGCAAATTTCAATCCATTGATGTGAATGTAATCGCCGTTTACCCTGATGACATTGCCATTCAGATGGTTAAAATCTGGATTTGTAAATTTCGGAGCTGTTCCTTGGCCATAGGCGGTAAAAGTAATTGGAAGGTTCTCTTTGCCGGAGTCACTTACAATAAAACCTCCAGAGAAGTTTGATCCCCGGGCAAAAAATACCTGATCGCCCGGTTTAAAATGAAGATTATTTAAGGATTTCAGTGTTTCCCAGGGAAAATCTTCAGAACCGGCATTAGTATCCGAGCCAGTATTACTATTTATATAATATTCTGCTGAAAAGGACTGAAAATTAGTGATGATCAGTAACAGCGATATCAACAGAGTCTGTAAACGCCCTTTTACAAATTGAAACGAATTATTTTTCATAATTAGAATTACTATTTTTTACTATTTATGAACACTTTATTTAATTCTACCAATCTGATTTGAAATGATAAGTTCCTGAACCCACTTCAAATACCGCATACTTTTCTTCCATCCGTAAGAATTTCAGCTCTTTCAGATGATCAATTGCCTGATTGCTTTCGGTGATACTTTTTCTGTTTTTTGTCGGAATGAAAACCGTGGCTGTCGAATTCCCCGGAATAGTCAGATCCAGAGAAACATAGCCTGATTCTTTTCTCCAGGCACTTTTTATGAGTCCCTTTACAGACTGAAATTCCCCGTCAACAAAATCCAGTTCATTGATGATATAAGGATGAATGATAAATTCATTAAAGCCAGGTCCTTGGGCATCAGGCCGGATACCCACAAGATATTTATAAAGCCAGGTATCAACCGAACCCATCATGGGATGGTTATGTGAGTTCATTTCTCCACCGGTTTTATTTTCCCATCTTTCCCAAAGTGTTGTAGCACCATTTTCTAACATATACCCCCAGCTGGGATATGTTTTTTGGGTAACAATTTTGTATGCAATTTCCGATTGCCCGTTTTCGGTCAACATTTCTAAAAGATATTTAGTACAAAGGTTCCCTGTTGTCAGATGGTAATCGTTTGCAATTACATCCTCCACAAGATTAGCAGCAATCCGCGATTTTTGTCCCTGCAATTCAATACCTAAAAATAGAGCAAAAGAGTTTGCTGCCTGATTGTTAGTGCCATAGCCACCCAATTTTTCATTCCAATAGTGCTGGTTAAATGCTTTTTTAGTCTGTTCAGAAAGCATAGTGTATTTGATGGCATCTTCTTCCTTGTTGAGTACGGTTGCCATTTGTGCAATCAGTTTTGCATCGTAATACAAATAACCGGTTGACATTAATTTCCCGGGGGTGAATTTGGAGACTGCACCGGAACCAATACTACCGGGCGTACCAAATTTCATTGGCGGAGACCAATCACCATAATATGAATAGTTAACAATGCCATCTTCTGTTCTGGACACCAGGTAATCGATCCACGCTTTCATCTTGTCGTAATTATCTTCAATAATTTGAGTATTCCCATAAAACTGATAAGACATCCATGCTAAAAGAAGGTAACTGCTGCTAACAGGGTCAGCAGGTTGCCGCCCCCATTTAAACGGTGCAGTATCGGTGATCGCCCCTTCATTGTTTTGGGTATCTCCAATGTCGAGAATCCATTTATTATAAAAAGAAGACAATGAAAAATTATAAAGTGCCTGTTCAATTCTGACTGTCATATCGTTAAGCCAACCCATTCGTTCATTACGTTGAGGGCAGTCAGATGGGATACTATGAAGGTTGCTAGCTTCAGTGGACCAAACCATCCGGTGAATACTATTTAATAATTCGTTACTGCACTTAAATTGCCCTGAACGATCTACAGATGAACGAACTACATTAATTTTGAAATCTTCTTTTTTAGGTTGACCTGGGAAACCTTCAATTTGAATATACCTGAATCCGTGATAAGTAAATGAAGGCTCCCATTTTTCTTCTCCATCTCCTTTTAAAATATAAGTATCTTTAGCTTCAGCGGTTCTTAAATTTTCCTGATTAACCGTTCCGTCGGTATTTAGTGATTCTGCAAATTTTAAAGAAACCATTGTGCCTCGTGCTCCTTTCACTTTTAGTGAAGCCCAACCTGCCATATTCTGGCCGACATCAATAACATAGATGCCTGGTAGTGGTTCTTTAATACTTTCAGGCATAAAATTATCCACGACTTTTATTGGCTCCATCTTTTGGGCAACCAATTTTCCTCCCGGTGAATCAACTAT
>JBBSBP010000204.1:0-6463 GCA_038251165.1 Bacteroidales bacterium | reverse complement strand
CCTTCATTGTCAACGCTACTAGGTTAAATAACAGGAAATAAGGTTTTTATATTTTTGATTTTTAAAACCTTATTTCCACCGGGCAACCTTAGTAGCAAAGGAAAACCAAGAAAAACCAACCTTATTATATCATTTTGTAATTTCATATTTTAATAATTTATTCTCAAGGGAATTTTGTCGTACACCCGCAGGGAATATATTGAAGCCTATGTTCAATTTTTTCATTTTGCCAAAGGAGAAAAAGAAGGGCAAAACCATGAGCATACAGAGTCAGTTGGTCATTAAGTTCATCTCAAAGTGATTTTATTAGGGATGTTTTCGGTACCAACCAAACTATTTGGTACTTTATTATTAAGGGAACAATTAATTACTTAATTTAGTGTATTTCCTGCAGAATCTTTAAAACCAAATAGGACAAAATTTTATTTTGTCCTATTTGTGGATGCAGTATCTCATTTTTGATCCATAGTCAAATTACTGTAACAGTTAAAAAAAAATTCTACATATGAAAACAATCAGTTATATCCAGGTTGAAACAACCAAAAACCCGCATGGGGTTGAAGCCAGAAAAATTCACGATACCGATCACGTTCAGGTCGTTCACATGCTCTTGAAACCAGGAGAGCAGCTAAAAAAGCACATAACAGCAGTAGATGTATTCTTTTATGTGCTCGAAGGTACTGGTATTGTTGAAATAGGCGATGAAAAGCAGGAAGTGGGAAAAGATATGCTCATCGATAGCCCCAAAAATATACCACATTGCCTTTATAATGAAAGCAATGATATTTTCAGGGTACTCGTTGTTAAAACCCCAAAGCCTAATGAGCAACAAAATAGAGATGCAGTTAAAAATATGTTAATCAATAAATATTCTTTAATATGAAACCTACAGAAGATTTAATGCACGAGCATAAAGCAATCAAAGTGATGCTAAGCATTATGAGTAAAATTGCTGAGAATATCAGGAACCAAAGGAAACCTGATCCTGAAGAGATCGAAAAAATCATAGATTTCCTTAAAACTTTTGCAGATAAATGCCATCATGGGAAAGAAGAAACCGTTCTTTTTCCGGCACTCGTCGTGGCGGGTATGTCCAATCAATCTGGCCCGGTGGCAGTAATGCTTCATGAACATGATCTAAGCAGGGGATTTATCAAAAATATGGCTTCAGCTGTTGAAGCTATGAAGACGGGCGACAAATCAGCCTTAAATCAGGTAGCCGAAGCCATGGAAGAGTATGTATTTCTGTTGCAAAACCACATTCAAAAAGAAGAAAATATATTGTTTCCAATGGCTGATAAGTTATTGCCAGAGGAGAAGCAAAGCGAAATTTACATAGCTTTTGAGCGAATCGAAGAAGAGGTTGTCGGACATGGCGTTCATGAACGATACCACGCCTTCTTGAATCAGTTGAAAGCAAAATATATGGATTAATTTCAAGACTTAAGGAAATGAAAAAACAAATTAAGAACAATGTGTATTGGGTGGGTAAAAACGATTGGGAATTGCGAAGCTTCCACGGTTACGAATATTCTACTCACCGGGGTTCAAGCTATAATTCCTACCTGATCAAAGAAGAAAAAACGGTGTTGATCGACACAGTATATCAGCCATTCTCCGATGAATTTGTTGAAAACCTTGCAAATGAAGTAGAGTTATCATCCATTGATTATATTGTCATCAACCACGCAGAACCCGATCACAGTGGCGCACTGATTGAATTATTGCGGCTCATCCCTGATACTCCTGTTTATTGCACCGAAAACGGTATAAAATCCATCAAAGGCCACTACCACCAGGAATTGAATTTTAAACCTGTTAAAACCGGCGATAAGCTATCTCTCGGAAATGGTAAAGACCTGATCTTTATACAGGCTCCAATGCTTCACTGGCCCGACACTATGTTCTGTTATCTCACCGGAGATAATATTTTGTTCAGCAATGACGCATTCGGGCAGCATTTTTGCTCGGAAATGTTGTTTAACGACTTGGTAGATCCGTACGAACTAAATGCCGAAGCCATAAAATATTATGCCAACATCCTTGCGCCTTTCAGCAAATTGGTTTTAAGAAAGATTGATGAAATTGTGAAATTAAATCTTCCGGTTGACTTGATTTGCCCGAGTCATGGCATAGTTTGGCGACATGATCCCATGCAAATTGTTCAAAAATATTTAGCCTGGGCCAACAATTACTCCGAAAACCAGGTAACGGTAATTTACGATACCATGTATAATGGAACCCGCTCTGTTGCTGAAAACATTGTGAAAGGAATAATCGCTGCCGACAAGAACATCACAGTAAAATTATACAATGCTGCAAAAAATGATAAGAATGACATGCTGACTGATATTTTCCGTTCAAAAGCCATACTGGTTGGTTCTCCTACTGTAAATAATGGCATTATGTCATCCATCGCAGGATTGCTTGAAATGGTAAAAGGGCTGAAATTTATGAATAAAAAAGCAGCAGCTTTTGGATGTTTTGGTTGGCATGATGTGTCCACAAAAGTGATTCAGGATACATTAAAAGATTCGGGATTTGAACTTTTACTGGAACCACTCCGATTTGTTTGGGCTCCAGACGAAGAGGCATTAAAGAAGAGTGTTGATTATGGACGGGAATTTGTGACTTTATTAAATAAAAATTGAAAGGTAGCTGCTTGCATCGGTTAATATATTTAAGTTTGAATAAAAATGCATGAGCATCCAATTCATGATAAATACATCCTTTTCTAATCAAAGTTTTCAAATCTATGACAATGAATAATACAAATATTAAAGGCACACCAGGGATTGGACTTCTCGGTACAACGTTAGGTTTTTTCTTTGGATTCGCAGCCGTTTCACTCTATGGCCCGACAGCCATAAAGTTTAAAGAGGCTATGGAATTAACTCCGGTAATGATGGGCCTCTTGGTCGCCATTCCGGCGCTTTCGGGCTCCCTGCTCCGCATTCCATTCGGCGCCTGGGTCGATACCACTGGCGGTAAAAAGCCCTTTCTGATTTTACTGATCTTATCGGTAATTGGACTGGGGGGCATTACCATGCTCCTGAACTTTACCTACCCCGACAAAATGCATGGCTTGTATGGGCTGATCCTTTTCCTGGGATTCCTGAGTGGCGCCGGTATCGCTACCTTTTCAGTAGGTATCGCGCAAACATCGTACTGGTTTCCTAAGAAAAAACAAGGTATGGCATTAGGGGCTTATGCAGGCCTTGGCAATCTGGCTCCCGGGCTCTTCTCCCTTATCCTCCCGTTTTACCTCCAAAGCTTCGGATTTATTTCAGCCTATTTTGCATGGTTCCTCTTCTTATTAATTGGCACCATCCTGTATGCCATCATTGGTCAGAATGCCTATTATTTTCAATTCAGGGAAAGAGGTAAAAACGATGAAGAAAGTAGGACTGAGGCCGAAAAATTGGGACAGGAGATGTTCCCGGCAGGAAATGTGAAGGACAGCCTGATCAATTCAGCAAAAGTTAAGAACACCTGGGCGCTGGTGGCCTTGTACTTCACCACTTTCGGCGGCTTTATCGGACTGACGGCCTGGTTTCCGATTTACTGGAGCCAGTTTCATGATTTTTCGCTTATCAAAGCAGGTATTTTCACTGCAATTTTTTCACTCACAGCTTCCGCAATAAGGGTCTATGGCGGAAAACTTGCAGATAAAGCCGGGGGCGAAAAGGTGAGTCTTATTTCCTTATTATTGGTTTTAGTCGCATCAATCATACTTTCGTTTACACATTCCATATTAATCGGATTCTTTTCGGTTATCCTTCTTGCTGTTGGTATGGGTGTAAATAATGCAGCTGTTTTTAAACTGGTCCCCGATTATGTGCCTAAAGCCATTGGCGGCGCTGCCGGATGGATTGGCGGACTGGGCGCATTCGGCGGATTTGTAATTCCCCCGATCATGGGCGCTGTTGCCAGTACTTATGGCAAGATCGGTTATGCACATGGATTTTTTGTATTCGTCGTTTTGGCCATTCTTAACCTGGGTGTCATCGCCTATTTATTTAGACAACGCCAGCGAAAAACTGAAATGGCATAAGCTCATCAGGCCAATATTAACAGATACCCTTCATTCAAAAGAATAAAACACGAAACATGAGCCTGTTAAATAGACTTTTTTATTTCAGTAATGAAGTAGAAAAAACCAAAGACAAGCATATTGCAATTACCAGTGAAAATCGCGATTGGGAGCGTATGTACCGCAATCGCTGGCAGCACGACAAAGTTGTTCGCTCCACTCATGGAGTAAACTGTACAGGATCCTGCTCGTGGAAAATTTTCGTTAAAAACGGCCTGGTCACCTGGGAAACGCAACAAACCGACTACCCGCGAACACGTCCGGGAATGCCTAATCACGAACCGCGGGGTTGTCCGCGTGGAGCCAGTTATTCATGGTACCTGTATAGTGCCAATCGGGTGAAATATCCAATGATTCGCGGGGAGCTGATGACGGCCTACAAAGAAGCAAAAGCCCGGCTTTCTGATCCGGTTAAAGCCTGGGAGGCAGTGGTCAGTGATCCGGTCATTTCAAAACAATATAAAGCTGCCCGCGGACTGGGAGGTTTTATCCGTGCCGAATGGGATGAAGTCAATGAAATTATTGCAGCTGCAAATATTTATACTATAAAAACGTATGGCCCTGACCGGCTTGTGGGGTTTTCCCCTATTCCCGCCATGTCAATGGTTTCTTATGCGGCTGGCACGCGTTATCTTAGCCTGATAGGGGGAACGGTACTCAGTTTCTATGATTTCTATTGCGATCTGCCGCCGGCATCGCCACAAACATGGGGCGAGCAAACCGATGTTCCTGAAAGTGCCGATTGGTATAACTCATCTTTCCTGATGCTCTGGGGTTCGAATGTTCCGCTGACACGTACACCCGATTCGCCTTTCTATACCCAGGTACGTTATAAAGGGACAAAATCGATCGTTATTGCTCCTGACTACAGCGATGCCGTTAAATTCGCCGATTTGTGGATGAAACCAAAACAAGGTACCGACGCTGCTTTGGGTATGGCAATGGGCCATGTGATATTAAAGGAATTCTACATCAAGAAGAAAACACCTTATTTCGAGAAATATGCCCGTCAATATTCCGATTTGCCATTTCTGGTGAAAATTGAGGAAAAAGACGGGAAATACATGAGTGGAACTCTTCTCCGGGCCAGTGATCTTGAAAAGATACCCGATGTGGGTGAAAAGCCGGAATGGAAACCTGTTTTACTCGACGAATTGTCGGGCAACTATGTGGTACCAAACGGGACAATAGGATCGCGGTGGGAGAAAAAACAAAAATGGAACCTGGAACTAAAAGACAGCAAAACGGGTGCCGACATTATGCCTCAGCTTTCATTTATCGGACAGCACGATGAGGTGATTGATGTGCAGTTCCCTTATTTTGGTGGTTCGACTTTTAAACACGAACATTTTTCGGCAAGTAGCCACAACGATATTATTGAACGCAAAGTGCCGGTCAGGAAAATCAAAACCATCCAGGGTGAAATTTATACCTGTACTGTATTTGACCTGATGGTTGCCAACTATGGAATTGATCGCGGATTTGATGATCCGAATTCAGCAAAAAGCTATGATGAGGACCTGCCTTTTACTCCAAAATGGCAGGAAAATATCACCGGAGTTCCAGCTTCTCACATCATCTCTACCGCCCGACAGTTTGCTGAGAATGCTGCGGCTACCGAAGGTAAATCAATGATCATTATCGGGGCAGGAGTTAACCATTGGTATCATACCGATATGATTTACCGTAGCGCCATTAACATGCTGGTATTTTGTGGATGTGTCGGCCAGTCAGGCGGTGGCTGGTCACATTATGTGGGTCAGGAAAAACTCAGGCCTCAGACAGGCTGGTTGCCACTGGCTTTTGGTCTCGACTGGAATCGTCCACCACGACACATGAATACTACGTCGTTCATGTATATGCATACCGACCAATGGCGGTACGAGAAATTGAAATTAAACGAATTGGTCTCACCTCTGGCTGATAAGGCGGACTGGGAGAACCTTTCACTCATCGATTGTAATGTTCGCGCTGAACGAATGGGCTGGCTGCCCAGTGCTCCTCAATTGAGTAAGAATCCCCTGATTATCGCCAAAGAAGCTGAAGCTGCGGGTAAGAGCTCAGAAGAATATGTGGTTTCGCAACTTAAAAACGGCAAATTGAGTATCGCTTCCGAAGATCCAGACAATCCGGCAAACTTCCCACGCAACCTGTTTGTGTGGCGATCGAACCTGTTGGGTTCAAGCGCCAAAGGAATGGAATATTTCATGAAGCACTTGCTGGGAGCACAGAATAGCGTTCAGGGTAACGATCTGAAAGAATTGGGACAGACCTTGCCTTCTGAAGTAAAATGGTACGACGAAGCCCCGGAAGGGAAGCTTGATCTGCTGGTAACACTCGATTTCAGAATGTCAACGACCGGCTTGCATT
>JBBSBP010000203.1:0-6468 GCA_038251165.1 Bacteroidales bacterium | reverse complement strand
GAAGTATCCGGACGCTGCCATGCTTCGCCCCAGTGGGTGAGCCAGCCGGGATACAATTCGCTGCAAAATGAAGGCACATTCGGATTGGCTCTGGCTGCTTCCGCAAAATTCGCTTCGTTCACTCCCGGATCGAGTCCAATTGCAGCGTCGGGCAACGAACCGGCCTCAAGCATATACGGCGTGGCTCCGTCGGATGTATAGAACGGAACCTCAATTCCGTTTTCCTTCCATTCCTCCTGAATCCATTTTGATGTAACGATCAACTGCCCGGGTATACCTGGGATCCATACAACGAACTTTGATGTCGGGAATACGGAGCAGATACGAAGGCAATCCGCCAAAATCCCATTCAGCACAAACATAGGGGCCGGGGCGCAATATCAGATAAAGGCCTTCTTCCTGAACCATGCGGATAAACTTAGCAATATTGTGGTTCCCGGATTGAAAATCAAACACTCCCGGCTCCGCCTCATGATAATTCCAGAAAATGTAGGCTGCAATGGTGTTGCATCCCATGGCTTTGGCCATTTGTATACGGTGGCGCCAGTATTCAGACGGAATTCGTGCCGGGTGCATTTCTCCGGATATCATTTGGAACGGTTTCCCGTCGAGCAGAAATTCGGATTTTTCGAGTTTAAACGAATGAGTTTTCGCTTGCGACCATCCGGCAAAGCTGATCAGAACAATCAGGACAACCAGGAATATTTTTCGGTTCATAGTAAGACTTTATTGTATTTTAATTCAACTTCCCCATCTTTTGGGAACTCAATTATAAGAATTTAACTCCTGGTATTCAATGATCTTACCCAATTATATTTTAGGTCATTGCAATCAGATCGAACCGTATTTCAGTACTATTTCAGGCCATTAAAGTTATTACTTCCTGGTTTTCTTCCAACTGAACACCTTGCAACTGTCAGGAAAAGGGTTGCATTTTATCCTGAATTTCCTTCGGAACACGCGGATCGTTAGCCACATAATACAACAGGCCTTTCTGGTAATCTTCGTGCTGTTTGATGATCTCTTTCCGGCGTTCGTAGGTAGCTTCCGGATAATCGTAATTCATGCCAATAAAATCGCTGCTGAAGGGACCGTGGTTGTTGGTGTCCGTCTTGCGATTGGGGATGAGGTCAAATTTATTGAACCATTCCCGCCATCCGGCATCAAACACGCGGCCGAGTAATTCATAGTCCGCCGGATCATAATTCGCCGGTTTGGGGAAAGGGATCCGGTTATCAGGGTGATTGCTCATACACAAGCGGAAGCAGTATGCCTGAATTTTATGGTCCCCTGAACAATTTTCAGCAATTGGTTCAGCTGAAATGCCATACAAAAGAACACTTTGCAAAATAAAAAAAGGTGGAAAATTCCACCTTTTTTTATCTCCGATAAATGCAATTTATACAGAATTGACATTTGCCGGTTTTTTTATTTCGTTTAATCATCGTGGTTGTCGCCATGCTCTTTATGATGTTCGCTATGATGATCCTTACGCAGATTACGCATAATTATGCCGTATAATTCGGTGTTGGTATCAGCCGAAATGACAATGGCTCCATTCGTGAGTTTGGCATTATCAAGATCTGAAAGTGGTATTTGATACATTAACTGATCGAGGTACAGCTGTATGACAGAGGTAAAAGCGGGGTCGGCAACAGTGATATCAACGCTGTCCTTCTCGGTTTTGAACACTACATCTTCTTTAACCTTGACTATTACAGGCAATGTAGTAAGAAGGTCCTTGATATAAACGCCATGGAGATAGAAAACGGGTTTGTTGCCGGCATCTTGCCTGAAGCCATCCACCTTTATTTCTATTTCGTCATAATAACCTGGTTGTAACGTAAAGTTTCCAACCGTAATAATGGAATCCAACAGGTTTATCTCTTTCGGACCGGTCCATTTGTAATCGATCTCGATCGAGTCGTGGCGGGTAATCACACTTTTCAGTTTGGCTTCAAATTTTACAGTTGAAACGACCATGCGGGCAGTATCCCATACAATGGAAGCTGTAACAAGTGATGCGGATTTAGTTCCAACAGCAACTACCGGCATTGAAAAACTTTTATTCAGGGCCTGAAGTCTGATATCTAAAGTGGAATTATTTAAAGCGGAACTGTCTGTGTTATCTTTCTGACATGCTGTGAACCCAAAGGCCAATGCTATCAGAACAACTGTAAATACTATACTAATTCTTTTCATGGACATATTTTTTATTTAATTAATGAGTACAGGATTAGAACGGGATGATCCTGCTGATATTGTAATGAAAATTTTTATTAATATTCGCCTAAGCCTGTTTGATCAGTTCAGCCGCAAATTCCTTCAGGTTTTTACCTGAAAAGTTTCCGGAAGTCATGAGCAGCAAATTGGCATTTTGCCAGCTTTGAGCCTTTAAAAATGAAAACAGCTGATCCGAATCGGTTGAAACCATCAATCCCGGGGAATCGAAAGCATCAGCAACCTGCTGTTCGGTGATGGGCTCCAGCTTTTTGTGTTCGAGGGTATGCGGGTTGAAATATACAATAGCCAGATCGGCCGAATCCATGCAGTTTTTATATTGCGAAAGAAATTCCTTTTTTAACGAACTGAAGGTATGCAATTCGAGACAAGCCACCAGTTTTCGCTCCGGAAACTGTACTTTCACCGCTTCTGTTGTGGCCTTCAATTTGGAGGGTGAATGAGCAAAATCGTTAAAAACAAGACAATCCTCTGTTTCACCCAACACTTCCAGACGGCGTGCTGCTCCCTTGAATTCAGCAATCGCGGTATAAAATTGTTCGTCGGTTATCCCTAACTGACTGCAAACCAACTGCGCTCCTGAAATATTTTGAAGATTATGGTCACCGAAAATCTGTAGCCGGATTTTCTGAACCCCATTAATCAGGTAGGTGATGCCGTTTTCAATCACCGATTGATGCGACTGATAGGGAATTTTTTGTATATCATCCCGACTTTTGGAAGCCACCTGTTGCAGGTTTTCATCGGCGCCGAAATAAATCAGCGTACCATTGGCTTGAATCAGATCGGCAAAGATCTGAAACTGCTCTACGTAATACGGGAAGGTCGGGAAAACATTGATATGGTCCCAGGCAATTCCACTCAGCAGGGCAACAGAAGGGAAATACAGGTGAAACTTAGGACGCCGGTCGATGGGTGAAGACAAATATTCATCACCTTCAAAAACCGCAATCCGGGCCTCCTCACTCAGCGAAACCATGGTGTCGAAACCCTGGAGCTGAGCGCCTACCATGTAATCGAATACGATATGATTGTATCGCAAAACATGCATCACCATCGATGTGATGGTCGTTTTTCCATGACTTCCCCCAATCACCACCCGGATTTTATCTTTGGTTTGCTCGTAAAGGTATTCCGGATAGGAGAATATTTTCAGCCCCAGTTCCTGTGCACGTATTAATTCCGGATTATCAAGCCGGGCATGCATTCCAAGAATTACTGCATCCAAATCGCCGGAAATGGATTCCGGGAACCAACCTTCACGTTCAGGAAGCAATCCGGCTTTTTGAAGCCTGCTTTTTGAAGGTTCAAAAACCTCATCATCTGAACCGGTAACCAAATATCCTTTTTTATGCAGGGCTAAGGCCAGGTTGTGCATGGCGCTTCCGCCAACAGCTATAAAATGTACTTTCATGGTCGAAATTTTTGGATTGTGAAAAATAGGCAAAAAAACCGATTTCTGTGGATGGCATTCTATTCTGCGGAACAAGCTTTCTTCTATTCCCGGAATGATCGGGTTTCAAAAGAAGAACTGGAAAATTATTATCAAATCTTCAGGATCAGATTTATTCCGAATTTAGGGATAATCGGGGTTCTGTCGCCTGAAAGAACCTCGTTATCTGTATTTACAACATGCTCAAAAAGAAAATAGGAAATACCTAATTCCGGCTCAATAAAAATTCTTTTCGTGACCGGGAATTCCCGTGCAAAAAACAAATTCAAATACGAAGCGGTTGTTTTATATTCGATATTTTTCTTCACAAGAAAAGAAAATCCCGTATTGAATGACCACAATTTTCTTTTGAACTTCGGATTAACTTTTCCAGGATAATAGGCATGATTTATTGTTATCGCATATTCCCTTCCCTGATCATCGTTGTTCAAATCAGATCCAAAATTAAAATCCAGACGCGCATTGGGTAAATAGTGACTTCTGATTCCGAAATGATATAATTCGGGTGTCGAAGCGCCAGCCACCAGATCAAGTTCAACCTTAGTTTCCTGTCCATTGGCAACTCCGGTAATTAAAAACAACAATGCAATTAAGAGGATTTGTAAACTATTTGTCATTCGAAAATATTGAAGTTAATAAATTGATCAGCTGTTCGTTATCCAGCCTTCCTGCCGGCAAGGCAGAAATCACTCTTGCCATGGGGTATCCACCTTGAACTGGAGTTACAGACTCATTTTGTGCCGTCTCCCTGGAAATTAATTCCGTGGCATGCATGATACATCACCAAATCTAAACTGAAATCGTTGAGGCATATTGTTGAGGCACAAAAAAAATCCTGATCTTCGCAGTCTCATTTCCTCCAACAATATGACTAAAAATAAATTCAGAAACAAAATCTTCGGCAAAGCTGCTTTGCCTATCTGGCTGGCACTTGGCACTTTCGGACTTACCGAATTGTTCGCCAGGCATCCTATGATTACAGAAACCGTATATTCACAAACCATCTATCCGTCAGTTGCCTTTTTACTTTCATTTTTAAGCCAATGGGTTTCCTTTTCACTCGACGATGCATTTTACGCCTTACTGGCTGTTTTTCTGGTGATTCTCCTGATTTTAGTGCTTCTCAAAAAGATAAAATTCGGCAGATTTATCCTGTTGATTCTGCAAACACTGGCCATTTGCTATGTACTTTTTTATTGGTTCTGGGGCTTTAATTATTTCAGAACCAACATCAATGACCGGCTTTTAATTAACAGATCGAAACCGGATACCGTTCAGTTCGTCAGGGTGCTGGAAAATCTGATTGCCCAAACCAATGATTCATACTGCAGGTTCGAAAATATAAGTTATTCCACTATCGATTCACTGGTTGAAACCTCTTATCAGAAAAACGCATTATTTATGAAGTTGAAATACCCCCAGGGAAACCGACGCCCGAAATCAATTACGCTAAGTTCGTTTTTTGCCAAAGCTTCGATTGCCGGTTATTACGGTCCTTTTTTCAGCGAAGTACATGTTAACGACAGTTTGCTGTCTATTGAATATCCACAGGTTCTGAGCCACGAATTTGCCCACCAGTTCGGCATTACCAGCGAAGCCGAAGCCAATTTTTATGGCTGGCTGATTTGTGCAAAAAGTGAGTCGAAACAGCTTCAGTACAGTGCCAACATCAGCATGCTCAACTATTTCCTGTCGCAGGGAAAACAATTGCACAATTTCCCGGAGCTGGTCCATCGAATCAGCAAACCTGTCATCAACGACATCCGGAGAGTTCAGAAACACTGGGAAAGTATGCGAAATGAACAGATTGATAAAGCGGCCGGAAAAGTGAATGACGTGTACCTAAAAACCAACAAAGTTGAAAAAGGAATTGAAGACTATTTCGGTGTGGTTCAGTATGTGATGGATTTTTCGACCGACACATCAGCGCAGAAAAGAGCAGTAGAGTTGGAAAACGGGAAAGGGAAACCGGAGAAGGGTGACCGGAGAGAATAAGGACTGCATTCCTCCTGTCTTTTGCTCTGTACTCCCAAATACAAATCATTTATTTATACTTTTAACAGGAAATATTAAAATCAGATGATGCAACTTCACCCGATACATGCAGGAAATTTCAGTTGCGACGGTGGCGCACTGTTCAGTGTCATTCCCAAAAACCTTTGGAATAAAGTTTATCCTGCTGATGAAAATAACAGTGTCAAACTGGCCATGCGTTGTTTGCTGGTTGATATGGGAGAACGCAAAATCCTGATTGAAGCAGGAGTCGGAAATCATTATCCGGAGAAGGTGCAACAGAATAACGGTCATGAAGAAACGGATGCAATCGAAAAATCACTGGTAGAAAAAGGTTTTAAACTGGAAGATATTACCGATGTATTCTTTACTCATCTGCATTGGGATCATTGCAACGGCGCGGTTATTCGTGAAAACGGGCAACTGAAACTTCAGTTCCCGAAAGCCACACACTGGTGCAGCAAAAAACAATGGGAACATGCCAAAATATCCAACATCCGCGAGCGGGCGGCCTTTTATCCTGAAATCCTGAATTTTCTGAAAGCTGAAGGAAACATGCAACTGGTTGAGGATGATTGTGATTTGTTTCCCGGAATTTCAGTGCGGATGTTCGACGGGCACACTCCCGGGCAGATGATTCCATTTATTACTTCAGGAGAAAAAACCTACGTATATATGTCGGATTTAATTCCAACAGATTCGACAGCTATGAAACTCCTGGCTTCCTTTTACTCCGGAAGGTGCCCTGTTAAAAGTTACTG